>NZ_JAPNJY010000028.1:0-925028 GCF_026626625.1 Corallococcus sp. BB11-1 | reverse complement strand
GACTGGAAGCCCCACCTGGATGACCTGGTCAAGGACCTGGGACTCAAGGACAAGGTCGACTTCCAGCCACCCGTGGTCCACGACGACCTCTTCAAGGTCCTGGCCCTGGCGGACGTGGGCGTGCTGCCCCTCGACGACTCGGAGCGCAACCGGACCCAGGGCGGGCCGCTGGCCAAGGTGTCCGAGTACATGGCCTCCGGCCGGCCGGTGATCGCCGCGGACCTGCCCGTCACCCGGGAGCTCATCCCGCAGGACGCGGCCGTCTTCTTCCCGCCCGGGGACGCCCGCGCGCTCTCCGAGCGCATCGTGGAGCTGGCGCGCGACGTGCCCCGCCGCGTGGCGCTGGGACGCGCCGGCCGCGAGTACGCGGAGAAGGTCCTGGACGCGGGGCTCATCCGGGGCCAGTTGCTGGACCTCTATGATTCGCTCCTGAAGAACCGCGTCCACCTGCCCGTGGGCACCGCCAACGAGCCGCCCGACGTCACGATGACGGGCACGCCCACCAACCGCCTCGCGAACCTGGGCATGCCGGAGGCGCCGAAGCCCGCGCCCGTCCCCAAGGCCCCCGCGAAGCCCGCCGCGCCCGCCGCCGCGCCGGAAGAGGCCGCCCCGGAGCCGGTGGCGAACAAGGACGCCGCCGAGGACCTGCCCCTGGTGATGGGCATGGCCCTGGACGAGGGGATGGACACGCGGCTGGTGAAGACCGAACCCGACATGCGGCCCGACGAGGTCCCCATGGTGCTGGGCCTGCCGCTGCGGGAGCGCGGTCCCACGGCGGAGCCCTCCCGGGAGCCCGCGCGGAGCGAAGCCCCGTCGGCCGACAGCGGGGGCGACACCGCCCGGACCGCCCACCCGGTGAAGGCGGAACCGGAGCCCCTGGGAGGACGCCGGGGTGAGCCGGGCGCGCCGACCGAGCTGCTGACGAGCTACTCCGCCCGGGCCCTCTCCTCGCGGGACGCGGAGCCGGAGGCCGCCTCCCGGGACGCCGCCTCCGCCGACACCGCCCCGCGTGGGCAGGGCGAGGACGCGGCCCACTCCGGACCGACGCCCATCGTGCGCCGCTCGAGCTTGGAGGATGAGGGCGAAGCGCCGGCCCCCACCCCCATCGTCCGCCGGCCCGCCCCGTCGGAGGACGAAGCGCCCGCGGCCACCCCCATCGTGCGCCGGCCCACGTCGCCCGCGTCCGACGACGCGGAGCGGGCGCCCACGCCCATCGTCCGCCGCTCCGGCGTCATGCGGGAGGAAGAGTCTCCCGCGCCAACGCCCATCGTCCGCCGGGCCTCGGTGCTGGTGGAGGACTTCTCGGAGCCGCCAGCGCCCACGCCCATCGTGCCCATGCGCTCCCTGATGAACGCGGGGCGGAGCACGAACGCCGGGCGCGCCCAGTCCTCGCGCCCGGGCGCCAACGCCGAACCGGACGCCCCCTCCGCCGTCGAACCTCCCCGCACCCCTCCCCTTCCTTCCATGGCCGACGCGGAAAAACCGCCCATCCGTGGCGGCCTCTTCGCTGATCCAGGCCGTCCCGCTCCCTCCCGCCCGCCCGTGCTCCTGGAAGCGGACAAGCCGCCCATCCGCGGCGGTGGCCTCGTGTCAGACGCGGACAAGCCGCCCATCCGCGGCGGTGGCCTCACGGCGGACGCGGAACGGCCCCCGCAGCTGCCGCCCCGCGCCGTGTCACCGCCGCCCGTGCCCCGTCAGGGTCCGCCGCCCCGGCTGGTGCCGTCCGGGTCCCAGGAGGCACAGGCCCGCTCGACGCCGCCCATGCTGAGGCCCTCCTCGCCCTCCGCCCCGGACGACGAGCCGGAGGAGATCGCCGCCGATGAGGCCGAATCCCTGGACGACGAGGGCAGCCACACCCCCTCCAACGCCAGCGCGGCGCTGGACGAGCCGGAGGAGATCAGCAGCGACGAGGTCCACGACGCGGACTCGCTCGCCCTGGAGGACGCGGAGGACGCGCCCGTGAAGGAGGAGCCGCCGGAGCCCCCACCGGCGCCGCCCGGCTCCACCCTCAACCCGTGGTTCGCCCAGTTGGCGCACGGGTATTGTCCCCCCGAGGGCGCCCAGTTCGCCCGTCACACCCCGCCCACCAACTTCCCCGGCAGGGATCCGGAGAGCGCCGCCCCCCCGGGGACGGTCCCCCCTGTTGGACAGGGTGCGGTTCGCAACAAGAACTCGTGAGGCAGGCGACCGAGCACTGCTCGGAAACTTCCCAAGCCTTGCGCCCGCCCGATAGGATGTGGCGGTTTTCACTGCACTTTTTGCTGGGTGAAGGGCTTCATGGAGCGTCGCGTCCTCATCGTCGAAAGCCAGAACGACTTCGCACTCAGCATGGCCTCCGTGCTCAAGAGCGCGGGCTACAACACGGCCATGGCTACCACTGCGTCCGATGCGCAGCGGGAGCTGGAGAAACGCCGACCCGACCTGGTCGTCGTGCGCGCGGAGCTGCCGGACCAGTCCGGCTTCGCCCTCTGTGGTCAGATCAAGAAGGGCAAGTGGGGCCAGAACCTCAAGGTCCTGCTGCTGTCCTCCGACTCGGGAGTGGAGGGTCTCAACAAACACCGTGAGACGCCCGCCGCCGCGGACGGCTACCTCGTCATCCCCTTCGAGATGGGGGAGCTCGCCTCGATGAGCGCGGGCATCGTCCCGCCCGGCACCGACGAGACGGACGCGGACCTGGACGCCGCCCTCTCCGGCGCCCCGCGCGAGGCCCCGCCGCCCATGCCCGGCGTGCGCACCGGCGCCCCGCCCAAGCTGCCCAAGCGCGAGCGCCGCAGCGCCATGACGGACGAGGACAAGTCCTTCATGGACCGCGCCTTCTCCTCCATCGCGGACCGCAAGGCGGAGCTGCTGGCGGAGTCGCGCCAGTTGAAGCGCCCGCCCCCGCGCCGTGAGCTGATGGGCACGCCCGAGGGGAAGATTCAAATCCTCCGGGACGAGCTGAAGACACGCGAAGCGCAGCTCGCGCGCCTGTCCGAAATCTGGAGCGTCCGCGAGCGGGAGCTGCTCTCCGTCGAGGACCGGCTCCATGAGAAGGACGTGGAGCTGCAGGGCCTGAAGATGCAGGTGGATGACCTGCTCAGGCGCTTCAACGACGCCCAGCAGTCCATCGTCCAGAAGGAGCGCGAGCACGGCGCCACCGTGGACGACCTGCTCCTGCAGAAGTTCTCCTCGGAGAAGGACCTCATCGAGGTCGTCGCCTCCAAGGAAAAGGACATCAACGTCCTGCGCAAGGAGGTCAACCTCCGCGACGAGGAGCTGTCGCGCCGTGGCGCCGACCTGGAAGGCTGGCGCAACGAGTTCGACAAGCTGGAGAAGCACCTCGGCGTCGTCACGCTGGAGTTCGAGGTCAAGGAGCAGAAGCTCCAGGACACCGTCCGCGCCAACGAGGCGGACATCCTCCAGTTGCGCGAGCGCGGCGACCAGTTCGAGGCGGAGCTGGGCCGCACCGTCAGCGAGCGCGACCAGCGCTACGCCGAGCTGGACGGTGAGATCCAGGCCCTCCAGGAGCGGCTGACCCAGACCGAGCAGGAGCGCGACGCCACCGTGCGCGGCCTGGAGGCCCGGTCCACCACCGCCGAGGAGCACGCCAGCCGCTCCGACGCGGAGATTGAACGCCTCAACGCCGAGCGCGCCGCGCTGGAGCAGCGCCTCACGCAGCAGGTGGCGGACCTGGAGTCCGACATCGCGCGCGTCACCGGCGAGCGCGACCAGCTGCGGCTGGACAAGGACGCCCAGGAAGCGGACCTCACCCAGCGCGTGGAGGAGCGCGACGCGAAGCTCGCCTCGCTGGACCGCGAGCTCCAGGAGACCATCGCCCGCAACGAGAACAGCGAGGCGGAGCTCAACGCCACCATCCAGCAGCACCGCGAGCGCATCGGTGAGCTGGAAGGCGAAGTCGAAGCCGTCAAGACGCACCTGGAGGACCGCGAGTCGGAGCTGACCGCCGAACTCCAGGCGCTCCAGCAGGCCAAGGACGCGCTGGAGCAGGACCTCACCAGCCAACTGGAGGACCTGCGCGCGGCGAAGGACGCCCTGGAGGCGGACCTCAAGGGCCAGATCCAGGCGCTCAGCGAGCAGCTGGACGCCGCCCAGCAGCAGGGCGAACAGCTCTCCGCGCGCGTCGCGTCGCTGGAAGACACCGTCGCCCAGCGCGACAGCAGCATCGAGGGCCTGCAGTCGGACGTGGCCGAGCGTGACTCGCGCATCTCCGAGCTGACCGGGAACCTGGAGGCGACGAGCCAGCAGCTCACGGAGACGCAGGCCACCCTCTCCAGCACCGAAGCCACCCTCGCGGAGACGCGCGGCGAGCTGGAGGCCACCAGCCAGCAGCTCTCCGAGACGCAGACGACGCTCTCCACCACGGAGGGCACGCTCGCGGAGACGCGCGGTGAGCTGGAGGCCACCAGCCAGCAGCTCTCCGAGACGCAGACGCGCCTGACGCAGACCGAGGAGACCCTCGCCTCCACCCGCGGCGAGCTGGAGGCCACCAGCCAGACGCTGGCGACCACCGAGGACACCCTCGCGAAGACGCAGGACACGCTGGCGCGCACGGAGGCCACCCTCGCGGACACGCAGGGCACGCTCTCCAGCACCGAAGGCACGCTCGCGGAGACGCGCGGCGAGCTGGAGGCCACCAGCCAGACGCTGACGGACACCCAGTCCCGGCTCGCGCAGACGGAGGAGACGCTCTCCACCACGCGCGGCGAGCTGGAGGCCACCAGCCAGACCCTGTCCGACACGCAGGCCACGCTGGCCAGCACCGAAGGAACGCTCGCGGAGACGCGCGGCGAGCTGGAGGCCACCAGCCAGACCCTGTCCGACACGCAGACCCGGCTTGCCCAGACGGAGGAGACGCTCGCCTCCACCCAGGGCGAACTGGAGGCCACCAGCCAGACCCTGGCGCGCACGGAAGCGACCCTCGCGGACACGCAGGGCACGCTGGCGCGCACGGAAGCGACCCTCGCGGACACGCAGGGCACGCTCTCCAGCACCGAGGGCACGCTCGCGGAGACGCGCGGCGAGCTGGAGGCCACCAGCCAGACGCTCACGCAGACCCAGGAGACCCTGGAGTCGACGCGCGCGGAGCTGGCCAAGACGACCACGCACCGCGACGAGCTGGACGCGGAGCTGAACGAAACGCGCGACATCCTCCAGGAGACCAACGGTCTCCTCGCCCGCACCACGCAGGAGCGCGACACGCGCATCGCGGAGCTGCAGGCGCTCGGCGAGGCCAAGGATTCGCTGGAGCAGGACCTCACCGGCCAGATTGGCCAGCTGCGCGCGGACCTGTCCGAGACGCAGGGCCTGTATGAGGCCGAGCGCGGCGCGCACGCGACGCTCGCGCAGGAGACCTCCGCGCAGATCGCCGCCCTCACCGGCGAGCGCGACGGGCTGACGCAGGAGCTGAACGCCACGTCGCAGCAGCTGGCGGACACCCAGGGCCAGCTCACCGACACGCGCGACACCCTGGCGAAGGAGGAGCACGCCCACGCGCAGACGCGCCAGCAGGCCGCCGCCACCCAGGCGGAGCTGGAGCGTCAGCTCGCGGACTCGCAGGCGAACGGCGAGGAGCTGGCCGAACAGCTCATCGTCACCAAGCACGAGCTGGGCGCCCGCGTGGCGGAGGTCACGCAGCTGTCCTCCACGCTCGCGCAGACCGAGGACGCGCGGCACGACCTGGACGACCGCCTCCAGACGCTCACGCACGAGTCCCAGCGTCGCGAAGAGCTGCTCCAGAACGAGGTCGACACCAAGGGCAAGGAGCTGTCGGACACGCTGCGCAAGCTCACCCACGTGACGCAGGAGAAGATGCGTCAGGCGGAGGTGCTCAACCGCGAGGTCGCCACCCGCACCGACCAGGTGAAGGCGCTCGAAGGCCAGCTGCAGACCCAGGCCGCCGAAGCGAAGAAGCAGGCGGACGCGCTGGGCCAGCAGCTCAACGCCGTGAGCGCGGACCTGGACGGGGCGCGCAAGGCCATCGCCGACCGGGACGCCCAGCTCCAGCAGGCCGGCCAGTCCCAGCAGAAGCTCGCCAGCGAGCGCGACGGGCTCGCCGGTCAGCTCCAGCAGGCCCAGGCCCAGGCTCAAGCCCAGGCGCAGCAGGCCCAGCAGGCCCAGGCCGCCGCGAAGAAGCAGGCCGACGAGCTGGCCGCGAGGCTCGCGAAGGCGGAGCAGACCATCGCGCAGCTCGGCCAGGACGCCCAGAAGGCCGCGGCCGACACGGACGCGAAGCTCAAGGACGCCCAGGCCCAGCTCCAGGCCCGCACCAAGAAGGCCCAGGACCTGGAGCTGGCGCTGGAGAACGCCACGAGCGCCCGGAGCCGCGCGGAGAAGGAGCTCACCGCCCGCGTCACCGCCGCCGAAGCCAAGGCCAACGAGTCCGCCGCCCGTCTCGCCACCGCGCAGAAGGAGCGCAAGGACCTGGAGGCGCGCCAGCTCAAGGAGCTGGACGACCTCAACGCCAAGCAGAAGGCGGAGCTGGAGCGCCGCGAGGCCATCAAGGCCCAGGAGGTCGCCCGCCTCCAGACGTCCGTGCAGGAGAAGAGCAAGGCGCTCAAGGTCGCCGAGCTGGAGCTGGCCCGCTACAAGAGCAAGTCCCCTGCCCCGGCCGCCGCCGCCCCCGTCAAGAAGCCCTCCGAGGACGAACACCTGGCCGTGACGGCCCAGGCGAACCCCGTCATCCCCGCCGCCGCCAAGCCCCCGGCGAAGGCCGCCGCCAAGCAGGCCGCGAAGAAGCCCGCCGCCGCGCCCGCCCAGGCCCTGGCGGAGGACGACGAGGCTCCGGAGCGCACCATGGTGATGCAGCTGCCCACCGCCCCCGAGGGCGAGGACGACTGGACGGCGCTCGTCGACGAGCTCGACAAGTAGCCGCCCCCAGCCCCTGGAAATGACGAGGGCCCGCGCACTCTTTCGGAGTGCCGGGCCCTTCGTGCGTCATCTCAGGTCTTCAGGGCAACGGCCCGGCGCGACGGCCGCCGGGGGGACGCTACAGGGCCGTCACCGCCCGGGCCTCGCGCAGCAGGTCACGGAAGTGCAGGGAGCCCACCACGTCCCGCACCGACACCGGCCGTCCCGCTTCCCGGGCCTGCGCCTGGGCCATCCGCCAGCGCTCCGCCAACGTCCGCGTCGCGATGTACGCCATCACCAGGGGGATGCCGCCCGGCATCACCACCACCACCACCGCCATCGCCAGTTTCAACCACGCCCACATGACCCGCGACCTCGTTCGTGTCCTGAGATTCGCCACTGAGATGCACGGTGCGTGCCCAGGGTGCGAAAATATTTACGCACTCTGATTACGCGGGGTTGCGGCCCCAACGGCCCTCAAGGGTGCGGACGGCGCCCCCACAACCCTGGCATTTTTGCCGCAGTTGCCCGGGGACCGTCGGTTAAGTTGACGGGTGTGAGCCCCCCTCAACTGACTCCCCCGATTCCGTCCTTCGCCAGCGTGGAAGACGCGGCGCGTCGCCTGGAGGCGGTGGGCTACCTGTCGTCCCCTGAAATCGCCACGGCGGTGTTCCTGGCGGACCGGATGAACAAGCCCATCCTGGTGGAGGGCCCCGCGGGCGTGGGCAAGACGGAGCTGGCGCGCGCCCTGGCCCTGGCGCTGGACCGGGGCTTCATCCGCCTGCAGTGCTACGAGGGCCTGGACGAGGCGAAGGCCCTCTATGAATGGGAGTACGCCAAGCAGCTGCTCTACACCCAGCTGCTCAAGGACAAGATTGGGGAGATGACGCAGGGCACGAAGACGCTGGCGGAGGCCGCGGACCGGCTCGCGTCCGGCGACGCGGTGTTCTTCTCCGAGCGCTTCCTGCTGCCCCGCCCCATCCTCCAGGCCCAGCTGTCGGAGAAGCCGTCGCTGCTGCTGGTGGACGAAATCGACAAGGCGGATCCGGAGTTCGAGGCCTTCCTGCTGGAGGTGCTCTCTGACAACGCCGTCACGGTGCCGGAGCTGGGCACCATCAAGGCGAAGCACATCCCGCGCGTCATCCTCACCAGCAACAACGCCCGGGAGCTGTCGGACGCGCTCAAGCGCCGCTGCCTGCACCTGCACATCGACTTCCCGGACCGCGAGCGCGAGCTGCGCATCGTCCGCTCGCGCCTGCCGGAGGTCCCCCAGGTGCTGGCCGAGCAGGTGGTGGAAGCCGTGGCCGCCATCCGCGCCCTGGACCTGAAGAAGGCCCCGTCCATCAGCGAGACGCTGGACTGGGCGCAGAGCCTGACCCTGCTCAACGCCGAAGCGCTCACGTCGGACGTCGTCGCCGCCACGCTCAACCTCGTGCTCAAGTACGAGGGCGACATCGAAAAGGCCCGCGCCCACCTGCCGCAGATCGCCCAGGCCTGACGCAGGGCGACTTGGACGGTCGGGCGACTTGGACGCTCAGGCACCGGGGGGGCCGTTCTGGCGCCCCCCTGGCGTTTCGCGCTTTGCCTCCCCGGTGGGCCTGGATACAAGGCTTGAGGTGGCCTGAATCCCATGGCCCCAAGAGGTCCCACCCCTAGCCCGACGAGGAACTTCCCGATGAGCTCGACCTCATCCTCCGTACTGCGCGCCGAACACATCTGGCTCGATGGGAAGCTGGTGAAATGGGACGAGGGCGGCGTGCACGTGATGACGCACGCCCTCCACTATGGCCTGGGCGTCTTCGAGGGCATCCGCGCCTACAAGACCCATGACGGCCGGCTCGCCGTCTTCCGGCTGCGCGAACACATCCGGCGACTGCTGGACTCCGCGCACATCATCATGCTGAACATCCCCTACACCGAGGATGAGCTGGTGGAGGCCACGCTGGATCTTCTGCGCAAGCAGAAGCACCTGTTCGCCAACGGCGCCTACCTGCGCCCGGTGGCCTTCATGGGCGATGGCGCCATGGGCCTGGGCGCGGTGAACCCCACCCGCGTGGCCGTCACGGCCTGGGAGTGGGGCTCCTACCTGGGCGACAAGGGCATCCGCGAGGGCATCCGCGCCAAGGTCAGCTCCTTCACGCGCATGCACGTGAACGTGAACATGGTGCGCGGCAAGATCACCGGCCAGTACGTCAACTCCATCATGGCCAAGCGCGAGGCGGTGCTCGCCGGCTACGACGAGGCCATCCTCCTGGACATCAGCGGCTTCGTCGCGGAGGCGTCCGGCGAGAACATCTTCATGGTGAACAAGAAGGGCGTCATCAAGACCCCGCCCCTCTCCTCGCCCATCCTCGACGGCATCACCCGCGACACCGTGCTGAGGCTGCTGCGCGACAGCGGCCGCACGGTGGACGAGGTGACGTTCACCCGCGACGCGCTCTACATCTGCAACGAGATCTTCTTCACCGGCACCGCCGCGGAGATCACCCCCGTGCGAGAGGTGGACAACCGACAGGTGGGCGAGGGCAAGCCCGGCCCCATCGGCACCTTCGTCCAGGAGTCCTACTTCAAGATCGTCCGGGGCCAGGACGACCGCTATGCGGACTGGCTGACCTACGTTTGAGAACAGTCGCCTGACGTGACGTCCCGGCGGGCGGGGGAATCGGGTAGAACCCCTACCCGATGCCTCCCGCCGGGTACGCGTACGAAGACAATCCGTTCAAGCTCGAGAACCCGTCCGTCCTCGACATCGCTCCGTCGGAGCCGAAGTCGCTGGAGGACACCGGCCTCAAGATTGGCCTGCTGGCCGACCTGGGCCTGAAATTCCTCTACTACGCCGGCACCGGCACGGGCATGGGCATCGCGGAGAGCATGTGCCTGCCCTGGTCGGGCGTCGTCGAGCACGTGGTGGACTTCCTCGCGCAGGAGAAGCTCGTGGACCTGCGCGGCGGCAAGGGCTTTGGCCGCGCGTCCGTGGAGTTCGCCCTCACGGAGAAGGGCCGCGAGTACGCCCGCGACGCCCTCACCCGCTCCACCTACGTGGGCGCGGCCCCCGTCCCCATCGAGCAGTACAACGCGCTCATCACCAGCCAGACGGAGGAGACGCCCGTCGTCAGCCAGGAGGACCTGGTGATGGCCCTGGGCCACCTCACCGTGTCCGCGGAGCTGATGGACAAGCTGGGCCCGGCCGTGAACTCCGGCCGCTCGCTCTTCCTCTACGGCCCGCCCGGCAACGGCAAGACGAGCCTCGCGGAGGCCATCTCCCACATGTTCGGCGGCGAGGTGTACGTCCCGCACTGCCTCGAAATCGACAATCAGATCATCAAGGTCTACGACCGCATCATTCACACCCCCGTCTCGCTCGAAATCGGCTCGGCCGCGGGCGGCGGCCGCCGGCAGACCTTCGAAATGGACAAGCGGTGGCTGCTCTGCCGCCGCCCCGCCGTGGTGGTGGGCGGCGAGCTGACGCTGGAGACGCTGGATCTCATCTATTCGGAGAGCACCCGCTTCTACGAGGCCCCATTCCAGGTGAAGGCCAACGGCGGCATGCTCCTCATCGACGACTTCGGCCGCCAGAAGGTCCACCCCACGGACCTGCTCAACCGGTGGATCGTCCCCCTGGAGAAGCGGGTGGACTTCCTCACCCTCCACACGGGCAAGAAGTTCGAAATCCCGTTTGATCAGCTCCTGGTGTTCTCCACCAACCTGGACCCCAAGGAGCTGGTGGATGAGGCGTTCCTGCGCCGCATCAAGTACAAGATTGAAGTAGGCAATCCGGATGAAGAGTCCTACCGGGAGATCTTCCGCCGGGTGTGCGAGGCGGCGGGCATCCCCTACGTGGACCAGGCCATCACCTACCTCGTGGAGCACTACTACAAGCCGCGCAGCATGGAGATGCGCTCGTGCCACCCCCGGGACCTGGTATCGCTCATCCGGGACGCGGCCCGGTACCGGCAGATTCCGCCCGCGCTCTCCAAGGACCTGCTGGACCAGGCGTGCGAAGTGTTCCTGGTGAACCTGTAGTCAGGTTTTAATTGTTCCAACCGCGCGGAATTTCTAGAATCCGCGTGCCGTTGTACCCGCCTGGCGCAGCCTCTGAGAAAAGCGCCCGGGGCGGGCCGGGGCGAGAAGGAGCCGCAGTCCGTGAAGGAACGCTATCAAGACATCGACGAGAAGAACGAGCAGCTGCGCGAGTACCTCGACATCTACAAGGACAAGCAGCCAGCACGCGAGTTCCTCGACCGGTTCGAGATGTCGTGGATCTACCACGACGCCGCGCTCGAAGGCGTCGTGTACACGCACCAGGAGTTGATGGCCGCGCTCTTCCCGGCACGCACCGCCGCCGAGGCGTCCATGATTCCGGTCGTCCTGGAGATCCGCAACCACAAGGCGGTCGCGGACTACATCCGCGAGGAGGCGCAGGGCGCGAAGAAGCAGTCCGCGCTGACGCTCACCACCATCAAGCGGATGCACGACCTCTTCCTCGGCAACACGCCGGAGGCGCTCGCCGAGCGCGCGCGCATGGAGCGGCGCGAGCGCACGGAGAAGGAGCTGGCCAAGGAGCGCGACCGCGCGGGGCTGCGCAAGGACATGCCCCTGCACCGCACCTACTTCCACGACATCACCCAGCCGGCGAAGATCCAGGCCCGGCTGGAGAAGCTCGTGGACCACACCGCCAGCGCGGAGTTCCGCGAGTTCCACCCCATCAAGCAGGCGGCGGTGGTGCAGCATGAGTTCCTGCAGATCTTCCCCTTCACCGAGCACAGCGGGAAGGTGGGGCGCATGTGCAGCAACCTCATCCTGCTGCGCAACGGCTACATGCCCGCCGTCATCCACTCCATTGATCGGCAGCGCTACTACGAGTCCTTCCGGGGACCCGTGGCCGTCTTCCGCACGGTGTTGATGGACGCGATGGAGAACTCGCTCGACAACGGCGTGAAGTACTTCCGCGACCTGGGCCGCAAGTACAAGACCGTCGAGTAGCCGCCGTGCGAATCGGGGCTCACGAATCCATCGCCGGAGGCGTGAGCCAGGCCTTCCAGCGCGCCGAAGCCCATGGCGCGAAGGCCCTGCAGATCTTCACGAAGAACGCGCGGGGCTGGAGCGCCCCCGCGCTGACGGAGGACGAGGCGCGGGCCTTCCGCGCCGAGGCCCGTCGCGCGGGCCTCCCCGTCATCGCCCACGGCAGCTACCTGGTGAACCTGGCCGGCGAGGTGCCCGAGGCCCGGGAGAAGTCCCTGGCCTGCGTCACCGAGGAGCTCTCCCGCTGCGAGCGGCTGGGCATCCCGCTGCTCATCCTCCACCCCGGCTCACACCCCGACACCGCCCGCGGCCTGGAGCGCGTCGCGCACGGGCTGGACGAAGTGCACCGCCGGTGCCCGGGCTTCCAGGCGCGCATCTGCCTGGAGGTGACGGCGGGCCAGGGCCACGCGCTGGGGTGGCGCTTCGAACACCTGGAGGACATCCTCGGTCGCGTCAAGGAGGAGGGCCGCCTGTCGGTGTGTCTGGACACCTGTCACCTCTTCGCGGCGGGGTATGACCTGTCCACGAAAAGGGGCTATGAGGCCGTGATGGCGGAATGTGACCGGCGCGTGAGCCTGTCCCGCGTGGCGGCCTTCCACCTGAACGACTGCAAGAAGCCCCTGGGTTGCCGGGTGGACCGTCATGAGGAACCAGGCAAGGGGACAATCGGCCTGACGGCCTTTCGCTGCCTCATGAAGGATCCGCGCTTCGTCGACACCATTGGGGTGTTGGAAACACCCTTTCCGGAACGTTATGGGGAGAACATCCGACTTCTCGAATCCCTGTGCCGGAGGAAGTAAAAGAAGAGCCCTCATGCCCGTGACCCCTTCTCTCCAAAGCCGCCGCTCCCAGCTTCCCGCCGGCAGCGAGCTTACGGAGCCTCCGCCAGCCCGTCTGGCGAACCTTCCGGCCGTCGAAAAGCTGGGCCGCCTGCTGCGCGTGGCCAAGGGCCACCGCCGGGCGCTCATCCTGACGCACGACAACCCGGACCCCGATTCCATGGCCGCCGCCGTGTCGCTCGCGTACCTGCTGGAGCGCAAGGCCGGCGTGGAGGCCCACGTGGGCTACGGCGGCATCATCGGCCGGGCGGAGAACATCGCCTTCGTGCGGGTGCTGCGGCTGCCGGTGTCGCACGTCTCCCAGTTGGACCTCTCCGAGTACGACCTGTTCGGTCTGGTGGACACCCAGCCGCCGGTGCGCAACCACTCGCTGCCCGCGCGCTATCGCGCCGACATCGTGGTGGACCACCACCCGCTGCGTGAGGAGAGCCTCCAGTCGCCCTTCGCGGACGTGGGCGGTGACTTCGGCGCCACGTCCACGATGCTGGTGGAGTACCTGCGGGCCGCGCGCCTGGAGCCGTCCGTGGAGATCGCCACCGCGCTCTTCTACGGCATCAAGGCGGACACGCGGGACCTGGGCCGGGAGACGACCGACACGGACGTGGACAGCTACCTGTGGCTGTTCCCCCGCTGTGACAAGTCGATGCTGGGGCAGATAGAGCACCCGGAGGTGCCCGCCCGCTTCTTCCAGCTCTTCCACACGTCCATCGAGAAGGCCAAGGTCTACGGCACCGCCATCATCACCGACCTGGAGGAGGTCTACTCCCCGGACATGGTGGCGGAGGTCGCCGAGCGGATGATGTTCCTCGAAGGGATGAAGTGGTCCCTGGCGTACGGGACGTTCCGCAACCAGCTCTTCCTCAGCCTGCGCGTGAAGGACCGGCGCATGAACGCGGGCCGCCTCATCCGCGAGCTGTGCGAGGACCTGGGCGGCTCGTCCGGCGGCCACGGCAGCATGGCCGGCGCGCGGCTCCCGCTCTCCGGCAGCGCCAACAAGCGCAAGGCGCTCAAGCGCGACCTGGTGGCGCGCTTCCTCGAAGCCTTCGGCGTCGCCGAGGAGCGGCCGGTGTCGCTGCTGTCCGCGCAGGACACGTGATCTACTGGGACCACAACGCCGCCGCGCCGGTGCGGGCGGAGGTGGGCGCGCTGCTCGCGAGGGCCTTCACGCAGGGCGGCTTCGGCAACGCGTCCAGCGTGCACGGCGGAGGACGTGAGGCCCGGGGCCGGCTGGACGCGGCGCGGGCGCGGGTGGCGCGGCTGCTCGGCTGCGAACCCAAGGAGGTGTGCTTCACCGCCTCCGGCAGCGAAGCGGACGCGCTCGCGCTGCTGGGCGCGTACGCGGCCCGGCCGGTGAAGGAGCGCCGCCGGGTGGTGGGCTCGACGGTGGAGCACCCCGCCCTGCTGGGAGCGCTCACCCACCTGGAGCGCGAGGGCGCCCAGGTGGTGAGGCTGTCGCCCGACGCCACCGGCCGCGTGCCGCTGGAGGCCGTGCTGGAGGCGCTCACCCCGGACACCGCGCTGTGTTCGCTGATGTGGGCCAACAACGAGACGGGCGTGCTCCAGCCGGTGGCGGAGGCAGCGCGAGCGTGCCGGCAGCGCGGCATCCTGTTCCACACCGACGCCGTGCAGGCCGCGGGCAAGGTGCCGCTCACGCTGCGCGAGGTGGACGCGGACCTGCTCTCGCTGTCGGCGCACAAGTTCGGCGGCCCCCAGGGCGTGGGCGTGCTGGTGGTGCGCAAGGGCGTGGACGTGCGAGCGCTGACGCCCGGGCACCAGGAAGGTGGCCGCCGGGGAGGCACGCAGAACGTGCCCTACGCCGAAGCCCTGGCGCTGGCCCTGGAGCTGGCCGCGAAGGACCAGGCCGCCGTCGCGGAGCGCGTCGGCGCCCTGCGTGACGGCTTCGAGCACCAGGTGCTCACGCGACTGCCGGGCGTGACGGTGAACGGGACCGGGGCCCCGCGCGTGCCCAACACCAGCAACCTGCGCTTCGACGGCGTTGAAGGCGAAGCGCTCCTGATGGCCCTGGACCTGGAAGGCATCTGCGCGTCATCGGGCGCGGCCTGCGCGTCCGGAACGCTGTCCCCGTCACACGTGCTGCGCGCGATGGGCCTGTCCCCCGCCCAGGCGCGCGGCAGCCTGCGCTTCAGCCTGGGGCCCACCACCACCGCCGCGGAGGTGACGCGCGTGGTGGAAGCCCTGTGCACGCACGTCCCGCGCGTGCGCGCCCTGGAAGCCTCCTCCAGCGTCGCCTGAAGCAGGCCCAGGAGCCCGGGAGCGGCTACCACTTCTGGTCGGGCAGGCCCTGCTCGCGCACGTCTGGATCAGGCTGGCCGTAGCCGGGCATGCCATCCCTGCCGGCCTCGCCGGGCTTGGGCGGAAGGCGCTCGCCCTCCGGTCGCGTCTCGCGCGTGGGCTTGTCCTGTTCGGGCTGGGGCTGCTTTCGCTCGTTCGCCATGGATGTCCTCCCCGGATGTCGGTGGGAAGAAAGGTCATCATCCGGACCGAAGGTCGCAGCGACCCTTCCCGTCCGGGGACCCGCGCATCGGGGCCCTGCCCGCCCGGCTACTCGGAGGTGTCGCTGGAGCGGCCGAGCGCGGAGTCGGGAATCGTCGGCACCTGGTCGGTGGTGCCGAACAGGCCGCGCACCACCGCCGCGATGGCCAGGGGCGTGCCCACGCGCTCGTCATAGTGGGGCGCCAGGGCCTGCGCGTACTCCTCCGCGGAAGGGAAGCGGTCCTCGGGGTTCTCCGCGAAGGCGCGCGCCAGGACGGCGTCCAGCGCCTTGGGGACGTCCGGTCGCACCTCGCTGAGCCGCCGGTAGTCGCGCGACAGGATGCCCGCGAACACCTCTTCAGGCGACGTGCCGGTGAAGGGGCGCCCCAGCGTGAGCAGTTCGTAGAGCACGACGCTCGCGGCCCACAGGTCCGCCTCCGGCGTCACCGCGCCCTGCAGTGACTCCGGGGACAGGTAGTACGGCTTGCCCAGCACCTCACCGCCCTGAAGCTTGCCGTCCACCAGCACGCGCGACACACCAAAGTCGCCCAGCTTGATCTCCCCCACCCGCGAGATGAACAGGTTGGACGGGGACACGTCGCAGTGGACGATGCCCAGCGGCTCGCCCTCCGGTCCGGTGGCGGTGTGCGCGTACGCGAGCGCCTCCAGCAACACCTTCGCCAGGTACACCGCGAAGTCGACGGGCAGCGGGATGCCGCGGGCCTTGCACCGGCGCAGGATGTGGCCCAGGTCGCGCCCGTCCACCAGGTCCATCACCAGGAAGGACACGTCCTCCAGCATGCCCGCGTCCAACACCTTCACGATGTTGGGGTGGTCCAGTTGGCGCGACAGGTGCGCCTCGCGCGCGAACAGGTCCACCGACGCCGGGTCCCGGGTGAGCGCGGGCAGCAGCCGCTTGAGCGCCACCGTCCACCCCTCGTGGGGCCCGGAGCGCACGCGCGCGCGGTACACCTCGGCCATGCCGCCCTTGCCCAGCATCGACAGGATTTCGTAGTTGCCGAAGATCTTCACGGGCTTCGGCGCGGGGGTCGGCGCGGTCACGGGCTGGCGCTTCCAGCTCCTTGCGGATCTCGACCCTGGGCCCGCTTGCGACCGCGCGCCTGCTTCACCAGCGTGTCGAACGGCTGCCCTTCCCGGGCCAGCAGTTGCAGCTCCCGGTCCACCAGCGCGTTGCCCTCCGGTGGGGACCAGCCCTCATTCACCGCGCGGCGCAGCGCCTCCTGCGCCAGCTTCGAGTCCTGGGTCGCCCGCTTCACGCACGCCGTCCAGAACCACGCCTCCGCCCGGGCCTGCTGATTGCCAGTGGTACGCGCCTGCTCCAGGAACCGGAGGGCCTCCGGCTGCTGGTCGCGCAGGAAGAAGGCCACGCCCATGCCCGTCAGCGCCGACGCGTTGTTCTTCTCCTGGGTCAGCACCCGCTGGAACTGCTGGACCGCGCTCACGGGATTCTTCGCCGCCAGGGCCTGCTGCCCCTGCCTCAGCGCGGCCGGAACGTCCACCGCCTCCAGCCGGCGCTGCGCCGCCACCTGCGCGGCCGAACCCGACGCCACCGCGGGAATGGGGGCCGGCACCTGGGCCTGGCGCTCGGAGGCCTGGGCCGTCACGGGCGGCGCGGCGGCCTCCTGTTCGGTCGCCCGGAACACCAGCATCCCGCTCTTGGGCAGGGCGACCGACTCGCAGCCGCCTTCCAGCCTCACCAGGCCCCCCAGCGCCCGCTCATCGAAGCTGTAGACGAGCATCACGTCATAGCTGGCGGTGGTCTCGCAGGCCACGCCCGTCTGGCAGAGCGTGACCTTCCCGATGAAGACGTTGCCCTGGAACTCGCCCGTCAGGACCTGCTGGGCCTCCGGGCGCGCGCACACCCCACCGGCCGGGGCGGTGCCCACGAGCTGGTCGCCGGTCGTCCGCAACTCCACGGGGCCGAAGGCATCTGCTTGATAGGAACCATTGACGGCCGGGCCCGCCCACGCGAATCCGGAAGCGAGGCAGGCCACCGCCGCGAGAGCCAATGTTGGAGTCGGGGGCGACATGTCGGGGGCGCGGACATCATAGAAGTCCACGGGGCTGGTTGTAAACGCGCGAGGACGGCTTGACCGCACGCTTCTGCATCCTTATCATTTTCCCAAGAACGCCCTGGGATTTCCCAGTGATTCTGAGCACTTGTAACTAGATTTGCGTTGGTAAAGGTCTGTTCCCTGCGGGGTTCGTGATGCCCAGCAGAAATTCGAACCGATACGTCCATTCCGGGGTCCGTTTCGGTCGCCATGTGCAAGCCCTCCCCCTCACGGGGATGAGGGAAGCCTGCGGCGGCATGATTTCGGTCCCCACCTGACTTACGAGGGTTCAATGGACGCTGGACACACGGCTCGGCGGGGGACTCTTTCTTGGGGAGCGGCGGCGGTGAGCGAGACTGCGGTGGAGACGGCGGCGGGGGCGGCGGAGAAGAAGGTATCGCTTCGTGAGGAACTGACGGCGCGCCGGAAGGCGATGACCAACGACCTCATCGATGAGCGGGGCCTGAAGGTTCAGTCTCGATTCCTGGCATCGCCCTACTATCAGAAGGCACGTACGGTGGCGCTCTATGCCCCCATCCGGGGCGAAGTGCCCACCCGGGACATCCTCATCGCGGCCCTGCAGGACGAGAAGATCGTCTGCTATCCGCTGTCCCACGTCCACGGGCGCATCCTGGCCTTCCGGGCCATCAAGTCGGAGAGCGAACTGGAGCCGGGACGCCTGGGCGTCCGGGAGCCCACGAACGCCTCCGAACTGATCGCCGTGGATCAGATCGACCTGTTCGTGGTGCCGGGCCTGGGCTTCAGCCCGGATGGCAAGCGGCTGGGACGCGGGGGCGGCTACTACGACGCGACCCTCAAGGCGGCCAGCGCGCGCAGCCGCCGGGTGGGGCTGGCCTTCGGCGACCAGATCGTCCAGGCGCTGCCCACGACCCCGGACGACGTGGACATGGACCAGATCGTCACGGAGAGCCAGACCCTGCGCGGCCTGTGCCGTGACTGGGACTTCCTCGACACCTGAGGCAGGCAGGCTCCTGGGGTGAGCGGGCGGGGCGGACGCGAAGTCCCGCCCTGCCCGGAGCCTTTCGGGTAGTGTCCGCGGGGCCATGAACCCGGACGCACTGCGCAAGGCGACACCCGAAGAGCAGTACGAAGAAGTCACTCGCGGCACCGTGGATTTGCAGGTGCCGGAGGACCTCAAGAAGAAGCTCCAGCGCTCGTACGACAAGGGCAAGCCGCTCGTCATCAAGGCCGGCTTCGACCCCAGTCGTCCCGACCTCCACCTGGGCCACTCGCTCCTGTTGACGCGCATGCGGCGCTTCCAGGACTTCGGGCACACGGTGGTGTTCCTCATCGGTGACTTCACGGCGCTCATCGGCGACCCCACCGGGAAGAACACGACGCGCCCGGCCCTCACCCGCGACGAGGTGAAGGTCAACTCGGAGACCTACAAGCAGCAGGTCTTCAAGGTGCTGGACGCCGACAAGACGGTGGTGAAGTTCAACTCGGAGTGGCTCGACGCGCTGGGCACCGAGGGGATGATCCGCCTGGCCTCGCGCTACTCCGTGCAGCGCATGCTGGAGCGCGACGACTTCAAGACCCGCTACCGGGAGAACCGCTCCATCTCCCTGCACGAGTTCCTCTACCCGCTGCTGCAGGGCCATGACTCCGTGGCGCTGAAGGCGGACGTGGAGCTGGGCGCGACGGACCAGCTCTTCAACCTGGGCGTGGGCCGGCAGCTCATGAAGGACGAGGGCCTGGAGCCGCAGGTCATCATGACGGGCCCCATCCTGGAGGGCCTGGACGCGAAGCGGGTCGACGGCGTCATCACCGGCGACAAGATGTCCAAGAGCCTGGACAACTACGTGGGCATCGACGAGCCGGCGGACAGCATCTTCGGCAAGTTGATGAGCATCACCGACGACCTGATGTGGCGGTACTACAAGCTGCTGTCGGCGCTGCCGCTCAAGAAGGTCCTGGAGATGGAGGAGCAGACGAAGTCCGGCGCCCTCCACCCGAAGGCGGCGAAGGTCGCGTTCGCGCAGGAGATGGCCGCGCGCTTCCAGGGCGAGGAGGCCGGGCGCAAGGCGGCCGAGGACTTCGAGAAGCGCTTCGCCAAGAAGGAGCTGTCCACGGACGAGCTGCCGCTCGTGGAGGTGTCGCTCGCGGGCGCGGAGAAGCTGCCGGTGACGAAGCTGTTGCCGGAGACGAAGCTCGTCGCCTCCGCCACGGAAGCGCGCAAGCTGATGGCCCAGGGCGGCGTCCGGGTGAACGGCGAGAAGGTCGTCGACCCCAAGGCGGAACTCGGGGCCGGCGAGTACACGGTGCAGGTGGGCAAGCTGAAGGTGGCGCGGGTGAAGCTGGCCTGAGCCGGGAAGCCTCCGCCCGGGGCTCACGAAGCCCCGGGACGTGACGGCTTCAGGGGACGGGAGGCTCCTTCGGGAGCCCGCCCTCGTACAGCGCGGCGGCCCGCTGGGCCATGAAGCCGTGGGGCAGCAGCTTCATCGTCATGGCGAGGAAGCGGTTGAGGACCCCGGGCACGGCCAGCTCGCGACGGTGCACCATCGCGTCCACGGCGATGCGCGCGCAGGCCTCCGCGGACATGATGCCCAGGTCGCCCGCCTTGAACTTCCGGTCCAGGCCCGACAGCGACAGCATCTCCGTGGCGATGCCGCCCGGCGCGAAGACGGTGATGGACACGCCCGCCTTGCGCAGCTCCTGGGCCATGCCCCGCCCGAAGCTGATGACGAACGCCTTCGTCGCCGCGTAGGTCGTCTGGTACGGCAGCGGCGCGAAGCCCGCCGTGCTGGCGACGAGCATCAGCGACCCCTGCCCTCCGCGTTTGACGAAGTCCGCCGCGAAGAGCTGGGACATCCGCACCACGCTGGTGACGTTGGTGGCGAGCATCGTGGCGAAGGACTCGGGCGGCTGCTCCAGCACGTGGCCGAAGAAGGTGACGCCCGCGTTGAGGATGACGCCGTCCACGGCGCGCGCCTCCACGGCGGCGGCATGCACGCGCTCGGCCTCACCGGGCTTCGTGAGGTCCGCGGTGAGGGGCAGCACCTGCACGCCGTGCGCGCCCTCCAGCTCCGCCTTGAGCGCGAGCAGCCGGTCCTCCCGGCGTGCCACGGTGATGATGTGGGCGCCGTGCTCCTTCGCGAGCAGGCGGGCCATCTCCAGCCCCAGGCCGGACGACGCGCCAGTGATGAGCACCCAGCGGCCTCGGAAATTCATCGGTTTCATATCGGGCGTCGTTATTCTCCGGCCGGGCGGCGGGCGCAACCGGGGATCAGCGCTCCCCGGGCGCTCCTGTTAGAGTCTGGCGCACCATGCGCCTTCCCGGGTCGCTCGCCTGCTTCTTCCTGGCCCTCTCCGTGGCCCCCGCCGTCTGGGCCGGGGGTGGAGTCTTCGTCTCCGACGAGCGCGTGGACGCCGTGGAGCAGCCGGAGTCCTCCACGGTCGTCTTCGCCGTCGAACCGGGGGTGACCTATCCGCTCGTGAAGAAGGGGGGCCCGGCGCGCGCGTGGTGCAAGCTCCAGGGCCCCAAGGTCGAAGGCTGGGTGCTGTGTGATGGCACCCCCACGGAGGCCATCCAGAAGGCCCCGGACACGGACGCCCTCGTGAGGGCGGACCACGCGAACACGCGGCAGCAGCAGGCGGCCCGCGGCGGTGACGCCCTGTCCGACGTGACGACCCCGGGCATCGCGGCGACGGAGTCCGGGCTCGCGGGAGGCAAGGGCTCCGCGCTGGAAGCCCCAGGCGATGAGGTCATCGTCCGCGCGCCCGCGAGCCAGGCGCTCGCGCCCCCTCCGATGCCCGCCAAGGACGGGGCACCGGCCTGCGCGACCACCTGCGAGAACGCGCCCCTCTTCGCCAAGGCCCCCGCGCTGTCCGCGCTGGACCGCGAGGTGCTGGACCTGTGCCCCGCGCGTCCCGATGCGAGCGTGAGCGCGGCGGACGTGCAGCGTTTCTTCGCGAAGCACTATGACGACGCCCGCGTGCAGCGGGCGCTCTCCGCGGCGGGCCGGCCGGGAGCGGGCTCGCGGCAGGCGAACCTCGAATGGCTCACGAGCCTCTGGGTGAGCACCGGCCCGCGCAACGCCTTCACCCACATCTTCTGCGGGGATGACTGGCAGCGCGGGCCCATTGGCGGGTTGCACTTCCTGCCGCGCTACGCGCAGCTCGAGGCGGAGGGAAAGCTCTGCTACCAGGGCCCCGGCAAGGGAGAGGAAGCCCTGCGCGGTGAGCAGTACCTGATCCGCTTCCGGGGCAACGCCCCCTGGTCCTGCGGGGTGAAGCGGCTCGGGGGCTTCTCCTCGACGCAGGACGCGGTCTCCATCGCCGCCATCGGGACGCGCGCCTTCGCCCACTGCTGTGCCCGGGGTGGGGCGAAGAAGGAAGGCGGCGTGTACTCGGCGCCGGACATCGGGGGCGGCAACTGGCGCATCTGGTGCGGCACGCGCAACGGCACCTACGGCATCGCCACGCTGCACCCGACGGACGACGCCGCCACCTGCGCGGAGTAGCGGGACTCCCCGAAGGGCACGAACCGGCCCGTCGTCGCGGCGACAACGCCGTCAACCGTGCTGCGGGCGTTCCTGAGCAGGGGCCGGGCCCCAGAGGCTTGCGCGGGAGATGCGCCCCCCGCGCAGCCGCCGTTCGCCGCGAAGAGGCAGGACCGACGCCCCCGAAGGAGCGCCGGCCCCCTGCCCCGCTTCCGGACTACGGGGCCTTGCCCACGGTGATCACCGTGCCCGTGGAGTAGGCGGTGAACTCCGGCGCGTACATGGACTGCACCGTCGCGGGCCCCACGCGGAAGGTGCCCGCCAGGTTGGCGCGCAGCCGGTACTTGAACGTGTACTCACCCACCGGCAGCGCCTCGAAGAAGAAGTTCGTCCCAGAGTCCCGCACCTCCTCGTACCAGACGATGCCCAGGTCCCACTTGTGGCGGGACACCGCGTTCTCCGGCTCCAGGCCCGCGGCGCGCGGGTCGCGCAGGTGCACGTACTCGGCCGCGTGTTTGGTGCGCAGCGACAGCTGCACCTCGACCTCGTCACCGGGCTGCAGCTTCGCGCCCTCCGCCAGGGGACGCAGCAGCGTCTGGTTGCCTTCGCGCACGCGCACGAAGTAGCGGCGTGACACGTGGAAGAAGTCGCCGCGCTCCTCCTTCGGCAGCTCCTCCGTGGAGAAGTGCCACGTCGCGGAGGCGAAGGCGAAGCCCGGCGTCGTCTTCTCCACCACGGTGGTCGCCGTGTCGGGCTTCACCTCCGGCCCGGTGAGCACCACCTGGTTCTTCTTGCCCGTGTAGACCTCCGGCGAGAAGACCATGGGCACGACCTTCTGCCCCACCGTCACCTTCAGCTCCTCGCGGACGCCCAGCGCCCCTTCCGCCTCCAGGTAGTTCACCAGCGCGTAGAGCGCCTCGGCCGTGGCGCGCGTGGACTTCCAGTGGCCCAGCTTCTTGTCCAGCAGCAGCCACTGCACCAGCCCCTCGCGGCGCGGGTCCTTGGGGCGCAGCTCCGACAGCGTGCGCAGCGCGAACGCGTGCGTCTCCGTGGTGTCGTTGTACCAGAGCCAGCTGCGGTCCTCCGGCGCCCAGTACGTCCCCAGCTCCTCCGTCGTCTTCGCGGAGTCCATCACGCTGTCCCAGACCTTCTGCGCGTCCTGCGTCCGCTTCGCGCGGTGCAGCGTGAGCGCCAGGTAGCCCTTGAGGAACGGCGCGTGCTTCTTCCAGTGCTTGAAGGAGAAGTCGAGCATGCGCTGCCGCTCGGCCGCCGTGAGCGCCTCGCCCGTGTAGCGCGCGTCGGGATACGACGACGCCACGAAGTTGAGGAACGTGAGGAACTCCCAGCCCAGGTCCTTCCTCATCAGCGTCTTGGCGTAGTCCTCGCGGAACTGCGTGGCCAGGTACTCCCAGGCCCGCGCGGTCATCTCCGGCGGCACCGCCACCCCGTGCTCCATCGCGCGGGACAGGCCGTGGAGGATGTAGACGGTCATGTACGGCGAGGGCGGCCCTCCCGGCCACCACGGGAAGCCACCGGACGCCGTCTGCGCCTTCCTCAGCTTCTCCAGCGAGGACAGCCGCTCCGCCTGGGCCACCTTCGGATCCAACACCCGCAGCAGCTTGTCCGAGGACTCGTCACCGCCCCGGGCTTCGTTGAGCCAGGGCGTCTCCTCCAGCGTCATCTTCCGGTTCGGATCCACCGCGTCCCAGGTCTCGAAGCGCGTGGGCCGCTCACTCAGCGCCTTCGCCATCTTCGCCACCGCCGGGTGCTTCGCGTAGAGGCTGGAGACGATGCCCGTGGACACGAAGCGGTTGAGCGTCTGCTCCGTGCACTCGTATGGGTAGTCCACCAGGTACGGCAGCGCCTGGAGCACCGAATAGAAGAGCTGCGCGTCCACCGTGACGACGAGCTGCTCGTTCACCCGCGTGGGGTCGTTGGAGCGCTTCAGGTCATCGAACGTGAGCGTCTTGCGATCCTTGTCGCGCAACGTCACGAAGCGCGACTGCGCCAGGTGCATGCGCCCCGGAAGCACCGGCAGGGCGCGCAGCTCGCCGTCGCTGAAGGCGCCGGACTTCGCGACGACGCGGAAGGCCACCGAGCCCACGCGCGCCGGGGTGGTGATGGGGAAGCGCAGGTGCGTCCCCTTCCCCGCCGCCACCGTGAAGCTCTGCCCCGTCGTCTTCACGCCGAAGTCCGCGAGCAGGCTCTTCTGCGTGTCCGGATCCACGATGTCGAACGTGAGCTGCCCCTGCTGGGTCGCCGCGCCCGCGTTGTTCACCACGACCTCCAGCTCCGCGCGGTCCCCCTCGCGCAGGAAGCGCGGCAGGTACGGGCGCACCATCAGCTCCTTCACGCTGCGGGTGGTGCGCTGCACCGAGCCGCCCTTCAGGTCGCGGGTGAGGGCGTGCACCCAGACGTTCCACGCCGTCACCGAATCCGGCACGGAGAACTCGAGCACCGCCGCGCCGTCCGGCCCGGTCAGGAGCTGCGGAATCCAGAACGCCGTCTCCGCGAAGTTCGAGCGCAGCGGCTGCGGCGCTTCCGGCTCCTTGTTGATCTCGATGACGGAGTACCGCTTCATCTGGACCTTCGCCTCCGCTGGCGGAGCCATGGAAGGGGATGGAGGCGGCGGCGGAGGCGGCGGGCTGCCCGGAGCAGAGCGTTCCTCCTCGCTGTCGCTCTCCCTGCGGTGGGCCCCGGACATGGTCATGCCCCCCCGGAAACGTCGGCCGTAGCCCGGGCCGCCCAGCCCGTACCCGCTTCCGAACTTCAGCTGATCCGGCTCCGGATCCTGTAGGGAGGCGCTCCGCCCCAGGTCATCGAAGAGCCAGTCGCCCCCGTTGGAGCTCACGGAGGAGCGGGTGTCGAGCGACGTGGACCGCTGCGGATACAGCCGCGCCACCTGGGGCGGCGTGTGCGGGCCGAACAGGTCCAACGACTGATCGTACATGTACGCCAGCACCTCCGCGGCCCCCGCCTCCAGCTTCGCGCCCTTCGGGCCCTTCACCGTCACGCGGAAGGTCTCCTTCGCGCCGGGGCGCAGCGTGTCGCGGAACGTGGCGAACTCCACGCTCAGCTCCTTGTCGTCGAAGGGGACCGCCACCGTCTGCTGGAAGCCCAGGTGCTGCCAGTCGCGCACCAGCGACAGCGCCACCGTGAAGCCGCCGCGCAGAGCCTCCGTCACGGGAATCTCCACGACGGCCCGGCCCTGTCCCGCCGTCAGCAGGCGGTGCTCGACGCGCCGCGAGCCCTGGTACACGTCCATCATCAGCGGCTGGCCCTCGTAGCCGGAGGCCACCACCAGCCGGGCCACCTCGCCCACCCGCACCGACGACCGCTCCGCCATCAGCATCCCGGGCAACCCGGTGGGCGCCCGCGAGCCGGCGACCACGAAGTCGTGCTGTGCGAGCGCCTTCTGGCCGAAGGCATCCGTCGTCTCGTAGCGCAGGCGGTAGGCCCCCGCGCGCAGCGCCGGCAGCTTCACGCTCGCCACGCCATCCGCGCCGTGCGTCACCGCTGCCTGGGCCACCTCCGCCCCGTCCTCCCAGCGACGCAGCGTGGAGGCGGGCTCGAACCCCTGCTGCCAGCGCGGCTTGAGCGCATCCCCCGGCGTGGCGGTCCACTGCCGGTGCTCCTGCGCGGAGCCCTCCAGGGGGGGGGGCGCGTCGACGGGCTCCTCCGACGGCATCAGCGCACGGGCGGGCTGCTTCAGCGCGAGCAACCGCCAGCGTCCCGCGCCGGCCTGCGGGGCCCCGTCCAGGTTCGAGCGCACGAGGCGCACGGCCGACGGCAGGTCCTCGCGGACGAAGCCCTGGTCGGACTCCACGCGGCCCTCCACCGACACGAAGCCCAGCCGGAACGCGCGGCTCGCGGAGCGCGTCTCTCCGCCTTCGTCCGTCAAGTCCGCCTCCACGCGGTAGCGCCACGACATGCCCTGCGTCTTCGCCAGCCGCTCGTCCGCCTCCGGCGTGAAGGCCACGGAGAAGCCCCCGTCCTCCCCCACCGACGCGGAGCCGGACGCCACCAACTGCGCCGTCGTGGGGATGCGCTCCCAGAACCACCAGGGCGGCAGCACCGGCTCACGCGACACGCGCCACTTCACCGCGCCCCGGGTCACCGGCAGGCCAAAGAAGTAGCGGGCCTCGCCCTTGAACGTGGCGGGTCGGTTGAGCCGGAGCGCTTCGGGCGCGTCCTTCAGCGCCACCTCGAAGGTGGGGCGCTTGTACTCCTCCACGCGCACGGCGGCGTAGCCCGAGGGACTCGTCCGGACATGCCACTGGCCCAGGGGACGGCCCGTGGGCAGGGTGAACTCCCCCGCCACCGAACCGAACGTGTTGGTGCGCACCTCGCGCTTCTCCACCTCCTGGCCGTTGGGGTCCAACAGCGACACCGTCACCTGCGCGTCCGGCATCACCTGGTGGCGCTTCATGCCCTCATCGGAGCGATAGGACACCACCTTCCACAACAGCTTCTGCTGCGGCCGGTACACGGAGCGGTCGGTGTAGATGAGGGTCTGCTGCCGCGCGTCGGGAGCACGCTCCGCGTACAGGAACACCGAGCCCGGGTACACCATCACGCCCCGGCCGCGCCCCAGCACCATCAGGGCGCTCATGTGGTCCTCCCGGGTCCGCGCCTCGAGCGTGAGCTCTCCGCGTGCATCCGTGCGGTGGGAGACGATGCCGAAGCGCCGCTGCTGGTAGTCCGGCGTGACGAGCCGCACCTCCACGTTGGGCGTGGCCGCTCCGGTCGCCCCGTCCACCACCCGCACCTCCACCCGCCCGGAACCCACCCGACGGGTGACCACCGCCCACGGCGACACGTTCATCGGCAGCGAGACGAGCTTGTTGTCCTTCTCCTTGAAGTCCTCGCGCACGGACATCACCAGCGCGTACACGCCGGGCTTGAGCGACGGCGGCGTCACGAAGGTCCGGTGCGACTGGTAGTCGGACGTCTTCGGCAACGCCGTGCTCCAGGCCGCCTCGGGCTTGCGCGTCTGGACCAGCCGGCGCACCTCCGAGCCCTCCGCGATGAGCGACATGTCCTGTCCGGGCTTCGCGAGCTTCGCCTCCACGTCCAGCGCGAACGCCCGGAAGTGCACCTGCGCCACGTTGCGGTGGCGCACCTCGATGGAGCGCCGGCCCGCCCCGTCCACGTGCATGACCGTGGCGGACAGCTCCGGGGCTTCCAGGGCCGTCACCTTCGCGGCGCACCGCAGGCCCCCGAACGACTTCGGCCACGCGTCCGCGCCCGCCTTCGCCGCGGCGTGCGCCGCCACCCGGCGCCCCACCGCCTCCTCCAGCTCCGCGAGCTGCAGCTGCCCCGCCGACCACCAGGGCACGTCCCGGAAGCCCTTCAGGTGCGCGACCAGGTGCTCGCGCACGCGCAGCTGATCCTCCGTGTCGGTGAAGGACGTGGAGAGCACGTCGTAGCGCCGCAGCCGCGCCTCCAACGCCGCCTCGCGCCGCCCCGCCGCCAGGTGCCATGCCTCCAGGTCCCCCAGCAGCGCCGCCACCTTCATCAACGGGTGCACGGCGGGGTCCACCAGGTCCACCCTGGGCGTGCCCGCCAGGAGCGCCCCCAGGTCCAGCCGGTACACCTGCTGCTCCTGCTCCGGGCGCCACAGGTCCGTGCGCTCCAGCAGCGCCACCCACAGGTACGTCACCGCGTCGCGCAGCGTGGAGCGGATGCCATCCGGGTACGTGTTGGGCTGGAGGTACTCCGACAGCACCTTCACCGGCTCGGTGCCCAGCTCCTGCCGCAGCGCCCACACGGCGGCCTGGGCGCGCTGCGCCTCCGTCACCAGCTGGTCCTTCGTCCAGGCCTTCAGGTCCACCGGGCCTGACGACGCCACCTGTTCGCGCTGGCCGATTTCGTAGCCGTACGCGTCCACGTAGTGCGTGAGCACCGCCGCGTAGAAGAGGTTCAGCGTGGCCCGCTGCCGCGCGTCGTCCGGCCACGGCTGCTCCCGCAGGAAGCGCACCGCCGTCTCGTAGCCGTGCAGCCGCGTGCGAAGCTGCACCGTGCGCACCAGCGCGCGCGTCCACTCGGCGGCGTCCTTCTTCTGCTTCGCGGCGACCAGCCGGGCCTCGGCCCCCTGCGCGGCGGACTCCACCTTGTCGTCCTCGACGAGCGCGTCGATGGCCTTCCACGTCGGAGGGGCCTTCGCCTGGGCGGACGCGGGAGTGGGGTGCGGCAGGGCGAACGACAGCAGGCACAGCAGGACGACGAGCGCACGCGGGCGCGAGGGTTCAGACATGGCGGCACTCTAGACGCCGCCCGCCCCCCGGGAGGTCCCCCTTTCGCGCGTCAGGGCGCGACGGGGGCCGCGGGGGCCCGGCGCCGCAGCCCCACCACGTAGACCTCCATGCTGGCGCCGCGCGTGGCCTCCGGCCGCACCACCTTCACCTCTTCGTAGAGTCGGCGCACCTCGTCGCGGAAGGCCTCGAAGTCGCCCCCCATGAAGACCTTGGCCACGAACGTGCCCCCGGCCCGGCCACGCGCCGCCGCCACCTCCAGCGCCTTGCCCGCGAGCCGCAGGCTGCGCGCCTCGTCCGTGCCCTTGATGCCGGACGTCTTGGGCGCCATGTCGGAGATCACCGCGTCGTACGGCCCGTCGTACAGCGCGGCCAGCTTCGCGTCGAAGTCGTCCGCCAGCACGTCCAGCACCGCCGTCGTCACCTGCTTCTGTGAGAAAGGCCGGATGGCGACGATGTCCACGCCGACGACGCGCCCGGACACACCCACCGCGTCCACCAAAATCTGGAGGAAGCCGCCCGGCGCCGCCCCCAGGTCCAGCACCGCCGCGCCCTTCTTCACGGAGGTGGGGAAGCGCTTGAGGATCTCATCCACCTTGAAGGCCGACCGCGCGCGCAGGCCCTCTTGCTTGGCTTTCTGGAAATAGTGGTCTTTAGGACGGTAGGACTTGCCCATGTCGGACCCCGTCCCTAGCATCCGCTACTGTCTTCGGAAAGCCGGAGCAGTCGCGGCCTGTTCAGCGTCCGCGCCATCGGTTCTTCCGGAGGGATGAGGGCATGGGCACCCGGAGCGTGACAGCGGCCTTGTGCATCTCCCTGCTCTTCGCGGGCGGAGCGGCGTTCTGCTACACGCGCGCCGAGGCCCTCCAGGCCGAGGGGCGGTGGCTGATGGCCCGGGGCAGCGCCCAGGCCACGGACTTCGCCCAGAAGCTGGACGGGACGTCCGTGGACGCCCAGTTGAAGACCTTCAAGGAGCGCCGTGGCGTGATGGAGAAGGCCCACCGCTGGCAGCGGGGCATGCTGCTGGGCGTCATGGCCGCCATCCTGTCCGCCGTGTCCGCCTACGTCCTCTTCCTGCTCAAGCGGCTGGACGACCAGCTGCTGGACGCCACGGGCGAATTGAACCGGCCCCAGTCAACCTCCGCCCACCCCACCCCGGCGTTCACGCCCAGCGTCCAGCGCTGAGGGCGTCCGGGCCGCGCGCGCCCGGATTCTGGCAGGATGCCGCCCCGGCCCGTTCACGGGGAGGACCTCGCCATGCCCGGTTGCGCGCACTGCGGACGCTCGCTCGACATCATCGCCAACCAGGTGGGCCGCAACGACACCTGCCCCGGCTGTGACGAGGACCTGCGCTCGTGCCGCAACTGCCGGCACTTCGACCTGTCCGTGGCCAAGGCCTGCAAGGAGCCCTTCGCGGAGGTGCCCCGCGACAAGGACGGGGCCAACTTCTGCGAGCTGTTCCAGCTGGGCGAAGGCGGCCTGCATCAGAAGGACTCCCGCGACGCGCTCCTCAGCGCCGCGGAGTCCCTGTTCCGCAAGAAGTAGCTAGAAGCCGTACAGCTTGGAGATGATCTCCTTCATCACCTCGGAGGTGCCACCGCCGATGGTGATGAGCCGCACGTCCCGCCACATCCGCGCGATGGGCGTCTCCTCGATGTAGCCCATGCCGCCGAAGAACTGCTGGCAGTCGTAGGCCACGCGCTGCGCGAGGTCGCCCGCGAACAGCTTCGCCATGGAGACCTCCTTCACCGGGTTCTCCCCCCGGTCGAACAGGTCCACCGCGTGGTAGGTGAGCCGCCGCGCCGCCTCCACCGCCGCCAGGTGCTCCACGAACTTGTGACGCCACACCTGGAACTTGATGAGCGGCCGGCCAAACGCCTCGCGCTCGCTGCCGTACTGGATGGCGTCCTCCAGCATCCGGTCCATGCCGCCCACCGTGGTGATGGCCCCCACCAGGCGCTCGCCCTGGAAGTTCGTCATCACGTGGTAGAAGCCCTGGTTCTCCTCGCCCAGCACGTAGCGGGCCGGGATGCGGCAGTCCTCGAAGTAGAGGATGGCCGTGTCCGAGGACAGGTTGCCAATCTTGTCCAGCTTCTTGGAGATGCTGAACCCCTTCACGTCCGTGGGGAACGTCACCAGCGAGATGCCGCCGTAGCCCTGCTCCCCCGTGCGCACCGCCAGCGTGATGAAGTCCGCGCGCGTGCCGTTGGTGATCCACATCTTGGAGCCGTTGATGACGTAGTCGTCGCCGTCCCGACGCGCCGTCGTCTTGATGCTCGCCACGTCCGAACCGCACCCCGGCTCGCTCACGCCCAGCGCCGCGATGCGCTCACCCTTGAGCGCGGGCTCCAGGAACTCCCGCTTCTGCTCGTCGGTGCCGATCTCGTTGATGATGGGCGTGGCCATCTGGCTCTGCACCAGCAGCGCCATGTTCACGCCCGCGTTGCGGCTGCGGCTCAGCTCCTCCGCGAACGCCGTCACGTACCAGTAGTCCAGGCCGCTGCCGCCGTACTTCGGGTCGTGGTTGATGCCCAGGAAGCCCAGCTCGCCGCACTTCTTGAACAGCTCGCGGGGGAAGATGCCCGCGCGGTCCCACTCCAGCCCGTACGGCGCCATCTCCTTCTCCACGAAGGTGCGCACCGTCTTGCGAAACGCCTCGTGCTCCTCGGTGAACGGGTTGAGCATCGCTGATCCTCGGGAAGTGTCCCCGGCGGGTGCTCCGGGGGTGGATTGACTCGCGAGTCAATAACAGGCGCTTCGTGTCAGCCACAAGCAACCCGCGACGTCCCTGCCCTCCCGCACCGCGTCAGTCGCCCGTGACGCAATGCGACGCCCTCGGTGTTGGGGCCCAGCGGGCAGGCGGCCAGGCGCAAAGGGCCACCCCGGGGTGGATAGTCCGCATTACGGAGTATCCTCTTGACAGATAATCGAGCGTCGGTAATTTCTAGCCCACAAAGAATATGGCCGGAGCAGGTACCCGGGCGGGTGAACCGCCGGAGAGCCGGCAGGAGTTCGGACGCGTGAATCAGCGAATCTTGGCCGCCGTGGTGGCCGTTGCGGTGTCGACGGCAGGGTGCTCGAAGGCGGGGGCGGAGAAGGCGCAGCTGCCCACGCAGCAGGCGGGCGGCGCGAACGCCATGGGCGTCAAGGCCATCACCCCGGCCACCGAGCTGGAGCAGAACGTGACGCGCGTCACCGGGCAGGTGCGCTCCAAGCACGAGGCGACGCTGGGCCCGTCCGCCACCGGAACGCTCATGAAGGTGAACGCGAAGGTGGGCGACAAGGTGAAGAAGGGCGACGTGCTGGCGGTGCTGGACACGTCCAACGTGCGCATCGCGGTGGACCAGACGCGCGCAGCCAAGGACATGGCGGACGCGGCGCTGCAACTGGCCACCAGCACCCTGGAGCGCACGCGCAAGGTCGCCGAGTCCGGCGGCGTCGCGGCCAGCGCCCTGGAGCAGGCGGAGATCGGCCAGAAGCAGGCGGCGGCCCAGGCGGCCCAGGCGGGCGCGGCGCTGCGGCTGGCGGAGGAGAACCTGCGCGACCACTCCATCACCGCGCCGTTCGACGGCATCATCACCGCGCGCACGAAGAACGTGGGTGACTCGGTGGCGATGACGCCCTCCACCCCGGTGTTCTCCATGGTGGACGCCGACGGGCTGGAGATCCGGATGATGGTGCCGGAGTCCGTCATCGACAGCGTGGTGCCGGGCACCGTGACGCCGGGCACCGTGAACCCCAGCGGCATGCGCTTCGAGGCGAAGGTGTCCAACGTGGGCGCCGTCATCGACGCGCAGAGCCGCACCGTGGAGGTGCTGGCGGACGTGACGGGCAAGACGGAGCGGCCGCTGCGCCCGGGCGCGCTCGTGGAGATGGACTTCTCCAAGGCCGCGGGTGACTCGGCCCCGGGCCTGTTCCTGCCCTCGCAGGCGGTCAGCAGCAAGGGCCAGGACGGCTTCGTGTGGGTGGTGCAGGACGGCACCGTGCGCAAGCGCGACGTGCGCGTGCAGCGCGTGCTGCCGGGCTACGTGAAGGTGCTGCAGGGCCTCACGGCGGAGGAGCGCGTGCTCGCCGACGCCTCGCTGGACGTCAAGGAGGGGACCGCGGTGCGCGTCACGCAGTAGCGCCGGTCCTCCCTCCCCTCCCCTTTCCTTCGGGTACCTGAAGAATGCTCAAGACCTTCATTACACGGCCCATCTTCACCGCCATGCTCATGCTGGCGGTGGTGGTGTTCGGCTTGTTCTCCTATCCGCGCATCGGCGTGGATCAATTCCCCGACGTGGACTTCCCCGTCGTCACGGTGACGACGGTGCTGCCGGGCGCGGACCCGGAGTCCATGGAGAAGAATGTCTCCGACCCGCTGGAGGAGGCGCTCAACACGCTCAACGGCGTGGACACGCTGCGCTCCGTCAACCTGGAGAGCGTTTCGCAGATCGTCATCCAGTTCAAGCTGTCCACCCCGGTGGAGGTCGCCTCGCAGGACGTGCGCGACCGCGTGCAGGCCACGCTCAGCAAGCTGCCCGACGAGGTGGAGACGCCGGTGGTGGAGAAGTTCGACATCGGCGCGGCCCCCATCATCACCCTCGCGCTGGCGGGTCCCCTGCCGGTGGAGGACCTGACGCGCGTCGCGGACGACATCGTGAAGCCCGCCCTGCAGCGCCAGCCGGGCGTGGGCAGCATCGACATCGTCGGTGGCCGTGAGCGGGAGATCCAGCTCGTGGTGGACCCCCAGCGGCTGCGCGGCTACGGCCTGGCCATCAGCGACGTCAGCCAGGCGCTCAAGGCCCAGAGCCTGGACGTCCCGGGTGGCCGCAGCATGGACAGCGGCCGCGAGCGCGTGGTGCGCCTGACGTCCGAAGCCAAGAGCGTGGACGACATCCGCAACATCATCATCTCCAGCGCGGCGGGTTCGCCCATCCGCGTGCGCGACGTCGCGGAGGTCGTGGATGGCCCGGCGGAGCAGCGCTCCAGCGCCAAGAGCGGCGATCGCAGCGCGGTGGCGCTGGTGGTGCGCAAGCAGTCCGGCTCCAACACGGTGCAGGTGGCGGACCTGGTGATGGAGTCGCTCGCGGAGCTCAACACGCAGCTGCCCCCGGGCGTGCAGGTGGAGACCGTGACGGACAACGCGCGGTTCATCCGTTCGTCCATCCGCGCGGTGCAGGTGGACCTGGTCCTGGGCGGCGTGCTCGCCGTGCTCATCGTGCTCGTGTTCCTGCGCAACCTGCGCTCCACCATCGTGGCGGCCGTCGCGCTGCCGGTGTCCGTCATCGGCACGTTCGCCGTGATGGCGGCGCTGGGCTTCACCTTCAACATGATCACGATGCTGGCGCTGACCCTGTCCATCGGTCTGCTCATCGACGACGCCATCGTGGTCATCGAGAACATCGTCCGTCACATGGAAGAGGGCGCCTCGCCCATGCAGGCCGCCCTGGAGGGCGCCGGACAGATTGCCCTCGCGGTGCTCGCGGTGACGCTGGCCATCGTGGCGGTGTTCATCCCGGTGGCCTTCATGGACGGCATGATCGGCAAGTTCTTCTACCAGTTCGGTGTCACGGTGGCGGTGGCGACGCTCATCTCCTACGCGGTGTCGATGACGCTCACGCCCATGCTGTCCTCGAAGCTGCTGCGTGAGCACGGCCACCCGACGGGCATCTCCGCGAAGGTGGAGAAGGTGCTCGTGGGCATGGAGTCCGGCTACCGCCGCATCCTGGCCTCCATCCTCAAGCACCGCGCGCTGACCATGCTGGCCGCCGTGCTGGTGCTCTTCGCCACCTTCGGGATGATGCGCTTCCTCAAGTTCACGTTCATCCCGGAACAGGACAACGGCAACATCAAGCTCACGGCGGAGCTGCCCATCGGCTCCACCATCCAGGAGACCCAGGCCCAGCTGGACACGCTGGCGGCGCAGGTGCGCACCATCCCGGGCGTCACCTCCACGTTCACCACGGCCGGCGGTGGCGTGCAGGAGGAGGTCCACAAGGGCGAGGTGCTCATCAACCTGTCGGCCGTGAAGGACCGCGCCTTCAAGCAGGGCGACCTGAAGACGTACCTGCGCGAGAACATGCGCGCGCCCAAGGGCGTGACCCTGTCCGTGCAGGACGTCACCGGCGTGGCCGGCGGCGGCGCCCGCTCCCAGCAGGTGCAGTACAACCTGCGCGGTGACAACTGGAAGGAGCTGACGGAGTCCGCGGAGAAGCTGCGCCAGGCGATGGCCAAGAACCCGGGCCTCACCGACGTGGACATGACGTACCGCTCCGGCAAGCCGCAGTACGACGTGCAGGTGGACCGCGACCGCGCGGCCACGCTGGGCGTGCCCGCCGCGTCCCTGGGCGCCACGCTGCGCGCCTACCTGGGCCGCGACAAGGTGCTGGACTACCGCGAGGGTGGTGAGACGTACGAGGTGAAGCTGCGCCTCACGCCGGAGACCCTGGCCTCCGCGGACGCGCTCGGCCAGCTCGCCGTGCGCGCCCCCTCGGGGCAGCTGGTGGAGCTGCGCAACCTGGCGAAGATCGTCCCCGCGGACGGCCCGGTGCAGATCGACCGTCAGGCCCAGAAGCGGCAGATCACCATGCTGGCGAACCTGGCCCCCGGCTACGCGCTCTCCGACGCCATCGCCTACATGCAGGACTACTCCGCCAAGGAGCTGCCCAAGAGCGTCACGGGTGAGCTGGAAGGCAACGCGAAGGAGCTGGGCAAGTCGGTGGCCGCCTTCGGCACCGCGCTGCTGCTGGGCATCATCCTCATCTACATGATCCTCGCGGCCCAGTTCGAAAGCCTCATCCACCCCTTCACCATCATGCTGTCGCTGCCCTTCGCCTTCATCGGGGCGATTGGTGGCCTGCTCATCACCGGGCAGTACATGTCCATGTTCGCCCTCATCGGCGTCATCATGCTCATGGGCCTGGTGGTGAAGAACGGCATCCTCCTGGTCGACTTCACGCTCCAGGTGCGTGAGAAGGGCCTCACGGCGCACGAGGCCCTGCTGGAGGCCGCGCCCATCCGTCTGCGTCCCATCCTGATGACGACCATCGCGATGATCGCCGGCATGATCCCCGTGGCCATCGCGAAGGGCGACGGCGCGGAGACGCGCGCGCCCATGGCCATCACCATCATCGGTGGCCTCATCACCTCCACGTTCCTGACGCTGGGCGTGGTGCCGGTGGTGTACTCGCTGATGGATCAGCTCTCCGCGCGCTTCAGCCGCAAGAAGGACAACGACGCGGGCTTCGCGGGCACGGCGCACGGCGGCGGTCCCGTCAACCAGGACCGCGAGCGGGAGGCCGCGGCCGCCGCGGCGGCGAGGGTGGAGACGGCTTGATGCGCCGCCCCACCTCCATCACCCCGCCCCCGGAGCACGACGCGCGCTCCGGGGGGCTGGAGGAGGTCCCGGACGAGCCCGCCGACGAGCTGTCGCCGGCGGACCGTCTGCTCCAGGAAGGCGACCAGTCCACGCCGGACTCCCGTCGTTTCCTGGCGCTCCTCAAGGAGCTGGCCTACTTCCGCTCCTTGAGGGATCCGCTGGCCAGCCTCTGTGACGACATGCGGCTCACCCCCACCCAGGTGCACGCCCTGGGCTGGCTGGGCATGGACGGCCCCACACAGGTGGGCGTGCTGGCCCAGCGCATCGGCATCACCAAGAAGACCATCACCGGCGTCGTGGACCGGCTGGAGGACATGGGCATGGTGGAGCGCGGCCGGGACGCGGATGACCGCCGCGCCGTCACCGCGAAGCTCACCGACAAGGGCTGTGAGCTCTACAAGCTCATCCACCTGATGACGGACTCCGGGGTGCGCCGGTTGATGGGCCTGCTCGAACCCGAGGACCGGGAGTCGCTGTTCGGCATCATCGAGCGGATGCTCACACGCCTGAAGGGCGCCTCCCCGGCGCGCTGACCGGGCCGGAAGATGCGCGGAGGGGCGCGGGCTGCGACACTGCCCGCGCCCATGCTCCCCTCCTCCATGGCCCTGCTCGGGCTCACCCTGAGCGCCTCACCTCCCTCCCCTCCTCCGACGGCGCCAGCGGTCCCGGTCCTCCACGCGCAGTGCCGCACGCACGCCGCGGACCCGGGCAACCCGTGGGCGCTCGCGCACGGCATGGACCTGGACGGCAGGGCCTTCCGCACCCGCGAGGGCCGCCCTGCGGCGGAGGCCATCGTCGCGGGCTTCCTGCGCCGCGAGTTCCCGAAGGCGGGCACCCCCGCGCGCTACTTCTTCGACGCGTTCACCCCCGACGGCACGCCCGTGGAGCCGCACCCGGCGCTCCAGGTGAAGACGCTCCTGCTTTCGGGCCACCCGCTGTCACACACCTTCCCCGCGGCGTGGGGTCCGGTGTCGCTGCGCGAGCTGGTGGCGTCGCTCCAGCACGACTTCCGCTCCGCGCTCGCCACCTCACCGGAGGGTGCGTGGGCGCTGGATGCGCTGTCGCGCGTGCACAAGCCGGGAGGCGCGTTCCAGAACGGCGCGGGACAGACGGTGCGCATCGACGCGGTGATGGACGCCGCGCTGGGCACGCTGGAGTCCGCGAACTCAGCGCTGGCCGAAGGGATGAAGGCCGGCCGCGCGCAGGTGCCCAAGAACAAGCAGGGCATCTACGCGCACCCGTGCGGCGGGCTCCACTTCTTCCAGGCCGTCGCGGGCTGGGCGCGCTTCCCCTCCGTGCGCAAGGCGTGGGGCGCGCGGCTGGACGCGCAGGTGGACGTGCTCGTGTACCGGCTGGGTTCGGAGGCCCGGCAGTACGAGGCCGCGCTCGTCGCCGCGCCGGCCTTCCGCGTCCCCGTGCTGGTGCAGATGGTGAAGTTCTACGGGCACTGGCTGGAGGCCCTGGGCCGCTACCGCGACGAGACGGGCTGGAAGCCCACGCCCGCGCAGGCCCGCGCGGTGGAGCAGGCCCGCGCGGCGCTGGAGCGGGCGGCCCTCCAACTGGAGGCCACCGGCGCCTTCCGCGACACCGCGACGCTGGCCCGGAAGGAGCCCCAGCTCGCCCTGGACCTGGTGGGCGACGCGTGCCACGCGGCGCGCGGCTGGGACCTGTGGGCGCCGCCCGGCGCGAAGTGAGCCTGGGGCACTTCAGGCCCCCAGCCGTGCAATCTCCTCGGCGGTGAACCCCGCGGCTTCGAGGATGTCGCGCGAGTGCTGGCCCAGCGCGGGCGGTGGACGCAGGGGGATTTCGCCCATGCGCAGCGGCGTGAGCAGGTGCGTCACGCGGATGCCCCGCTGCGCGTCCTCCGCCTCCACGAAGAGCCCGCGCTCGCGCAGCTGGGCGTCGGACAGCACCTCGTCCCCTTCCGCCACCGGCTCCACGCAGAGGTCCGCGCCGGCCAGCAGCTCGCGCCAGTGGGCCAGCGGCTGGCTTGCGAAGATGCGCTTCAGCTCCGCCTTCACCCGCTCCCCGGGCTCGCCGGGCACGTAGGCGTCGTCGAGCAGCTCCGGGCGGCCCAGCCGCGTCGCGAGCGCGCCGAAGAACTTGGGCTCCAGCGCGCCCACCGCGAGCCAGCGATCATCCGCGGTGCGGTACAGGCCATAGCTGGGATAGCCGCCGTTGAGCGCCTCGCGCCCCCGCGTGAGGGGCGTGCCCTCCGCGCCGGCGAAGAGGCGCGCGGCCAGGTGCAGGTGGAGGAATGCCAGCGCGCCGTCCGTCATGGACACGTCCACGAAGCGGCCCACGCCCGTGCGCTCGCGCTCGTGCAGCGCGGCGAGGATGCCCACCAGCGCGAACAGGCTCCCCCCGCCAATGTCCGCCACCTGCACGCCCGGGAACGCCGGGGCGCCGCCCGCCTCACCGCCGTAGCCCAGCAGGCCCGCCCGGGCCACGTAGTTGAGATCATGCCCCGCCTTGAGCCGGTCCGGCCCCGTCTGGCCATAGCCGGAGATGGCGCAGTAGATGAGGCGCGGGTTCTTCGCGCGCAGCACCGCCTCCCCCACCCCCAGCTTGTCCATCACCCCGGGCCGGAAGCTCTCCACCAGCACGTCGTAGTGGGCCACGAGCCGCACGAGCGCGTCCCGCCCCTCCGGCGTCTTGAGGTTCAGCGTCAGCGAGCGCTTGTTGCGGTGCAGCCCGTAGAAGAGCGCCCCCTCCCCGTCGCGTTGCGGCGGCATGTGCCGGGTGGCGTCCCCCACGTCCGGATCCTCCACCTTGTCCACGGTGGCCCCCAGGTCCGCCAGCACGAGCGTCGCGTAGGGGCCCGGCAGCAGGCGCGACAGGTCCAACACGCGCAGGCCCGCGAGGGGGGATGACGTCGGAGACATGGGGGGCACTCCAGGCAGGGGATGAAACGGAAGACGGCGCGTTCCCGGGAGGAAACGCGCCGCCGACGCGACACGGGGTGCGGAAGGTGCGACGGCTGCGGAATCAGCCGAGCAGCTTCGCCAGCTTCATCGCGAGGCCCATGTCCATGGGCTTGAACTTGAGCTTGCCCTGCATGGCGGCCATCTGCGCGTTCAGCTTCTTCTCGCGGATCTTCACGAAGTCGTCGTTGCTGACGGAGACGGCCATCTTCGGCGCGTCGTGGAGACCTTCCGTCACCCAACCCTCGGACTTGGTGGCGTCCAGCGTCCACTTGCCGCCGCCCTCACCGGAGATGTCGAAGTTGATGATGGCGTTGAGGTCCTTCGCCAGCTCCGGCTTCTCCTTCAGCACGGCGGGAATGTCGGTCTCGAGGATGTCCTTCGCGGTCGCCATGACTCGCTCCTTTTCTCAGCGTTGATTGGTGAATCAATACCGCGCGAGACCGTAACGGCGGCTCCCCGGCGGGTCAAGCACGGGAGGAGGCCGTTTCAGATGCGCGTCGTTTCCACGCCGCCCCCAAGGGAGTGGCGGACCATGGCGAGCAGGTCGTTGAGCTCGAAGGGCTTGGCCAGGTGGCCCACCGCGCCAATGTCCTTGGCCTTGCTGCCGACGTTGCGATCCGCGCTGAGGACGATGAGCGGAATCGACGCGACGGACGGCTTCTGGCGCATGCGCTGGGCGAACTCCCAGCCGTCCATCACCGGCATCATCAGGTCCAACAGGATGAGCTGCGGGGGATCCGGCTCCAGTCGCTCCAGGGCCTCCTTGCCGTTGCGGGCACGACGGATCTCGAAGCCCTCGGCTTCAAGGATCTCCGAAAGGGCCTCCAGGATGTCGGGATCATCATCCACGACGAGAACCACGGGCGAACCAGCCTGCTGTGCGTTGAGCGAGGTCAGAGGTGTCTCCTCGATACCGCTACCGGAGCCTAGCTTCCACCATCCGAGGACCGTCTGGCGCAAGAAATTAAGGCGTCTCCCGTCCGAGTGGGAGCCCGTTGCAAAACCGACAGTCACTGCCCACCCTTCCGGAGACCGAAGTACGGCAAGGGGGAGGTCCGCGTGACGTGGATGGGGGAGACAGCGGCAGGCCACGAGCCAGCACCGGGCCTCGTGCTCCTGTCCCGCCAGGGAACGCCACGCCTGCTCGGCCCCCTGCTGCTCGAACACCTGGGCCTGGAGGCCCTGCCGCCGGCGGCGGACGTACAGGGCGTGGAGGGCCTGCTGACGGCCGCGGGCTTCCATCCGCGCGAGGGTGTCGCGGGCGTCTGGGAGCGCGAGGGCCACGCGCTGATGGCCGGCGAGGAGGCCCTGGAGGACGGGGGGCGGCTGGTGTGGACGCTGCCCATGGCCGGGAGCACCGAGCGCGTGCAGGAGCGCGTGCGCTACCTGTCACTCGCGTCACACGACCTGCGCGGCTCACTGGCCAACATCCGCTCCTACGCGGCGCTGCTGCTCAACGGGCGCGTGCCGCTGGAGCCCAAGGCGCAGCGCGGCCTGGAGACCATCCTGCGCAACGCGGACCGGGCGCTCGCCTTCGCCCAGGACTTCTTCGACTCAAGCCGCGCGGAGCTGGGCGCGCTCGCGTGTGAGCGCGAGCGCCAGCCGCTGCTGCCCATCCTGGACGCGGCGGTGGAGCGCATGCGGGCCGCGTCGTCCGCCGCCAGCGTGGCGCTGGTGCTGGACACGCTCCCGGAGCTGCCCGACGTGGAGGTGGACGCCGGCCGCATCCAGCACGCCGTGGAGGCCTTCGTGCACCACCACCTGGCGCGCGCGCAGCCGGGCGAGGAGCTTCACGTCCGGGCCGCCCGGCTGGGACACCAGGTGCGGGTGGAGGTGCGCCGCGACGGCGCGCCCGTTCCAGAAGAGGACAGCGCCGCTGTCTTCCAGTGCGAGGAGCGCGCCTTTCGCGAGCGCAAGCTGGAGGATCCGCTGCGCGTCTTCCTGGCCCGCCAGGAGGTGGAGGCCCACGGCGGACAGGTGGGCGCCCAGACGGATGAGGGGGGCAGCACCCTGTTCCTCACGCTCCCGGTGCCGCTGGCCCGTGAGCTCGCGCATCCAGCAGGCTGGCAGGCATGACGTGCCCGGGTGGGAGTTGCTAGCGCGACCCACCTCCCACCGCTATGCTCGGCGCGCATTGTGCGAGGAGCGAAGCCATGGGTTTGAAGCTTCCTGAGATTCTCTTGATTTTCGCGGCGCTGCTGCTGCTGTTCGGCGGCTCGCGGCTGCCGCAGCTCGGCTCGTCCCTGGGCAGTGCGCTCCGCAACTTCAAGCGCGGCTTCTCCACCGACGAGAAGGAAGACGTCGAGGAGAAGAAGACGACGGGCACCCTGTCCGCCGCCTCCGGCGTGGACAAGGACGTGGCGGCCAAGTCGCCCAGCCACCACGCCTGATGCCGTCCGGACGGGCCCCCAGGGCCCGTCCTCCACCGCCGTCACGCCCTTGACGCCCGTACCGGGGACCGCGCGAAGCGGCTTCGGACGGGCGTCAGGCTTGATGCGGGTGCCCCGGCACCGGGAGCTCCCCGCCGCCCCTTCCGGGACGTCAGGGAGCCCCGACGGGGGACTTCAGTCCATCACCTTCGCGCCGTCGTACATGGCGTCGATGGCGGCCTTGTACTTCTGGCTGGCCACCTTGCGCTTCACCTTGAGGGTGGGCGTGAGCTCACCGGACTCCTGCGTGAAGTCCGCGTCCATGACCGCGATCTTCTTGATGCTGGAGTACGGGGGGATCTCCGCGTTCACCTTCTTGATGATCTCCTCGACGGCCGTCTTGATCTCCGGCCGCTGGGAGTTCTGCGCGTAGCTGCCCACCGCGATGCCCTTGTCCTCCAGGAACTTCTTCGCGGGATCCTCCGACACGGTGATGAGCGCGACGAGGAACGGGCGCTTGTCGCCGTACACCATGGCCTGGCTGATGAGCGGGAACGTCTTGAGCGTGTTCTCGATGTTCTGGGGGGCCACGTTCTTGCCGCCCGCGGTGACGATGATGTCCTTCTTGCGGTCGGTGATGCGCAGGTAGTTGTCGGAGTCCACCTCGCCGATGTCGCCGGTGTGGAACCAGCCGTCCGGCTCCAGCACCTCCGCCGTGGCCTCCGGGTTCTTGTAGTAGCCCTTCATCACGCACGGGCCACGCACCATGATCTCCCCGTCCGCGGCGATCTTGATCTCCGTGCCGGGCACCGGCGGCCCCACGGTGCCGATCTTGATCTTCTCCACGCGGTTGGCGTTGCAGGGCGCGCTCGTCTCCGTGAGCCCGTAGCCCTCCAGCACCTTGAGCTCCAGCAGGTCGAAGAAGTAGGCGATCTTCCGCGACAGCGGCGCGCCGCCGGAGATGAAGATGCGCATGTTGCCGCCCAGCTTCTCATCCAGCGTCTTGCGCACCTTGGAGAAGACCAGCTTCTTCGCCAGGCTGAACATCAGCGAGTTGTACTCGCGGCCCTGCGCCATGGCGTCGGCGTACTCGTCGAACAGGCCGAAGGCCCAGGTGAACAGCTTGCCCTTCACCCCGGGCGCCGCGGAGCCGTTGGCCACGACGTTGTTGTAGACCTTCTCGAACACGCGCGGCACCGACGGGAGCACCGTGGGGCGCGTCTCCGCCAGGTTCGCCAGCAGCTTGTCCACCGACTCCGCGATGATGAGCCGGAAGCCCATGGACAGCCACGCCGCCTTCACCACCTGGGCGAACACGTGCGCCAGGGGCAGGAACAGCATCACCGAGTCCTCGGGCTTCATCATGCCCATGGCCTGGGTGGCCTTCGCTTCATAGGCCCAGTTGCCGTGGGTCAGGATGACGCCCTTGGGGTCACCCGTGGTGCCGGAGGTGTAGATGAGCAGGTTCGTGTCGTCCGAATTCACGGCCGCCACGCGCTGCGCGAACGCCTCCTCCGTCGCCTGGGGACCGCTCTTGCCGGACGCCATCACGTCCGCCAGCGAGATCTCCTTGTCGCCGCTGACCGGCCCCTCGAAGACGACGATCTTCTGGAGCGTGGGGATTTCGCCCAGCTTCGAGCGCACGCGCGACAGGCGGCCCGCCTGCTTCGCGTCCTTCTCGTCGGAGTCGACGAGCAGCAGCTTCGTCTCCGAGTGGTTCAGGATGTAGCGACACTCATCCGGCGTGTTGGAGCCGTAGATGGGGACCGTGATGGCCTGCGCCGCGCTGATGGCCAGGTCCGCGACGATCCACTGGAGGCTGGTGTTGGCGAAGATGGCCACCCGGTCCCCGGGCTGGATGCCCTGGGCGATGAGCCCGGACGCCAACCCCTTCACGTCCTCCAGCACCTGGGCGAAGGTGACGTCCTGCCAGCGGCCGTCCTTCTTGTGCGTGACGCCTACCTTGGATGCGTTCTGGGCCCGCTGAACGAGCAACTGGACGAGGTTCTGCTCCTGCGTCCCACTCGCTGCGGGAGCCGTCGTGACCTGAGACTCTGCCCTCACTTGAGCTCCTCCTGGATGTCTGCATCCACCTTCTTGGCCCACTGCTGCACCCGTTGCGCCTCGGCGAGGCTGTACGCGGTGCTTCCCTGCTTGACCTTCTCGATGGCGGCCTTCGCTTCCTTCGCCTTGCCGTCCTTCAACAACGTCTCGGCCAGGTAGAAGTAGGCGCGCAACGACTGCGGATACCTGGCGATGGCCTTCTCGTAGAACGAAACCGATTTGGACAGGTCCCGCTTCGGCCACGGCAGCTCATAGAAGTAGCGCCCCTTCACCAGCCAGGGGCCCCCGAAGTCGTAGCCCGGGTCGAGCTTCAGCGCGGTGTCCAGGCGCTCGTTGAACTTGCCCTCCAGGCCGTCGCCCAGGGCCTTCATGATGCCCACGGCCTGCGAGTAGGACCCGATGCCACATGCGGCGTAGTAGTGCCCCTCCACGCGCGAGGGCTGGAGCTTCGCGGCCTTGTCGCCCTGCTCCCAGGTCTGCTTGCCTAGGACCTTCTTGAGCTTTTCGGAGGTGGCGCCGTCCGCCTGCCATTGGAGGATGCGGGCCTTGCGCCACACGAGGTCGAAGTCCTCGGGCGCGGCCGTCAGGGCGTCCTTCAGCCCCGTCTCCAGCGCCTTCACGGATTCGGCGTCGTTGCGTTTGTCGAACAACGCGTCGAGCTGGGTGAGCAGCGCGGGTTCCGCCGCCTGGGCCGGAAGGGCCGCCAGAACCCAAAGGGCTAGCAATTTCAAGCGCATCCTAACGCCTTAACACGCACGCTTGCCCACCAGCAACCGAACGCGCCAGACGCAACGCGGCAAAAAAGAAGACGGGGCCGGCAAGGTTTGAACAACCCGCCAGTCCCCGTCTTTTTTGAACACATCCCCTGCCCTCCCGGGTGGGGAGGCAGGGGCGGATGCGACCGCTTCAGGCGGCGTCGGCCGTGGCGGTGTGCTCCTCGTTCTCGTTGAAGGCGAGGAGGTAGCGCTCCAGGAAGTTCTTCGTCTTCAGCTCCACCTGGCGCACGCGCTCGCGCGACACGCCCCAGCGCTGGCCCAGCTCCTCCAGCGTCAGCGGCTTGTCCTGCGTCAGCCGCTCCTGGAGGATGTCCCAGCCCAGGTCACCGATGCGCTTGCGCACCTTGGCCAGGGCCTCCTGGACCTCGGCGTCCTGTTCGCGCGTCAGGAACGACTCCTGGGGCGACGGGCCGCCGTCCTCCAGCCGGTCGAGGAACGTGGTTTCACCCTCCTCGTCGATGGTGGCGTCCAGCGAGAAGTCCACCATGCTGCCCCGCTCCGCCTCGCCGCCGCGCACCTGGCTGCGGTTGTCCTTGAGGTAGCGGGTGATGTAGGCGCGGATCCACCAGACGGCATAGGTGGCGAAGCGCACGTTCTTCTTCGGGTCGAAGTGCTCGATGGCCTTCATCAAGCCCACGTTGCCTTCCTGGATGAGGTCATCCAGGCGGGCGCCGCGGTTGGCGAACTTCTTCGCGACGGCGACCACGAAAGCGAGGTTGGAGCTGGCGAGCGTCTGTCGGGCGCTCTCATCTCCCTTGCGGGCCTGGCGCGCGAGTTCGTACTCCTGCTCACGCGTCAGCTGGTGGTGCCCGCCCAGGTGACGCAGGTAATGCGAGAGGCCCTCTGCTGCGTACTTCGTCGAGTTGGCCATGATTTCCCGTCCTTCCGTTCGTTGCTGCCGGACGCGATGAATCCCCCGACGAACCGCGTCCATCTGTCTCTAGGACGCGCAACGTCGGAAAGGGTTTCTCATTCCGATGAGGAAGGGCATTTCGCCCGCTTACCCCTGTCAAAAGCCCGTCACGGACCTGCCCTCTCGGGCCTCGAAAGGTGAGAAGTCCGACGGGTGGGAGAAGCCACCGCGCTTTTTTCCGGCTACGCACTCAAGAACGCTTGGGCGCGGGGAAGATTTTCTCGGGGTTGAGCAGGCCTGATGGATCAAAAAAGGCCTTCAGGCGTCGCTGGAGGTCCAGGAGCGCGGGCGCCTGCTCCAGGGCCAGATATTCCCGCTTGGCGTGGCCCACCCCGTGCTCGCCGGTGATGGTGCCGCCCAGGGCGACGGTGAGCTCCAGCATCCTCCTCAGGGCCTCCTCGACGAGGGGGCGCTGGGCGGGGCCGTCGTAGAGGATGTTGGCGTGCAGGTTGCCGTCGCCCGCATGGCCATACGTGGCAACGGTGAGCCCCAGCTCCTCCCCCATCTTCTTGAGCCGCTCGATGACCTCCGGAATCTTCGACCGGGGGACCACGATGTCCTCGGAGATCTTCGCGGCCTTCAGCGCGCGCAGCGCTGGCGAAATCCCCCGCCGCGCCGCCCACAGCTTCTCCCGCTGGGCCTCGTCCTGGGCCACCAGGGTCTGGGTGGCCCCCTGGGCCTCGCAGATGGCGCCCAGCTGGGTGAGCTCCGCGAACACCCCTTCGGGGGCGTTGCCGTCCACCTCCGCGATGAGGGCGGCGCCCGCGTCCGGGGGGAACTGGAAGCTGCCCCGGTGGACGATGGCCTGGACCGCGACCTCGTCGATGAGCTCCAGGCAGCGGGGCAGGATGCCGGCGGCGAGCACGGCGGAGACGCCCCGGGCCGCGTGCAGCACGGAAGGGAACACCACCAGCGCGGTCATCACCTGGCGGGGCAAGGGGATGAGCTGGACGGTGACCTCCGTGGCGACGCCGAGCGTGCCCTCGGAGCCGACGAAGAGCCCCACGAGGTCATAGCCGGCCACGCCCTTGATGGTGCGCCGGCCCACGCGCAGCACCTCGCCGTCCGGCATCACCCACTCCAGGCCGATGACGTAGTCGCGCGTGACGCCGTACTTGAGCGCGCGCGGGCCGCCGGCGTTCTCCGCCACGTTGCCGCCCACGGTGCAGAACTCCCAGGAGTTGGGGTCGGGCGGATAGAAGAGCCCCTGCGCCTCCACGGCCTTCATCAGGTCGCCCGTGATGACGCCGGGCTCCACCACCGCGGTGAGGTCTTCCGTGGAGATGGAGCGGATGCGGTTCATGCGCTCCAGGCTCACCACCACGCCGCCGCGCAGGGGCAGCGCTCCGCCGCTCTTGCCGCTGCGCGCGCCGCACGGGGTGAAGGGCACGCCGTGGGCCTGACACGCCTTGAAGATGGCGGACACCTGCGCGGTGTCCTCCGGCAGCAGGACGACGTCCGGCGGGTAGACGCCGCTGTCGGACTCGTCGCGCGCGTAGGCGTCCAGCGAGGCCTCGTCGCGCCGCACCTGTCCCTGCGTCAGCACGTCCGCCAGGGCCTCCAGCACCTTCGCGACCCGCTCGGGGGCCACCCGCTCGAAGGTCGGGGCCGCCGGGTTCATCGCCGGGCCCCCAGCCGGGCCCACAGCTCGCGGCGCAGGGGGCCGTCGCGGCGCAGCAGGCCCTCGTAGGCTTCGGCGTGCGTGACAGCGTCGCGCTGGTGGTCCGCCCTCAAGCGCAGACAGGCCTGCTCGGCCTCCAGGATGCAGGCGGTGGCGGGGCTGTCGAGCACGCGGGCGAGCGACTGGGCCACCTGCCGGGCCAGCTCCTCCTGGAGGATGAGCCGGTGGGCGAAGCAGTCCACCAGCGACGCCAGCCGGCCGAAGCCCACCACGCGCGTCCCGGGCACGTAGGCCACGTGGGCCCGGCCGGTGAAGGGCAGCAGGTGGTGCGGACACATGGAGTGGAAGCGCAGGTCCGACACGACGACCAGCTCCCCGGACGAGTTCGCGGGCGCGGGATAGGTCTTCCCGAGCGCCTCCTCCGGCGTGCGGGCGTAGCCGTCTAGGAAGCCGTTGGACCACACGTCGGCCACGCGCGTCGGGGTGTCCACCAGGTTCACGTCCTGGAGGGAGAGGCCCGCGGCGGTGAGGAAGTCGCGCACGGCCCGGGCCATGGCGGCCGGATCGGGCTTCAGGGCGCTGGGGGCCGGGGGCGGCGCGGGGGCGCGACGGCGGGGGCGGGAGGGGGGCACGGGCGGCGGTACTCCTGGCGCGAGGGCCTGCGGTGGAGGCGGACCCAACCTAGCCGATGCGGCACGGCGGGTTGCCTGGAATGAAAACACCGTTCGCTTGTCGCCCTGTTTCAAACCGGGGCGCCAACGCCGGGGTTCGCGCGCCGACGTTGAATCGCCGTCCTGCCCCTTCCGTCACTCCTGGAAGGAGGCCGCTTCGGCCCCCCGCCCTGCCTTGACACTCCCGGGGGCCGACAGTAAGCCAGCCGGGATACCCCGATGCTCTCGCGCGCCCATACCCTCGCCCGCCTCACCGCGATGCTGCTCATCGCGCTCTGGGGTGCCCAGCCGCTGGGTCTGACGCTGCACGTCGAACAGCACGCGCACCGCTACTGCGCGCAGCACCAGACGTTCGAAGAGGACGCGCGGCGCACCCACCCCACGCTGGCTCGGTTCGCCGAGCGGGCCCCCACCCTCTCGTCCGTCCCGCCGCTGGTGGCGGATGCGACGGGCCCCAACCACGACACGTGCCCGCTGCTCACGGCCGCCCCGCAGCTCGGGGCCCAGTTCGCCAGGGACGTCCTGCGCGCGGTGCCCTGCGTGGAGCGCCAGCACCCGGCCACCGCGCCTCCGCGCTCGTTCGCGCCGCTGGCCATCCTCGCCACCGCACCCAAGGCCTCGCCCCCCGCGCACGCGTAGCTTCCGCGTGTCGTGCTGGTGAAGCAGGTCATTGGAGGACGGTCCGGGTGGGGCTTCATGCTCCGCGGCGTCCTGTTCCGAGGAGCAACACCCCGTGTCATTTCATCCGCGCAGGCATCCCCGCGCCCTGGCCGTCATGCTCGCCGTGCAGCTGTCCGCGAGCACCGCCTGGGCCCAGTCATCCCCCGGGCCGACGCCTTCCCCCTCCCCCGCCGCGCCTGGAGACAGCCCACCGGCCGACGCACAGGCCCCGGCCGGCGCGCAGCCCCAGGCTCCGGCCGACGCTCAATCCGATGTCCCGGCCCTGAGTGCGGAGGAGATGGCGGAGATTGAGAAGGCCCTGGGCGTGGACGCGAGCACGCGCGCGCGGCCCTCCGGAGACACGTCTCCCGCTTCGCCCACCGCCACCAACGACTCCGGCGTGACGCCACTGCGGCTGCCGGCGGCCATCACCGGCGGCACCAGCTTCCTCAACCTGAGCTTCATCCTGGACATGGCCGTGGCGGCGTTCTCCAGCAAGGAGCCGTTGCAGGGCGGCGCGCACGACCCGACGCAGAACGGCTTCAACCTCCAGCAGTTGGAGCTGTCCATCGGGTCGGTGGTGGATCCGTACTTCCGCTTCGACAGCAACATCGTGTTCAGCCAGTTCGGCGTGGAGATTGAAGAGGCGTACGCCACCACGCTGGACCTGCCCGCGAACCTCCAGGTGCGCGCGGGCCAGTTCCTCACGCGCTTCGGGCGGATCAACGCCACCCACCCGCACGCGTGGGACTTCGTGGATCAGCCCTTCGTCATGAGCCGCGTGTTCGGCGGCGAGGGCAACCGGGGCCTGGGCATGGAGGGCTCCTGGCTCGCGCCGCTGCCCTGGTACGTGGAGGTCATCGGCAGCGTCACCGACGCAAAGGGCGAGGCCACCGCGCGCAGCTTCTTTGGCGCGTCCAACGAGCGCGTGCTCTCCCCGCTGGACCTCCAGCTCACCGGCGCGGTGAAGCAGTTCTTCCCGCTGTCGGACGACCTGTCGCTGCTGTGGGGCCTGTCCACCGCCACCGGGCCCAACCCCACGGGCTACCGCAACCACACCAGCATCTACGGCACTGACGTCTACCTGAAGTTCCGACCCATCACCGAGGCGAGCGCGCAGCAGCTGGTGCTCCAGGCGGAGGTGCTCTACCGCCGCCGCCAGGCCCCCGGGGACCTGCTGTCCGACTGGGGCGGCTACGCGCAGACGGTGTGGCGCTTCTCCAACCGCTGGGCCACGGGCGTGCGCTACGAGTTCGGCACGGCGGCGAAGACGCAGGAGGGCCGCGTCGCGAATGATCCGCTCGACCCCGAGTGGATCGCCGACCGCCAGCGCATCACCGCGTCATTGACGTTCTGGCCCACGGAGTTCTCCCGCCTGCGCCTGCAGGCCGCCACGGACCGCGTCGGCTGGCGCGCGACGCCGGACTATTCGGCCTTCGTCGCGCTCGAGGTCGTGACCGGCGCCCACGGTGCCCATGCGTTCTGATCCCTTCTTCCGGAGCCCCTCCATGCGTTCCCTTCGCCTCTTCGCGGCGCTCCTCGCCGCCGCCGTGTGCCTCACCGCCGCCCCCGCGCTCGCGGACCTGAAGGTCGTCGCCACGCTCCCGGACCTCGCCGCCGTGGCCAAGGCCGTGGGCGGGGACAAGGTGGAGGTGGTGGCCCTGGCGCTGCCCACGCAGGACCCGCACTTCGTGGACGCCAAGCCGAACCTGGCGCTCGCGCTCAACCGCGCCGACCTGCTGATCACGGCGGGCCTGGACCTGGAGATCGGCTGGCTGCCGTCGCTCCAGCTGGGCGCGCGCAACAACCGCATCCTCACGGGCAACGAGGGCTTCCTGGACGCGTCGCGGTTCGTGAGCCTCCAGGAGGTGCCCACGACGGCGGTGGACCGCAGCCAGGGCGACGTGCACCCCGGCGGCAACCCCCACTATCTCTATGATCCGCGTCAGGGCATCGCGGTGGCGCGCGGCATCGAGGCGCGCATGTCGCAGCTCGACGCGAAGAACGCCGCCACCTACAAGGCGAACCTGGCGAAGTTCACGCAGGAGGTGCAGGCCGCGCGGCCCGGATGGGAGAAGCGGCTCGCGGGCCTCAAGGGCGCGCCCGTCATCGCGTACCACCGCACGACGGCGTACCTCCAGGACTGGCTGGGCTTCACCACCGTCGCGTTCCTGGAGCCCAAGCCCGGCATCCCGCCCAACCCGTCCCACGTCGCGCAGGTGCTGGCCCAGGGCAAGGCGCGCAAGGTGAAGCTGGTGGTGAAGGAGGGCTACTACCCGGACGGCACCGCGCGGCTCGTGGCGTCGAAGATCCCCGCGCCGCTCATCGTCATCCCCGGCGGCACCGACTTCCGCGATGGCCAGACCTACGTGCAGCGCATCGAATCGCTGGTGGGCCGCCTGGAGCAGGGCCTCGCCGGGAAGGGGGAGTGAGCCCATGAGACGCCTTCTCCCGTGGCTCCCCCTGGTGCTCCTGTCCGGCTGCGCGCTGGACGCGGGCGAGGGCTTCGCGGTGCTGGAGCCTTCCGTCCAGGTCGCGTACACGCCGCTGCCCCGCCGCGACGCGGGCGACGGCTACCAGGCGCTCGCCTCCGACTTCCAGCTGCGCATGGACTCCGGCGCGCTGCGCCTGGGCAGCATCGACCTGCTGGCCAGCTCCGGTGGCGCGGGCGCCACCACGTTCGACCCCTCCTCGCCGCCGCCGGGCTACTCGCTGTGCCACAACGGCCACTGCCACAGCGACGATGGGGCGCTCGTCGACTACGAGGACATCCAGGCGGAGCTGGGCGGCGGGGGCAGCACCACCACCACGGTGGCCAACCTCCCCGTCGACACCGAGCTGGATCTGCTGGCGGCGCCGACGGTGGGCCTGTCCTGCAAGCCGGACTGCGAGCTGACGCGGACGACGGTGTCCCGCGGGCGCTGGGCCATCACCGGCCTGCGGCTGACGGGCAGCGTGCGGGATGGCCGCGTCCCGGCGCGCTTCACCGGCGCCCTGCCCTTCCGGCTCACCGCGACGACGACGGGCGCGGAGGCCGAACCGCTGGCCGTGCTCACGGGCGACCTGGACGTGCCGTCCGACCGGGAGAGCGCGCCGCGCGTGGCGCTGGGCCTGAAGCTCGAGCTGACGCCGGAGCTGTTCGACGCGGTGGACTGGTCCGCCGCGACGGTGGGGCTGGATGGCGTCGTGGACCTGGACGTGCCCGCGAACGCCGCGGTGCGCACCGCCCTCTTCCAGAGGATGGCCGAAGTGAACCCCACCGCGGAGGTGAGCCGTGGCGCACGGTGAGCATGAGACGGAGCTGGACACCGCGCACCGCGCGGCGCCGCCCCCGGAGCCCGGGGAGGCGCTGCTCAAGTGCGAGCAGCTCGTCATCGGCTACGGGGGCAAGGACATCCTGCCGCCCATGGACCTGGTGGTGCGCCGCCGGCAGTTCGTGGCCGTGGTGGGCCGCAACGGCTCCGGCAAGAGCACCTGGTTCAAGACGCTGCTGGGGCTCATCCCGCCGGTGTCCGGGCGCATCACGCTGGGCACCCCGAACATCCGCAGCGCCTACGTGCCGCAGATGTCGTCCATCGACTCGCTGCTCCCCGTGCATGCGCGGGAGCTGACCGGGTGGGGGCGGCTGTCGGGGTGGAACTTCCTGCGGCCCTTCCCCAGCGCCACCGATAGGCAGAAGGTGGAGGCGGCGCTCGACACCGCCGGGGCGCGCGGTATCGCGAAGCGTCCCTTCCGCGACCTGTCCGGCGGCGAGAAGCAGCGCGCCCTGCTCGCGCGCGTCATCGCCACCGAGGCGGACGTGGTGCTGCTGGATGAACCCACCGCGGCGATGGACGCCGTGGCGGAGAAGCAGACGATGCTGCGGCTGTGCGCGCTCGCGCATGACCGGGGCCTGGGCGTGGTGGTGGTGAGCCACGACCTGTCCGTCGCGGCCGAGCACGCCGACGTCATCCTCTTCGTGGACCGCGAGCACCGCTGCTTCGTCATGGGCGATGCGCGCACCGTGTTCTGTCATCCGGCCTTCCGCCGCCAGTACGGCGACGACTACTGTCACAGCGCACCCCAGGGGCCTCATCGTGGAAACAGCCCTGCTTGAGCCCTCGAAGTGGGAGACGTTCCAGTCCGCCTGGGAGCTGTTCCAGGACCCCATCCTGTGCGCGCTCATCGCCGGGTGCGTGCTGGGCTTCCTCAGCGTCTACGTCGTCCTGCGGCGCATGGTGTTCGTCAGCGCGGCGGTGACGAACACGGCGGGCCTGGGCGTGGCGCTGGCCTTCTTCGCGGAGATCCACCTGGGCGTCCACGTGGACCCGCTGGTGGGCGCGGTGGTGCTGTCGGTGGCGGCCACGCTGCTGCTGATGGTGGAGCCCGCGCGGCTGCGCCTGTCCCGCGAGAGCCTGCTGGGGTGCGCGTTCGCCTTCGCGGGCGGCGCGGCCATCCTCGTGGGCGACCGCATCGCGCAGGAGTCGCACGACATCCAGGGCATCCTCTTCGGCACCGCCGTGCTGGTGACGCCGGACCAGCTCCAGGCGGTGGCGGTGGCGGGCGCGGTGCTCATGGTGCTGCACCTGTGGTGGTTCCGGGGCATCGCCTTCGTCAGCTTTGATCGCATCGGCGCCACGGTGCAGGGGCTGCCGGTGCGGCTGTTGGACACGGTGCTGATGGTGTCCATTGGCATCATGGTGGGCGTGTGCGCGCGGGCCCTGGGCGCCCTGCCCGTCTTCGCGTTCTCCACGCTGTCCGCCATCGCCGCGCTGGTGTTGGATCTGCGGCTGCCGTGGACGTTCTTCACCGCCACCGTGCTGGGCGGCATCGCGGGCGCGGGCGGCTACCTGTTCGCGTACTTCTACGACTTCCCGGTGGGCGGCTCGCAGACCGTCCTGTCCGGGGTGCTGGTGCTGCTGATGATGCTGGTGCGCCTGGTGCGCCTGCCCTTCCTGCGCAAGGCGTAGGTCGCGTCCCTCTCCGCCGCCGCGCCCTTCAGCGGACGGCGGCGGACACCTTCTTGAACTCGGGCGTGCCCGCGCGGCCCAGCATGTCGAAGAGGGCCGACTCCACGGTGAGGATGCGCGCGCCGGCGTCGCGGCACAGCTCCAACCCCACACGGCGGTCCTCCTCCGTGCGCGACAGCACCGCGTCCGCCAGCAGGCACGGCTGACGGCCGCCGGCCGCCAGGTCGCGCACCGTCTGGAAGACGCAGATGTGCGCCTCCATTCCCGCGATGAGCACCTGCTTGCGCTCCCCGAGCGCCGACAGCACGTCCGGCGTGGCGGCGGAGAAGTCCATCTTCTCCAGCGGGGTGTACGTGCCCAGCTTCAGCTTCAGGAGCGAGTGCGTGCGGCCCAGCCCCTGCGGGTACTGCTCCGTGACGAACACCGGCACGCCCAGGGCCCGGGCGCCCTCCACGGCGGCGCCGGTGCGCGCGAGCATGCGGTCCAGGGCGTCGCGCTCCATCGCGGCGCACAGGCGCTCCTGGATGTCGATGACGAGCAGCACGGCCTGCTCGGACTTCAGGCGGAACGAGGACATGGGGCAGCTCCTTGGCGGGTGCCTCCTAGTGACGCGAAGCCCGCGCGCCCGTCAAGCACGGCCGCGCGGACGCTCACGCCCCATGCACGCTCCAGGGCCCTTCCCCGCCCCGGGGGACGGTGGCCGTGTCCACCGGCACGTCCGGGACCCGCCGGAGCGCGGCGCGGCCGCGGCCTCCTCCCGAGGCGAAGCCCCGCGCGCGTTGCAGGCCCGGCAGGTGCGGATCCGCGTCGCGCCAGAGGTCCAACACCACCGCGTAGTCGTGCGCCGCTTCGGGCATGCACGCGCAGGCGACGTGCGCCTCCGCCACCAGCAGCATGCAGTGGCCACACCCGGGCCGCTCCCCGGCCCACTCCAGCGCCAGCTCCAGCGCCTTCTCCTCGCGGCCGGAGCGCAGGCGCACGCGGGCCAGCGTCTCCCGGGGAGGCCGGCAGAAGAGCGCGGGCCCCACGGGGCGCAGGCGCCGCTCCAGGCGCAACGCCCTCGTGAGCGCGGCCTCCGCGCGGCCGGAGTCCCCGCGACGCGCGTCCAGCGTGCCCCGCAGCTCCTGCGCGGCGACTTCAATCGTGCGCGCCACGTCGCGAGCACACAGGGCGCGGCCCTCCGAGCGGGGCACCTCCGACAGGGCCTCCACCAGCGCGTCCAGCGACAGGCACGCTCGCTCCACGTCGCCCAGCCGTCCCGTCTCCAGGGCGCAGGCCCCGCGCGCATAGAGGCGCACGGCGTCGCGCAGGCCCTGCTCCGCGACGGTGGCGGCGTCGCCCAGCTCCATCGGGACGTCCGCCGCCGCCCGGCAGAAGCCGAAGCGCAGGTGCGCGGCCACCAGCGTGGTGGCGGCGAAGAGCACCGCCTGGGGCTGCGCGCCCGCGGCCTCCACGCGCTGCCGCAGCTTGCGCGCCCACGCCTGGGCGCCCCGGTACTGCCCCACCTCCGCGCAGCCCTCGCTCAACAGGCGCAGCGCCGTGTCCGCGCTGGGCGCGACCTCCAGGGGCAGCGCTTCGCGGGCCAGGTACACGTCGTCCGCCGCCACCGCCGCCTCCAGGACGAGGTTCGCCTCCGCCACGCGGCCCATGCGCAGGAGCAGGCGCCCGGCGGTGAGCAGCGCGGGGCTGCCCGAGGGCGCGAGCGTCGGGAGGACTTCGGCGCTCTCGCGCGCCATCTCCGGTCGGGCGCTCGGCAGCCACGCCTGGACCCACGCCATGTGCACGCCCGCGTGGCGCGGGTGCGTGCGCAGCAGGTCGCGCAGCAGGCACTGCGCATACGGCTGGCCCTGGCCGGGGCGTCCGTCCGCCTCGTAGCCATCCAGCAAGAAGCCGGCGAGCAGCAGGCGCGGCTCGGGCTCCTCCGGGTAGCGGTCGACGAGGCACTCCATCTCGCGCACGAAGGCATGCCGGCCATTGGCGGGCCCCTTGTCCGCGAGCAGGCTGGCGGCGACCACCAGGCGCTGCTCCAGGTCCGTCACGCCCTCGGCCAGCACCAGCGCCTTGCGGATGGCCTCCGCGCGGCCCGCGGCGAAGCGGGCCCCCGGGCCCCGCGCGAGCGCGAGCCCCCACCACGCCATGGCGAGCGAGGGGTCCTGCCGCGCCGCCTCCGCGAAGGCGCGGCGGGCCTCCAGGGCCCAGCCCAGGTGCAGCAGGCGCAGGCCCTGGTTGAAGTAGGCCTGCGCGAGCGGGACCTCCGTCGTCACCGGCAGGTGGGCCTCCCCATAGCCGTCACACAGCGGCGGCGTGGGAAGGGCTTCGTCCGGCAGGTCCTCCCACGGGACGTGGGCATGGACGGACGGCGCATCGGCTCGGAACAGTCGTGCCAGCATGGTGTCCTCCTCACGCTCCGAGCATCGGAGCGGTACGGTGTTGCACTCCGGCGTCGGTCGCGCGCACGCGCACGGCCATCCGCCTCCAGGCGTTCGACAACTCCTCCGCGGGCTGGGGCGACGCCTTGCGACGCGCGGACAGACACGCGCGCCGCCAGCCGAGCCCCACGTCCCGCGCCACCCAGGCCTCGTAGTCCGCCAGCCAGTCCGCCAGCAGCGCGAGCCCCGCCCGCACCGCGCGGCGCTCCGGCCCGGTGACGGCCTCCCGCCAGGCGCCCACGTCCTCCGCGCGGAAGGCGGCGGCCCCCGCGCCAGGGCCCTCCACCCACCGGGGTACGAAGCCGTCGCGCGGCACGAAGAGCTTCGCGCCGCACGACTCACACAGCGCGCCGAACCCCCACAGCGTGAGGCGCCCCCCGTCCGCCAGCCGCCCCTGGTACGCGCTCTGCCCCTCCGCGCCCGGAGGCCGCGGCGTGCGCACGAGGCCGTGGCGCAGGAGCACGTTGCCCTCCGGGCAACGCACGTCCTGGCCCAGGCACCACATGGCCACGTCGAACAGACGGTCGCCATCACGGCGAACGTCACAGGGGAGTACGGCACCAGCAGGGACGGCATGCGGCGGGGACATGGGGCGCCTCGGGGGAAGACGGGGGGACTAGCTCGCGGCCTTCTTCGTCGTGGGCCCCACGCGGGCGGCCACCTCGCCGAAGAGCGCCTTCGCATCCGCGGGCGCGCCGCCGCCCTTGGTGAGCAGCGCGTTGACGGCGCGCACCAGCTTGGAGCGCACGCGCGGGGACACCGGGCGATCCTCGCGCGCGGCGGCCAGCTGCTGCTCGCTCAGGCCCCGGCCGCTGCGCGGCTTGTCCAGGCCCTTCTCCGCGTAGGGCTTCTGCTGGCCCTCCTTCTCACGGCGGTGCGCGGAGCGCTTGCGCTTGAGCACCCGGTCCTCCGCCGACTGCGCTTCAAGCTGGCGGGAGCGGCGCAGCAGCACCGCGGGGGAGATCTGCTTGTCGTCGAGGAACTGCTGGAAGACACCCATGTCTGACTCCTGAGGGGGGTTGCGAAGGGAGAGGCGGTTACTCGTGGTCGTGGTCGTGCTCGCCGCCCTCTTCGATGACGAGCGACACCGAGGACAGCGTCGAGGGCCCGAAGGTCAGCGTGTGCGTGCCCACCGTGAGGGGCACGACGTGGCGGCCCTGGATGTCGGTGCAGGTCTCGGAGCTGTTGGTGCTCTCCTCGAACTCCACCGTCGCGCCGCTGCCGTTGGTGACCTTCACCGGCACCGGGGCGTTGGTGAAGAGGATGTAGTCGGTGGCCTCGGAGACGGCGAAGGACACCGCGCCACCCTTGCCTCCGGCCACGTCCACCAGCGTGATGTCGTAGCGCGAGTGGTTGTTGCTCACGGCGGGCCCCGCGCCGGAGGCGACCGCGGTGACGCTGACGGCGGGGCCTTCCTGCAGGTGCTCGCAGCCCTCTTCATCGCCGGAGCCTTCGACTTCGGCGTCATCGCCACACGCGGACACGAGGAGCGACGCGGACAGGAGCAGCGCGGACAGCAGCTTGTTCTTCATGGTTTGGAACTCCACGGGGATGGACTGCGGGGACACCAGTCCGTGCACGCCCACGTCGAACCCGGCCCCGGAAGGGGACGGCCGAACGAGGGACGTGACAGGGCCTGGAAGGGGCTCAGCGGGGACGAGGCACGCGAGCGTTCGCGACCGGAGCAGCCCGGAGGCCCTTCGCTGGCATCACGTCACGTCAAGCGACGGGAACGCGCGCGAGCGAGGGCTCCGGAGCACCTGGCGCCTCCCGGACCGCGGACACACGCCGGGCGGGAACGACGGGCCTCGAGGGCTGGAATCAGGCGAGCGGAGGCGACAGCTTGGGCGCGAGTCTCAGCAGGGCGACGGGTGCCGCGTGGAAGCGGAACACCGCCAGCGCCGGACTGGAACGCGTGGAGACGGCCACCAGCATCGGGGCGGCTTCGGCCGGAGGCGGAGCCTCACGGCGCAGGGAGGCATGCTGACAATGGGCTTCCGTGCCATGCGGCACGGCCTGCTCCTGGGGTGCCTGGGCCACGCGCGCGTCGTCGAAGGAAGCTTGGGAAGCCTGGGAAGCCGCCCCCTCCGCGCCCGCCGAACCATCGCTGACGTGCATCACGTCCCCGTGCTCCAGGCACGTGGTGTGCTGCACGAGCGCGAAGTGGAGAACGCTGCCCACGTACGCCAGCACGCACACGAGCACCCACTGCCACGCCAACAGGCGCGACACGGGGCGGTTCGTGCTGGGGTGGCGTCGGAGGCGGCTCACATCCACTCAATCGCAGAGAAGCAACTGAGTTGTTTTAAGCGACCTCGTCTCCGGGCGCAAGCCAGGAGCGGATGCGCCCTGGGGTCCTCCAATGCGACATGGCCTCCCGGGGTGGGGCCGCCCCACGCCCGGCCGCCCTCCGGACGTCTGCCTCCAGGAGGCCGACCTGGGGAACAGGGTGGCGGGGCGCGGGTTGTGGACCCACGAGCCCCAGGGGTCGTAGGTTCCGCGCGTGCAAGAGTTCATGGATGTCCTGCGCAGGCAGGCACACTATTTCGGACCGGAGCTGGCGAAGCTGGCCTACCAGCGCGGCCTCGCGGTGACGAAGCAGGATGGCAGCACCCAGCCCATCCCCATCACCGCCACGCCCGTCATCCTCGACGCCGAGGAGATCAAACGCCGCGCGCTGCTGTCCGCGAAGCTGGCGTCCGCCACGCTGAAGATGGCGCGCGCGGTGCTCGCGGGCGAGGACCCGGACCGGCTGCTCGGCTCGCTGTCCCCCCTGGAGCGCACGCTGGCCGAGCGCACCTGGGAGCAGAGCCGCACGCTGGCGACGACGCGCGTGGACTACTTCGTGTCCGGGGGCCGCCCCTGGGCGCTGGAGGTCAACGCCACCATCCCGGCCATGCAGGGCTATTCGGACATCGCGGCGCGCACCTTCATTGAAGTGGTCGCGCGGCACCTGCGCTACCCGGAGAAGGGGCTCGCGGCGCTCCAGACGCTCAACGGCAACAACGCGCTGGCGCTCTACCGCGCGCTGCTGGACGGCTACGCGGCCGAGCGCGACGGGAAGCTGCCGGACACGGTGGCGCTGCTGTGCCGCAAGAACGACGCGCAGGTGACGGAGCTGCGCTGGCTGTGCGAGCGCTTCCGCGAGTTCGGCGCGGACGCGGACATCGTGCACCCGGAGGACGTGTCCGGCGACGACGCGTTCACGGTGAAGGGCAAGGCGTACGACCTGGTCTACCGCCACCTGTTCGTGCGCCGGCTGGAGCAGTCCCCCGCCCCGTGGGTGGAGGACTTCCTGGGCACGGTGCCCGGCAAGAAGGCGGTGTTCCTCAACCCGCCCGCCTCGCAGGTGGAGGTGAAGACGACGTTCGCGCTCCTGTCGCAGGCACTGACGGAGCCCGCGCTCGCGGACAGCGCGGGCCTCACCCCGGACGAGCTGGAGGCGGTGCGCGCGGCGGTGCCGTGGACGCGGTCCTTCCGCCATGGCCCCGGCACCGGCCCGGACGGCGCGAAGGTGGACGACATCGTGGCGCGCGTGGCCGGTGAGCCCGCGCGCTTCGTGCTCAAGCGCGCGTGGGACTACGGCGGCAAGGCGGTGTTCCTGGGCCGCTCCGTGGGGACGGTGCCGTACGAGGAGCGCACCCGGGGCGCCTACGGCGAGTCCCTGACGTGGGAGCAGCTCTGCGCGCGCGCGGCGGCGGACACCCAGGGCGGCGGCTTCGTGGTGCAGGAGGTGGTGGACACCCAGCCGGAGGAGCACCTGCTCTGCGGGCAGAACAGCGTGCTGCCCACGTCGTTCTTCGTCGACTACTCGGCCTATGCGTCGGTGGGCCTGACGAAGCAGCCCGCCTGGGGCGGGGTGTGCCGGGGCTCCATGTCGGAGATCGTCAACATCGTGGGCGGAGGGGGCGTGCTGCCGCTCATCACCACGGAAGTCGCCGCGAAGCTTTTGTTGGCCTGGAAGGCCCTTTAGAGCGTCCCCCCAAGGGTCGCGTTATATCGACACAGAGCGGCCGGGCAGCCGTCCCGGCACGAAAGGATACGCAAGCACATGGCGTGGGAATCTTCTGGTGGGTGGCACAGCGGGCGGGCGAGCGAAGTGGACTCGGTGCTGATGCAGGAGTCGCAGCGCGCGTTCATGACGCGCGTGCATGGCTGGATGTTCGCGGGCCTGGCCCTCACGGGCGTCATGGCGGCGTTGACGCTGGCCAACCCCGCGATGCTCCAGGCGGTGGCGCAGTACCGCATGGGCCTCCTGCTGGTGCAGTTCGGCGTGGTGATGGCGCTGTCGTTCCTGGCGCCCCGCATCTCCGGCCCGGTGGCCGCGGCGCTCTTCCTGGGCTACTCGGCCTTGACGGGCGTGACGCTGTCCGTGCTCTTCCTCATCTACACGGCGGGCTCCATCGCGCAGGTGTTCTTCATCACCGCGGCCGTCTACGGCACCATGGCCGTCTATGGCACCGTCACGAAGAAGGACCTGAGCGGCTGGAAGACCTTCCTCTACATGGGCCTCATCGGCATCGTCATCGCGGGCGTCGTGAACCTGTTCATGCGCAATGACGCGGTGTCGTTCGTCACCGCGTGCGCGGGCGTGCTCATCTTCGCGGGCCTCACGGCGTACGACATCCAGAAGCTGCGCGAGTACCACGCGGGCACCGGCTTCAAGAGCACCGCGACGGTGAGCATCGTCGGCGCGCTCACGCTCTACCTGGACTTCATCAACCTGTTCCTGTCGTTGATGCGCCTGCTGGGCAAGCGCCGCTAGCCCAAGGCCCAAGGCATCGCGGAACCCCGAGGCGGGGCGCGAGGCGGTTCCCTTCCGGGGGAGTCGCCTTCAGCGCTCCGCCTTCTTGTTGAAGGGCATCAGGAGCCGCTCCACCGGGCGGCCCTGCACCAGGTGCTCCTCCACGATGGTGGGCACGTCCTCCACCTTCACGCCGCCGTACCAGGTGCCCTCCGGGTAGACGACCACGGAGACGCCGAACGCGCAGGTGTCCACGCAGCCCGCCGCGTTGGCGCGCATGCCGCGTTTGAGGCCGCGCTTGTCCAGTTCCGCCTTGAAGGCGGCGCGGACCTCCTCCCCCCCCTTGGTGGCACAGCAACCCTTGGGGTTCCCGTCCGGGCGACGGTTGGTGCAGACGAAGACGTGACGTTCGAACGGAGGAGGCATGTCGGCCTCCTAACGCGGCCGGGCGTCGAAATCGACGCCGCCGTTCAGCAACCGACCGTCCCAGGCCCTCCCGCCACGCCCCTTCCTCGCCCCGGCGGGAGACCGGCCCTAGGCTGGGCGCACGGACTGACAGCAAACATCCGCCAGTGATCACGACCCCTTGGCCGAAGCCCCTCCCCCTCCAGCCTGAATTTGTAGTGTCATGACACTACATTGCCAGCAAAGCATTGGTTGCCACCGGCATGAGGGGTTCCTAGATCAGCCTTGGGTCAAGCCCACACCCCCTGCGCAGGTGAGCAGCGCCCCGGGTGTTCGCCTGACGGAGGACCCCCAAAATGAAGTATGTAAGCGGATTTTGAATACAATCTGTGGTGGGAGCAGGTGATGTTTGACGGACCCCGTGAGCGATCATATGGATCCGCCCGCCCGGCGGGAGGGCAGTCAGGCCCGGGCCCGGAGTCCAGCATCGGGACCGCTGGAACCTGCCTCCTTGATGCATCCGGACGTCGCCCCTTTCTGTCCTTCGGTGATCAACCAATCCCCTGGGATCTCGCGGCGTTGGCGATTCTGCAAATTTCGCATCCGTACTCTCAGTGAATCTGGAGGTGGGCGTCATGGAGAAGGAACTGGGCGGTAAGGCGGTGGTGGGGGGCAAGGAGCGTCGCGGGGCGAAGGTGAAGGGGAAGGCGGCGACGACGACGGGGCTGACCGTGGAGCGCTTCTTCACGACGCCCGGGGTGGACCCCGCGGACGAGCTGGCGTGGGAGTACCGCAGCGCGAGCATCAAGGGCGAGGACGGCAAGGTCGTCTTCGACCAGAAGGACATCGAGGTCCCCAAGTCCTGGTCGATGCTGGCGACGAACGTCGTGGCGTCGAAGTACTTCCGGGGCACGCCCGGCACGCCCGAGCGTGAGACGAGCGTGCGCAAGCTGGTGGCGCGCGTGGTGGACACCCTCACCCGCTGGGGCACGGAGGGGAACTACTTCGCGTCGGCGGTGGACCGCGAGGCGTTCCACGCGGAGTTGACGCACCTGCTGCTGCGCCAGAAGGCGGCCTTCAATTCGCCCGTCTGGTTCAACGTGGGCGTGGAGGAGCACCCGCAGTGCTCGGCGTGCTTCATCAACAGCGTGGACGACAACATGGAGTCCATCCTGGGGCTGGCCCGCACCGAAGGCATGCTCTTCAAGTACGGCAGCGGCACGGGCACCAACCTGTCCACCGTGCGCGGCAGCAAGGAGCTGCTCGCGGGTGGCGGCACGGCGTCCGGCCCGGTGTCGTTCATGCGCGGCTTTGACGCGTTCGCGGGCGTCATCAAGAGCGGTGGCAAGACGCGGCGCGCGGCGAAGATGGTCATCCTCAACGCCGAGCACCCGGACGTCCTGGAGTTCATCCGCTGCAAGTCGAACGAGGAGAAGAAGGCCTGGGCGCTCATCGAGGCGGGCTACGATCCGTCCTTCAACGGCGAGGCGTACGGGTCGGTCTACTTCCAGAACTCGAACAACTCCGTGCGCGTCACGGACGACTTCATGAAGGCCGTGGTGAGCGACGGCCCGTGGCAGACGCGCGCGGTGCGCGACGGCCAGGTGATGGAGACGTACAAGGCGCGGGAGCTGTTCCGGGAGATCGCGGAGGCAGCGCACCTGTGTGGTGACCCGGGCCTCCAGTACGACACCACGGTGAACGCGTGGCACACGTGCTCCGGCACGGCGCGCATCAACGCGTCCAACCCCTGCTCCGAGTACATGTTCCTGGACGACTCGGCCTGCAACCTGGCGTCGCTGAACCTGATGCACTTCCGCACGCTGGAGGGCGGCTTCGACGTGGCCGCGTTCAAGCACGCGGTGTCGGTGGTGCTGCTGGCGCAGGAGATCATCGTCGGCTTCAGCCGCTACCCCACCGAGCGCATCACGAAGAACAGCCACGACTACCGCCCGCTGGGCCTGGGGTACGCGAACCTGGGCGCGCTCCTGATGGCCACGGGCCTGCCGTACGACTCGCCCGCGGGCCGCAACTACGCGGCGGCCATCACGTCCCTGATGTGCGGCGAGGCCTACGCCACGAGCGCGCGCATCGCCCAGAAGCAGGGCGCGTTCGCCGGCTACGGCAACAACGCGGAGCCGATGCTGGGCGTCATCCGCAAGCACCGCAAGGCGGCCTACCAGCTCCAGGCGGACGGGGTGAGCGCGGAGCTGCTCCAGGCGCAGAAGCAGGCGTGGGACGACGCGCTGGCGGGCGGCACGGAGCACGGCTACCGCAACAGCCAGGTGACGGTGCTGGCCCCCACGGGCACCATCGGCTTCATGATGGACTGCGACACCACCGGCATCGAGCCGGACATCGCGCTCATCAAGTACAAGAAGCTGGTGGGCGGCGGCATGCTGAAGATCGTCAACCAGACGGTGCCGCTCGCGCTGGAGAAGCTGGGTTATCCCCAGACGCAGGCGCAGGACATCATCGCGTACCTGGACAAGCACGACACCATCGAGGGCGCGCCGCACCTGAAGCCGGAGCACCTGCCGGTGTTCGACTGCGCGTTCAAGCCTTCCAAGGGCCAGCGCAGCATCCACTGGATGGGCCACATCGAGATGATGGCGGCGGCGCAGCCGTTCCTCTCCGGCGCCATCAGCAAGACCGTGAACATGCCCACGGACTCCACGGTGGAGGACATCGAGAAGGCCTACCTGGAGGCGTGGAAGAGCGGCCTGAAGGCCGTCGCCGTGTACCGCGACGGGTGCAAGCGCACGCAGCCGCTCAACACCTCCCAGGACAAGCCCAGGGACGCGCCGCGCGTGGCGGCGGAGGCTGTTCCCGTGGTGACGCCCGAGCCCAAGGCGCACCGGCGCCGGCTGCCGGACGAGCGGCAGTCCATCACGCACAAGTTCTCCATCGGGGGCCACGAGGGCTACCTGACGGTGGGCATGTACGAGGACGGCACGCCGGGCGAGCTGTTCGTGGTGATGGCGAAGGAGGGCTCGGTGGTGAGCGGCCTGATGGACGGCTTCGCCACCAGCGTGTCGCTGGCGCTTCAGTACGGCGTGCCCATGCAGGTGCTGGCCGACAAGTTCTGCCACACCCGCTACGAGCCGAGCGGCTTCACCGGCAACCCGAACATCCCCATCGCCAAGTCCATCACCGACTACATCTTCCGGTGGCTGTCGTTGAAGTTCCTGCCCACCGCGCCGTGCGGTGACGAGGCGGAGGTGACGCCGGTGGTGGAGGCCCGTCCGGCGCAGGCGCCCCAGGCCACGGTGCCCACGCAGACGTTGCAGCTGTCCGCCATGAGCAGCTCACGCAGCACGTACCTGAACCAGGCGGACGCCCCGCCCTGCCACACCTGCGGCGCCATCACCGTGCGCAGCGGCGCCTGCTACAAGTGCGCGAACTGCGGCACCACCAGCGGCTGCAGCTAGGTTGCCTGACGGCGGTGCCCTCCTCCCGAGGGGGCACCGCCAGCGCTACTTCGCGGCGGTGGCGCCGGGGATGAAGGTGGGAGGGGCTCCGGTGCCGCTGCGTTGGCGCCGGGGCCCTTCGTCTTCTCAGCGATGCGGCGGGTTCACGGGAAGCGGTGGAGACGGGTGCAGATCTCCACGGCCCGGTCGGCGATGCGGCCCAACTCCTCCAGCATGTCGAGTTCCACCGGAGCGGGCCCGTTCTCCGCGACGAAGAACGCCACGGGCTGACCGCGCGCGTGCAGCGGGAAGACGAGCAGGTGCGACTCGGCCTCGCACAGCGCGGAGAAGATGGCCTCGTCCTGGGGGCCCTGCGGCGCGTTGAAGACGCTGGGACTGGGGCCCTTCAGCGCGGACGCGAGGAGCGACGGCGCGTCCAGGTCCACCTTGAGCGCGGTGACCTCCGGGCGCTCGCTGCCCGGGCCCCAGGCGCGGCCCACGCGCGCGAGTCCGAAGCTGTCTCCCAGCAGGAAGGCGCGGCGGAAGCGACCCGCGCTGTAGGCCAGCAGCACCTTGCCGACCATGCCCTGCGAGTCCGCGGTGTCCAGCGCGCTGAGGACCTGATCCGCCGTGACGGTGGGGCCGTTCGGGGGCGTGTCGGTGGAAGCACTGGCGGCGGCGAGCAGGGCCTGGGCGGTGTCGAGCGACTCGGAGGCCTGCGGCTGCCAGGGGTGCTGCATGAACTCCCACGCGGAGGCCAGCGCCACGCCCCCTTCGCTTGCGGCCGGCGTGGACGTGGCAGGGACTTCCAGGTCGACCACGCGGTCCGCCCAGGTGGTCTCCGCGCTGTGACCCACGGGCCCCTCCCCTTCCCCGCCCTGCCAGCCCACGAACTCCCAGGTGGAGGCCAGCTGCATGGGCTCTTCGGAGGACGCGGGAAGGTCGTCGAGCGAGATGGGCGTCCGCTCGCGCGCCGGAGCCGGCGCGACCACGAGGCGCGGCTTCGGTGGCGCGGTGTCCTCGGGGACGGTGGGCGACTGGGGCTCCGTGTCGCGGGGGGAGTCCTCCAGGGCCTGAGCCGGCTCGGAGGTCACGGCTTCGGGCTCCACCGCCATGGCGGCGGGCGCCGTGGATGCGGGCTCCGACGCCGCAGTGGTGACAGGGAGCGCCTTGGAAGCAGGCTCGGACTCCGCCGTGGTGATGGGGAGCACCTCGGAGACGGGCTCGGAGTTCGCCGTGGAGGTAGCGAGCGCCGTGGAGGCGGACTCGGACTCCGCCGTGGTGACGGGGAGCACCTCGGAGACGGGCTCGGAGTTCGCCGTGGAGACAGCGAGCGCCTTGGAGGCGGACTCGGGCTCCGTGGTGACAGGGAGCGCCGTGGAGGCGGGCTCCACGCTCACGGGTTCCGCCGCGAGGACTGGCGGAGCTGACGGAGGCGGTTCCGCATCAGTGACCAGCGCGACGTCGAACTCCTCGGGAAGTTCGGTTCGCGAAGCCTCGGTGGACGGGGACGTCTCCGAGGCAAGTGCCGTCTCGGTGGGCTCCGCGGCGGCCTTCGGCGCGACGGCGACCTGCCACGGCTCCGCGGACTCCGGCGCCGCGACGGCGGGAGGTGGGAGGATATCGGGCGGCCGGGGCGACTCCCCCGCCAGACTGAACTCAAGCGCATCGGCATCGACGTCTTGCGCGGCCGGGGCAACCACGACCGGAGGCGCCGTGACTTCGAGCGGGAGCGCCACGGCTTCGGAGGGGGCCGGCGTGCCGGAAGGAGCAGGCACCGGCGCGTCATCCGGCGCGAGCCAGGGGTCGAACTGCGCCAACTGCTCCTTCTCGGAGGAGGTCGGAGGGGCCGTGAAGACAGACGCGTCGAGAACGGCGGGCACCGGCTCCTCGACTTCGACAGCAGCCGGTGCGGGAAGTGCCGCTGCTTCGCGCACTTCTGGCTGCGATGGCGGCGCGTCGGGCAGGTCCTCGAACTCCATCGCTTCGAACAACCCACCGTCGTGGCTGGCGGAGGATGCGTCGCCTGACGGTGCCTGGATGGGGGCTGCCGGGCTCGGGCTCGCCTCCGCCGTCGCCGCGCCCTTCAGCGCAGGAGCCTCACTGACCGGGGATTCTTCCGTGAAGAGATCCCAGCCCTGCTCCGCCACCTCTGGCGCCGGGACTTCGTGCAGACCGGACGACGTCACGTCCACGTCTTCGAGGATGTCCGAGTCGAGGGCGTCCCCGGCGAGGACGGCGGGAGGCGTGGGAGCCTTCGCGGAGGGGGCAGCGGCCAGTGCGGGAGAGGACTCGGGTTCGGCGTCGAACGACTCGGGGATCAGGATGTCGTCTTCGTCTTCGACCAGCTCGGCTTCCAGCACCAGGTCGGACAGCGGCGGGGGCTGGGCCTTGGGAGCCGCGCCAGGACTGGCGTTTGTGATTCCTGCCTCGGTGCGAGGGAGGGTGTTCGCGGCAGGATTCGCCGCGACCGGGACGCCCGACGTCCCACCGGAGGCGCCCCCAGGAGCGCTCTCGAAAGACCAGTCATCCGCGATGTCTGACAATGCATCGGAGCCCGCGGCCCCAAGCTCACCCTGAGCGAGCGCAACCGGAGGAGTTCCCGCGACGGGCCCACTCCGGGAAGCAGCGTTGGCGACGCTCTCCACGGATGGGGCTGAAAGACCATTCGACGGTCCAGGAGGCGTCCCAGCAATGACATTCGCCCCACCCTGGCCGGAGGAACCAGGCGAGGCGCCAGACAGCGCCCCAGCAATGACACCCACCCCGCCCTGGGCAGCAGCGCTTGGCGAGGCACTCCCGGGAGGCGTTCCCGCGAGGGCATTCGCCCCGCTCTGCGCAGGCGCCGCCTGGGCAGCAGCGGACTGCATTCCTCCCGGAGAGGAAGCCGTGCCCTGTGCAGGCGCCGTCATCGGAGCAGCAGCGGACTGCGTTCCCCCCACAGAGGAAGCCGCGAGGGCATTCGCCCCACCCGCTCCGCCCTGTGCAAGCACGGGAGCGCTACCGGGAACAGCGGCGGCCGGCATCCCACCCGGTCCCGCCAGTCCCGGACGAGGCTGCGCGACGGATGACGGAGCACCAGCGGGCGGTCCCTGTCGCGGAGGTGCGCCAGGAGGCGGCGGCCCCACCGGCCTGCCCTGCGCGGCGTTCGGAGGCACAGCCCCCGGCGGTCCTCCAGGGCGAGGAGCACCCGCGACCGGGATCCCCGTGACCGACGACGGACGCCGCCCAGGCCCCGGAGGAACAGGCCCCGCGCCAGCAGGAGCCGCCACTCCAGGAGGCGGAGCGCCCGGAGCTGGCCGGGGCGCCATTCCCGGAGGCATGCCCCCCGGTCCCGGAGGCGGTCCCGCCCGAACCATCCCCGGAGGCAGGGGTGCCCCCGGAGGCCCTGGCGGACGCGGCGGCATCGCCGGTCCCGGCCCTCCCGGGGGACCCGCGCGCATCCCCGGAGGCGGCGGCTTACCCACCGCGGGAATCCCCACCACTGACGGAGGACGAGCCCCCACGGGCCCCGGCGCCCCGCGCGCGACCATCCCAGGCGGAGGTGACCCCGGCGCTCCCGGAGGAGGCATCGCCCGCGCAGGCGCTCCACCCGGCCCGGCAGGAGGCGCACCCGGGCCCGCGAGCACCGGCGGCCCACCCTGCCGCACCACCATGCCCGGAGGCTGCGCCGTCACGACCGGAGGCGCCGCCACGGCCGGGGCCGGTGCGATCACCGGAGGACGCGCGGGCTCCAGCATGGGAACCCCACCCGGACGGAACGCCTCGTTCCCCGGCGGCGGCCGCACCGGCTCGCCCATGACGATCTGCGGAAGCTCTTCCTCCTCCGGGCTGTCGAAGGACAAGCCGGACGCGCTGGCGATCTCCGGCACCGCGTCCTCCGCCGCCGAGTCGTCACTGTCGTCGCTGAGGAACTGTCCCGGCGCCAGCCCCCCGAACATCGCGGGCAGCTGCGGCTCCGGACGCACCGGGGCGGCAGCGGCAGCGGGAGCCGGCATGGGCGGCAGCGGCACCGTGGCCACGGACACCGAGCGCCGGATGGGCACGGGCGCGGGCGCCGGCAGGGCCCGGTGCGGACGGTCGATGCCGTAGTGGCGCGCTTGGTACTGGAACAGCCGCAGCTCCGGCGTGACGTACGGCACGATGCGCATCCCGGTGATGAACCCGAGCGCGTCCGTGGTCTGGAGCTCCAGCGGGTTCGCCATCGCGACCTTCAGCCGCCGGCCCTCCACCGCCAGCGGGAACGCCTGGTGCTTCTCCGCCTGGTCCGCCGTCAGCAGCTTGAGCGTCGCCTCCGTGACGGCGTCGAAGTCCGCCTCCATCGCGACGGGGAAGTGGGTCAGCTCCCCCAGCACCATGCCCACCGTCTCGATGTCGAGGAACCCCAGCTCCACCAGCCGGGTGCCCAACCGGCCCCCGTGGATGAGCTGCACGCCCAACCCCTGGTCGAGCTGCGCCTGCGTCAGGAGGCCCTTGCGGACCAGGGTGATTCCAAGCTTGTCGGCCATGTACCGACGGATTCTAGACGGCTTCGCGGCAGGTGGAGAGGGTGCGCAGAAATACGACTTCCGCGCCTTCCCTGCCCGCCTGCTCGGTCCAACGCGCGGGCCCGGGTGGGCCCCGGGGACTCAGTACGCGTTCTTCGACAGGAAGCCGCCCAGCGCGGTGCGCAGGAGGATCTTCAGGTCCATCAGCAGCGACCAGTTCTCGATGTAGTACAGGTCGTACTCGATGCGCTTCTGGATGGACGTCTGGCCGCGCAGGCCGTTGATCTGCGCCCAGCCGGTGATGCCCGCCTTCACCTTGTGGCGCAGGTGGTAGCGCGGAATCTGGCGCTTGAACTCCTCGATGAAGACGGGGCGCTCCGGCCGGGGCCCCACGAGGCTCATGTCGCCGCGCAGGACGTTGAAGAACTGGGGCAGCTCGTCCAGCGAGTACTTGCGCAGGAACGTGCCCACCGGCGTGCGGCGGGCGTCCACGGCGCTGGCCATGGTGGCGCCCTGCACCTCCGCGTCGATGCGCATGGTGCGGAACTTGAGGATGGGGAAGGTGCGCCCGTCCATGCCCATGCGCTCCTGGCGGTAGAGGATGGGCCCCCGGCTCGTCACCCACACCAACAGCGCCGTCACCGCCATCACGGGCGCGCTCACCAGGATGGCGAGCAGCGAGAACAGCACGTCGAACACGCGCTTGGCCACGCGGCTCCAGCCGTCCATGGGGTCGCCCTGGAGGCTGATGATGGGCAGGCCGCCGAACTCCTCCAGGCCGCCGTACAGGGTGATGTACTGGTACAGGTCCGGCACCACCTTGACGTCCACCGTGCGCAGCGCCAGCTGCTCCATCAGCGGCTTCACCTGCGCCTGGTCCTCCAGCGGCACGGCGATGATGACCTGATCCACCGGGTGCGCATCCAGGTACGCCTCCACGTTCTTCACGTGGTCCACCACGCGCACGCCGCCCACCCACTGACCGACCTTCTCCTCCGCCATCGACAGCACGCCCATCACGCGGAAGCCCAGCTCGCGGTGGCTCTCCACCGTCTCGATGGTCCGCAGCCCCAGGTCCCCCGCGCCGATGACGAGGATGGACTTGAGGTTGTAGCCGCGCCGGCGCACCTCGCTGAGCACGTGCCGGAAGGCCAGCCGCGACAGCGCGATGAGCGTGAAGGCGTAGACGACGAAGATGGCGATGGTGAGTCGCGAATAGCGCTCGCGGATGAAGTACGTCACCGCCACCAGGACGAGCGTCGCGGTGATGGTCGCCTTGAAGAGCTCGAACAGCTCCCCCATGTGCGTGCGCGAGCGGTTCGTCGCGTACAGCCGGGCCTGCTGGAACGTCACCGGGAAGATGATCAGCACCATCAGCAGCGAGACGAACGTCTCACCCGGCGGAGGGACGCCCTCCGTGACGGGCATGACGCCGCTGAAGCGCGTGAAGTACGCGAGCACGAACGCCACCGCGAGCATCCCCGCGTCGGCGGCGACCTTGATGGACGTGTAGAAGCGCTGCAGGCGACCGAACACCGCGGTGACTCCTGTCGGAAGGACGGGGGGGGAAACCGCCGCTTCCATTGCAAGACGCGCACCCTCAAGTCAGGGCCTCGTCACCTGCCCGACACCGCCCCCCGCGCGGCGTCCTAGCATGGCTTTTCCCGTAAAACCAACGGGTTGCCCCGGAGGGCAGCCAACACTCGGGGTGGGAGACGGCGGACGGGCCTCGGGAAAGTGGGGACGGGGCGGACAGCCCTGTCACACCGCCGGGGAGGACGGGGTCAGACCCAGGAGGGTGTCCACTTCGGCCTGGATGGCCTGCTGGAAGCGGGCGCGGCCAAAGCGCTCGGCCTGGGCGCGGGCGTCCTCGGGGCGGAAGGAGGGCTCCCAGGCGTCGAACTGGCGCACGGCGGCGGCGAGGGACGCGGGGGTCTGTTCGGGGAAGAAGAGGCCCGTCCTGGGGGTGACGGTCTCCAGGGCGCCGCCCTTGCCGAAGGCGATGACGGGGCGGCCCGTGGCCTGGGCTTCCAGGGGGGTGATGCCGAAGTCCTCCTCGGGGGTGAAGAGGAGCGCGCGGGCGTCGCGGTAGAGGGCGGGGAGCGCGGCGTCCGGGACGTTGCCGAGGAAGCGGATGTGGGGCGGCAGCGGGCCCGACGTGAGGCGCGCGGCCTCCTGGCCGGTGCCCACGACCCACAGGGGCGTGGAGAGGGTGCGGAAGGCCTCCAGGGCGACGTCCAGGCGCTTGTAGGGGGCGAAGGCGCCGAGCCACAGGAAGTAGCCGCCCTGCCCTCCTCCCTGGAGGGGCATCTGGGTGAAGCGCTCCAGCTCCACGGGGGGCGGGACGACGGAGGCCTCGCGGCCCCAGAAGCGCTGGATCTTCCCGGCGATGTGCTGGCTGTTGGCGACGAGGCGGTCCACGCCGTCGGTGGAGGCGCGGTCCCACGCCTGGAGGTAGGGGCGCACGGCGAGGGCGGCGGCGCGCACGGGGAGCCTGGCGCGGCCGGGGCCGAAGTAGTCGTCGAACAGGTCCCACATGTACCGCATGGGCGCGTGCACGTAGCTCAGGTGCGGCACGCCGGGCGGGGCGTGGATGCCCTTGGCGACGCAGTGGCTGGAGGACAGGACCAGGTCGTAGTCCCCGGTGATGCGCAGGGCTTCGATGGCGTGGGGGAACAGCGGCAGGAAGTGGCGGTAGCGCGCGTGGATGCCGGGGATGTGCTGGAGGAACGACGTGGTGATGCGTCGGTTCTCGATGCGCGGGGGCTGGCTGCCCGGCTGGTGGATGAGGGTGTAGAGGTCCGCGTCGGGGTACAGCTCGCAGAGGGCGTCGAGGACGCGCTCTCCGCCGCGGTGGGTGACAAGCCAGTCGTGGACGAGGGCGACCTTCACGGGGCGCCTTCTAGCACTGTGTGGTAGGCCAGGGGACGTGCCCTCTGTCCTTCTTGACCTGCGAATGGTGCGCGGTCAGCTCCACGGCATCGCGCGCTACGCGCTGGAGCTGGCGCGAAGGTTGCCGGGGCTCGCCCCGGACCTGGAGTTCTCCGCCCTCGTCCCGGCCCAGGGGTTGCCGGACGGGCTGGGTGAGCTGACGCCGAGGATTCCGCTGCACCGCTCCCGGGCGGGCTACCTGACGCCACTGGAGCAGCCGCTGCTGGCGTATGAGCTGACGAAGCTCAAGCCGGACCTGTTCCACGCGACGTCGTTCTCGCTGCCGCTGCTCTGGCCGGGGCGGTTGGTGGCGACGCTGCATGACGCGAACCACCTGGCGCTGGCGGACCAGTACACGCCGGTGCAGGCGATCTATTACAAGGCGGTGGTGGGGCCGCGGGCGCGCACGGCGTCGGCGTTGATCACGGTGTCTGACTTCTCCCGGGAGGAGCTGGGGAAGTATCTGAAGATGTCGCCGTACCGCTTCCAGGTGATCCACAACGGCGTGGACCCGCGCTTCCAGCCACCCTCGGCTGGTGAGGCGAAGGCGTTCCGGGAACGGCATGAGCTGCCGGAGCGGTACGTGGCGGTGGTGGGCAACGCGAAGCCGTTCAAGAACCTGGCGATGCTGGGGAAGTTCGCGGCGGACCTGCCGGTGCCCCTGGTGCTGCTTGCCGGCAAGGGCGCGGTGGCTCACGAGACGGGGCTGCACGAGAACGTCATCGACCTGGAGGAGTTGCCGGAGTCGGAGATGGCACTGTTCTACGGGGCGGCGGCGGTGCTGCTGGTGCCTTCGAAGTACGAGGGGTTTGGGTTGCCGGCTTTGGAGGCCATGGCGGCCGGGTGCCCTGTGATAGCTGCGGATGCAACAGCGTTGCCGGAAGTCGTGGGCAATGCGGCATTACGGCTGGATCCCAACGACGCATTTGCTTGGCGTGATGCCACGCTGCGTGTGCTTCGGGGTGACGCCCTGCGCAGGGAATTGCGAATGCTGGGCCGAGAGCGCGCCGCGCGGTTCACTTGGGAAGACTGTGCCCTACGCACACTAAATGTTTACCGACGCACAAAAAACCAACCACACTCCAGCGCAACCACTCACGAAACACCATGAACGACAACGATTTCCCTGAAGACACAGACGAAGACATCGACTACGAACACGCCGACGACATTGACTTCTCAATTCTCACAATGCACTGGCGCTCCCTAACAATATTTGAAGACGATCTCTTCCTGGGAATGCAAGGGATGAACATCGGAATCACAGATGGACTCATCACACAATGGGAGCACGAACTCCTCCGCGAGTACAATGAAATCGAAAAGACACCTCTAGAGACAGCGATGACCGTCTCAGCCCTTTCTCAAATGTGGACATTTGCCTTATACGAAGTCATGCGAATCTGGCGAGACCGAATTTACAGCTATAAGAAATGGCACAAAAACGGTGGAATCAATGTCGTGCTAGAAAAACTCGGAACTGACGATGACATCAACTTCACGAGAGACGTCAAGAAGCAGCAACTTGAGCGCTATCGAGACGACGATGCCTTTCGCAACAAATCCAACGACGAATGGGACCATTTTGAACCCGTCTTCCGAATGATCGAACTCCTCCGGATGAACTTGGCGAAACACGCCGCCCCCGGCAATGACTCCATGTACGCACGAGCCCCAGGCTACGGACGAATCAACATGTGGTGCGGCGCAATGGACTTCGAAGTTGTCGACAAAGAAGGCAACTACCAGCACATGAACAGACGCAACCTAGCAGATGCGCTACGGGCAGCATTTAAGAAAATCAAAGCCTAACAGAAAATCTCAGAACACAGTGTTAACACAAATACCAAGCTGCTAAGTGCATTCAAGCCAATAGCGCACACTTGCAATTATGACTTACGGCCGCAGGCGAGAACCTCGCCGGCCTCTACGCGCTGGTCGCCACCTGCGAGGCCAATGGCGTCAATCCCGAGGACTACCTCGCCGACGTGCTGCTGCGTGTCCAGACGCACCCGAGCGCCCGCATCGGCGAGCTGCTGCCGCATGCGTGGAAGCGTCTGCGCGCCGCCGACGCATCCCAACGCCTCGCGTCTTAATCCGTCGCACCACTCGCCGAGCACGCTTTCCGTCCGCCCTCAAGCGATCCGGCACGTCGTTGGCCGGACGGTTACGTTGTGACGGCGTGAACCTTCGTTGAAAAACCTCCTTGAGAACACCCCGAGCATTTCTTCGGCCCCCCCCTTTTCCGCGCGAGGCGTCCTGGTGTGCTCGGACGACGGAGGCGTCCGCGAGGGAGCCGCGCTCATCGACTTCAAGCCTCAAGGCTTTGAAGATGGCTTCCCAGCGTCCGGCCTGCGCCCAGCGGTGGAAGCGGCTGTAGACCGTCTTCCAGTGGCCGAATCGCTCAGGCAGGTCCCGCCACTGCACTCCCGTCTTCACTCGCCAGATAACGGCATTGATGAAGTCGCGGTCCCCACGCTTCGAGGGAGGGCCGCTGCGCGAGCCCAGCAAGGGCTCGATGCGGCTCCACTCGACATCGCTCAGCTCATGTCGGCGCACAGCCAGCGTTGTTCACGTCCGACGCTGGCTGGCAACCTCCGGATGCCTTCTGACGCCAGGTCCAACTCGGGTGTTTGATCCGCCGGGTTGACTTTCGGACCAGAGATCAGGGACAGCTCCTAGCTGAAGCGACCTGGGCAAAGGCACTGGACCGTCGCTTCAGCGGACGCACTGGCAGCTGCACGCAAGTCAATGTCACTCGGTGCTTCGGTTCGCCTTGATACTGGCAAACATTTTGTCCGCCTAGAGTAGGGCTTTGATGCTCGCGATGTCTTCGGCCTGGAGGATGTCTCTTTGAGCTTGATAGATTTCGGGACGTTGCAACTGCTTGTTCACATGGTCGACAAATTCCCTACGTGTAGCTTCGCCGAGAATCACGCATTGTTTCAGAATGCGGACAAGGACATCCATCATGGCCTGAAGGTGCATAACAGGGTCTTCGCCTAAAGCCGCGAAAGTCTTACCAGCATGGACGAGGCCGTTTCTGACCTTATAGCTGCGACTATACCTCGCATACAGCGCCTTGAAATCAACCTCATCCGCCGCGACGGCGCTCGCGCATATCCAGAATCTTTGTTGGCTTCCTTTGCGCTTGCCGGGATTACAGAGGCCGTCGATCGCATAAACCATGTGCAGGAATGCGGCTTCGGGGTCGACGAGGTAAAAGGCACGGCCTGCTGATCGGATCGCCGACTTCATCGCCAGAGCCATTTCGTCGGTGCGCGCGCCGTCGATAACGTCGGAGTATGGCGCCAACTCGATACTCGCCTCTTCCCCCACCTCGAGGCCCAACCAGTTGTTACTGACACGCAGCACCGAAGGTTTTCCGCCATAGTTGTTTGGCTTGTAACGGCGCGTTTGAGGCTTAATGTAGACTTCAGCGAATTCACCAACCCAGCCCGCCTTGTTCGGAATGTATTCGAGCCGATGCCAATTGCAAAAGGCGAGACGTATAGGGTCGACCGCGCTGTCGGCATCCTCGATTACGAAGGCAATTAGCTTATCCTGCCCCCGCACTGATTGCGCTGCCTCAAGGAGTAGTGAGGCCGGTATTTTGAGCTTACGCTCAATAAGGGGATAACCCAGCATTTTGGCGGTGCCGTCTGTATTCTTTAGGTATGGATGCCAGCCCGGTGTGATATCCGCCTCCTTCTCGTCACACAGGATAGCTCCCCACGGATGTCCAGACAGTGGGACCTCCTCACCATCGACGGGTGGATGGATGCGGGTATTGCCATCCGCGACCGGTGCCAACAGGCGTAATCCCTCGATCGGCGTAAGGCAGATGCAGTCAATGAGTTCGGCCCCCACAATTGCGGCTAGCTGGGCCGTAAGGGCCGATCCTTCTTTCGCGGCTTCGATTTCCAGGAAGGGCAGACAGGCCCGGAAATCGACAAGAGCCTGGACCGCATCCTCCGGGTCCTTTCGAAACGTGATTCCATCGCCCTCCGGAAATGCACTCGCCCAATATCCTTTTGCCCTTAACGCAGCTAAACCTTGGGAAAGGGCGGATTCAAGGTCGTGCGGAAATTCTATGTACCACATGAGGTTGCCGGAGACGTCTCCACGTTGCCCCAAAAGAAGCGCCTTCATTTGAAATTCCTCCACCGTATTGGCCTGCGTGCAGATGTGAATACAGGGCGGGCGCGTCGTAGCCTCCAGCTCACAGAAACGTCTCCCGCCCGTCACGACAAACTGGTATCGTTGCCGGTCGTCTCTTCGAGAAGCAATAGGCAACTCGTTGAACCGATGAAATCGATCGGCGCGAGGTCAAGTTTGGGGTGCCAAGTAAATAACCAGTGGCCGAATTCGTCAAAGGACATTTCTGGAGCCTCCTGACGGCGCAAATGGCCGAGCAGCCGGGCAGGACCCAAAACATTTTCGCTGCCGGTAGTGCTGAGAGCCACCGATCTCGCGATGCTGCTGCATCCAGTCAGCACAAAGAGCAGAACAGGAAATCAACCATCGAAGCAGCACTCGGAATCTTCCTGGAATGTCTTGAATCATGATTCTGTTGACGAGTATTTCGGTGTATCGAACGTGCAAGTCAACTTGCTTCCATCCAGATAGAGATAGACAAACTGTCCCTTCACCTGGATGTTATTCACCCGCTCGAAGGTCACAGAACCCTCCGCCGGGCGTCCTGGCCGGATGTAGCCGGTTCTTGCTTCCTCCGACGTGTAGACCCTGCCTGACCATTCCGTCACCACCGACTCGTCCTGCGGGCCCATCCCATAATCCCCCTTCGGCACCAGCTTCGTCGTGTTCGGCCTCTCGATCAGCGCCCCATCCTCCAGGCGGATGTCCACGCCGAAAGCCTCCACGTCGTCATCGATGCCTGGTGTTTCATATTCCAGATGCACATGGACCTGGTCCTTTCCGCCCCTGTCGGCTGCGATTCGCTCCAACCAGGATCCATCTTTGAAGATGGGCCACCGCACGCTCTTCCCCAGGTGGTTCCCCCAACACTCTCCCTCGGCCTCGGCGTCGGGAAGCCAGTAGCAACCGGGGGCGAGCACGCTCCAGACGCAGACCGCGAGCACCGTGCGTGGAAGGGATGGGTTCATGCGCACATCATAGGCCAGGAAAATGGTGGGACTGGCGGAAGATACACGGCCAGTCCGGATGCCCAGCCTGCTCCCTGACGGTCCGCGTCTGTAGCTGCCTGTCTTTGAGTGCGCAACGACGGTGTCTCTGCTTCCGGGAGCGCGTGGATCATCGGTATCCTGCGCCCCGTTCGCGCCCCGTTGAAAGGAATCCCAGATGACGCCGGAGCCCCTCCCACCCGACGCTTCCGTCACTTTCTGGCAGCAGCACCTCGCGGGTGCCCCAGCCCTCCTGGAGCTGCCGACGGATCGGCCCCGGCCTCCCGCGCAGCGACTCCAGCGGGGCAGCTTTCCCTGGACGCCCTCCGCATCGCTCACGGGGGCACTGGAGACGTTGGCCATGCGGGAGGCAGTGCCGCTCTTCGTGCCCCTGCTTGCGGGCTACAGCGCGCTGCTCCACCGCTACTCCCGGCAGGAGGATCTCGTCATGGGGGCCTCGGTAGCGCGACTGGGCGGCGTCCTCGCGCTGCGCCAGGACCTCTCTGGCAATCCCCGGTTCGTGGAGCTGATGGCGCGTGTCCACGCGGTCCATCAAGCGGCGGAAACCCATCGCGCGCTTCCCTTCGAGAAAATCGTGGGTGCACTCCCGGCGACAGGGGGCTTCAACCATGCGCCCGTGTTCCAGGTGCTGTTCGTCTTCGAGCCGCTGGAACCTCAGTCGGCGGATATTCAGCGCGCCCGCTGCGACCTGGTGCTCTCCGTGTCGAAGTCGCCGGAGGGGCTGCGCGCCACCTTCGAGTACGACACCGACCTCTTCGACGCCGAGCGCATCCAGCGCATGGCCTCCCACCTCCAGACCTTCCTGGAGGCCGCCGTCGCCCAACCTTCGCGCCCCATCGCCTCTCTCCCCCTGCTCCCCGACGATGAGCGCCACCGCGTCCTCCACGCTTGGAATGACGCCACCGCCGACTTCCCTCGCGACCTCTGCGTCCACGAGCGCTTCGCCCTCCAGGCCTCTCACACCCCGGATGCACCCGCCGTCACCTACGGCCCCCTCACCCTCTCCTACCGGGAGCTTGACGAGCGCTCCAACCAGCTCGCCTGGCACCTGCGCTCCCTCGGCGTGGGCCCCGAGGTCCTCGTCGGCCTCTGCGTCGAGCGCTCCGTGGACCTCGTCGTTGGCATCCTCGCCGTCCTCAAGGCTGGCGGTGCCTACCTGCCCCTTGATGCGTCCCATCCCGCCGAGCGCCTGGCCTTCATGCTCCAGGATGCGCGCGTCGGCGTCCTGCTCGTCCACCAGCAAAAGCTCGAACACCTGCCTGCGTTCTCCGGCGCCACCGTTTGCCTCGACTCCAGCGCCACCGCCGAAGTGCTGAGCCAGCAGCCCACACACGGCCTGCCGCGCACCTCCGGGCCGGAGAACCTCGCCTACGTCATCTTCACCTCCGGCTCCACCGGCAGGCCCAAGGGCAGCGCCATCCTCCACCGGGGCATCCTCGCCCTCGCCTTCGACCCGCTCCTCCATCCCTTCTCGCACGAGGACCGCGTCGCCCAGGCCTCCAACGCCTCCTTCGACCCCAGCACCTTCGAGATCTGGGGCGCATTGCTTCACGGCGCCCACCTCATCGGTATCACCGCCAACCCCGCGCACTCGCCCCACGAGTTCGTGGCGCAGGTCCAAGACGCCCGCGTCTCAACCCTGTTCCTCACCACGGCGGTGCTGCACCTGCTCGCGCGCCAGATCCCCGCAGCCTTCGCGGGCCTGCATACGCTCGTCTTCGGCGGTGAAGCCGCGGATCCGCTCGCCTTGCGCGAAGTCCTCCAGCACGGTCCGCCCAAACGCCTCGTCAACGGTTACGGCCCCACCGAGTGCACCGTCTTCTCTTCCTTCCACCTCATCAACGGCCCGCCTCCGCTCGGCATCCCCGTCTCCATCGGTGGCCCCCTCTCCAACGGTCCCCTCTTCCTGCTCGATGGACACATGCAGCCCGTCCCCATCGGGGTCCCGGGCGAGCTGTACGTCTCCGGTGAGCGCCTCGGTCGCGGCTACTTCAACCGCCCCGAGCTCACCGCACGCACCTACCTTCCCAATCCCTTCTCCTCCGTCCCCGGCGCTCGCCTCTACAAGACAGGCGACCTCGCCCGCTTCCTCCCCGACGGACGCATCGAATACCTCGGACGCGCTGACCATCAGGTGAAGGTGCGCGGCTACCGCGTCGAGCTGGGCGAAATCGAAGAGGCCCTTCGCCTCCACCCCGCCATCAAGGACGCCTCCGTCATCGCCCGAGAGGCCGGCGGCGACCGGCGCCTCGCCGCCTACCTCGTCGCCCACGACGCTCTCCCCGACGTCTCAGAGCTGCGAGCCTGGCTGCGCGAGCGCCTCCCCGAGCACATGGTGCCCGCCTCCTTCACCCCGCTCGCCTCCCTCCCCCTCACCGTCAACGGCAAGGTCGACCGCCGCGCCCTGCCCGCTCCCGAGCCCGCTCGCGGCGACACCCTCTCCTACGTCCCACCTCGCACGCCCACCGAGGTCGCCCTCTGCCGCCTCTGGGCCTCACTCCTCGACGTGGAACGCGTCGGACTCCACGACAACTTCTTCCACCTCGGTGGCCACTCCCTCCTCGCCACCCAGCTCGTCTCGCGAGTGAACGAGACGTTCCACCTGCGGCTGCCCATCCGGCGCATCTTCGAGGCGCCGACCCTCGCCGTCATGGCGGAGGCAATCGAGACCGCTCGGCGGACCGGTGTGTCCGAGGAGGGCCCACCGCTCGTGGCCTTCCCGCATGATGGGGATCAGCCACTCTCGTTCGCGCAGGAGCGGCTGCTGTTCGTGGAGCAGCTCCATCCTGGGATCGCCACGTATCGGATTCCGGTGTCGTACCGCATCACCTCGCCGCTCGACGTGGGTGTGCTGGAGCGCAGCCTCACCGAGCTGACCCGCCGCCACGAATCGCTCCGCACCGTGTTCGCGGCAACCGAGACCACTTTCGTCACGCGCATCCAGCCCGTGCAGCCGTTCACGCTCCAGGTGGTGGATGCCCGCCACCTGTCCCCTTCCGAGCAGGCAGCGGAGGCAGCACGGTACGCACGCGCTGAACTCGAACAGTCCATGGAGCTGGCCTCGGGGCCGCTGTTCCAGGGCGCGCTGCTTCGCTTCGATGAGCAGGACCACCTGCTGCTGCTGACCATCCATCACATCGTCTCGGATGGCTGGTCCCTGGGCGTCCTGCTGCGCGAACTCCGGTCGGTCTATGAGGACTTCTCCGCGGGCCGCCCCTCCTCCCTTGCCCCACTGCCCATCCAGTACGTGGAGTTCGGCGTCTGGCAGCGGAAGTGGCTGCGGGATGACACGTTGGAGCGGCTGCTCACCTATTGGCGCAAGCAACTGGAGGGCGCGCCGCTCCTGCTGGAGCTGCCCATGGACAGGCCCCGTCCGCCCATCCATCGCTTCCGGGGCAACACGCTGACGTTCCGGCTCTCCCCAGCGGTCTCCCAGGCCATCGAAGACCTCTGCCGGCAGGAGAGCGTCACGCTGTTCATGGGCCTGCTCGCGGGCTTCAGCGCCCTGCTCCATCGCTACTCGGGCCAGCAGGACCTCATCGTCGGGGCGCCCATCGCCGGGCGGATCCGGCCGGAGATCGAAGGGATCGTCGGGCTCTTCGTCAACACGCTCGCGCTGCGGCAGGACCTGTCGGGCAACCCCAGCTTCATCGAGCTGATGCGCCGCGCGCGCGAGTCCACCCTGGGCGCCTATGCCCACCAGGATCTCCCCTTCGAGAAGCTGGTCGCGGACTTCCACCCCGAGCGCAACCTCAGTCACGCGCTGGTCGTCCAGGTGATGTTCGTCCTCCAGAACGCGCCGGTGCTGGAGCCCCAACCTTCCGCCGCGCTACAGATGACCGCGACCGCGGAGCCGTGGGAGCTGAGCACCGGGACGTCGAAGTGCGACCTGATCCTCTTCATGTCGAAGTCACCGGAGGGGCTGCGCGCCACCTTCGAGTACGACACCGACCTCTTCGACGCCGAGCGCATCCAGCGCATGGCCTCCCACCTCCAGACCTTCCTGGAGGCCGCCGTCGCTCAGCCCACGCGCCCCATCGCCTCCCTGCCCCTGCTCCCCGACGACGAGCGCCACCGCGTCCTCCACGCATGGAATGACGCCACCGCCCACTTCCCCCGCGACCTCTGCGTCCACGAGCGCTTCGCCCTCCAGGCCTCTCGCACCCCAGACGCACTCGCCGTCACCTACGGCCCCTTCTCCCTCTCCTACCGCCAGCTCGACGAGCGCTCCAACCAGCTCGCCTGGCACCTGCGCTCCCTCGGCGTGGGCCCCGAGGTCCTCGTCGGACTCTGCGTCGAGCGCTCCCCGGACCTCATCGTCGGCATGCTCGCCGTCCTCAAGGCCGGCGGCGCCTACCTGCCCCTTGATGCGTCCCATCCCGCCGAGCGCCTGGCCTTCATGCTCCAGGATGCGCGCGTCAGCGTCCTGCTCGTCCACGAGCACAAGCGCCAGCAACTGCCTGCGTTCTCCGGCGCCACCGTGTGCCTGGATACGGAAGCGGAGTCGCTGGGTCGACTCTCCACCGAGCCCCTGCCGCGCACCTCCAGGCCAGAGAACCTCGCCTACGTCATCTTCACCTCCGGCTCCACCGGCAGGCCCAAGGGCAGCGCCATCCTCCACCGGGGCATCCTCGCACTCGCCTTCGACCCGCTCCTGCATCCCTTCTCGCCCGAGGACCGCGTCGCCCAGGCCTCCAACGCCTCCTTCGACCCCAGCACCTTCGAGATCTGGGGCGCGCTGCTGCACGGCGCGCACCTCATCGGCATCACCGCCAATCCCGCGCACTCGCCCCAGGACTTCGCCGCCCAGGTGCGCGACGCACGCGCCTCAGTGATGTTCGTCACCACCGCCGTGCTTCACCTGCTCGCGCGGCAGGTGCCCGCAGCCTTCGCGGGCTTGGACACCCTCGTCTTCGGCGGTGAAGCCGCGGACCCACTCGCCCTGCGCGAAGTCCTCCAGCACGGCCCGCCCAAGCGCCTCGTCAACGGCTACGGCCCCACCGAGTGCACCGTCTTCTCCTCCTTCCACCTGGTGGATTCGCCGCCGGCCCTCGGCTTCCCCGTGCCCATTGGCCGCCCACTCTCCAACGGTCCCCTCTTCCTGCTCGACGCGCTTCTCCAGCCCGTCCCCCTGGGCGTCCCAGGCGAGCTGTATGTCTCCGGCGAGCGCTTGGGTCGCGGCTACTTCAACCGCCCTGAGCTCACCGCACGCACCTACCTTCCCAATCCCTTCTCCTCCGTCCCCGGCGCACGCCTCTACAAGACAGGCGACCTCGCCCGCTTCCTCCCCGACGGACGCATCGAGTACCTCGGACGCGCTGACCATCAGGTGAAGGTGCGCGGCTACCGCGTCGAGCTGGGTGAAATCGAAGAGGCCCTTCGCCTCCACCCCGCCATCAAGGACGCCTCCGTCATCGCCCGAGAGGCCGGCGGCGACCGGCGCCTCGCCGCCTACCTCGTCGCCCACGACGCACTCCCCGACGTCTCAGAGCTGCGAGCCTGGCTGCGCGAGCGCCTCCCCGAGCACATGGTGCCCGCCTCCTTCACTCCGCTCGCCTCGCTCCCACTCACCGTCAACGGCAAGGTCGACCGCCGCGCCCTCCCCGCTCCCGAGCCCGCTCGCGGTGACACCCTCTCCTACGTCCCGCCTCGCACGCCCACCGAGGTCGCCCTCTGCCGCCTCTGGGCCTCACTCCTCGACGTCGAGCGCGTCGGACTCCACGACAACTTCTTCCACCTCGGCGGCCACTCCCTCCTCGCCACCCAGGTGGTCTCGCGGATCCGCGCGGAGCTTGGCGCGGAGCTCGCGCTTCGTGTCCTCTTCACCGGCCCCACGGTCGCGGAGCTGGCGCAGCACCTGGGCACGCTCGTTCCGGCGGACGGTCCCCGCGCGGTGCCTCCACTGGTTCGCGCGCCTCGCGACCGGGCGCTCCCGCTGTCGTACTCGCAGGAGCGGCTGTACCGCTTCTTCCTGCGGGCTCCCACGTCGAGCGCCTACAACATCCCCATTGGCTACCGGCTCCGGGGTCCGGTGCGGGTCGACGCGCTTCGCAGCGCCTTGCAGGCCTTGCTGGAGCGGCACGAGTCCATGCGGGTCCGGTTCTCGGAAGAGGACGGCCAGCTCGTGCAGCGGGTCACTCCCGCCGGCGAGTTCCCATGGCGCTTCGAGGACCTCCGCGAGCAGCCCGACGCGGAAAGCGCGGCGTGGCGTCACATCCACGCGGATGCTCAGACGCCGTTCGACCTCACACGCGATCCGCTGGTGCGTGCGTCCCTCCTGTCCGTGAAGGACGACGAGCACCTGCTCCTCATCTGCGTGCACCACATCTCCGCGGACGGTTGGTCCATGGGCGTCATCGCCCGGGAGCTGGGGGTGCTGTACTCGGCGCTGGCCCAGGGGCGCGCAGCCGACCTGGCGCCGCTCGTCGTGCAGTACCCGGACTACGCGGCGTGGCAGCGGACGTGGCTCATCGGGACGGAGCTGTCCCGGCGCCTGGCGTACTGGCAGCAGTCGCTCGCGGGGGCGCCCACGGAGCTTCAGCTCCCCACCGACCGTCCCCGGCCTCCGGTGCGCACGTTCAACGGCACCCACCGCGAGGTCCACCTGGGCCGCGACCGCAGCGACGCGCTCCATGCCCTGTGCCGGCGCGAGAACGTCACCCCGTTCATGGCCATGCTGTCCGCGTTCGGCGTCGTGCTCGCGCGCCGCTCCGGCCAGGAGGAGGTCATCATCGGGTCGCCCATCGCGAACCGGCTGCTCCCGGAGGTGGAGCCGCTCATCGGCATGTTCGTGAACGGCCTGTGCCTGCGCGTCAGCCTGCGAGGAAGCCCGGCGTTCCGCACGCTGCTCCAGCGCGTGCGCGAGGAGACGCTGGGCGCCTACGCGCACCAGGAGGTCCCCGTGGATCAGATCGTGGTTTCACTGGGCGTCGAGCTGCCCGTGAACCGCTCCCCGGTGTTCCAGGCGATGTTCGTCCTGCAGAACGCGCCGGAAGCCCCGTTCGAGCTGCCGGGCCTCACGGTGTCGCCCGTGGAGGTCAACCGGGGCTCCGTCACCTACGAGCTGGCCCTGTCCCTGACCGAACTGGCCGGAGGCTTCTCCGGCGTGCTGGAGTTCAACACCGACCTGTTCGATGCACGCACCGCCGAGGGCATCCACGCGGACTTCATGCGCGTGCTGGACGCGGTGCTCGCGAACCCGGACCTGCCAATGGGGCTGGGCGCGCAGGCGTCCTGACCCCACCTCGACCATGACTTCGCCTGTGCGGCCTTCAGACTCTTCAGCGCGGCGGCTGCGTCGCACTTGCCGAAGCTCCGTGCCGGGTTGTCACACTCCGGCACGTACCGAGTGCACTCTCCGGCAGAGCGTGCAGGCATCCGCCAGAATGGGCCATCCTGCCCGCCGCTCCCTGGCTTCAAGGAAAGGCCGTGGCCATCCGTTTCCGCGCGTACATCTCACTCCTCCTCTTTCTTTCAGCCTGCGCTACGTCGAAACCGCCTCCCGTCGAGCAGGGAGCCCGGAGCCTGAGAATCGCCAACCTCCAGCGAGCGGCGAAGCTGCCCTGGACTGACGGTGGACATTGCGTCGTCCAAGAAGCGGCCCAGCCCTGGGCCGTGATGGTGGAGCGGTGCTTTCAGTCGGTCGACCATGACCGGGTCCGGTTTCACGACCCGACGGGAAGATGCACGGTCGCCTCGGCGAACGCGGCCGTCATGGGACTCGGCGTCTGCGTCCTGGTCGCACCCGAGGTCGTTGTGGGAGCCATCGTCATCCTTGGCGTGGTGGTGGTCGCTGCCGCCATCAAGGAGGAGCTGGATGCGTATGAGCTACGTCAGCTCTATCCCGAGGAGACAGCGACCGCGCGAGGAACGAAGGCGGCGCCCCAGGAAGTTGTATCGAAACGGAATCCCAAGCTGGAGCCGGAGCCATCCGGCCAGGGCTTGCGTCCCCCGATGCCACCGGCCCCTCTTGACCGGGTGCGCCACCCCCGGTGCGAGCCCATTCCGGTGCCACACCGAGGCGGAGACGGCGCGCACAACGCGTGCGCCGACAGGGTCCCGCCCAACCGATACCAGGGCATGGACGTGCTCGTTGACGGCAAGCACTTCGACGCGTTGCAAGTCGGGGTGCGCGTCCTCTGGGAGATCAAGACCGACCGATTTGACACCTACAGTGACTTCCTCCAGGAGCAGGTGGTCAAGGACCAGGTGGCCGAGATGCTGGAAGAACGCAGGATCGCGCGTGCATGTGGATATGGCTTCGTCGTCGGGGTCAGCACCCACGCGCACAGGGAAGCGTTGCTCGACCTGGAACCTTCTCTTGCCCCCAATCTCGTCGTTACGGGATGCGAACGATGACGATGCAAAGTCGCCTCTTGATTTCTGTCTACGCGCCAGCGCTAGAGGGCGATGACGGCCGCGCACTTGCTGCCGTCCACGAAATGGAAAGGGCTCTGCCCGGCTTGCGACTGGAGTGGGAGGTCTCCAAGGAAGGGCGGCTCATCGCGCTGCCTCAGCGTGATGCATGGCTCGCAGAGGCAGCACAGCGCGGAGAGTTTCCCCTCCTATGCAATGGCGACGAGAGCAACCCGGTGACGATCACGGGGTTGCGAAGGCCCGCGAGCCTGCTCCCAGGGGGCCAGCCCCAGCTTCAGGTCCACGCGAAGCTGCCGCTCGACATCGCGGCGGCATCACGTGTGCTGGAGGGCATCGCGAAAGGAGCTCACGCCTTCTGGGGGCATGCGTCGCCGAAGGGTTTCGGCGCGGAAGTCGCGCAGCAGATGCGCAACACAACGCATGGGCCGGCGCTCTCACCGCGTGGGCTGCCCATGCTCACCCCTCCAGATGAAATCCGTTCGCCCGAGATTCCGCACCACCTCGGGTGGTTGAACTACTGGTCGGCTGCTGCCGCACGGAACATCGGGTTCCCAGACGCGGCCCGCGATGCCGAGCTGGTGTCACGGGCGCGGCGCACGGAGACAGGCGGCTGGGTTGTCCGGCTCACGGACACCCCTCTCGATTTCAACAAACCCGGCCACCTGACTGCGCTTTTGCGGGCCTATGAGCGCTTCCCGGAAATCGGCGGACGCTCGGGGCGCTAACCTGGAAGAAGGATCACGGACATCCTTCATTTGTGCAGGGAGGCCGCCGCGACATCCGCCGAGACCACCTGCACGGCGCGGGGACGCTCCGCGAGGCGCAGCAGGCGGAACAGGTCTCGGGACAGCTGCTCCACGGAGCGGCGTTCATCCGCCACGGTGAGGATCACTTCGTAGTCGTCCCCTTCCGCGCTCTTGATGACCTGCGTGCGTGCGGTGAGCACGCCTGGGAGCATCATGGCCAGACGCCGCACGGAGGCCATGCTGATCTTCTCACTGCCTCGCACCAGGAAGTCGGAGACGCGTCCCTGGAAGTACAGGTAGCCCTGCGCGTCGATGTCGAACACGTCCCCCGTGGCCAACAGCCGGGGACCTCGCAGCGCATGCTGCTTCTCTCCCTCCACGATGCCGATGCGGCGCTTCATCACCGTGTCTGACGAGACAAACAGCTCCCGCTGTCCATCCGGCCCACGCGGCACGAGCGTCACCTCCGTGCCCGGCAGGGGCAATCCCACGGACGCGAAGCGGCGCTCCGGCTCCGCATGCGCGGCGAGCGTCGCCACGCGCGGCCCTGCCTCGGAGAGGCCATAGGTCAGGTACAGCTCGCCCTCCGGCCGCGCTTGCAGCATCCGCTTCACATGCTCGGGCGCGAGCACGTCCCCTCCCACGCCCAGGCACCGCAGCCCTTCAGGGAAGGCCTCCCCGTGTTGCAGCAACCCGCGCACCAGCAGCGGCGTCAGCGCGGACACGGTGATGCCCTGCTCCGCCAGGAGGCGCAGGTACGCCGCGGGCTGGAACGGCGGGCCGCTGATGACCAGCTCCAGCCCTCGTCGCAGCGCGGAGAACGCCTGCGCGACCATCGAATACGAGTAATACAACGGCAGGTTCACCAGGGCCGTGTCCCCCGCGCGCAGGCCCACCGCGTCCGCGTGCCGGTCCGCGTTGCGGAAGAGCGCGGCCAGGTCGAACACACAGCCGCTCGCGAATCCGGAGGTGCCGGACGTGAGCAACACCATCTCCCCCGGTTGGGCCCCCGGCGGCGTGGTGTCCGGAAACAGCGCCACCTCCGCCCCACCCAGGGCGAAGCGCTCCACCCCTTCCGCGTGCGGCGCGGGGGCGCGCATCGCCACCAGCGCACGCGCCGGCAACGCATCCACCAGCGACTGCTGCCGGCCCGCGGGCGACGCGGGCGACACCAGCGCGGGGACGCCACGGGCCGCGAGCACCGCGAAGACCTGGGCCAGCAGGCCGACGCCATTGGGCAGCGCGAGCAGCACCACATCCCCCGGCCTGAGCCCCCGGGCAATCCATCCGGCCGCCAGGGACGACACGGCGCGGTCGGCGGTCGGGTGCGCTTCGGTGAGGTCGCGGATCCGGTCCAGGAACGCCTGGACGGCGGCCAGCGGAACGCCCGCGAGTTCCTGGAGAGGTGAGGCCATGTTCACTCCGCTTGGAATTGAAGGGACCGCGCGACGACATCCACGCTGACGCCAGGGCCGGTTCCCCGCGACAGGACGACGCAGCCCGCGCCCGGTGGTCGGCCTTCGACCCCCAGCACCGAGCCGATGAGGGCCCAGTCCACGACCCCTCGCTGGAGCCACGCCACGGACATCGCCAGCGCGACCTCCGCGCCCGTCGCTATCGGCATCGTCAGCGCGAGCGTCGGGCCTCGCAGCCCATGGACGATGCAGGACAGGCCCGTGGGGGCGCTCGGTGTCGCCGCGGGGAAGCGCAGCGGGGACGCGAAGCCTCGCGCGGCATCGCTCGCCACCTGCACCCACGTCTCACGAGGCCCCACCGCGCCCACCTGGATGAGCGAACACCGGTCCGCGGCGCGCGTGAACTCCTCACCCAATGCTCTGGTCGCCTCGCCCACGGCCATGACCAGCGCCCAGGACAGCGGATCCGCGTAGCGCACCGACGGCTTCCATTTGACGAGGTGCGGATTCGGCGCGTCCGCGAACACCACCGCGCTGCCGCGCAGGGCCACCGAAGGCAGGGACGTCATCGCGCCACCTCGAAGACGAGCGACGTGTCGAAGCCACCGAAGCCCAGCGTCACGCTCAAGCCCTTCCGGGCCGCGTGCCGGGTCGGCGCGCCCACGGACAGCGGGCAGGGAAAGTCGGGGTCCGGCTGCTCCAGTCCGACGATGGGCGGAACGATGCCCTCCCGTAGCCCCAGGATGGTCGCGATGGCCTCCATCGCCCCGGTGGCCCCCAGCGTGTGACCGAAGGCGCCCTTCGTCGCGAACACGAGCGGCCCGCCCTCGGAGCCAAACACGCTCCGGAACGCCGCGGCCTCCGCACGGTCGTTCACCGGCGTCGCGGAGCCATGACCATTGACCAGTCCAATCTCCGACGCCGCGAGTCCCGCATCCGCCAGGGAGCGCTCCATCGCCAGCCGCGCACCCGCCGCCGCGGGATCCGGTGACGTCATGCTCGCCGCGTCATTGGCCGAGCCCACACCGCGCAGCCGCGCCAGGATGCGCGCCGACCGCTGCTCCGCGTGCGCCGCCGACTCCAGCACCAGGAACGCCGCGCCCTCCCCCAGCATCATGCCGTCGTGCCGCGTGTCATAGGCCCGCGCACGCGACGGAGACAACGTGGACAGCGCGGAGTGCGCCAATCGCTTGCTCGGCGTCAGGATGTCCACGCCGCCGCAAACACAGACGTCCGCGAGGCCCGCGCGAATGCACTCCGCCCCTACCACGAGCGCATCCGAACCCGACGAGCACGCCGTGGACAGCACCACGGGCGGCGCCTTCGCTCCCAGCGTCCCCACCACCGCGTCGGCCCACTGGTGCAGCGGGGCGTTCCGCTCGCCTTCATCGTCCAGGTAGGCCCCCAGGCTGGTTCCCAGCACGAAGAGCGTGCGCGTCCCGTCTCCCGCCAGGTCCGCGTGCGCCAAGGCCTCCCGCAGGGTCTCCACCGCGAGCGAGCGCAACCGCTCCGCAGGGCCCGCTGGCTCCTGGCTGTCAGCGGCACGCTCCAACGAAAGCGAGCGTGCTCTCTCCGGCTCGACCTCAAGCGTCGGCAGCGCGCGGGACGCCGGCGCGTCCTTCGCCGCGACGCCTCCAGAGCGCGCCTCCGCGAGCCCGCCCGACCGCCGTGGCACCACGGCCGCCTGCGTGTTGCGCAGCCGGTGCGGGGACGGAACCTCCACGAAGCCATGCTCGCCCGCGAGCAGCCGGCGCCACACGGCGTCCAGGCCGCGCCCCAGGGGCGTCGTCCACGCGGCGCCCGTGACGACGACGGGTGCTACCACAGCGGCGAGCCCAGGTCGGCGACCCGGGAGCGAACGAGGCTCGCGCGGAACGCCGCCACGCGAGTCGTCCCCACCATGGCCTTGCCCGTGAAGTGGAACAGCCCTCCCGCCAGCCGGTTCTGCTGGACGTGCAGCAGCACCTGGTCTCCGGGCACCACCACCTTGAGGAAGCGCGCCTCCACCGAACCGATGAGCGTCAGCTCGTCCTCGGCCAGCATCGACGTGCTCATCTGGTACAGGATGATGCCCGCCTGCGCGTAGGACTGGATGAGGTGGCTGCCCGGGAAGATGGCCCGCTCCGGGAAGTGCCCGGCGATGCTGTCCATGTTCCCGGAAATGGAGATGAGCGCGTCCAGGAACTTCCCCGGCTCATGGTCCACGATGCGGTCCAGGTAGATCATCGGGTGGCGGTGCCGCAGCCACTGCTTCAGCGCCGTGAAGCCCAGGGGCTTCGGCGTGCGCTCCACTTCGTTCACTGCGCCTGCTTGAGCGCGCTGCTGAGGGACGGCGGTAGACATGCGGGCACTCCGTTCTCTTGGGTGACGATGGCGAAATCCAGACTCCCGGACGCGAGCAGCAACGGCTCCGCGCCCTCGCGGTACACCTTCACGCCCAGCTTCAGGCTCGCGGGCCCCACGTGATCCACGGAGGGCACCAGCACCAACCAGTCCTGGAACCGCGCCGCCGCGCGGTAGCTGACGCGCAGCTCCCGCACCCGCAGGTCCAGGCCCTGCGCCGTCAGGGCCGCGAGCCCCGCGCCCCGGCGCTCCAGCTCCTCCAGCCCCGCGGTCTCCAGCAGCGACGCGTAGCGGGAGAAGTGCACGACGCCAGACGCATCCGTGTCCACGTGCTCCACCCGCTTGCGCAGCGAGGGCAGGATCTCCGGCAGTGGCACCGCGGCCTCGGTCACGACCCGGACTCCACGAAGGCCCGCACACCGCGCTGGATGCGCGCGACCATCTCCTGGAGGTCCGCCTCACCCGCGATGAGCGGCGGCGCGATGCGCATCGCAGGGAACAGGTAGCGCAAGCCCCGCGAACGTCGCCCCGCGCCCGCCATGAACTCCACGAAGATGCCCGCGTCGAGCAGCCGCGTCCGCAGCCGCCCCAGGCTCCCCGACGCCTTCTCCGTCAGCTCCAGGCCATTCATGTAGCCCAGGCCCCGGACCTCCTGGAACACCTCCGGGAACACCTGCGCCACATCCTTGCGCAGCCGCTCGCGCAGCAGCTCGCCCAGCGGGCCCGTGCGCTCCACCAGGCCCTCGCCGGACATGTACTGGATGCCAGAGCGCATCACCGCGCTCGTCAGGGGGCGCAAATCCGACGTGGACACCGCGCCGCTGGAGCGCACCGACAGCTCGCGCCGGGCAATCACCATGGACGTGGAGACGACGCCCATGCCCAGGCTCTTGCCGATGACGGTGATGTCCGTGGGAATGGGCCCCTCCGCGTCCGTCATGCCGAAGAAGCGGCCCGTCTTCGCGAACGTGAGCACTTCGTCCGCCACCAGCAGCACGTCATGCTCGCGGCACAGCGCGGCCAGCCGTCGCAGGTAGCCCGCGGGCGGCACCAGGATGCCGGCGTCCCCCTGGATGGGCTCCACGAACACACCGGCCAGCTTGCGCCCGTGCTCCGCGAAGAAGGCCTCCAGGTGCGCCATTTCCCCGAACGGCAGGAACTGCACGTCGAGCGCCTCCGTCGCGGGCAGCGGCATCCCCAGCCGGTAGTGCCGGCGGTTGAGCAGGCTCACCAGGCCCTGCGTCCAGCCGTGCCACGCGCCCTCGAAGGCGAGGATCGTCCGCCGCTCCGAGCGCTCCGGCTTCGGCGCCATCCGCCGCCGGTCGAAGTTCGACTCCAGCACCAGGCGCAGCGCCAGCTCCAGGCCCTCGGAGCCGGAGTTGCGGCCGCTCGCGTGGTACGCGTCCCCCGGGAAGCGATCCGCCCAGAGGCCCTGCGCGCCGAACAGCTCCTCCAGGAGCAGCGTGCGCTCCAACGAGCCCAGCTCGTCGGTGACATAGCCCGTGCGCTCCAGGCCGTCGCGCAGCGCCTCCTGCATGCGCGGATGGCCCGCGCCCAGGCACGCGCTCGCGTAGCCACCGCTGGCGTCCAGCACCTCCACGACGCGGCCCGCGTCCGGCCCCTCCAGCGCCGCCATGTGCTGCACGAGGCCCTTCGCCTTCAGACAGACATACGGCAGGCGTCCGCCGCCATAGTGGTCCATCTGCAACGCCATGCCGGCGCGCAGGCGGGCGACGTCGTCCGCCCCCAGCTTCTCCCCCGCGGCGGGCACCTTCACTTCGCGCCCCCCTGTTGCTGGGCCTTGAGCTTCACGATGAGCGCCGACAACAGGTTGAGCGTGCGGAAGTTCTCCGTGTCGAAGTCCTGGTCGGAGATGCTCACGCCGAACTGATCCTCACAGATGACCCGCAGCTCCAGGAAGCCCACGGAGTCCAGGCCGACGACGGACTGCAACCCGTCGTCTCCGCCAATCTGCTCCTCGGGGATCTCCACGAAGAGGTTGTTCGTCAGGATCTTCTTGAGGCTTCTGGAGATGTCGTCCTGCATGGGGAACTCCTCGCTTAGGGGGTCGTTGCTTCGGTTGGAATGCTCAGGGTGCCCACGGTGCCCTTCGTCACGCGCAGCAGCTCCGCGGGCGTCAGGCGCAGCAACAGCTCCGGCCGCCCGCCGCCGCCGTAGCCCTCCGGGTAGTCCAGGACGGACGCGTCCACGAACACGCGCAGCGGGTGCGGATGGCCCAGGGGCGGCGTGCCTCCGGGCGGATAGCCCGTCGCCTCCAGCGCCCGCTCGCGGCTCGCGAACGCGACCTTGCGACAGCCGGCCGCCCGCGCCACCGCCTTGAAGTCCACGCGCCGGTCGCCGGGCAGCACGACGACCAGCACCTCGTCCGCGTCCGTGGTGAACACCAGCGACTTGAAGATGCCACCCACGGCGATGCCCAGCTCGTGCGCGGCGGCCGCCGCCGTCGTCATCGGCGTCGCCAGGGTCAGCAGCTGCGCGTCCACCTGCTCGCGCTTCAGGAACTCGCCCAGGTCCGTCACGGCGTCACCGTCAGGACGATCTTCCCGATGTTGCGATTGGCCTCCATCTCCGCGTGGGCCTCCACCACCGCCTCCAGCGGCCAGCTCCCGTGGATGACGGGCGGCAGCCCTCCTCGCGCCAGCACCTCCATCCACCGCTGCCGGAAGCGCGCGTTGACCTGCCGCTTCTCCACCATGGGCCGCAGCCGCAGCGACGAGCCCTTGAGCTGCAACCGGCGCTGGACGACGCGCAGCAGGTCCAGCTCCGCCGCCATCCCATCCAGCAGGCCCACCAACACCAGACAGCCCTCGTGCTTCAGCACGGAGAGGTTGCGCGACAGGTACGCGCCGCCCACGAAGTCCATCACCAGGTCCACGCCCTCGCCGCGCGTGCGCGCCATCACCTCCGCCACGAAGTCCTGGCGCCGGTAGTCGATGGCCACGTCCGCGCCCAGCCGCTCCAGCGCCTCCACCTTCCGGGGCGTGCCCACCGTGCACAGCGCCGTCGCGCCAATGTGTTTCACCATCTGCACCATCGTCGTGCCGATGCCGCTGGCCCCCGCGTGCACGAGCACGGTGTGTCCGGGCTTGAGCCCGCCCAGCTCGAAGAGCGTCTCATTCGCGGTGAGGCAGGACTCGGCGGCGGCGGCGGCCTCCACGAAGCCCAGGGCCTCCGGGATGAGCAGCGCCATGTCCGCGTCCAGCAGGCAGTACTCCGCGTATCCGCCGCCCTCCACCACGCCGAACACGCGCTGGCCCCGGGTGAAGCCCTTCACGTCCTCGCCCCACGCCTCCACCGTGCCCGCGACCTCCACGCCGGGGATGGCGGATTGGCCCTCCGGGACGTGGTAGACGCCAGCGCGCTGGAGCAGGTCCGCGCGGTTGAGCGCCGTGGCGTGCACCCGCACGAGCAGCGCGTTGCCGCCGGGCACCGGGCGGGGGACGTCGCGGAGCTTCACCACCTCCGGGCCCCCGGAGCCTTCGAAGACGATGGCGCGCATGACGGTCAGTACCCGGCCCTTTCGTCGACACCGCGCTCGCGCGTGGGCACGAGGAAGCTGCGCTCGAACGTGAGGAACACCTCCCCGGTGGACTTCAGCCCCCGCGTCTCGCAGGTGACGATGCCTTCGCCCTCGCGCTTCGCGGACAGGCGCTTGGCGAGGATGCGGCTCTCCGCGTACAGCGTGTCCCCGGCGAACACCGGGTGCGTGAGGCGGATGCGGTCCCACCCCAGGTTCGCCAGCGCCCGGCCGCTGGTGCTGCGCACGCTCATGCCGCACACCACGCTGAACGTCACCAGGCTGGAGATGAGCGGCTTCTCCCACGGCGTGTGCGAGCAATAGGCCGCGTCCAGGTGCAGCGGGGACGGGTTGAGGCTCAGCGTGTTCATGAGCACGTTGTCGGCCTCCGTCACCGTGCGGCCGGGGCGGTGTTCGAAGACGTCCCCGACGGTGAAGTCCTCGAACGCGAAGCCCAGCAGCTCCCGGTAGCGCTGCGGTCCCACCTGCTTGTAGCCAGTGCCCTCCATGTCGTGTGTCCTCGCGCTCAGGGGGATGGCTTCAGAAGCCGGAGATGATGTCCTTCGCCGTCGCGCAGAAGCGCTTCAGCTCGTCCGGTTCGATGTCGGAGCGCATCATCAGGCGCACGCCCGCCTCGCCCTTGGCGACGACAGGGAAGAACACCGCCGAGCAGTAGTAGCCCGCCCGGTACAGCTCCTGGGACAGGCGCACGGCCTTCTCCTCCGCGCCGACTTCAATCTTGCGGATGGGCATGCCGTTGCCCGCGTGCTGCGACGGGAACTGGCTGTCGAAGTAGTCGATGTTCCGCGCCAGCTTGTCCTGGAGCGTCTTCAGCTCCGGGCTCTTGTGCAGCGCGATGCTGGCCAGCGACGCGCCGATGTTCGGCACCTGGAGGTTCTGCGACCACGCCAGCGGGCCCGCGTTGCGGTTGAGGAAGTTGAACAGCTTCTCGCTGCCCAGCATGGCCACGCCGCCCGCGCTGCCGAAGGCCTTGGCCAGCGACGCGACGATCATCGTCAGCGGGTTCATCTTCAGGCGCGAGCGGACCCAGCCCTCGCCGTGCTTCCCGGTGATGGACAGCGAGTGCGAGTCATCGAAGTACAGGAACAGGCCGTACTTCTCCTGGAGCTGGAGCAGGCCCTCCAGCTCGGTCAGCCCGCCCATGGAGTAGGCGCCGTCCGCCACGTAGGCGACGCGCGGGTACTTCTTGCAGACGTCCTCCAGGTAGTTGAGGTCGTTGTGGGGGCTGGTCAGCACCAGGCTCTCGTCCCCCACGATGGGCTTCACGTACGCCATGGAGAAGTGACAGAAGCGATCAAACACCATGACGCGCGGCTGCCCGTCCTCCGTCAGGTGTCCGGACGCGAGCAGCGGCAGGATGCCCGCGGTCAGCGCGGTACACGACGCGGCTGGCAGCGACGGGCAGCCGTAGAGGTCCCGCAGGCCCTCCTCCAGCCGCGCCATCAGGCTCAGGCGGATGCGCAGCGTGGAGAGCGCCAGGCCGATGGTGCCCTCCTCCTGGAGCGCGGTGATGGCGCCCTGGAGGATGGCCGGGTGGTGGTTGAGGCCCAGGTACGAGCACGAGCACAGCACCATGAAGGCGTGCCGGGTCGCCGTGTCGATGAGCTGGTTGTTGGACTCGAAGTCCACCTTGAGGTTGATGAGGCCGTGGTCCTCGGCCTGCTGCCAGCCGGCGTCACCCAGCCCGACGAACTTCTCGTTGTTGCGGTAGCGCCGGGGCCCCAGGACGCTCTCGGGAATGCTCGTTGCCATGCGGACTCCTCCTGCGCGGAATGGTCGGGAAAGACGGGGATGGGAGGCGGTGGGCGTCAGCCCTCGGTGATGCCGAAGTCCTCGAGCGTGCGCTTGGCGGCTTCGATGAACGGCGTGCCCACCATGGCGCCGTCGACGACGCAGATGTTCGCGTCCCGGGCCTGGCTCTCCGCGACGATCTTCCGCGCCTTCTGGAGGGTGCGCTCATCCGGGGAGAAGGCCTTGTTGATGATCTCCACCTGATGCGGGTGGATGGCCACCTTGCCGCTGAAGCCCAGGCTGCGCGCGCGGGCGGACTCCGCGCGCAGCCCCTCCAGGTCGCCCATGTCGAACTGGGGCGTGTCCACCACCTGGAGGTTCGCGGAGCGCGCGGCCGCCACCAGCCGGGAGCGCGCGTACAGCAGGGGCTCCCAGGCGAGCGCCGCGCCGATGCTGAAGGAGAAGTCGGCGGAGCCGAACACCAGCGCCTTGAGGCGGGGCGTCGCGAACACGATGGCGTCGAGGTTCTCGATGCCGCGCGGCGTCTCCACCAGCGCGAGCAGGTCCACGTTCGCGCACTCGGGCCCCAGCACCTGTTCGACGATCTCCAGGTCGCGAGGCGACTCCACCTTGGGGATCATGATCGCGTCGGGCTTCGCCGCGTACTCACGCAGGGCCAGCAGGTCACGCAAGCCCTCATGGCGCGTCACGGAGTTGATGCGCACCGCGCGGCGGCTCTCCCCGACCCGGGGCGCCGTGAAGAACGCCTCCGCGTGCTGGCGGGCAGCGTCCTTGTGCGCCGCCGCCACGGAGTCCTCCAGGTCCACCAGACTGATGTCCGCGCCGGACTGCTGCCCTCGCTCGAAGCGATCCACAGCGAGCGCCGGGGTGAACAGGATGGAGCGGCAATAGCGGGTGAAGCGCATGACGGCCTCCAGTCAGTGAATGACTGGGTACGCGTCTATCCATAGCACGTCAAGATTCAAAACCCTTCAACCCAAACATCCCCAGGCGCACAGGCGAAACGTATTGATATGTCTTTGAATGTGGAGCGATGTTGTGCGACGGGGAATAACATCACCCAGCGCATGGGTAGACCCAGACCTACCGGCTGAGTCACACGCGCCGCGTCAGCGCACGCGTGTGACAAGCCGAACCGCGTCGTCGCAATATCCCAGCACCGCGGGAATGGGATGACCTGTCAGGTGCGCGCGAGTACGGGAAAACCGTGGGGTTCGTGAGACAGGGAGAGTCCGCGCACGAACAGGTAGGCCTCCAGGTCCTCGCCGGCCTCCGCTGCCTCCGGCCACCACCGCTCCGGAGTGAAGCCGAAATGGACGGAGCGAATGGGGCGATCAATCAGCCGGGGAACCCAGGCGCGCAGGTCGAAGGGCGCGCGGGCGAAGATGTCATCGATGTACAGCGTGTCGCCCTCCACGCCCGCGGAGATCCACGCGTCGTCCCCCAGTCGCAACAACGGCCGCGCGAAGCCATTGGCCACGTGCCAGCTCGCGGCGGTCGAGTACCCGCGCGCGCCGAAGCGCTCCGTCACGGGGAGCCCCTCGCTGGAGAGCGCGGACAGGCCCGCGCGCACCGCCGCGTCCTCCAGGTCGGGCCTGGGCGCGGGGGGGCCTTCCGGCTGGGCCTCGTACGCAGCGGCGAACAGCGTCTGCTTGCAGGGCTGGAAACCGAAGCGCGGGTAGTACTGGAGCACCCTGGGATTGGCGAACAGCAACATGGGCGCACCGCCGCACGCGTCCAGCGCGGCGCTCATCACCACCTGGGACAATCCCCGTCCGCGATGTGACGGCACACACCCCACCGCGCCCAGTTGCCAGGCCACCACCTCGCGACCTTCCACGAGCAGCCGCATCCTCATCACCGCGGTATTTGCGACCACGCGGCCTTCCTCCAGCACCGCGAAGGCCCGGTAGTCGTCGGTCCATTCCCCCCACTGACACCAGCGCCTGAAGTCGGCGCGGCCGAACACCTGGGGCACGAAGTCGCAGAAGGCAGACTGCAAGCCGGGGTCGCGAGGACCGACTTCGGTGACCTGGGGGGCCGCGTCCATTTTCATCCGGGGACCATTGCACGCGCGCCCAGGGAATTCATCCCGAGGCAACCACCCGACGCGGGGAGAGGTCACCGAGTCAGGGACGCCTCGGATTGACGCGTTCTTCGACGTCAATCTAACTTCAAGTCATGTGGGCACTGAAGAACCGGACGGTCTACGCGGCAGAACGAAATTGGACGCGTGACAAGGACGGAGTGCATTGGTGGCTCGTCGCGATCAAGGCGACATTTGACATCAGGGCTGGAGGGCGGCTTCGGCTGGCGGACAAGCAGAGCATGCCCGTGCTGATGCCGGAGTACTTCAGCGAACCAGGCCGGTCCAGCCTGCGCTACGACTCCGATCTCCTCGCGGTGAAGCCAGGAACGGATGTGCTTGTCGTTGCGCACGCGCACGCGCCTCACGGAAAGCCTGCGCCGACCGTCAGGGTCGTGCTCCGCCTTGCCCAATTGCAGAAGGAATTGCTTGTCCACGGCGAACGAACATACGAGCGGGGGCTGTTCAACATGAGCATGACCCGCCCACGACCCTTCACCTCCCGACCGATCCGATACGAACTCGCGTTGGGTGGCAGCGATCTGTGTGACGCCGACCCCAGCAAGCATCTCTTCGATGAGCGCAACCCGCTCGGGCGCGGCTTCGCGGTACGCGCTGCCCATCTGGAGGGAAAGCCGGCCCACGCCATTGAGTACCCAGACGACGCGCCCTCGGTCCCCGGCCCCGCGGGGTTCGGCCCGATTGATGCCTCCTGGATGCCCCGCCGCAAGCTCGCGGGGACGTATGACGCCCGGTGGGAGAAGACGAAGAAGCCTTTGCTCCCGGATGACTTCGACCCGGCTTTCGCGCTGAGTTCCCCCTCCGACCAGCGGCCCGCAAGAGCGCTGGTCGGTGGAGAACGGGTCGAACTGCTGAACATGACCCCTGAAGGCGTCCTGCGCTTCGAACTTCCGCACGTCTCGCTCGGATTCACCACCCGCTTCGGCTCGCGACGCGAGCAGCACGGTTCGCGGATGACGACGGTTCTCTTGGAGCCTGAGGACAGGCGGCTCTCACTGGTGTGGCAGAGCGCGCTCCGAGTCCCCACGCCAGAGGCGGACTATCTCGATGAAACGGAGATCGTCGAGCTGAGAGGTGTGACATGAGCGCCGAGTTCGAGGTGGTGGCCGTGGGCGCACGGACACCCGTCGGAGTCTCCGCGGAGAGCAGCGCGGCGGCGGTGCGCGCCCGCATCTCGCGGTACGCCGAGTATCCCTTCATTGACGCGCGTGGCGAACCGGTGGTGGTCGCCGCCGATGGCTTGCTCGAGCCGAAGCTCGAAGGCCGCGAGCGCCTCGTGCCGATGCTCGAAAGCGTTCTCGATGAAGTCGAGAGCAAGCTCGGTCCAGGAGTCTCTCAAGCAAACGGCCTTCGCCTGTTGCTCGCCCTGCCAGAGAACCGACCGGGCTTCTCCGAGGACGACGCGGGCTGGTTGGTCCATACCCTCACGGCACGCTACCCGTCGAAGTCCTCCAGCCCTCGCGTCGAACTCGCGGGACGCGGCCACGCGGGGGCAATCCAGGCCGTGGAGCAGGCACAAAGGGAGTGCTCCTCGGGGCGGGAGCATGTGTTCCTGGTCGTGGGTGTCGACAGCTACCTGCACGCGGAAACGTTCGGTTGGCTGGAGCACGGGCGCCGGTTCGCGCAGCGGGGGATTCGCGGCGGCTTCGTCCCTGGAGAGGGTGCCGGATGTCTTGCCCTGATGAGCGCGGGGCTGCGCCGTCGCTTGCGCCTGCCTCCATTGGCCACCGTCCGGGGCGTGCGCACGGCACGGGAGGTCCAATTGCGCGACAGTCCCACGGGCTCGTTCGGTGCCGGAATGACCCAGGCCGTCCAGGGCGCCATCGCGGGGCTCGACCTTCCACGAGAGGCTGTTGATTCCCTCTGCATGGACATCAACGGCGAGCGGTATCGCAGCGAGGAATGGGGTTTCGTCGCGCTGCGGACGCCTTCGGTGTGGAAGTCCACCAGGTACATTGCCCCAAGCGGTTCCTGGGGAGATGTGGGCGCGGCGTTCGGAGCACTTGGAGGCGTCCTGGCGGTACGATTATTCGCCCGGGGCTACGCGCCAGGCCCCCGGGTCATGGTGCTGGCAGGTTCAGATGGCGGGCTGCGTGGGGCGATGCTCCTGCAGGCGCCGCAACCCTCGTGAGGAGTCACTTCCATCAACGTGGAGGGTCCCACGAGCTTCGCGGGTCCGGGCTCCATGGACGTGAAGATCGAAGGAAAGAACGTCCAACTGCTGGGCGACCCCATGCTCAATAACGGAGGGCCCAGCGGCACTCCGGCCAATGCGGCGACGCTGATGGGCGTGATCCAAACGAGCGGGTTCGTCACGGCTGTCACGGGAGATGAGGCCTGCCCCTTGAACGCCAGCCATGAACCCCATGGGCCCCTGGAAGAAACGGAACAGACGAAGACCGACGCGGCGCAACTGGCCTCAATGCTTGAGGTTGTCCTGAAGGAGAAGGGATATCGCCTGGTGCGGATGCTCGGCGTGGTGCAGTGCCGTTGCGGCAAGAAGAAATATGCGGATCACTCGTCCGTGACGCTCACGGAGTTCGAAGAGGCGGTGAGACGACTCAAGGCACCATGGCGGTCACCGCCAGGCTCGCTCTCGCTCAGGGATTTCCTTGGCAAGAAGACCAAGGAGGAAAGAGATGCGAATGCAAAGGCGGCGGACAACTCGGAAAGGCGGATTCGCGAGCGCCTTCTTGCTCGTTTCGCCAACGCATCCGAAGTGGAGGAACTCTGGGTGGATGCGGAGAAGCGCTTCAAGGACAGCATTGAGCACCGGTTCAAGGTCCCAGACTTTCCTGCCGCATACCCTCCAGGAGCCTGTGCGGCCCAGAAAGCAATCGTGCTCGCATGGGACAACGGCGCCGCCACGGGTGCTCTCACCGAGCGGTGGTTCCATACGGAAGGGGGTGAGACAATGGCACCCATCCAATTCCTGGATGCAAAGACCAACACGGTGAAGACGGAGCGATTCAAGAGCGGCGAAACCGTCCCACCGTGCAGAACCTGCGAACTCATCGTTCCGGTGATGCTCTGCCCCGGCGACAAGGAGGCACAATGCCTACACCAGGACTAGAATCAGGACTGGAGGAGTTCCTCCTGAAGATTGTCCCAGGGCTCGCCGAGCAGTGGCAAGGCAGCCCGCCGGAAGAGATTGCACAAATCGAGGAACTGGCGGGCCGTCCACTCCCTCCGTGCTATCGCTGGTTCCTGAGCCGCATGGGTCGGAACATGGGTCCTCTGGCCTACCAACGGATGGACTTCTCCGCACAGCGCGTGCTCACCAGCTACGCTGACGGTCTGATCGAGCCTGATTCCCAGTTCCTGTTCATCGGACACGATCCCGACAAGTACATGCCCTTGCATTTCTTCTTCGATCTCGATCTGCCAGTACGAGGCGATGCCCGGGTGACGAGGCGGCCTGCGGAGGGCTTTGAGCGTTACGACCAGTTCGAGACCTTCCGCGAACAACTGGCCTATGGAGCGCTCTTGAGCTTCCGGATTGGCCTGATGAAGCAGCGCTGCACGGCATTGTTCAGGAGCAACGAGCCCGAAGTCCTCTCATACCTCACTCCGGTGATGGACGGCCTTGGGTTCGCCCGACCGGTCCTCACCGGGCGCTACTGCGAACTGTATCTGGGGCAGGATGCGGCCATGGTCTGCGATGTCGTTCCTCGCGACGAGCCTCTGGTCGTGATGGGCTTCACCCTGGGGGGCAGCGATTCAGGAGCCCTGAGGAGGATCCTGGGCACCATCACGACCGAAACGCCCCTGACGCTCAGGAGGATGGAATGGGATCCCCCCCTCCCCTGAGACGCCCTCCCTACACAACCCCAATCCCCAGACGAGCATGAACGACAGGTGCACGCTGGGGTGGAACGGCAGGTAGTGCACCAGGGCCAGGACGTGGAAGCCCACGAAGGACAGCAGCGCGCCCGTCGCGATGAGGGACCCCTGGCGGTGCCTTCGCACCAGCGCCCTTGCCAGCAGGCCGTGCATCGCCGCCAGCAGCACCAGCCCCACGAGCCCCGTCTCCGCCCAGGCCGTCAGCCAGAGGTTGTGGGCGTCCGTGGCCAGCAGGTCCGTGATGCCCGTCTGGGCCTGCGTCGCCAGCGCCGCGGGTTTGTGATTGCCGAAGCCCACGCCCACCCAGGGGTGCTCCTTCACCAGCCGCCAGCCCACTGACATCGCCAGCGAGCGCTCCCCGCTGCCGAAGAGGTTGTCCACCGCCTTGCCGAACCGCTCCCGCCACGCGGGCGTCAGCAGCACCAGCACCACCAGCGCCACCGCCACGCCGAGCCCCGCCTTGCGCGCCGTCCCCCTCAGGAGCAGCAGCAGCGCCAGCACGCACACGCCCAGCGCCGCCCCCAGCGCCGCCCGCGCGAACGCTCCGTAGATGGACAGCAGGAGCCCCAGCACCACCGCCCCCGCCATCACCCGCTGCCGCGCCACCCGCGAGCGCCCCAGCACCGCCAGCACCGGCCCCAGCACCGCGATGGCCCCGTGCGCGAACCGCAGCCGGTGGAAGAAGAAGCCTCCTGAGGCGTACCGGGGGGACTCCTCCGTGCCGAAGTTCTCATGCAGGCGCGACAGGTTCAGCTTCGTGAACGAGGGCGGCACCCACGGCCAGCGCACCCGGTGCTGGAAGAGACCCAGCGCCGTCGCCAGCAACCACCCGCCCACGACGATGCCGCCCAGCAACACCCACGGCACGCCCAGCGTCCCGATGCAGGCCACCGCCGCCCCCGCCACCGTGTCCAGCGCCTGCCCGTACCGGGCGCCCCGGGGCCACTTCGTCGCCGCCCCCGTCGCCAGCGCCACCGCCGGGGACAGCAGCTGCCACAGGCACAGCGCGACGCTCGCCACCACGAAGGCGCGCACGTCCTGCTCCAGCCGCAGCCGCTTCGTCACCGCCAGCGTCAGCGCCAGCGCCGTGGCCAGGATGGCGCCCGCCTGGAGCACGGCCTCCGCCAGCACCAGCCCCACCGCGTAGAGCCCCAACACCGCGGCGACCGCGGTCCTCCAGCGCCCACCCTCGACCGTCTGAGAATCCGTGCTCATGGTGCGCCCCGGCGTCGCGAGGCGGCTGGACCCTACCTCACCCGCGAGCCCCCTCCAGCGCGGACCTTCCCCTCCTGCCGGGCAGGCCCCGGAATCCGGGGCGCGGACGCCGGGAATCGCACCGGCGCGCTTGACCCTGGCGACGCGGACGGGCACCCGTTACTCAGGGCCCCTTCCCCCGGGCCCGAACCTCCCGCCATGCGCACCACCCACCGACCTTTCACCACCCTTGCTCTCGCGCTGTGCATGTTCATGGCCGCACTGGAGATGACCGTCGTCTCCACCGCCATGCCCACGGTGGTCAGCGACCTGGGCGGCATCCAGAGCTACGCGTGGGTCTTCACCGCGTACATGCTGTCGTCCACCATCACCGTGCCCATCTACGGGAAGCTCGCGGACCTGTATGGCCGCAAGCCGGTGCTGCTCTTCGGCACGGGCCTGTTCCTCGTGGGCTCCATCGCCAGCGGCCTGTCCACGTCGATGAACATGCTCATCGCCTTCCGCGTCCTCCAGGGACTGGGCGCCGGGGCCATGCAGCCCATCGCGCTCACCATCATCGGGGACATCTACACGCTGGAGCAGCGCGCGAAGGTCCAGGGGGCCTTCAGCGCCGTGTGGGGACTCGCCGGGCTCGCGGGGCCGCTCACCGGGGGCCTCATCGTGAAGTACTTCACCTGGCACTGGGTCTTCTTCATCAACGTCCCCATCGGCGTGGGCGTCATGGCGCTGCTCGTCTTCTTCTTCCAGGAGCAGATGAAGAAGAAGGCGGACGTGCGGCTCGACTACGCGGGCGCGGCGCTCCTGTCCGCGGGCGTGGTGGCCCTCCTGTTCGGCGTGCAGGGGACCGGCAGCTCGCTGCTCGCCCTGCCCGTCGCGGGCGTGCTCCTGGTCGCGTTCGTGTTCGTGGAGCGGCGCGCCGCCGAGCCCGTCATCCCGATGAGCATCTTCAAGATCCCCGCCATCGCCATCTCCTCCACGGCGGGCGCGCTCTTCTCCGCCGCCATGTTCGGGGCCACCACCTACGTGCCGCTGTACGTGCAGGGGGTGCTCGGCGGCTCGGCCACCCTGGCGGGAGGGATGATCACCCCGATGATCGTCGGCTGGCCGCTGGCGAGCCTCGTCGCGGGGAAGCTGATGCTTCGCACCGGCTTCCGTCCGCTCATCATCGGGGGCCTGGGCCTGTCCGTGGTCGGCACGGGGCTGATGGCGCTGCTGCTCAAGCCGGGGGCGTCCCTGCTGGTGCCGGAGCTCGCGATGGGCCTGTTCGGCATCGGCCTGGGCTTCACGTCCACCGCGCTGCTCATCGCGGTCCAGACGAGCGTGGGCTGGGAGCTGCGCGGGGTGGCCACGGCCAGCAACATGTTCTTCCGCACCATCGGTGGGGCGCTGGGCGTGGGGCTGATGGGCGGCGTGCTGGTGACCCAGTTGATGAAGGATCCGCGCGTGCCGGTGAGCGCCGCCAACGAGCTGCTCGGGCCCGAGCACGGACGCGGCCTGCCTCCCGCCATCCTGGAGACGCTCAGCGGGGCGCTGGGCACCGGCCTCACCATCAACTTCTGGATCATCTGCGCGGCCGCCGTCGCCGCGTTCTCCGCCGGTCTGTTCTTCCCCAAGGTGAAGCGCGGCACCACGCCGGTGAACCTGTCCGACGCCAGCACGACCCACTGAGGCCCCAGGACCGACGTCACGCAGGGCGACTGTCATTGCGCTGACAGAGTTCGTGGCAGGCGGGCCGGCCGCCCGGGTTTCGCACCCCGGGCCATTGCGTGACGTTCAATGACTGGAGTCTGGTTTGCCCGCACCATCTGCGTGGGGGCGACACGGATGCCAGGACCGCTGGGTGAAGCCGAGCTGGAGAAGATTGACGCCTACTGGCGCGCGGCGAACTACCTCTCCGTCGGGCAGATCTACCTGAAGGACAACCCGCTGCTGGAGCGGCCCCTCGTGGTGGACGACATCAAGCCCCGGCTGCTGGGCCACTTTGGCACCACGCCCGGCCTCAACTTCATCTACGTGCACCTGAACCGCATCATCCGGCTGCACCGGGCCAACATGATGTATCTGATTGGCCCCGGCCACGGCGCGCCCGGCATCATCGCCAACACGTTCCTGGAAGGCTCCTACACGGAGCTGTATCCCAACATCGAGCGCAACCGCGACGGGATGAAGCGCCTGTTCCGCCAGTTCTCCTGGCCCTACGGCGTCCCCAGCCACGACTCGGCCGAGGTGCCCGGCTCCATCAGCGAGGGCGGCGAGCTGGGCTACTCCCTGCTGCACGCGTACGGCGCCGTCTTCGACAACCCGGACCTCATCGTCCCCTGCGTCGTCGGCGACGGCGAGGCGGAGACGGGCGCGCTCGCCGCGAGCTGGCACTCCAACAAGTTCATCAATCCCATCACCGACGGCGCCGTGCTGCCCATCCTGCACCTCAACGGGTACAAGATCGCCAACCCCACGGTGCTCGCCCGCATCGACGCCGACGAGCTGGAGGCCCTCTTCCGGGGCTACGGCTACCAGCCCTTCTTCCTGGAGGGCGACGACCCCAGGAGGATGCACCAGGAGATGGCGGCGCTCCTGGACCTGCTCTACGCCGAAATCCTGCGCATCCAGCGTCACGCGAGGGAGAACCGCGACGCCACCCGCCCCCGCTGGCCCATGCTCGTGCTGCGCACCCCCAAGGGGTGGACCGGCCCGCGCGAAGTGGACGGCAAGCAGGTGGAGGGCACCTGGCGCTCCCACCAGGTCCCGCTGGAGGAGGTGCGCACCAACCCGGAGCACCTGAAGCTGCTCGAAGCGTGGCTCCACAGCTACCGCCCCCGGGAGCTGTTCGACGCGAACGGCACCTTCCGCGAGGAGCTGGCGGACCTGGCGCCCAAGGGGCGGCTGCGCATGGGCGCCAACGCCCACGCCAACGGCGGCCAGCTCCTGGTGCCGCTCGCGCTGCCGGGCTTCCGCGACTACGCCGTGGACCCGGGCCCGCCGGGCTCCAGGCAGGTCAGCGCCACGCGGGTGCTGGGCGGCTACCTGCGGGACGTGATGCGCCACAACCTGGGCACGCGGAACTTCCGCATGTTCGCGCCGGACGAGAACGCCTCCAACCGGCTCCAGGACGTCTACGCGGTCAGCGGCAAGACGTGGGACGCGAAGCGGGAGCCCACGGATGAGCACCTCTCCGCCGACGGACGGGTGATGGAGGTCTTGAGCGAACACCTCTGCCAGGGGTGGCTGGAGGGCTACCTGCTCACCGGACGCCACGGCTTCTTCAGCTGCTACGAGGCGTTCATCCACATCATCGATTCGATGTTCAACCAGCACGCCAAGTGGATCAAATCCGCGAAGGAGCTGCCCTGGCGCAAGCCCATCGCGTCGCTGAACTACCTGCTCAGCTCGCACGTGTGGCGGCAGGACCACAACGGGTTCTCCCACCAGGACCCGGGCTTCATCGACCACGTGGCCAACAAGAAGGCGGACACGGTGCGCATCTACCTGCCACCGGACGCGAACACGCTGCTGTCCGTGACGGACCACTGCCTGCGCTCCAAGAACCAGGTGAACCTCATCATCGCGGGCAAGCAGCTGGCGCCCGTGTGGCTGGACATGGAGAGCGCCGTGCGCCACTGCTCGGCGGGCATTGGCGCGTGGGACTGGGCCGGCAACGACGACGGCGACCCGGACGTGGTGATGGCCTGCGCGGGCGACGTGCCCACGCTGGAGACGCTGGCGGCGGTGACGCTGCTGCGCACCTGGGCGCCGGAGCTGAAGGTGCGCGTCGTCAACGTGGTGGACGTCTTCACGCTCGCCCCGGTGCGCGTCCACCCGCACGGCCTGAACGAGGAGGACTTCAACCGCCTGTTCACCACGGACAAGCCCGTCGTGTTCGCGTTCCACGGCTACCCGACGCTCGTGCACAAGCTCACGTACAACCGGGCCAACCACGACAACATCCACGTCCATGGCTACAAGGAGGAGGGCACCACGACGACCCCCTTCGACATGACGGTGCTCAACGACCTGGACCGCTTCACGCTGGCGCTGGATGCCATCCGGTACTCGCCCGCCGCGCGCCACCGGCTGAACGACGCGGAGCAGCGCTTCTCCGAGGTGCGGCAGCAGCACAAGCTCTACGTGTCGGAGCACGGCGAGGACATGCCCCAGGTCCGCGACTGGAAGTGGACCTCGCGATGAGCGACGCCGGCGCGGTGCTGGTCATCAACAGCGGCTCGTCGTCGCTGAAGTTCGGGCTCTTCGTCGAGCACGCGGGCCGGGACACCGTGCGGTTCAAGGGCAGCGCGACCCACATCGGCGCGGAGCAGGGCCGGTTCGTCCTGGAGGATGGCGAAGGCCGACAGGTGCGCGCCGAGGACGTGCGGCACCCCACCCAGGAGGACGCCTTCCACGCCGCCGTGCGGCACCTGGAGGCGGCCGGCGCGCCGAGGCCCCTCGCCATCGGGCACCGGGTGGTGCACGGCGGGCCCCGGCTGCGCGAGCACCAGGCCCTGACGCCCGAGGTGCTGGAGGCCCTGGAGGACGCCACGCACTTCGCGCCCCTGCACATCCCCCCGGCGCTCACGCTCATCCGGGCCGCGCAGGCGCGCTACCCGGGCGTGCCCCATTTCGCCTGCTTCGACACGGCCTTCCACGCCACCCTGCCCCCCGCGGCGTCCACGCTGCCCCTGCCCCGCGCCGTGCGCGCGCAGGGCGTGCAGCGGTACGGCTTCCACGGCCTGTCGTACGAATCCATCGTCGCGAGGCTTGGGCCCGCCGTGCCCGCGCGCGCCGTGGTGGCCCACCTGGGCAGCGGTGCGAGCCTCGTGGCGCTCGACCACGGGCGCTCCGTCGATACGTCCATGGGCTTCACGCCCACGGGGGGCATCCCCATGGGTACCCGCACGGGCGACCTGGACCCGGGCGTGCTGCTGTACCTGCTGCGGACATGCGGGCTGGACGCGGGAGCGCTCGAGGCGGTGGTGAACCGCGAGGCCGGGCTGAGGGGGCTGTCGGAGGGGACCAGCGACATGCGGGCCCTCACGCGCGACGCGGAGGCGGGCGACGCGGCGGCGGCGCTCGCGCTGGACGTGTTCACCCGGAGCATCGCCAAGACGGTGGGGGCCTACGCCGCGGTGCTCGGAGGGCTGGACCTGCTCGTCTTCACGGGAGGCATCGGGGAGAACAGCGCGGGGGTGCGCCAGCGCGTCTGCGCGACGCTCGGCCACCTGGGCATCACGCTCGACGCGGGCCGCAACGAAGCAGGGGCGGAAGTCATCTCCGCCCAGGCGTCCGCGTGTCCGGTGCGGGTGCTCCCCAGCGACGAGGAGGGGCAGCTCGCGCGGCACACCCGGCGGCTCCTGCGCGGCTGAGCAATTCGGGTGCCGGGCCCCGGCTACTTCGCCGCGCGCCGCCTTCGCGGCAGGGGCAGCAGGCCCTCGCGGTGCAGCCACAGGCCCCCGGCCACCAGGGTCAACAACGTCGTCGGCATCCAGGCCGCCACGGCGGGCGCCAGCCGTTCGGTGAGCACCAGCGTGCGGGACACCACCATCAGGCCCCACATGGCCACGGCGATGAGCAGGCCCTCCACCACGGCGGCCGTCAGGTGTCCCCGCCGGTTCGTGCGCAGCGCGAGCCCCACCGCCAGCAGGGCCGCGGGCAGCCCCGCCAGCGCGTACGCGAACCGGTTGTGCCACGCGAGCTGGAAGCCCCGCGTCGCCAGCCCCACCTCCGCGCGCGCGGCGATCTGCTCACGCAGCTCCCCCAGGCGCATCTGCTCCGGCCTCCCCGGACGGATGCGGAACGTCGTCGCGCCCACGCCCAGCTCGTACTCGGCGCGCGGCTGCTGCTGGACGGTCGTGCGCCCGTCCTCCGTGAAGGTGCGCTCCACCACGTCCGTCAGCTCCCAGCGGTTGTCCGCGAGCGAGCGCATCCGCCCCGCGTCCACGCGCCGTCGCAGCTTGAACTCCGGCGTCAGCGTGAAGATGGAGACGTTCTCGAAGCCCTCCTGCGCGTCGCCGCCGCGCAGGAAGAAGATGTTGTCGCCCCGCCGGAACCACTGCTTCGGCGTGTAGTACAGGCGCCAGTCCCCCCACCGGTTGAAGCGCTGCGTGGTGATTTCGTCCACGCGCCGGCCGGCCCTCGCGGCCACCGTCTCGTCGAAGAGGACCAGGCCCAGGCACGCCAGCAGCGCGCACAGCCCCACCGGCAGGTAGAGCGCCGCCGGCCCGAAGGTGAGCGCCCGGAGCGCCGTCACCTCGCCCTTCTTGCGCAGCGCCGACACCGTGGTGCCCGCCGCCAGCAGCAGCGCCGCCGGCCCCAGCTGCTGCACCGTCACCAGCGCCTTGTAGCCGTAGAGCTTGAGCACGTCCCACACCCAGCCCTCGCCCCCGTAGGCCTTCGCGCGGTCCACGAAGTCCACCACCAGGAACACCGCCACCACGCCCGCCAGGATGCCCAGCGTGTAGCGCACGTAGGCGCGCACCACGTAGCCGAACAGCGTGGGGTTCATCGCACCGTTCCCGAGCGCGCCACCCGGTACAGCGCCACCGCGCCCACCACCATGAAGAGCACGTTGGCGAGCTGCCCCGCGACGAGCACCGGCAGCTGCCCCTTCTGGCCCATCTGCTCGAACGCGCGGCTGAGCAGGTAGTAGAGGACGTAGCCGCCCAGCGTCAGCAGGTAGCCCCAGGCGCGGCCGGACTGCCTGCGGCCAATGGCCAGCGGCGTGGCCAGCAGCGCGAACGCCACCGGTGCCACCGCGTTGCCCAGCCGGCTGTGCAGCGCCATCAGGAACGGCCTCGGGTTGTCCTGGCGCTCCTCCGCGTCCTTCGCCGCCGCCAGCAGCTCCACCGGCGTCAGCTCCTCCTTGGGGGAGCGGAACCGGTTGCGCCGCGACAGCGAGCCGCCCAGCCCCACGTTGATCTGCGCCTTCTCGAAGGAGACGGTGCTGGCGTCCACCGAGGCGCGGTTGGCGCGGTGCACCTCACCCTGCTGCAGTTCGATGGTCAGCGCCTCGCCGCGCTCGGAGGTGCCCACGCGTCCCCGGTGGGCCAGCACCAGCAGCGGGGAGCTGGGGTCGCGGTCGTCGTGCAGCAGCACGTTCGTCCACCCGCCCCCGTTGGGCGCCACCTTCTGCGCGTACAGCGTGAGGTCGCTCAGGTCCTCGTAGAAGACGCCGGACTTCACGTCGCCCGCGACGTTCTTCTGGATGACCTCGCCCACCAGCTCCTTCACGCCCGTGAGCCCCCAGGGCTCCACCGTGGAGGTGAGCAGCACCATCAGCCCGCTCAGCGCCAGCCCCACGCCCAGGGGGGCCGCCAGCAGTTGGAGCGGGCTGATGCCTAGGGACTGGAGCGACGTCAGCTCGCGGTCCTCTCCCAGCCGGCCCAGGCCCAGCAGGATGGCCAGGAGGAACGCGATGGGCAGCGCCATCACCAGGAAGTGCGGCGCCAGGTACGCGATGAGCCGGCCCAGGTCGCTCAGCGTCACCGCGGAGCCCAGCAGCACGTCCGTGCCCCGCAGGAACTGCATGACGAACAGCAGCAGGAACATGAACGCCACCCAGACGCCCAGGGGGACGAGCAGCTCCTTCAGCAGGTAGCGCGCCAGCAGCTTCACGGCCGCGTCCGGAGCCCTCGTGCGCCGATGTCCCGGCGGAAGTGCTTGCCCTCGAACCGGACCATGTCCGCCGACGCCAGGGCCCGCTCGCGCGCCTTGGCCAGGTCCTCGCCCCGCGCGCACACCGTCAGCACCCGCCCGCCCGCCGTCACCAGCGCGCCGCCCTCCTTCGCCACGCCCGCCAGGAACACCGGCGCGTTGAAGGGCACCGCCTCCAGGCCCTCAATCCGCTGGCCCTTCCTCGGCGCCTCCGGGTAGCCCTCCGCCGCCAGCACCACGCCCACGGAGCTGCCCGTGTTCTGCGCCAGCGTCCGGGGCTCCAGCGTCCCCTTCGCGCACGCGTCCAGGAGCGGCAGGATGTCCTCATCCAGCTGCATCATCAGGACCTGCGCCTCCGGGTCCCCGAAGCGCGCGTTGAACTCCAGCACCTTCGGGCCGGTGGCCGTGAGCATCAGCCCCGCGTACAGCACCCCGCGCAGCGGCGTGCCCCGCTTGCGCAGCACGGCCAGCGTCGGGGCGATGACCTGCTCGCCCACCTGGGCCAGCTGTTCGGCGGTGAGGAACGGCGCCGGGCAGTACGCGCCCATGCCGCCCGTGTTCGGGCCCGTGTCGCCCTCGCCCACGCGCTTGTGGTCCTGCGACAGCGGCAGGAGCACGTAGCGCTCGCCGTCGCACAGGGCCATCAGCGACACCTCCTCGCCCTCCAGCAGTTCCTCCAGCACCATCCGCTGGCCGGCCTGCCCCAGCGCCGCCACCGCGCGCACCGCGTCCCGCGCGGCCTGCGCGTCCGGCGCGACGATGACGCCCTTGCCCGCCGCCAGCCCGTCCGCCTTCACCACGATGCGGCCCTGCTGGACGGCGTACGCCTCCGCCTGGGCCGCGTCGGTGAAGACCTTGAAGGCGGCGGTGGGGACGCCCGCCTCCGCCATGATCTCCTTGGCGAACGCCTTGGAGCCTTCGATGCGCGCGGCCGCGGCCACGGGGCCGAAGCACGGGATGTCCACCTGGGCGAGCGCGTCCGCGACGCCCGCGACCAGCGGCGCCTCCGGGCCCACCACCACCAGGTCCACGCCCTCGCGGCGCGCCAGCGACACCACGGCCTCCGGCGAGTCCGCCTGCAGGGGCACGTTGGTGCCACACCGCGCCGTGCCGGCATTGCCCGGGCCACACAGGAGCCGGGAGAGGCGGGGACTCTGGGCCAGCTTCCACGCGAGCGCGTGCTCGCGGCCGCCCGACCCCAGCAACAGGACCTTCACGTCAACCTCGCTCGTCCAGCTTGAACAGCAGCTTCTTGGCCGGGAAGTAGGCGGGATCCAGTCCCACCACCTTCAACAGCATCGCGCGCGCCACGTCCGGCTGCGCGGCCACTTCCAGCGCCGCCAGATGGGTCTGCGCCGAAAGCATCTTCGGGGACACGTCCAACACGGAGCGCACCGTGCGCTTGGCCAGCTCCACGTCCCTGGCCGCCTGCGCCAGCCCCAACGACAGGCGCGCGATGGGCAGGCTGCGCTCCAGCGCCACCGCCTTCTCCGCCAGCGGGAGCGCCTGCGCGGACTTCCCGTCCAGCGCGATGAGCGACCGGTAGGCCAGCGCCGCGCCGGTGTTCACGCCGGTGTCCACCACCGCGCGGAACTGGCGATCCGCGCCCTGCAGGTCGCCCTGGTAGTAGCGCACGAGCCCCTCGTACAGCGCGGGCTGCACGTCGTCCGGGCCCGTGCCCAGGACCTGCACCACGCCCTCCACCCCGGCGAGCGTGTCGTTGGGGCGCAGCCAGAAGCGCGTCAGCGCGGGGCGCGGCGCCAGGCGCATCGGATCCCATTCCCGCGCCTCCAGCACGCCGAAGAAGAGGCGGAAGGTTTCGTCGCGCTGCTTCGCGCTGGCCGCCGCCACGCCCGCGAGCAGCTGCGCGTCCAGGCGGCGGGCGTCCATCCTCCCCGCCTTCATGAAGCGCTCCTGCGCCGCCGCCGGGTTCTGCTCCAGCAGCAGCGCCCGGCCCTCCAGCACCTGCTCCAGCGCGGAGTCCTCCAACCGGCCCTGGAAGCCCTTCAGGTGCTCGCGCGCCTTCGCGGCGTCCTTGCGCGCCAGGGCCACCATGAACAACTGCAGGTGGGCCTCCGGAAGGTCCTTCACCACCTTCAAGGCCTCGTCCGCGGCCTTCACCGCCCCGTCGGGGTTGCGCGAGGAGCGCTCCGCCGCGGCCAGGTGTCCCCAGATTTCAGAGGCGTCCCGGGGGCCGTAGCGGGACACGTTCTTCGCCAGGGCCCGCAGCTCGCGCACCGCCAGGTGCACGTCGCCTTCGGCCTGATAGCGCAGCACGGCCAGCGCGAGCAACGCGCGCACGTCCCCCGCGTTCGCCTTCACGCGGTCCTCGTACAGCTTGCGCGCGCGCGCGGGCTCCCCCACCTCCACGTAGATGCGGGCGGACGCCTCCAGGCTGTCCCAGTCCTGCGGATCCAGCTCCAGCCGGCGGCCCAGCATCTTGAGCGCCAGCCCGTACTGGCCGGCCTGCTCGTGGGCGAGCGCGCTGTAGTAGTCCACGCGCTTGAGGCCCGGCGCCAGCCGGCGCGCTTCGTCGAACGCCTTGTTGGCCAGCTCGCGCGACGAGGCCACCTGGGCGCGCCCCAGCACCAGGTGCGCCTCCGCCTTGTGCGCGTCCAGCGCCGTGGGCTGCGCCAGCACCGCCGTCGCCAGGAGGCTCGCCTCCTCCTGGTTGCCCGGCACGCGCATGCGGGCCAGCAGCAGGTTCGCGTGCGCGACGAGCAGCGCGGGCGTCCTGCCCGCCATGTCCTCCGCGGCCTGGATGAGTCCGCGCGCCTCCTGGAAGGAGTTGTCGTCCATGCCGGAGCCACGGCCGAGCGCCAGCGCCTGCACATATCCGGCGATGGCGTCGGTGCTGCGCGCGTCCAGCAGCAGCGCCTGCTGGAAGGACTCCTCGGCCTCCGCGTACGCGATGCGCTGGTCCTTCGCGAGCTGTTGCTGGCCCGTCGCAAGGTGCTCCGCGCTGGTGCCCTCCAGCTCCAGGAACTGGAGCTTCCAGCTGCGCATCGCGTCCAGCACCACCTGGGGCACGGCGGCCGGGGCGGCCGGAAGGGCGGCCCGGGCGGCTTCCTCCTGATGCGGCTTGTAGACGAGGAAGTAGCCGGCCGCGCCGACGCCGCCCAACACCACCACCCCGAGCAGGCCCACGGCCAGCGAACGGAGCCCGCCTCCGGAGCCCGCGCGCTGGGCGGTCCGGACCGGAGCGGCCGTCAGGTGCGAGGTGCGCGCGGGCTTCACCGCGCTGATGCGGGAGTCCGGCGACAGCGCCGTGGCCCCCGCGAGCCGGAGGTCGTCTCCCGACCCCTGCGAGCCTCCCGCGAAGTCCAGGTCCCCGCCGGACGACGCGGCGCCGGGGTCCAGGTTGCTGAGCATCGGCAGCTCCAGGTCACCCCCGGAGGACGCCGCCGGCGCCTGGGGCGCCACCACCACCGAGGCCTCCTGGGCCCCCACCGGGTCGCGCTGACGGCAGTCGTCACACGCGCCCATCGCCTGGTCGAACGGGTCCGCCAGCGCCTTGCCGCACGCGCGGCAGTTCGTCTGGGTCTGCGCGGGCGCGGCGGCCGGAGCCGGCGCCGGGGCGCGAGCGGACATGCGGCCCAGCGACACGCCTCCGGCAGGGGGCGCGGACGCCGGGGGAGAGGCCCCATCCCGTCCCAGGTCACTCGGCGGCGGCCCCAGGAAGTCGAGCAGCGGGTCCGCCGGAAGCTCCAGCGCGGGAGCGGCGGGCTTCGCGACCGGCTCCTTCTTCGCGGGCGCGGCGGGCGCGGGCTTCGCGACCGGCTCCTTCCTCGCGGGCGCGGAGGCCGGTGGCCCCAGGTCCGCGAAGGGGTCCGCGGCGAGGCTCGCGGGCGCGGTGGACCGGGAGGCCGGAGGGCCCAGGTCCGCGAAGGGATCCGCGTCCCTCGGGGGCCCGAGCTCCGGCATCGCCCCCGGATCCCCGAAGAGGTCCGAGGCCGGGGCCGGCGCTGCGGCGGCCGGAGGACTCCGGGGCCCTGGCGCGGCGGGCGGCGCTGGGGCGGCCGCGGGGGGCTTCGGCTCGGGGGCGGGGGGAGCCGCTCCGTCGGAGGGGGACGCCGTCACCGACGCGGCGGACGCCTCCCGCTTCACGAGCTGGAGGTGCCGGCAGCGGGGACACTGCGCGCGGACGCCCTTGGCCGAGATCAACCGATCGTCGATCGCGTAGGCCGCCGCGCATTTCTGACAGACGATGCGCATGAAGTTAGTGCCGGAAGTGTCGCACTCCCGTCACCACCATGGCCATCCCATGTTCGTCCGCGGCCGCAATCACCTCGGCGTCCCGGACGGACCCACCCGGCTGGATGACCGCCGTCGCCCCGGCCCGGGCCGCCTCGTCCAGCCCGTCCCGGAAGGGGAAGAACGCATCCGAGGCCACCGCGCTGCCCTTGAGGGCTTCGCCGCCCCGCGTCATCGCGATGCGGACGGAGTCCACCCGGTTCGTCTGGCCGCCGCCCTGGGCGAGCAGCTGGCGCCCGGCCGCGAACACGATGGCGTTGCTCTTCACGTGCTTGCACACCTTCCAGGCGAAGCGCAGGGCGCGCTCCTCCTCCGGCGTGGGGGCGCGCTTGGAGACCACCTTCCACTCCAGGGGCGGCTCCACCGCGTCCCGATCCATCAGCAGCATGCCGCCCGACACGCTCCGGGCATCCACCTGGGGACGCGGCCGGGCGGCGGGGGACGCCAGCTCCGGGCCGGCCTCCAGGAGGCGCAGGTTCTTCTTCGCCGCGAGCACCTGAAGGGCCGCGGCCGAGTACGACGGCGCGATGACGGCCTCCAGGAACGTCTCCGCCATGGCCCTGGCCACGGCCTCGTCCACCTCGCGGTTGAAGGCGACGATGCCGCCGAAGGCGGACGTCTCATCCACCGCGCGGGCGGTGCGGTAGGCCTTCTCCAGCACGTCGTCCACCGCCACGCCGCACGGGGTGTTGTGCTTGATGACCACCGCGCAGGGCTGCTCCGGGAACTCCAGGACGAGCCCCAGGGCCGCGTCCAGGTCCAGGATGTTGTTGTACGAGAGCTCCTTGCCCTGGAGCACCTTCGCGAACGCCACCGACGGCTCCTTCGGCGTCTGGAACTCGCGGTAGAAGGCGCCGCGCTGGTGCGGGTTCTCCCCGTAGCGCAGCCCCTGCACCTTCTGGAACGCCAGCGACAGCTCCTGCGGGAACGGCTCCTGGGCCTCGCCCGACAGCCACCCGGAGATGGACGCGTCGTAGGCCGCCGTGTGCGCGAACGCCTTGCGCATCAGCCGCCGGCGCGTCTCTTCGCCCACCGCCTTGTGGCCTTCAATCTCCGCGAGCACCGGCGCGTAGTCGTCCGGGTCCACCACCACGGCCACGTGCTTGAAGTTCTTCGCCGACGCGCGGACCATCGCCGGCCCGCCGATGTCGATGTTCTCGATGATGTCCTCCTCCGCCGCGCCCGACGCCACCGTCTTGCGGAACGGGTAGAGGTTCACCACCACCAGCGAGATGGGCTCGATGCGGTTCGCCGCCATCTCCGCCCGGTCGCTCTCCAGGTCGGGCCGGCCGAGGATGCCGCCGTGGATGCGGGGGTGGAGCGTCTTCACGCGGCCGCCGAGGATTTCGGGACTCTGCGTGTGCTCGGACACCTGGGTGGCGGGGATGCTGGCGGCCTTGAGGGCCTCCAGGGTGCCGCCGGTGGAGAGCAGTTGGTAGCCCAGCCGGACGAGGCCCTGGGCAAAGGGGACCAGACCGCGCTTGTCGGAAACGCTCAGGAGAGCCAGCACGTGTGCGCCTCGGGATGCGGGGGGGTGGCGCGGGTCCTAGCAACCACCCCCTGGGGTGTCAACGCAACACGTCACCCCAGAGACGACACGACACACAGGCCCGACTTCAGGGCTTGCGAGCAGACACGGGCGGCTCTTCGTCCACGGCCTCACGCAGCTTCATCAGGCCGCGCGTCTCCACCTGGCGGATGCGCTCGCGGGTGAGGTTCATGATCTCCCCCACCTCCTCGAGCGTGATGCCACCCTTCTCCGCCACGTCCAGGGCGCAGGTGTGCTCCAGCTCGGTGATTTCCTTGTCCGGGAAGTTGAGCTTGATGGAGCCCGTCTCCGGGTTCACGTCCAGGTACAGGTTGTGCTTGCAGGACACGAAGAGACACGGCCGGGGGCCGTTGATGCAGTCCGCGCGCGTGCGGGGCCGCTGCTCGTCCACGAGCTTGAGGGTCTCCGCCTCCTCCGGGTCCAGCTGGCCGGCGAGCCGGCGACGGCGCAGGTCGCGCGCCATCTCCTTGCGCGACATGGTCTTGGAGCGCCGTCGTTCCGCGGGCAGCTCCTCCTCGCCTCCTCCCCCGTCGCCCTCCTGCAGCTGCTTCACTTCCGACATGATTCCTCCAGATGTGTGGAGTCTACCCGGTTCAACAGGACCCTGGGGGGCATCCTATTGCGGCCGGAGCGTTTCGTCTTCGCGCGCCGTGACGGCGCTGCCCAACCGGGCGACATCGCGGACCAGATCCTGCGCCCGTTGCCTCAGCGTTGCCAACTGGGCTTCGAGTGACCTCCTCCGTTCTCCTCCCAGGGGCCGTCCTCCCAGCTCCTCCTGGAACCCGTCCAGCACCTCCGACAGGTCCCGCTGGAGCTGGTCGATGTGGTTGCGGTGGAACACGAAGGAGCGGCGGATGTCCTCCAGGGTGTGTCCCTCGGCCATCATCTTCTTGATGACATTGATGCGCCGCACCGCTTCCACCGGGTAGAGGCCCAGGCTGCCCTGGTGCTTGCCCTTGCGGCCCACGCGACGGCTGCGCGGCAGGAGCCCCGCCTGGACGTACTTCCGGAACGTCGCCTCCGAGAGCCTCACGCCCCGGGGCCGGAAGATTTCAAGAATCGCGTTCGCGGGCAGCCCCCCGGCGTTTTCGCGCTCGATGCGTTCGAGCTCTTCGGGCGCCAGCAGGTCCATCGATTCCATTGAATAGAGGCTACTGAATGGACTGCATAGGTGCCAGATTCGCGCGTCATTCGTCAAGAACGACGAGCAGGCGGGCGGGCGGACGTCGTCCGTCCGACGCTCGGGTCGGGGACTGAACATCCGGGAGGCGCGGGGGGATGGCGGGGAACGGCGGCCGGCTGCCTCGCCCCCCACCGGCCAGGCGGGGGGAGGCGGCCGGGGTCAGCGGCCCTTCGAGGCGCGGAACTCCTGGGTCACGGTGCCGTTGGCGGGGACGACGACGGTGTACGACCTGGCGCTGGTCGGGTGCTCGAAGGTCAGCTTGTAGGTGCCGGGCGCCACCTTGTAGGAGGCGCGGCCCTGCACGTCCCCGAGCCGCTTCGTGCCCAGGTAGACGGTCGCATACGGATTGGCGCTGACCTGGAGCGTGCCCAAGGCCTTCGCCGCGTCCTCGGCGGGCGCCACCGGAGCGGGGGGGTTGGCGGGCGCCGCCGTCACCGACGCGGGGGCGCTCTTCCGCGGAGGCGGGGGCGTGGCCAGGGTGGCCTCACGCCGCTGCCCCTCGATTTCCGCCTCGACGGCGTCCGGTGACGCGGGCCGGGACGGTTCGACGGGGACGTTCGCGGCCGGTTGGGATGCACTGCTCCCCTGCCCCGAGACGGCGGCCCCCGGAAGGGAGCGCGCCAGGGCCATGACGCCCAGGACGCCCGCGAGTCCCAGCACCGCGGCTCCTGCCCAGAGGGCCCGCTTGCGGCCCGGCGCGGAGGGCGGTCCCGGCTCCGTGGCGGACACGGTGTCGTCTTCGCGAAGCCCGGCGTCGGACCGGGTGGCGAAACGGGCTTCATCATTGGAGGCGCCCGACCGCCGGGCGCCACGCGATTCATCGCCCGGGGTGCTGGACCGCCGCGCGGAGGGCGTCGGTCGTCGCGAGGAGCCCCGGCTTGCGTCCGCGTCGGCGCCCGTTCCCCAAGAGGCCTCCTCGGACGTCGAGGCTTGCGACGCATCACCGGCTGCCCCGGAGCGCCCCCCTGCCCCGGGCGTCATGGCCCGGCGTCCACCCTCCGAGGCCTCCTGGGAGTAGGCGGCGACTTCGCGCGACGCGGGGCGCCTGCCAGCCGGTGCCCCCTGCGGCTCCCGCGCCCCGCGCTCCAGGGATGGCAGGGGCATCAACGGCGTGGGGGCCGGAGGGCGTCCGTTCACGGCCTCGGCGCGCTCGTCGCGGCCCAGCACCAGCGTCGTGCCGTGCAGGTCTTCGTCCGGAGAAGGGCTCCGCATCGCCCCCGAGGCATGGCCGCGCGAGGGCATCACGGCGGTGGGCTCACGGGGCGGCGGCGCCGCGTCCTCACCGGGCGGCGGGAGCGCCCCGTCCACCAGGGCCGTGCGCTCCGGCATGGCGGGCAGCGCCAGGTTGCTGGCGGCGACCGGGAACAGCCCGCGCAGGAATTCGCCCACGTCGGTGTCGTCCACGGAGCGGGCCTGGTTCAGCACGCACTGCGCCAACGCGCGCTCCAGCTCACCGGCCGTCTGGAAGCGCTTCGACAGGTCGCGCTCCAGCGCCCGGCAGATGGCGGCGTCCAGGTCCGGGGGCACGTCCGGGTTGAGCCGCGCGGGCGGCACGATGGTGCTCTCCTGCACCGCGCGCAGGACGGCGATTTCAGAGTCGCCCTGGAACAGGCGCCCGCCGGTGAGCAGCTCCCACAGCACCACGCCCAGCGCGAACACGTCGGTGCGCGCGTCGACGCTCTCGCCCCGGGCCTGCTCGGGCGACATGTACGCGAACTTGCCCTTGAGCACCCCGGGGTTGGTCAGCTTGTTGCCCGCCTTCGCGATGCCGAAGTCGGTGAGCTTCACCGCGCCGTCGTAGGACACGAGCACGTTGTGGGGCGTGACGTCGCGGTGCACCAGGTGCAGCAATTCGCCGTTCACCCGCAGGCGGTGGGCGTAGTGCAGCCCGCGCGCGACCTCCACGCCGATGTGCGCCACCAGCGTGGGCGTCATCGGCGTCATCGCCTCCTTGCTCCGCTTGCGCAGCTCCCACAGCGAGCAGCCGCGCACGTACTCCATCGCCAGGTAGTAGGTGTCCTCGTGCTTGTCGAAGTCGAAGATCTGCACCACGTTGGCGTGGTTGAGCCGCGAGGCCAGCCGCGCCTCGGCGATGAACATCTGGACGAAGTCCGGGTCGCTCGCGAGGAACGAGCGCACGCGCTTGATGACGACTTCCTTCTCGAAGCCCTCCGGTCCGCGCGCGGTGCACAGGAAGATCTCCGCCATGCCCCCTTCGGCGAGCTTGCGGCGCACGACGTACTTGCCGACGTGGGTTCCTGCCTCGAGCGTCATGGAAGGGTCCACCGCCGCCTACTCGAACTTGACCGTCACCACGTTGAGGTCGATGGGGCGCACCTCGATGCGGCGGTTGAGCGTGCGCTTCAGCTCGGGGTTGGAGAACTTGCAGTCATACATGCCCACCCGCAGCTCCACGGGCTGGAACGGCGTCTCGCCCAGCTTGCGCCCGTTGCACGTCACCTCCGCCCAGGGCGTCACCACGAAGCTCACCGACGCGGCACGCTCCACGGGCCGGGCAGGCTCGCGCCCCTCCGCGGCCGGGACGGGCACGACCGGGGACGGGCGGACCGCGGGGGCCGCGGCCCGGGCTTCCTTCACCTCCATCGCCGTGGGGGCAGGAGCCTGGGAACCGGCCGCGCCGGAGGGGCCGACCTCGGGCGCGGGCGGCGTCGTCGGGGGAGGCTCCAGAGGCGGCGTCTCCGCGCCGGGCCGCCCGGAGGAGGTCATGGGCACGAGCTTCAGCGGCCCCACCACGAGCGGCCCTGAGTCCGGCACCACGATCTGCGTGCGGAACTCCCGGTAGCCTTCCTTCACCACCACGAGGCGGTAGCGGCCGGGCTTCACCGAGGGCAGCACCAGGGGCGTGCGCTCCGGCAGCACGCGGTCCTCGAACACCACGCGCGCGCCCGTGGGTTCGGACTCCACCCGCACGCCGCCCGTGGCCATCCCCGAACCCCAGAAGAGCCCCAGCAGGATCACCACGACCACCAGGGCCGCCCCACCCCACACGAACCAGCGGTGCTTGGACGGCGCCACGAGCGCATGGTCGGCGACCGTGGCCGTGCGGGCCGGCGGAACCCAGGCGTTGGGCATGGGCGCGCGGGAGGCGGAGCGCGGCGCCGTGGACGCGGTCATCTCCTCGAGCGTCGCGTGGGGCGCGGGCACCGGGAACCGGGCCTGACGGTGCTCCGCCGACGGCATCGCACCGGAGCGCAGGGAGATGGGAACCTCCGAGCGGGGCACGGCGCGCATGTCCTGCGTGGGCCCCTCGTCGTCCTCCGCGTGGGTGATGGACCGCATGTCCTGGGTCGCGTCGTCCTCGTCTTCCTGGAGCCGGGCCGCCAGCAGGCGCTGATCCAGGGTGGGAGCCTCCTCGTCCTCCTGCTGGAACCGGGGATTCAGGCGGCCCAGCGGATCCATCATGGCGAGCGTGGGCGCGTCCTCTTCCACCTGGAAGCCGGCAGGGGCCAGGCGGCCCAGCGGATCCACCATGGCGAGCGTGGGGCCTTCATCCACGGTCACCGTCGGGATGGACGGCTCCTCCAGGCGCACCGGCCGCACGGAGCGAGAGGGCGGAGACTCCAGCGCCCGCCGCGTCCCCGTCGTCTGTCGGGTCTCCGGCCGGGCGTCGGCCCCCCGGACCTCCGGAAGGCGGCTCTCGGAGCCACGGGCGTCGGCGCGGACCTCCGCGTGACGAGGTTCGGCACCGCGAGGCTCCGCGTTGCGACCCTCGGCGTTGCGACCTTCACCCCGAAGGTCGGCGTTGCGACCCTCGGCACCGCGGCTTTCGGAGCGAAGCTCCCCGCCACGAGCCTCGCCTCGAAGCTCCAAGCTCCGCGCATCAGCCCGAGACTCCGCGCCCCGCGCCTCCGGACGCGCCTCGACCCCGCGGGTCTCGGCACGTCCCTCCCCTGCCCGGGCCTCGGCCTCCGGCTCGTCGCGGCGCGGTTCGACCTTCCCGCTCGGCCGGTTCGCCCGGGGCGGGCGCAGGGTGGTGGTGGGCTCGTGCTCCGTCCGTCCCGTCGCCAGGGCGGGCCGCATCACCGAGCGGCGCGGCGTGGGAGGCGGCTCCGAGCGCGGTGACACGCCGGCCTCCTCGTCCGTCACCTGCACCTCGCCCGAGCGGGCCTCGTCGGACAGCCGGTCCGCGTACAGCTCCTTCATGTACACGGCCAGGTCCGCCGTGCCCGACGGCTGCGACTGCGCCGCCAGCCACCCCTCCAGCGCGTGCTGCAGGTCGTGCGCGTGCTGGTAGCGCGCGTCCGGATCCTTCGCGAGCGCCTTGAGCACGATGGCATCCAGATCCGCCGGGACCCGGGGCGCCACCAGCGACGGCGGCGGCACGTTGCACTCCGCCACCGCCGACAGCGTCAGCATGTCGCTGGGGCGCTTGAACAGGCGCCCCCCCGTCAGCAGCTCATGCAGCACCACGCCCAGCGCGAACACGTCCGAACGGCAGTCCACCCGCTGCCCGGAGGCCTGCTCCGGCGACATGTACGAATACTTGCCCTTGAGCACCCCGGAGCGCGTCACGGTGGCCTGGTCCGCCGCCTTGGCGATGCCGAAGTCCACCACCTTCACGCCACCCTCGAACGTCACCAGGATGTTCTGCGGCGACACGTCCCGGTGCACGATGCCCAGCGGGCGCCCCGCCGCGTCCGTCTTGCGGTGCGCGTAGTCCAGCCCCGCGCTGGCCCCCAGCAGGATGCGGCACACCAGCGGCACGGGCAGCGGACGGTTGGACGTCTCCGAGCGCTTCCAGAGCCGGCGCGCGTCCACCCCATGGATGTACTCCATGGCGATGAAGAACGTGTCCCCCTCCGCCCCCAGGTCGTAGATCTGCACCACGTTGGGGTGCGCGAGCCGGGCGGCGATCCGCGCCTCGTCCAGGAACATCCGGACGAACTCGTCGTTCTCCGACAGGTGCGGGAGGATGCGCTTGAGCACCAGCAGCTTGTCCGGTGCATCCGAACCTGGCCGGCGCGCGAGGTAGATCTGCGCCATGCCGCCCGTGGCAAGGCGCTTCAGGAGCTGGTAGCTGCCGTAGGTTTCGATGGACACGGCCGGGACGCGGGAAGGCGAGCCCCGAGCGTAAGCCCCCCGGCCAGGGGAATCAAACATCGAATCCCCTTGGGGTTTTTCCAGCCAGGGGCGTCCGGGCGCCCTAGCGGCGGACTGCCCGGACCTCGCGGGTTTCCCGCATCAGGGCTTCCAGCTCGTCCAGGTGCCGCTTGAGCACCGGCATCAGCACCGGGGCCGCGTCCACCCGGTCGAACAGATCCAGCACCCGGTCCACCTTGCGCTCGATCTCCTGCGCCCTCAGGGGGCTGATGCGCCGCAGCAGCATGTCCGCCCCGGCCTCCATCAGCACCCGCGCCACGGCATCCCGGGACGCCAGCGGCTCCTGGCGGCGCTGGCCCTCCCCGCGGATGACCCGCAGCCCCGGCGCACCGGGGCGCGGAGGGGACATCGGATGCTCGTCGGGGATCCGGGTGCTCACAGCGTGCCTCCCAAGGCAACAGCAGCTAGACGCTCCGCAGGGTACACACCGAGGGAGCGCCTCCAATTTTCTGGTCATCCGCACAGGCAGATGCAGTGCTGTAGCACCGGGGGCTGACATCCCCGTTCGGGGCCGGATGGCCGGCCCGTCACGGGGTCCACACCCACAGCGTCGCGACCGTTCAGTCGTTGGCGCAGGCGCGGCGGTAGGTGATGCTCACCTTCGCGCCCGGCGGGGGCACCACGGAGAACACCACGCTGTTGCTCGCGGCGTCGTAGCTCCAGCCCGACGGGGTGGAGGCGCCGTTGACGCTCACCACCACCGTGCCCGTGTCCGGCTCCTCGCTCAGCGGGAAGCGGTCCTGCGCGCTGAACGCCTTGCTGGCCACCTGCCGCAGCAGCGGCGCGTAGTCCGCGGCGCACACGTTGAGGACCTCACCGCCCGTCTGCGCGGCGGCGTCCGCGTAGCGCGTGCCGGCGCCGCCCGCCGTGGCACAGGCCGTCTTGGTGGGCGCGATGGCGAAGAAGGTCGCCCGCTGCGGCTGGTTCTCCCCCTTGCGCTGCTGCGCCCACTGCACGTACGTGGAGACCGCGTCCGGCGAGTGGTCGTCCTCGTCGCCCACGAACACCACCACCAGGGCCGCGGAGTCGCGCAGGAAGCCCAGGTTGCCGTCGTTGGGCAGCGCGGTGCGCGGATCATCCGCGTTGTTCACCAGGGGCGGGGTGAGCGCGCGGCGCATCGCCTCGAAGCCCTGCTCCACCTGCGCGCACTGGCCCACCTGCATGTTCTGCTGGAGCACCTGGGTGACGTCGGGCGTCGCCAGCGTGAGGATGCGCTGGCGGGTGTTGTCCGCCGGGAAGAAGCGCCCGGCCTCGCCGCCCAGCGCGCCGCCCGGGCACGCGCCGGACACCGCGGAGATGCCCGTCGTCGTCACCGCCATGTTCAGGTCCACCGCCTTGTTGCGCGCGGCGTCCACGAAGGACGGGATGGCGGAGACCAGCTTCGGGTGCTCCTCCACCATGGACGCCGTGTTGTCCACGACGAACAGCACGTCCACCTTGCTCACGTCCTGCTGCACGAAGTTGTCCGTCTTCTCCACCTTCTTCGACGACTCACCGATGAGCGGCACCAGCAGCGGCACCGTCAGGTCGCTGGAGTCCACGAACAGGGGCGACAGGTTCATGCCCGTCACCTGCGCGAAGTAGTCCACGCCCACCGTGAAGGACTCGCCCGGCTGGAGCTGGAAGGCGGGAGGCGCCGGGTTGTCCAGCAACGTGAACTCCGAATCCGTGGTGCCCGGCCCGATGAAGACGTTGGAGATGGTGACGGGCGTCGTGCACGCGTTGAGGTAGTTCACCTCGCGCGGCGCCGGCCGGCAGTCCTTGCGCGCCAGGCCGAAGTCCACGTACCAGGGCGAGGCGACCAGACACGTCGTCTGCGAGTGCGCCATCAGCGGCACCTGCAGCACCGGCGTCGTCGGGTTGTACTGCTCCACCTGCAGCTCGCCCGCGAAGTCACCGCCGGTGAAGGGCGCCTGGAAGGCCACCTGGAAGCTGAACCAGTCCCCCGGGTAGATGATGCCGCCGAAGAGGTCCCCGCCGGGCATGCGGAACACGCCGCCGCCGTCGTTGACCACGCGGATGTTCTTCACCGGGCACAGGTCCGCGCCCTTGTTCTCCAGCTTCACGCCCAGCACCGCGCCCCGCCCCGGCGGCACCGTGCCGTAGTCCAGCACCTGCGGCGTCACCACCAGGTCGCACGGCGCATGCGCCCGGGCGCGGCCGAAGAAGTCCAGCTGCACCGTGGCCGCGGAGAAGGCGTTGGTCGTCATCACCAGCGAGCCCGCCGCGGAGCCCTCGCGCGAAGGCTCGTAGTAGACCTCCAGGTTGACCTCGCCGTTGGGCGGCAGCGTGTACGGCGTCGCCAGCGGCTTGTGGTTGAACTGGAGCGGCCCGGACGGGTCCGGCGTCCACGTCAGCGTGTTGATGGTCAGCGGCCCCGCGTTGTTCGTGCCGCAGTTCTTCACGTTGACGACGACGCGCACCTTGGAGCCCAGCGGCTGTTCGCCGAAGTCGTGCGTCAGCGGCGACACGCACAGCTCGGAGGCGCCACCGAAGCCGCGCAGCGGCACGGCCAGCGTGGGGTGGCGCTTGCTCACCACGGAGTACACGGCGCGGTCCGTGGCCGGGCCCATGTGGCCGGGGCTGTAGCGGATCTCGAAGCCGCGCACCTCGCCCGGCTGGAGCACCAGCGGCAGGCCCGTGTTGGAGTGGCTGAAGGACGCGTCCGTGCCGTCCAGCATCAGCGAGTTCACCGTGACGGGCTCCGTGCTGATGTTGCGCAGGCTGGAGGCCTTGAGGGCGTCGCGGTCCACCGGCACCGCGCCGAAGTCCACCACCTCCGGCTCCGCCACCACCGCGCGCTCCAGCGCCTCCGCCGTCACCTGCACCGTCACGTCCGCGCACCCGTGGCAGGGCGACACCGCGAGGGCGATCTGCTTCTTGCCCACGCGCACCGGCGTGAACGTGATGGGCAGCTCGCGGCGCTCACCCGGGTTCACCGTGATGGCCTCCGCGACGAATTCGTCCTTGTCCGCGCCCACCAGCTTGGGCGTGACCATCACCGGCAGCTCCGTGGGGTTGTCCAGCGTGACGCCCAGCTGCTTGGTGGCGTCCGCCTCGATGCGGCCGAAGTCCAGCTTGCGCGGCGACACCCGCGCCCACGCGTCCACGCCCGCGCCGTTGAGCGGCAGGCGCATCAGCGGTTCAATGCGCGTGTCGGAGCGCACCACCAGCACCGCCGGCAGGCCGCCCTCCGCCATCGGCGCGAAGCGCACCTTCAGCGTGCACTCGGCGCCGGGCACCAGGCTGTGGGGTCCCTCGTGCGTGAACTCCGCCTTGTAGGCGCCCTCCGGCCCCTCCACCCAGGCCTCGTCCACCGTGATGCGCGCGCGTCCCACGTTGCGCAGCGTCACCTGGGATTCGCGCGCATCGAAGATGGCGACCCGCGCGAAGTCCACGCCGCCGGGCGTCGCGGTCAGCCGTCCGTCCGCGAGCGACGAGCGCTCCCGATCCGCGCAACCCGACACCAGCAAGACCGACAACAGGCCCAGCAGACTCCAGCGCCCCGTCATGGCACCCACCCCGTCCCCTCCCGCCGCACCACAAGCTCGAAGCCGCACCGGATTCCACACCGTGGTGGTCCTGCGGATCAGGTGGCGAAGCTAGGCACCCACCCCGGGACTGCCAAGCACCTCATCATGGGAAAAACAGTGGAACTGTCCCCCAGAACGTCCACTGGAAGGCACGGTGCCCACCCACGGCGGGGCTTCTCTTCAGAATTTCGGAATCCGCAACGTCTTGCTGATCATGGCGCTGCCGCTGGCGACGTACATCAGCACCAGCGGGTGCAGCTGCACGGGCCCGATGTCCCACACCCCACCCCACAGCGCGTCGCCAATGCGGCCCTGCCAGAGCGCCACCGCCAGCACCATCACCAGCAGGAGGCTGGTGGGGATGGGGGTGCCCTCGAAGTACTTCACCTTGCCGGTGCCGTCGGACAGCTCCGCGGAGGTGACGTTGAAGCGCGCCAGCCGGCTGATGCCGCACGCGACGAAGTAGAGCAGCGCCGCCACGTCCAGCCCACCCCGCAGGCCCACCGCGAACGCCAGCGCCGCGGGCGCCATGCCGAAGGAGATGACGTCCGCCAGCGAGTCCAGGTCCGCGCCCAGCGGGGACTTGCGGAAGCGCCACCGGGCGATGCGGCCGTCCGCCACGTCCATGGCCAGCGCCACCGGCATCAGCGCGAACGCCACCCACAGCCAGCGTGGGTTCCCCGTCGCCAGGGCCTGCATGGACGCCAGGATGGCGCCCGCCCCCGCGAAGCCGTTGCCGAGCGTGACGAAGTCCGCCAGCACGAAGGTGCGAATCATGGAGAAGTGGCGGCGCGGGCGGCGGGCCGGGGACGGCGAGGGCTCGGACGTCATGGCGCCCCGTGTAACACACACCGTCTTTCCGGCTTTCCTAAACCTGCGACGCACCGCATCCCGGTGTTTCAGTTCCGTGAAAAAAGTCAAATCCCAGAAACATTGACCGGCTGATCGCCACCTTCCTAGTCTCCGCCCGCCATGCTCGAGCACACCCCTGATTCTCCTCCCTGTCGCGGCGGCTCCCGGACGTCCCTCCGGGCCCGTCGTTGGTCCCTCTCCCTGCTGACGTCACTGGCGCTGGTCGCAGCCAGTGGATGTGACGACAAGGAGGATCCCACCACCCCTCCGCCCCCCGCGCCCGCCAAGTACACCGCGAAGATCCGCCGGACGTCCTACGGCATCCCCCACATCACGGCCGACAACTACGGCAGCCTGGGCTTCGGACAGGGCTATGCCTTCGCCCAGGACCACGTCTGCACCCTGGCGGATCAGATCATCAAGGTGCGCAGCGAGCGCGCGCGCTACCTGGGCCAGGGGCCCGGCAACACCTACGTGGGCTCCGACCTGGCGTACCTGTCGCTGGGCCTCATCGAGCGCGCCACGGCCGCCTTCCCGCAGCTGTCGGAGGAAGTGCAGCAGATGCTCACCGGCTACGTGGCCGGCTACAACAAGTACCTGGAGGAGACGCCCGCGGCGGAGCGCCCCGCCAACTGCGCCAACGCGGACTGGGTCAAGCCCATCACCCCCGTGGACCTGCTGGCGTACAACATCGACCTGACGCTGGTGGGCGGCATCGGCCAGCTGGCGCTCACCATCGCGGCGGCGACGCCCCCCGTCGTGGGCGCGCAGAGCGTGGACAAGCAGGCCCACCTGCGGCCCCAGATGCCGACGCTGGAGCAGCTCAAGACGCTGCGCGACACGGACTTCGGCAGCAACGGCTGGGCCCTGGGCGCCGAGCGCACCGACAACGGCAAGGGCATGGTGATGGCCAACCCGCACTTCCCCTGGGAAGGCGAGCTGCGCCTGTGGGAGAGCCAGCTGACCGTGCCCGGTCAGATGAACGTCTACGGCGTGGGCCTGATGGGCGTGCCGGCGGTGCTCATCGGCTTCAATGAGGACGTGGCCTGGACGCACACGTTCTCCTCCGGCCAGCGCATGACGATGTACCAGCTGAGCCTCGTGCCCGGAAAGCCGACCACCTACAAGTACGGCAACGAAGAGCGCGAGATGACGTCCAAGAAGTTCCGGATCCTCGTGAAGCTGCCGGAGGGGTCGGTCACGAACTTCGAGCAGACGATGTACTTCAGCCACTACGGCCCCATCATCGCCATCCCGGACTCGGCCGCCCCCGGCCTGCCGCCGGGCACGCTGCGCTGGAACACCCAGTCGGTGCTCACCCTGCGCGACGCCAACATCGAGAACACCCAGTTCCTGGACCAGTTCCACGGCATGAACAAGGCGAAGAACCTGACCGAGTTCAAGGGCGTCTACGCCAGCCGCCAGGGCCTGCCCTGGGTGAACACCATGTACGCCGACAAGGAGGGCAACGCCTGGTACACGGACGCGACGCCCACCCCGAACCTCAGCAAGGACGCGTACACGAAGTGGTACACCGCCGCCAAGACGCCCTCCGCCACCAGCCTCACCTACGGCCTCTTCGCCACGCTGGGCGTCGTGTTCCTGGACGGCAGCGACCCGGCCAATGAGTGGCAGGTGGAGGCGGGCTCGCGCAGCCCCGGCCTCGTGCCCTTCTCCAAGGTGCCGCAGTTGGATCGCCGCGACTTCGTCTTCAACGCGAACGACAGCTACTGGATCTCCAACCCGGCGGCGCCCCTGACGGGCTTCTCCCCGCTGCACGGCGAGGAGCGCGTGCCCCAGTCGCCTCGCACGCGCATGAACCTCTTCACCCTCACGGAGCAGGGCGCCACCGGCGCCTCGGGCGCGGACGGCAAGTTCAGCCTGGAGGAGCTGAAGACGGCGGTGTTCAGCAACCGCAGCAGCATGGCGGAGCTGACGCGTGAGGGCCTGGTCCAGCGCTGCACGGGCCGCACGACCGTGATGTTCCAGGACAAGCCGGTGGACATCAGCCAGGCGTGCGCGCTGCTCGCCGCGTGGGATGGCCGCTTCGACACCAGCTCCAAGGGCGCGTTCGTGTTCCGCGAGTTCCTGGGCGCCGTGCCCAGCGCCAGCCTGCTCAACAAGGGCCTGCTGTTCACCAACCCGTTCGATCCGGCCGACCCCGTCAACACGCCCAACACCATGACGCCCGCGCCGGCCACCGGCGAGGACCCGCTGCTCGTGCGGCTGGCGCAGGGCGTGGCCAGCATCAACGCGTCCGGCATCCCCCTGGACGCGACGCTGGGCGAGGTGCAGTACACCGCGCGCAGCGGCACCCGCGTGCCCATCCAGGGCGGCCTGAGCCGCGAGGGCATCACCAACGTCGTCGGCTACGGCGTCATCCGCACCACCCTGTTCGAGTACACCGCCACCCGCGCGCAGCTCATCAGCGGCAACACGGGCCTGTCCAGCGCGGGCTACCCCATCAACAACGGCAGCAGCTTCGTCATGGCCATGCAGTTCACCGACGCCGGCCCCAGCGCCAACGCGGTGCTGACGTACAGCGAGTCGGGCGACCCCAAGTCGCCCCACTACAGCGACCAGACCCAGCTGTTCTCCCAGAAGCAGTGGCGGCCCATCCTCTTCACGGACGCGCAGATCGCCGCGGACGCCGCCCTCGTCGAGACCACCGTCAGCGGCGGGTAGCCCCCACCGTCGTTCCACGGCCTTGAGCTGACCGAAGGCCCCGGGAGCCCCGCGCTCCCGGGGCCTTCTTGTTTTCACGGAGAGTCCGCGTTGAAAGTTGCCAGGGCCAGCGGAATGGGCAGACAGGGCGCGCGGCCCTGGCGTCTGGGTTCAGCTTCCACCACCGGACATCCGGCGGGCCCGTGAGGCGAGGACACAGTCGGCGCCACCGTCAGGCACGGCAGGATGTGTCGTCTCAGCAATGTCAGCCCGTGGGGCTAGTTTATTGACCGCGGGTGAAGCGCAGGATGGCCATCAGGCCCGGGGGGATGGGCCCGTCACGAAGGAGTCGCGAACGCCATGGCACTTCCGGTCTACAAGACAGACGTCATCGACAAGGTCTTCTTCCTGCGCTGGGACGCTCCACCGACGCCGGATGAAATCCAGTCCGTGTTCCAGAAGATGCAGACGGCCTACCAGCAGCACCAGCAGCCGATGATCCTGGTGACGAGCACCGGCTCCAAGGCGGCGGTGCCCAACAGCGAGCAGCGCCGGCACCTGTCCAACATGCTGTCGGACGCGCGCTCGCTGTTCTCGGAGATCCACGTCGTCATCGAAGGCAACGAGCTGCAGCACAACCTCCAGCGCGTCATCGTGTCCGGGATGCTCATCGTCACGCGCACGTACGACGACCAGTTCATCCGCGTGCACAAGACCGCGGACGGGGCCGCGGGCTTCATCGCGCGGCGGCTGGGCGTGGACGGCACCCAGGTGGTCAACGAAGCGCGGACGCGGGGCGTGGTGCTGTAGCGCCCCCAGAACGACCCAGGCCCCCGCGCCCCTTTCCACGCTTCGGAAAGGGGACCCGGGGGCCGGGACGTCCCACGCTCAGGCCGTGGGGCACGCAGGCGCGGTTCAGTGGCGGGCGTCAGCCCCGGGCACGCACGGTGTCCAGCGGCTGCGCGGGGATGGCCGGACGCGCGGGAACGAGCGAGCCGCGGACGTAGCGGTGGTCGAAGAGGTCCACGTAGAGGTACTCGGGCCAGGACACCATCGCGCGCGGCCCCAGCATCACGCCGCGCATGATTTCACTCACCATCAGGCCCGCGGCGGTGGTGGCGCCAATGACGCAGGTGGGGGCGTGGCCCTTTCCCTGGTAGCAGGCGTCCATGTATTCCTGGAGCATGTAGCTGCCCAGGTGCGGGATGATCTTCGGCAGGTCGATGCGGCCATCCGGCAGGATGAACATCTCCTCGTAGAGGGGCGCGTCCGGCTGGAAGACGTGGAGCGCGGCGCCGAAGCCCAGCATCAGCCCGGTCATGATGGGGACGCCCTGCTGGCGGCACGTCTGGTGGAGCGACTCCTTGGCGCGCGCGCCCGCGATGTCGATGACCTCCACCACGTAGTCCACCGGGGGCAGGCCCCCGCCGCCGGCGAGCACGGCCGCCACGTTGTCGTCGGTGATGCCCTCGTGCACCTTGTGCACGCGCAGGTCCGGGTGGATGTCGCGGCACATGCGCTCCACCACGTCCACCTTGGGCTGGCCCAGGGTGCTTTCGAAGCAGCCAATCTGCCGGTTGATGTTGTGGCGCTCGTACACGTCGAAGTCCGCGAGCGTCAGGCAGCCGAAGCCCAGGCGGGCCAGGTCCACCGCGCACTGGCCCCCGGCGCCGCCCACGCCCGCGACGAGCACGTGCGTGGTGGACAGCTTGTCCATCGTCTGGGGGTGGAGGACACCGAGGTTGCGCTGGAAACGGGGGTTGACCATGGGGCTGGCTCCTTACTTGCGCATGCAGACGTAGAAGTTCTCGCCGTAGTAGTCGTCGCCGTCGGCCACCAGCGCCTCGCTGAAGCCCACCTTCTCCAGCAGCCGCACGGCCGCGTCGGTGTCCAGGAAGGTCACCATCTCGTTGGGGTCCGTGGTGAGCCGCTGGGCGCAGGTGCGGTGGTGCGCCACCGCGTTCTGGAGCCGCGCGTCCCACCGGCCCTCCTGCCGCCACTCCTGGATGGAGTTCGTGAGCACCTTCTCCAGGTCCGGCCGGGGACGCTTGTTGCTCGTCATGCACAGCACGCCGCCGGGCTTCAGGTGCGTCCACGCCTCGCGCAGCACCGCCTCCGGGTCGCGCACGTAGAAGAGCACGTTGTTCATCACCACCGCGTCCGCGCCCCCCTCCACCTCCGGCGGGAAGGCGCTCACGTCCCCGGGCAGCAGCTTCCAGCGGGCGCGCACCGCGTCCGGCTCCCGCTCCTGACGGCGCGCCGCCAGCCGGAGCATGGCCGCGTTGTTGTCGAAGCCCACCACCCGCTGGCCGCGCTGGACCAGCGGCAGCCCCACCAGGCCCGTGCCACAGCCGGCGTCGATGACGTAGGGCCGCTCCCGGGTGTCGCGGACGATCTTCGCGAGCTGCCGCTGGTAGCACGGCAGCTGCGGGATCATCTCATCGTAGCTGTGCGCGAAATCGTTCCAGATGTTGTCGACAAAGACGGACGCGGGCATGGGTCCTCCTCGGTGGAGCCTCGGGGTGTGAAGGGCTGTTGTCCCCCGTCCCCGTCCCGCGCGCGATCACCCCGCCGTCTTCCCCTATCATTCAGGACTTGCCTGTTTCACATGTATGTGTTGGATTGAGTGAACGGACATACCCTGGCGGGCCGGCCGGTGTGTGGGCACCGCCAGAAAGGTCCCGCGCCATCCGTGGTGCGCATGTCTCAGAGATGAAGCACGCCCCGTGGGCCGGGTTTTCACTCGGAGCGCGCCGGGGAACACGTCCGGTGGCCTTCAGCGGTGAATCATGCCCTGCGGGGCTGAATCAATAAAATCAATGGTTTGAGTCCTGGCGCGGAAGGTGCTCCTGGGGTGCCTGCAACGGAGGCACGGGGGAGATGTCAGCCCCAGGCGCTTCTCTGCGTGGGGGACCCTCATGCGAGTCGAGGTCGGTATGCGTAGGTCGTTGAGCCTGTTGTGCGTGGTGGTGTTGTTCCTGGGGATGCGCGTGGAAGCGGGGGCCGCGACCCAGGGTGTGACGAGGGAGCAGACGGAGCAGACGGTGCAGGCGCAGGCGCTTTCGCGGTCGCTGCTGGCCGCGGGGCTGCCCGGGCTGGTCGCGAAGCGCGAGCCGCTGGGTGGCAGCCTGGCGCACTACACGTGGAAGGTGCGCGTGGGGGCGGGCGCGTACGACGTCGTCACCCTGCACCGGGTGGTGCGCGAGTCCATCCCCTGGATTCCAGCCCGCACGTCGCGGGCGGTGTTCATGGTGCACGGGGACCTGTGGGGCTTCGTGCCCGCGTTCCTGACGAACACGCGGGTGAGCACCATGCCCTCGGACCAGTCCGTGGCGGGGTTCCTGGCCAGCCACGACGTGGACGTGTGGGGCCTGGACCTGCGCTGGGTGGGGGTGCCGGAGTCGGAGGTGGACTTCCGGTTCATGGCGAACTGGAACCTGGAGACCCACGTGAAGGACCTGGGCACCGGCCTGACGCTGGCGGACGCCGTGCGCAAGCTGTCCGGCGGCGGGAGCAGCAACGGCAACAACCGGATGTTCCTGCTCGGCTGGAGCCGGGGCGCGACCATCGGGTATGCGTACCTGGACGCGGAGTCCCAGCGCCCGCGCGGCCTGCGGCGGGTGGATGGCTTCATCCCCATGGACATGGTGCTGCGCTTCGCGCCGGAGGCGGCGGAGCAGCGCGGCTGGGCGTGTGATCGCTATGAGGCGCTGCAGGCCGCCCGGAACCAGGGCCGCACGGAAGGGGGCCTGCTGGGGCCCGCGCCGGGGACGCCGGTGCGGCTCATCGGGCAGTTGGCGGATGACGCACCCAACGCCCCCTCCCCGCTCGCGGCGCCCGTGCTCGTGGCCCAGCCCACGCCCACCAACCGGCAGTTCGCCGTCATCGCGGCCGGGGCCACCGCAGCCCTCTTCGCGCCGCTCCAGCCGCTGACGCCGGGCTACCACCTGGCGGCCAGCACCCCGGACGCCACGGGCCTGCCCTTCAAGACGGCCTTCACGCCGGAGGCCACCCTGTTCGACTACCTCCAGCTCGCGGTGCCCTACCAGAGCCTCAACGAGGTGGTGGAGACGGAGGCGCAGCTGTGCGGCCTGGACGTGCCCTATGACGACCACCTGAAGGACGTGAAGGTGCCGGTGATGTACGTGGGCGCGGCGGGCGGCGTGGGCAACTACGGGGAGTACTCCGTGCGCCTGCTGGGCAGCACCGACGTCACCATGCACACCGTGCGCACCCGGCCGGAGGCCGAGCGCGCCCTGGACTACGGGCACGCCGACCTGTTCCTCGCCCGGGATGCGCGGGCGCGCGTGTGGACGCCCATGCTCCAGTGGATCCAGGCGCACTGAGGGGCGCCGGGGGACGTCACTCCGGGTTCCACAGCCCGTGACGCCGGGCCCTGCGGCCCAGCGTCACCGGGTCCATGCCCAGCGCCACCGCCGCGCGGCGCAGGACGCCCCCGTGGCGCTCCAGGGCCTCGCGGATGAGCTCGCGCTCCACCTGGTGGAGCCGGGCGCGCAGGGAGCCGTCCCCGGCGGGGTCCGCGCGGGGGACGGCGCTGTTGATGAGCGCGGGGGGCAAGAGGCGCCGGGTGAGCATCTCCCCGGGCCTGGACAGCAGCACCGCGCGCTCCACCACGTTGCGCAGCTCGCGCACGTTGCCGGGCCACCCGTAGCCGTGCATCACCTCGTCCGCGTCCGGGGCCACGCCCGTGGCGGAGCGCTTGAGGGTGCGGTTGAACTGCTCCACGAACGCGCGCGCCAGCTCCGGGATGTCCTCCGGGCGCTCGCGCAAGGGAGGGATGTCGATGGTGAAGCTGTTGAGCCGGTAGAAGAGGTCCGCGCGGAAGCGGCCACCGCGCACCTCCTCGCCCAGGTCCCGGTTGCTGGCGGCCACGACGCGCACGTCCACGTGGCGCACCTGGGTGCCGCCCACCGGCCGCACGTCCCCCGTCTCCAGGACGCGCAGCAGCTTCGCCTGGAGGTTGGGCGTGGTGTTCTCGATTTCGTCCAGGAAGATGGTGCCGCCGTTGGCGAGCACGAACAGGCCCGGGTGGTCCGACACCGCGCCGGTGAAGGCCCCCTTCACGTGGCCGAACAGCTCGCTTTCCAGCAGCGTCTCCGTGAGCGCGCCGCAGTCCTGCACCACGAGCGGCAGGTCCCCCCGGCCGCTGAGCCGGTGGAGGATGCGCGCCAGCACCTCCTTGCCGGTGCCCGTCTCGCCCTGCAGCAGCACCGCCACGCGGTGGGGCGCGACCAGGCGCACCATCTCCATCACCCGCTGCATGGCGGGGCTCCTGAAGCCCACGTCCTCCGCGGTGCGGCCCGGGCCCCCCACCGGCGCGTGCGCGAGCGCGCGCTCGCGCAGCAGGTTGCGCTCCAGCTCCAGCGCCATGCGCCACTGTTCGGTGCGGAAGCCGTGCTCGCGCCCCGCCTGGAGCACCGCCTGGCGCAGGTCCTCCGGGTCCGGCCACGCGCCCAGCGCCCGGTAGATGCGCCCGCTGTTGAAGAGCGCCACCAGCCGCTCCGGCGCGGCGGGGGCGCAGTAGACGATGCGCGAGGCCAGGTCGCTGGGCGGCCCCGCGCCCGTCGGGTCCACCTCCGCCCGGAGCGCGCCCAGGGACTCCACCAGCGCCAGCGCCTGCGCCTCGTCCTGGCCACACACCAGCAGCGCGGCCATGTCCCCGCGGGACAAGAGCGCGTGCACGTCCTCCGCGTGGACCGCGAAGTGCGGCGTGGCCACCCCGTCCAGGGCCTGGCGCACCGCGCGTGACTCATCGTCGCTGGCGTAGGCGGCCACCACCTGGAGGTGCGACGTGGACAGGTAGCGGGCCAGCTTCACGCCGTCCGCCGCGTCGAACGCGCCGAAGCTCACCCCCAGCGCGGCGACGGTGCCCGCGCTGCCCGCGGTGTCATGGCGCCAGCGCACCGTGCCGCGCACCCGCACGTACGCGCCCGTGTCCGGCAGCGAGAAGGACAGCTCCACCGGCTCGTTCTCGTGCGGCCCCTCCGACGGGCGGCGCGGCGTGGCGATGAGCCCGATGCCCGTCTCGCTGATGTTCACGGACCAGCAGCCATGCAGCGCCGGCTGGGTCACGACCTTCACGTACAGCGGCTTGCGCTCGCTCCGGGGGACCTGCGCGGACTCGGGGCGCGTCATGGGGTGCGTCACTCGACCGGCCTCACGTCCGCGGTGTGGCGGGCTTCGTTGTCATCCACAAGCATTCCAGGGGCGTTCTGCCTGATTCTCCCGTCATCGCAAGTCGGCGGCAAAGGGGTGGCCCGCGAGACACGGCGCCAGTGGACAGGGGTCGCAAATGCCCTGGCCGGTGCGTGCGTGCCGTGCCCCACACCGCACCACAGCGCGTCCCCCCGGGACGCAGCCGCACGCCGCCGGTGCGCCTCCCACGCGACGCGCCGTATCGGCACTCGCAGGGGGTTGAACGATTCCAACCGGGCCGTCTGAAACAGATGTCTGTCTTTCCTTTTCGTACCTGCTGGGCATGCAGGCGTGCGTGGCTCGACTTGTGTTCGAAATAGAACTTCGCTATTCCAATCATCACCTTGGAGTACGGCAGCCTTCCCCTGCTGCCGGATGGAGCACGAACACACGACACACCGTCTTTTCCCTTCCAACGCCCGGGCCATGTCTCATGGTTGCCGGAGCGCGGAGGGGGACTGCCCGCCGTAAAGCCAGACATCCCCTGGCCGCGTCCCCGTCTTGCATTCCGGGAGCGCGGCCTCCCCACTGCCTGTCCTTTCCCCCTGGGCCATTCCTTGAAGAAAACCCTCCTCCTGGTTGAAACGTTGTTCGTCCTGGGCGCCGTTGGTTGTGGCGCGCCGGAGGACGCCCCGCTGGATGACCCGCCGCCTTCGCTGGCGGCCGCCGACGAGGACCTCACCACCAGCGGCTGCACCCAGTTGACGCCCAGCAGCGTGTTGGCCAGTGGCGACGACGGCGCGGGCAGCATCGCGACCAACTCCCTGGACGACAGGCTGGACACGCGCTGGAGCAGCCTGGGCAAGGGCCAGTGGATTGACTACGACCTGGGCTCCACGAAGGGGCTGGGGGGCATCTCCGTCGCCTGGCACCAGGGCAACACGCGCGCCAACACGTTCAGCGTGTCGGTGTCGCCGGACGGCATGACGTACACCCAGGTGTACAGCGGCAGGAGCTCCGGCACGACGACGGCGGCGGAGACGTACAAGTTCACCGCGGTGAACACGCGCCGGGTGCGCATCTACGTGCAGGGCAACACCGTCAACGACTGGGCCAGCATCGCGGAGGCGCGCCCCTGCGCGGGCAGCGTGACGTCACCCGCGCCCGGCGGCATCGTGTGGCGGGGCGACTTCGAGTCCGGCGACCGCAGCCAGTGGGACGGCACGCAGATGGTCAGCTCGGACCGGCTGCAGGTGATTCCCTCGCCGGTGCGCGAAGGCGGCTTCGCCCTCAAGGCCACCGTGAGGCAGGGCGATGACCCCATCAACTCCAGCGGCAACCGCAACGAAATCTTCAAGCAGACGAAGGAGGCGGCGGGCTCCGAGTACTGGTACCGCTGGAGCACGCGCTTCCCGTCGGACTTCCCCAGCGTCCGGACGTGGCAGCTCTTCACCCAGTGGCACCACGACGGCTGCTGCGGCTCGCCCCCGGTGGAGTTCTACGTGTACGGGGAGGAGATGCGGCTCAACATCGGCGGCAGCCCGGGCGTCATCGTCTGGAAGACGCCGCTGGTGCGCAACGCGTGGCACGACTTCGTCTTCCACGTGAAGTGGTCGCCCAACGCCAGCGTGGGGTTCGTGGAGCTGTACTACGACGGCGCCCTGGTGCTGCCCAAGCGCTACATCGCGACGCAGTACAGCGGCCAGCTCAACTACCTGAAGATCGGCCTGTACCGGAACGACACCGTGGCGCCGGTGGGCGTCGTCTACCACGACGGCTGGGTGATGGGCCGCACGAAGGAAGACGTGCTGAACGCCAACTACCAGTTGAAGTGAGACACCGGCCGCGTGCCCCGGTAGGCGCCGGGGCACGCACCGGGATAGGCTTTGCGGCCCACCCCGGAGGAGCCGTCTCCATGCGTTCGTTCGCCGCGCTGTTCGCCGTGTCCCTGATGTCGTCGGCGTGTACGACGACCCATGCCATTCCGAAGTCGGAGCTGGCGCGGCTGGATGGCTTCAAGGACGACAACGCCGCGCTGCTGCGGGAGCTGGGGGACGTGATGCTCAACCGCCCCAACGAGCGCCGGCGCCTGGTGAGGGACGTGGACGGAGAGACGCACGCGTTCACCGCCGACACGCCGCTGGCGCTGGTGGGCCCCGCGACGGAGCCGGAGGGGGCGCGCTTCCAGACGGAGGAGCAGCGCTTCATCCAGGTGGGCGTGGACGCCACCCGCTTCCAGGGCGTGCCCCTCAAGCCGGACGCCGCGCCGCTCGTGGTGCCCATGGCGCGGGTGGAGCACGGCCGGCTGCGCGAGTTCAGCCTGGGCCGGACGCTGCTGCTCACGGGCGCCATCGGCGTCGCGGTGCTCGCGTCGGTGGTGACGCTGGGCATCCTCATCGACCCCACGACGGACGGGGACGGGGACGGTGGCGGAGGCGGCATCGACTTCGACCGCCTGCAGGACCGGGGCCTCCGGTTCTGAGCCCCGCCCTCAGCGCCCGTCCGGACGCTGACGCAGGAGCCCCTCCTGCGCCACGGAGGCCACGAGCCGCCCGTCGCGGGTGAAGACGTGGCCGCGCGCGAGCCCCCGGGCGTTGCCCGACCAGGGGCTCTCCAGCGAGTACAGCAGCCAGTCGTTGACCTTCAGGTCGCCGTGGAACCAGAGCGCGTGGTCCAGGCTGGCCATCTGGAGGCCCGGCTGGAGGAAGCTCACCGCGTGCGGCTGGAGCGCGGTGCCCAGCAGGTTGAAGTCGCTGGCGTACGCGAGCACGCAGCGGTGCACCTGGGCCTCGTCGGGCAGGTCGCCGTCGGCGCGGAACCAGACGTGCTTCACCGGCTCCGCGCGCGTCGGCTCGAAGGGGTCCACGTACGTCACCGGGCGCATCTCGATGGGCCTCGCGGACAGGAACTTCTCGCGGTGGCGCTCCGACATCCGCGCCGAGTGGCGCCCCAGCAGCTCCAGGTCCGTGGGCAGCGACTCCGGAGGCGGCACGTCCGGCATGGTGGCCTGGTGCGTGAAACCCGGTTCGTCCGCCTGGAAGGACGCCATCAACGTGAAGATGGGCTGGCCCTTCTGGATGGCCACGACGCGGCGGGTGGTGAAGCTGCCGCCGTCGCGCACCCGGTCCACCGTGTAGACGACGGGCAGCCCCGCGTCCCCGGGGCGCAGGAAGTAGCCGTGCAGCGAGTGCACCGTGCGCGCGGGCTCCACCGTCTGGCTGGCCGCCGACACCGCCTGCCCCAGCACCTGCCCGCCGAAGAGCTGGCGGAAGCCCAGGTCCTGGCTGGCGCCCCGGAACAGGTTCTCCTCGATGGGCTCCAGCTTGAGGAGCCCCAACAGCTCGTCCAGCACGCGACTCATGGCTCGTCCTCCCGGTTTGACGCACCCCGTCTCTACCCCAGCCCCCGGCCCGGGCGCGCGGCCCAATGTAGAGTGCGGCGCCTTTCCCCTCCGGAGGAGCCCATGGGCCTGCCTTCCCTGCGCGAAGCCGTCCGGCGTCACCCGGGGGCCTGGAGCCTTGGGGCCGCCTTCGCCGCGAGCCTGCTGCTGCGCGGGCTGTACCTCTGGGGGGCGCCGGACCGGGACTGGCCCTTCTCCATCTTCTTCGCGGGCGACGCGCGCTTCTTCCACACCGCCGCGGTGGACCTGGCGCGCGGCCGGGACGCCGCGACCGCCCTGCCCTACCACCCGCCCCTGTTCCCCGCCCTGCTCGGCGGCCTCTACCACCTGCTGGGCGAGCCCAGGGGCAGCGCGCTGCCGTACAAGCTGGCGCTCGCCTGCGTGGGCGCGGCCACCGTGGCCCTGTGCCTGGGCTGGTGGCGGCGGCTGCTGGGCCCCGCGTGGAGCGCGGTCGCCGCGGGGCTGTACGCCACGAGCTTCGGGTGGCTGGTGCTGTCCACCACGTACAGCAATGAAACATTGTCGGCCCTGTGGCTGTGTTTCACCTGCGCGCTGGTGCTCAAGGGGGGCGAATCCCTCTCATGGCCCGCCGCCGTCGCGCTTGGCGCGGTGATGGGCCTGGGCACCCTCACCCGCGCCGAACACCTGGGCCTGTGGCCCTTCCTCCTCGTGTATGCGTGGACGGCGCGCGAGCGGGAGCGGCCCCCGCGGCCCTGGCTGTGGCGCTGGGGCGCGGCGGTGGGCGTGTCCCTGCTGGTGCTGGTGCCGGGCGCGGTGCGCAACCTGGACACGATGCGGACGTTGAACGCACAAGCCCCCCACCTGGAGCCCCTGCCGGAGTGGGTGCCCGTCACCGTGTACGGGCCGCTCAACTTCGCGATGGCGAACCACGCGGGCGCCACCGGCGGCTTCACCCCGGCGCTCATCAACCAGGGCGGCTCCAACGGCCAGTTGGAGCCCTCGCGCCCCGAACACCGCCGCCTGCTGCTGCACGGCTACGCGGAGGGGCTGCGGTGGATGGTGGCCGCGCCCGGCGACGCGGCCCGGCTCGCGTGGACCAAGCTGGACCTGTGGCTGGACGGCCTGCGCCTGGGCGTCGGCGTGTCGGACGTGCCCGGGGGACTGGTGGGCGCCCGCGCCCCGGTGGACGTGTTCGTTCCCGACGACGCGCGCCTCAAGTGGCCGCTCACCGCGCTGCTGCTCGCCGGAATGCTCCTGTCCCTGCGGCCGGCGTTCGCGCCGTTCCGGCTGCTGTCGCTGGTGGTGCTGCACCGGGTGCTCGTCACCCTCGCCTTCTTCGGCTACGCGCGCGGGCTGCTCGTCGTCTTCCCCGCGCTGCTGCCCCTGCTGGTGCTGCCGCTGAAGGTGCTGGCGGAGCGCCGCGCGGCCGTGGCCCGGGGGGCGCCCGTGGTGGCCCTGGCGCTGCTGCTCCTGCTGTGGCTGGAAGCCGCCGTGCTCGCCACGCGCGAGCCGCCCCGCCGCTTCATGGCCAGCGGCAGCACCGACGCCACGAACGGGAAGCTCATCCAGGACGACCGCGTCCGCCTCTGGCCCCAGCCCTGAGCAGGACCCCGGTGGAATACTGCGAGCGGAACAGAACGCTCTGTCAGTGAAATTTTCACCACTGAACATCACAAGCCGCTGGAATCCGGCGGTATTTCGAAATTCTCTCCTACTCAGGAATAGCCGCAATTCATTCTCAAACCGCATCTGCACTAGAGCAGACAGCGCTCCGCCCCGGAGCCCGTTGGTCCCGTCCGACGGCATCATCCGAGGAGACGTGCATGCGCCCCCTGCGGTCCGCAGTCTGTTGTCTGGCCCTCCTGGTCTCATCCACGACGTACGCGGTCCAACCCCCTCAACCCGCGCAGCAGGGCGCGGTGGCGAAGAAGGCGTTCTTCAAGCCGGACCTGTACCTGCCCATCCAGAACGTGCCGTTGGAGAAGGCGCGCACGCTGATGCCGCGCGTGAGCGCGGACAGGTGGGCGGGGTTCCTGGCCCGCAGCGGCGGCAACGTGCAGGTGTACGTGGATCCGCTGTCCGGCACGGCCACGGGCATCCAGGGCAGCTTCCCGCTCATCCCCGGTGACGGCTTCCGCAACGCCGTCACGCTCAACGACGTGCGCCAGGGGCTGGGCCGCTCGGTGGGGAGCGTGGACGAGGCGGTGGTCGGCGAGCTCGTCTTCAAGTTCATCGCGGACAACCAGGACGCGCTCGGCGTGGACCTGATGCAGCTGGGCGCCCCCCGGGTGACGGCGGTGACGGACTCGCTGTGGCAGGTGCACATCCCGCAGGTGGTGCGGGGCGTGCCGGTGCGCCACGGCCGCATCGCGGCCACCATCAGCCACGGCAACCTGGTGCTGCTGGGCACGGAGTCGTGGGCCAACGTGGCCATCGACGTGAAGCCCACGCTGGGGGCGTCGCAGGCGCTGGGCGCGGGAGCCACGTTCCTGGGCCAGTCGCTGACGCCCACGAGCCTCTGGCAGCAGCCCACGCTGGAAGTGACGCCGTTCGCGCGCACGGGGGCGGCGTTCGGCCAGGGCTACGGCCACGCGCTGGTGTGGAGCTACGGCTTCTCCAACCCCGGTGAGAACGAGCGATGGAAGGTGACGGTGGACGCGAACTCCGGCGAGGTGCTCGCCGTGGAGGACGACAACCACTACCTGGACGCGCAGCTGAAGGGCGGCGTGTACCCGTCCACCAACGTGGGCACGTGCGCGTCCAACGCGACGTGCGGCACGATGCAGCCGGACTCCCCCATGCCGTGGGCCAACACCGGCTTCGCGGCGCCCAACAACTTCACCGACGGCGCGGGCATCTACAACTACAGCGCCGGCAACGTCACCACGACGCTCGCGGGCAAGTACGTGCGGATCGCCGACAACTGCGGCGCCATCAACGTGAGCTCCGCCACGGGCAGCATCAACCTGGGCGGCGTGAACAACGACCACGACTGCACGGTGCCCGCGGGCACCTCCGCGGGCAATACGGCGGCGGCGCGCTCCAGCTTCTACGAGCTGAACAAGATCACCGAGGTGGCCCGCGGCTGGCTGCCCACCAACACCTGGCTGCAGAGCCAGCTGCTCTCCAACGTGAACATCAACAGCACCTGCAACGCGTTCTGGAACGGCAGCTCGGTGAACTTCTACCGCAGCGGCGGCGGGTGCCGGAACACGGGTGAGATTGGCGCCGTGTTCGACCACGAGTGGGGCCACGGCATGGACGACTTCGACGCCAACGGCTCGCTGTCCAACTCCAGCGAGGGCTACGCGGACATCGCCGCCATCCTGCGCCTGCAGACCTCCTGCGTGGGCTACGGCTTCTTCCAGACGACGAACACCGGCTGCGGCCTGACGCCGGACGGCTCCGGCTACAACCAGCAGGAGGCGCAGGTGGCCGGCAAGTCCTGGTGCAACCTGCGCTGCTCCGGCGTGCGGGACGCGGACTGGGCGGCGAGCGCGCCGAACATCCCCGCCACGCCGCAGAACTTCACCTGCCAGATGTGCTCCTCCGGCAGCGGCCCGTGCAGCAAGCAGGTGCACTGCGCGGCTTCCCCCGTGCGTCAGGCGGCCTGGGACCTGGTGACGCGCGACCTCACCGCGGCGCCCTTCAACTACACCTCCAACGACGCGTTCCTGCTGGGCAACAAGCTGTTCTACCAGGGCTCCGGCAACGTGGGCACCTGGCACGCCTGCAACTGCTCCGCCGGCACGTCCGACGGCTGCGGCGCCACCAACGGCTACATGCAGTGGCTGGCGGCGGACGACGACAACGGCAACCTGGCGGACGGCACCCCGCACATGACGGCCATCTACGCGGCCTACAACCGCCACAACATCGCCTGCTCCACGCCCGCCCCCACCAACGGCGGCTGCGCGGCCGGCCCCACCGCCGCGCCCGTCACCACGGCCACCCCGGGCGACGGCCAGGTGGGCCTGTCGTGGACCGCTTCGGCGGGCGCCAACCAGTACTGGGTGATGAAGACGGAGGGCTTCGCGGGCTGTGACTTCGGCAAGGCGCGCGTGGCCACCGTCACCGGCACCAGCTACACGGACCCGGAGGTCGCCAACGGGCGGCAGTACTGCTACTCGGTCGTGCCCGCGAGCAGCAACGCGTGCTTCGGCCAGGCGAGCACCTGCACCTGCACCACGCCGTCCTGCGCCGCGCCCGGCGCGCCCGCGCTGTCCACCCCCGCCTCCGGCGCCACCGGCGTGGAGCTGCTCACGGTGCTGGACTGGGCGGACGTGACGGGCGTGGCCGGCTACGAGGTGCAGGTGGCGACGGACAGCGCGTTCACCAACGTGGTGCGCAGCGCCAACTCGCTGGTCACCAGCACCTGGACGGTGTCCCCCGGCCTGTCGGCCACCACCGCCTACTACTGGCGCGTGCGCGCGCTCAACTCGTGCGGCGGCACCAGCGGCTGGTCCGCGGCGCGCAGCTTCACCACGCGCGGCTGCGTCAACCTGGCGGCGCCCACGCTGACGTCGCCCGCCAGCGGCGCCACCGGCGTCGCCCTGGCCCCCGCGCTGGACTGGACGGACGTGGCGAGCGCTTCGGCCTACGACGTCCAGGTGGCGACGGACAGCGCGTTCACCAACGTGGTGCGCAGCACCACCGGCCTGGGCTCCAGCGCATGGAACGTGACGCCCGGCCTGTCCAACCTCACGACGTACTACTGGCGCGCGCGCGCCACGGACAACTGCGGCGCGAGCGCGTACAGCGCCGCCTCCAGCTTCACCACCACCAACGTCTGCACCCCCGTGGTCGCCACCTACAACGCCAACATCCGCGTGCCCGCCTGCGGCTCGGTGTGCGGCTGTGACACCGGCCCCACGCTCGTCAACGGGCGCGGTTCCATGGCCACCGGCGCGGAGCCCAACCGGCCCAACACGCTGGGCGCGACGTGCGCGGACGGCAACTCCGGCGGCTACCACACGGATGAGAGCATCGACCGGGTGTCGCTCAAGACGGTGGACCAGGGCCTCATCACCCCGGGCAAGCAGCTCACGGTGGACGTGACGGTGTGGTGCTACGGCACCACGGACCAGTTGGACCTGTACTACACGACGAACACCACCACGCCCTCATGGACGACCGTCACCACCGCCCAGGCCTGCACCGCGGTGGGGCTCAAGACGTTCTCCATCCCGGTGACGGTGGGCGCCACCACCGGCCAGCACGCGGTGCGCGCGCAGTTCCGCTTCGGCGGCTCCGCCTCCAGCACCTGCGTCACGGGCTCGTTCAACGACCGTGACGACCTGGCCTTCAGCGTCGTGTCCGCGGTGGCCGCGTCCCCCACGGGCCCGGCCACGAAGCAGGTCCAGGGTCGCACCGTGACGGCGCGGTAGTCGCGCCACGCGCGAAGTCGCCTCGCGCGCCAGGGGCTCCCGGATCATCCCGGGGGCCCCTGGCGTCACTCCCGCCCGACGCGACACCCGCCACCTCCAGCACCGCCTTCTCGAAGCGCTTGCTTGCTTCAAGGTCCCGGAGCGGGAGGTGGACGTGCTCGAACAAACGGCCCCGGTGCGGCTCCGTGGACAGCCTCCTTCTGGGTGTTTCCCACTTTCTGCGTGTCCAACAATCGGCAGACACCCACCCATCAAACCTGCAATTCGCGCATGTCAAGGTGGGGGCGCCCGGTAAGTCCCGGAAGCGGAAAGGACCTTCCGCAAAAGGGTGGGCACCTGGCGGCGGGCGGACACAGGTTCATGCGATAGTGCGCGCCGCTTCGTTGTTCTTGCCTTCAGGAGGGTGACGCGATGTTCATCGAAATCATCGTCATGCCCCGCGAAGAGCGGTCATCGGCACGTCGCGCCCCCGAGCGGCGCGGCAGGGACGTGCTGGCCCGGGCCTGGCAGGAGGAAGGCAAGGCCTTCCACGGCGCCGTGCTGGAGTTCATCAAGGCACATCACCTGCTGGGCGCGGTGAAGTGGATGAGCGAACCGGGGATGCTGCCCCAGGTGACGCTCATCGCCACCGAGCGCGTGCTGGAGAAGCTCAAGTCCGAGCCCCGCTTCGAAGCCGGTCGTTCGCTGGCGTTGAACCTCCAGACCTGACGCGCGGCGCCTACCCCCTTTCCGTCCCCGCCTGTTCCAAGACACCGCGAAATGTTTCCGCGCGCGCCCGCGCATGGCCCGGGTGCGTCATGGCCATGGCGCCGCGTGGCGCCACCGCTCAGCGACTGCGGCTTTGCCTGTCTCATCCTGTTTCACGCTGCTGTCCGCCTTGACGGCCACGTCTTGATTTCCCCAGGATGCGCTCCCAACCCACGGGGTCCAGGACGCTGCCGTCCGGGACGGACGTGGGCGGTCTTTCACCGTGCCATTTCTCACCTCGGTTCCCCCTGAGCAGCGGGCACGGGTGGCGTTCACGCAGGGCGTGCCTCGCCTGCAATCGGAGCGGAACATGCGTTTGAAGAAGCTGGCCCCCGTCGTTTTGTCGCTGTGCTGCGCCACCGCCTCCGCCCAGGAGGCGCGCGAGAAGGAGGTCTACATCTCCGTGGGCTCGGAGGCGCTGGACGCCCTGCGCACGTCGTTCCGCGCGTCGGGTGAGGCCGTGCCCACGCTGGTGCGCGAGGCGAACGGCGTGAGCGTGCTCAAGCTGCGCGAGTCGCAGCTGGGGGACGTGTCCAAGCTGATGCACGACAAGTACCACCGGTGCGCGGGCTTCCTCACGCACGACACGCAGGAGGCGGCGCTGGCGGTGCTGGCGCCCGTGCAGCCGGCCATCAACCCGTCGCTGGTGAGCTACACGCTGGACAACGCGGCGGTGGTCAGCTCGCTGTACTCCGGCCTCCAGGAGTCCAGCCTGCGCAGCACCATCACGCAGCTGTCCAGCTACACGAACCGCTACTACAAGGGCTCGGCCAGCTCCGTGCAGGCGTCCAACTGGCTGCGGGACACGTGGCTGTCCTACGCGGCGGGCCGCAGCGACGTGAACGTGCAGCTGTACACGCACGCCACCTGGGATCAGCCCTCCGTCATCGCCACCGTCACGGGCACCCTGCTGCCCAACGAGGTGGTGGTGATTGGCGGCCACCTGGACTCCATCAACCTCAACGTGGGCTCCTCCAGCCGCCCCACCGCGACGGCGCCGGGCGCGGATGACGACGCCTCCGGCGTGGCCACCCTCTCCGAGGTGTTCCGCGTCGCGATGGCCAAGGGCTACAAGCCGGCGCGCACGGTGAAGTTCATGGCGTACGCGGCGGAGGAGGTGGGCCTGCTGGGCTCGCAGGCCATCGCGCAGGCGCACAAGGCGGCGAACACCAACGTGGTGGGCGTGCTCCAGCTGGACATGACCAACTACCGCGGCTCCACGGTGGAGGTGACGATCGTCACCGACAACACCAACGCGGCGCAGAACGCGTTCCTGGGCAACCTCATCGACACGTACACGGGCTATTCGCGCTCCAACATCACGTGCGGCTACGGCTGCTCGGACCACGCGTCGTGGACCAGCGCGGGCTACCCGGCGTCCATCCCGTTCGAAGCGACGATGAGCCAGGACAACCCGTACATCCACACGGCCAACGACACGCTGGCCAACAGCACGGACGGGCAGAGCGGCAACAACGCGAACAACGCGCTGAAGTTCGCGCGCATCGCGGCCGCGTACCTGGCGGAGCTGGGCAAGGGCACCATCCCCGGCCTGCCCACGGACACCCAGGCCCCCACGGTGTCGCTCACCACGCCGACGAACGGCGGCACGGTGACGGGCACGGTGACCCTGGCCGCGACGGCCAGCGACAACGTGGGCGTCAACAAGGTGGAGTTCTTCGTGGACGGCACCATCCGGGGCACGGACTTCACGTCCCCCTACACCTTCGCGTGGGACAGCCGCACGGTGGCCAACGGCAGCCACACCTTCGCGGCGAAGGCGTCCGACAGCGCGGGCAACGCCACCACCACGAGCACGACCACGGCGACGGTGTCCAACGTGTCCACGTCCGGCACGTATGACGCCACCTACAGGACGCTGCGTTGCAGCGCGGTGGCCGCCACCTGCGACAGCGGCACGGCGTTCAAGGGCCGCGGGGCCATGAGCCCGGCGGAGACGAGCGCGCCCAACACGCTCAGGGGCACCTGCGTCGACGGCAGCAGCGGCACCTTCCACAGCGACGAGTCCAACGACGCGCTCAAGGTGTCCACCGTGGACGGCAGCAACTTCGCCCCCGGCAAGCAGGTGAAGGTGGAGGCCACGGTGTGGGCCTACGCCAGCCCGTCGTCGGACCGCCTGGACCTGTACTACACGGCCAACGCCAGCGCGACGACGCCGGTCTGGACGCTCATCACCACCATCACCCCGACGGCCGCGGGCGCCCAGACGCTGTCCGCCACGTACACGCTGCCCTCGGGCGCCAACCAGGCCGTGCGCGCGCAGTTCCGCTACGGCAGCGGCAGCCCCTCCGGGCCGTGCGTGTCCAACGAGTACAACGACCGCGACGACCTGGTGTTCACCGTCGGGCAGTGAGTCACGCACCCTGACGTGAAGTCCCTGTAGGGGGGCCTGGGCCGTGCGCCCGGGTCCCCCTTTCTTCGTCACGCCGCCGGGAGTCCCCGCAGGGGCAGCTCCACCATGAAGGTGGACCCCGCGCCCGGGGCGCTGTCCACGGAGATGCGGCCGCCGTGCGCCTCCACCACCTGGCGGGCAATCCAGAGGCCCAGGCCCAGGCCCCCGTAGTTGCGGGCGGGCACCGCGCGCTCGAAGCGCTCAAAGATGCGCGCGCGGTCCTCCGGGCTGATGCCAATGCCCTCGTCGCGCACGATGACGCGCGCGGTGCCATCTTCAGAGGCCACGCGCACCGCGATGGGCCGGCCCTGGCCATACCTGGCCGCGTTCGACAGCAGGTTCGTCATCACCTGTTCGATGCGCAGTCGATCATACCGGCCGACGAGCGGCGTCCCCGCCTCCAGCGTCACCGTGACGCCCAGCCGCTCCACCTCGTCGCGCAGCCGCGCCACGGCGTCGCCCACCACGGAGGTGAGGTCCACGTCGATCAGGTCCAGCGCCAGCCGGCCCGTGGTGAGCTGGGACACGTCCAGCAGCGTCTCCATCAGCGCGTGCAGCCGCTGCACCTGCCGGCCCGCGGACTCCAGCGGGCTCCTCGCCCGGCCCAGCGCCTCCTCGCCCAGGCTGCGCTCCAGCCGCTCCAGGTGGAGCCGGAAGGCGGCCAGCGGCGTCTTCAGCTCGTGGCTCGCCACCGCCAGGAAGTCGTCGCGGGCCTGGAGGCTCTCGCGCAGCGACGCGGCGAGCAGTTCCTGGCGCACGGCTTCACGGCGCATGCGCGCCAGCTCCAGCATGGAGCGCACCCGCGCCACCAGCTCCCGGGCGCTGAAGGGCTTCACCAGGTAGTCATCCGCGCCCGCCTCCAGCCCCTCCACCGCCGCCTCCTCGCCAGCGCGCGCGGACAGCATCACCACCGGGACGGCGCGCGTGGCGGGCACCTCCCGCAGCGCGCGCAGCAGGCCGAAGCCGCCCAGCCTGGGCATCATCACGTCCGTCAGCACCAGGTCCGGGACGCTCGCGTGCGCGGCCTCCAGCGCCGCCTGTCCGTCCGCCACCAGCGTCACGTCGAAGGAGGGCGACAGCACGCGCTGCGCGTACTCGCGCATGTCCGCGTTGTCGTCCGCCACCAGCACGCGGGGCCGCTGGGCTTCTGGCGGCGGCCCCGACAGCCCCTGCGCCCCGGGCGACGGGAGGACGGACGCGGGCGCGGCTTCGGGGTCCGACCAGCGCTCGGACTCCTGGAGGTAGGGGCGCGCGCCCGTGGCGGTGGACGCGTGCTCGCGTGGGGCGAGGATGCGCTCGGCGGGCAGGTGGACGCTTCCCCGGGGGATGCGGACGGTGAAGGTGCTGCCCTCGTCCACCACGCTGTCCACCCGCACGTCGCCGCCGTGCTGCGCCACCAGCTCGCTCACCAGCGCCAGCCCGATGCCGGTGCCCTCGTGGGTGCGCCCCCGCGCGTTGTGCACGCGGTGGAAGCGCTCGAAGAGGTGGGGCAGCTCCTGGGCCGGGATGCCGGTGCCGGTGTCGGTGACGCGCAGGAGGACGGCGTCGTCGGTGGCCGTCAGCCGCACGGTGAGCGAGCCCGTGAAGGTGAACTTGAGCGCGTTGGAGAGCAGGTTGAAGACAACCTTCTCCCACATCTGCCGGTCCACGTAGACGGGCTCCGGCAGGGGCGGGCAGTCCACGACGAAGGCCAGCCCCGTGCGCTCCACGGCGGAGCGGAAGTGGCTGGCCAGGTCCTGCGTGAGCGCGGCCAGGTCCGTGGGCTCGAAGCACGAATCGATGCGCCCCGCCTCCAGCCGGCTGAAGTCCAGCAGCGTGTTCACCAGCCGCAGCAGACGGCCCGCGTTGCGGTGCACCACCTCCAGGTCCTGCCGGGCGGCCTCCGTCACGGGTCCCCGCGCGAGCACGTCCTCCAGCGGCCCCAGCATCAGCGTGAGCGGCGTGCGGAACTCGTGGGAGATGTTGTGGAAGAAGGCCGTCTTCGCCCGGTCCAGCTCCGCCAGTTGTTCGGAGCGCCGCCGCTCCTCCTCGTAGGCCCGGGCGTTGCGCAGCGCCACCGCCACCTGGGAGGCCATCAGCTCGCAGAACGACGCATGGCCTTCATCGAAGGCGCGGTTGGGTGACAGCCCCGTGACGAGCACGCCCAGGGGCGCGGCGGTGCCCGCCCCCGCGAGCGACTGGAGGAGCAGCGAACCCACCGCGTCCCCGAAGGGCCCGCCCTTCAGCGACAGCCGCGACTCCAGGCCGTCCCGGCGCACGCGCTCCCCCGCCAGGGCGCGCAGGAAGGAGGCCGCCTCCGGGGCATCCGGCTCCAACGCGAGGGTTTCGGGGCTCAGGGGGCCCCCCCGCTCCAGGCCCGCGGCCCCGCTCAACGTCAGCGACCGGCCGTCCGCGGAGCGCAGGTAGAGCAGCGCGAAGGGCACGTCCAGCGGGTGCCCGGCCATGGCGGACATCAGGTCCGCGCACGTCTTCGCCACGCTGCGCGTATCCGACGCCCGGGCGGACAGGTCGCGCAAGAGCCGCATGCGCCGGCTGCTCAGCACCTGCTGCGTCACCTCCGCGCACACCGCCAGCATGCCGCCAATGGCGCCCGCGTCGTCGAAGGCGGGCGCGTGGCTGACGTCGAAGTAGGACTCCTCCCGGTAGCCGCTGCGCTCCAGCAGCAGCATGAGCGCCGGCACCCAGCTGGCGACGCCGGTGGTCATCGCCTCCATGACCAGCGGCCCCAGCGCGTCCCACGCCTCCGCCAGCGTGCCCCGGATGTCCGTGCCCAGCGCGCCCGGGTGCTTGTCGCCAATCACCGCCGAATAGGCGTCGTTGTAGAACTGGCTGAGCTCCGGGCCCCACGTGAGGATCATGGGGTAGCGCGAACCGAGCAGCGTCTTCACGAGCACCTTGAGGCTCGTCGGCCAGGAAGCCACGGGGCCCACCGGGGTCGAAGCCCAGTCGTGCGCACGCACGAGCGCGTGCATCTGACTGCTCCCCGTGAAGAGGACTTCCGGGCCGGGAGGGACTGCCTGACTCATGTTCCGTGGAGCTCCGTGGATGGGGGAGACCGGTCCCTATGGTGACTCCCTGGGGTTTCCCACTGGAAAAATGCCCACTTGTCCGGGGCCGGCCACCCTGCCCGCCCGCTGCCTGCATGCCCTGCGTCCTGCCCGCTCGCCAGCCTTGATGCGGGTCAGCCAGGGAGAGGGGCGCTTCACGCCGAGCGCGCCGGAGTTCAGCGTTTGTCACGTCGGCGAGCTTGCGACTGCATCGACTTCACGAAGTCCACGAAGGCACGCAGCGGCGTCGGCAGGTGCTGACGACTGGGGTAGTAGAGAAAGGGCCCGGAGAAGCTCATCCACCAGGGTTGGAGCACGGGAACCAGCGCTCCCCGGTCGATGAAGGGACGTAGCCAATCCTCGAACAGATAGACGATCCCGCTCCCCGCCACGGCGGCATCCACGGCAAGCTCCATGGTTCCACCGAAACCGACGATCAGCGGGCCCTTCGGCTCGACCTTGGTCGTCACTCCGTCGCGTTCGAATTCCCACGGGTGCAGCGGCCCGTTCGTGGAGCGCCAGCGCAAGCAATCATGTTCGAGCAGCTCACGCGGATGCGTGGGACGACCGCGGCGAGAAAGGTATGCGGGTGACGCGGCCGTCGCGAAGCGCTGGACGCGCGGACCGATGGGAACCGCCACCATGTCCTTTTCGAGCCACTCTTCGTAGCGGATGCCGGCGTCGAAGCCTTCGGCGACCACGTCGACGCTGCGCTCCTCCGCGGTCACTTCGAGGCAGATGTCGGGGTACTTCGCGAGGAAGGGCGGCACGATGTGAGGGAGGACGAGCCGTGCGGCGGCGGTCGGCACGTTGAGCCTCAGACGACCCGCGGGGCGATCCCGGAAGTCGTTGACCACGTCCAGCGCGGCGCGCACCTCACTGAACGCCGGGGTGATCCGCTCGAGCAGGCGCGCGCCTGCGTCGGTGGGTGTGACGCTGCGGGTGGTGCGATGGAGCAGCCGGACTCCGAGCCGGGCTTCCAGCCGACGAACCGCGTCGCCCATGCGCGACGCGCTCGTGCCCGCCGCACGGGCGGCGCTGCGAAAGCCGCCCTCACGGGCGACCGTCAAGAACGCTGTGAGGTCCGCGAGTTCATCCATGGACTGTGCAGATTACCGCTCAGCCCGTGCAGATTATAGTGGCCCGTCGCGCAGCGGGTCCTTCGTAGGTTCCGTGACGAAGCCCATCTTCAAAGGACCCGTCATGACCGACCTCCACATCGCAGACAGCTACCGCCTCGGCGCTCACACCGTTCGTCGCCTCGGCTACGGCGCCATGCAGCTCGCCGGCCCCGGTGTCTTCGGCCCCCCCAGGGATCGCAAGGCCGCCGTCGCCGTGCTGCGAGAGGCCATCGCCCAGGGCGTCAACCACGTCGACACCAGCGACATCTACGGTCCCCACGTCACGAACGAGCTCATCCGCGAGGCGCTGCATCCGTATCGCGAGGGCCTGGTCATCGCCACGAAGGTCGGTGCCGTACGCGGCCCGTCGGGGTCGTGGGAGCCCGCCCTCTCCGCCACCGACATCGAGCGCGCGGTTCACGACAACCTCCGCAACCTGGGCCTGGACGTGCTCGACGTCGTGAACCTTCGCGCGATGTTCAGCGCCCATGGCCCGGCGGAGGGCTCCATCGAAGCGCCGCTGACCGCGCTCGCCGAACTTCAGCGACGCGGGCTGATTCGACACATCGGCCTGAGCAACGTCACGGCCGCGCAGATCGCGGAGGGACGCAGGCTCACGGAGATCGTGTGCGTGCAGAACCACTACAACCTGACGCACCGAAACGACGACGCCGTCATCGACGAGCTCGCCGCGCTCCGCATCGCGTACGTGCCCTTCTACCCGCTCGGCGGGTTCTCACCGCTCCAGTCCAGCACGCTCGACACGGTGGCCGCACGGCTCGGGGCGACGCCGATGCAGGTGGCGCTCGCGTGGCTCTTGCGTCGCTCGCCCAACGTGCTGCTCATCCCTGGCACGTCCTCGCTCGCGCACCTCGCGGAGAACCTCGCGAGCGCCTCCATCGTCTTGAGCGCCGGGGACCTGACCACGCTGAACGGGCTTGCCGAGCACTCCTGATCCATCCCTTCAAGGGCTCGGCCGGCCGGCTGCTTCACGACGCTCGCCGGGCTGTCCATCCCCGGGCTCGATTCCTACCTATCGAAGGGATGATGCCATCCCCCCAGCCCGAGTCGCGGCTGCTGCGCGAGAAACACCCCACCGAGGGCAGCGACGGCCGCGGCCGGCTGTCACCCCGGCGCGAGGCGCTGCTCCAGGCGCGCATCAAGGACCTGTCCCTGCGGCTCGCCGGCACGCCGCTGGAGCGTTACATCGCGCAGCTGCACGCGGAGCTGGAGGCGAAGGGGCTGTCGTTCAAACCCCAGTGCTACCTGTCCGACGAATGGGGCTGTCCGTCGGGGGTGCCCGTCATCGGCCTGCCCTTCTACCTGGCGGATCCGGACCTGCTGTCCATCGAGGCGGAGCTGGGGGGCAGCGCGGAGACGGAGGCGGAGATCCTCATGTACCTGCGCCACGAGGCCGGCCACGCCTTCAACTACGCCTACCGCCTCTATGAGACGGACGCGTGGCGCCGCGTGTTCGGCGACTACGGGCGGCCGTACCAGGACGACTACAAGCCCCGGCCCTTCTCCCGCCGCTACGTCTTCCACATCGCCGGGTGGTACGCGCAGAAGCACCCGGACGAGGACTTCGCGGAGACCTTCGCCGTGTGGCTCACGCCGGGCAGCGACTGGAAGAAGCGCTACCAGGGCTGGGGGGCGCTCAAGAAGCTGGAGTACGTGGAGGACGTCGCGAAGCGCCTGGGCCGCGCGCCCGCCCTGGTGCGGCTGGCCCAGCCGGACCTCACCACGGAGGAGATGGAGGGCACCGTCCAGGAGCACTACCGCCAGCGCGAGCTGGACGAGAAGGTGGACCTGGAGCTGCGCAACGCCTTCGACCACGCGCTGGAGGACATCTTCTGGGGCCCGGGCGAGGCCCCCGTGAGCGCGACGACGCTGGTGCAGGCGGAGCGACAGCGCCTGCTGTCCACGGTGGGCCACTACTCCGGCGTGGGCCGGGGCGTGGTGCGGGCCCTGGTGGACCACCTGTCGGAGCGCACCGCCGCGCTGGACCTCACCCTGCACCCGAACGACAGCCGCGAGGCGGCGATGCAGTTGGCCTCGCTCGTCACGGTGCTGGCGATGAACTACCTGCACACCGACCGCTTCTTCGAGGACTGAGACATGCCCCAGGAGTGCTTCCGCATCGCCGTCCTCCACTACCAGCCGAAGGACGAACCTCCCGACGCCGTCGTGACGCAGGTGAGCGCCGCCCTGCGCGCGGGCGGCCACGAGCCCGTGGACGTGCGCGTGGACGAGAGCGTGTCGGACCTGGTGCGGCTCGTCACCCGCGCCAGGGCGGACCTCGTGTTCAACCTGTGCGAGACCTTCGCGGAGGACTACCGCCTGGAGGTCAACGTCGCCGCGGTGCTGGAGCTGGCGCGCATGCCCTTCACCGGCTCCGGCACGGCGGGGCTGCTGCTGGCGCAGGACAAGGTGCTCACCAAGCAGCTGCTCCAGTTCCACGGCGTGCTCACGCCGCGCTTCGCCACCTTCGACGGGCTGTCGTTCCAGACGAGCGGGGACCTGTCCTTCCCGCTGGTCGTGAAGCCCGCGCGCTCGGATGCGTCCCTGGGGCTGGGCGTGGAGAAGGACATGGAGGGGCTGGCGCGGCGGGTGAAGAAGATCCGCGAGGAGTACGACGACGAGGCGCTGGCGGAGGAGTTCATCGAGGGCCGGGAGCTGTACGTCGGCGTGGTGGGCGACGCCGCGCGCCCGGAGGTGCTGCCGGTGGTGGAGCTGGACTTCGGCTCCCGGTGGAACCGCAAGCGGATGAAGATCGCCAACCGCGAGGTGAAGTTCGCTCCGGAGTCGCCGGGCAGCCCCCACCTCGTGCTGCCCACGGACCTGTCGGATGAGCTCCAGGGCCGCATCGGGCGCGCGGCGGTGACGGCCTTCCGCGCGCTCAAGCTGCGCGACTACGCCCGCATCGACTTCCGCGTCTCCAGCCGCACCAACGAGCCCTACCTGCTGGAGGTGAACCCCAACCCCTACCTGGAGACCCAGTGCGAGGTGGCCCTGGGGGCGAAGCAGCGCGGCATGGGCTACGACGCCCTGGTCCAGCGCATCGTGGACACGGCGGCGAAGCGCCACGGCCTGCGCGGCGCGAAGCGGCGCGCCCCCGGGGCGCCCCACCCGGCCGAGCCCGCCGCCCCCCACTGACGGCTGCCGGGCAGCCGGCCCGGATTCCGGTGGCCCCGCCCGGGGCCGGTGCTCTATGGGGGACGGGTGATTCGCCGTCAGCTCCTGGAGCATGCCAAGGCCGTGGCCCGCTTCGCCCCCGTGAAGCCCGCGGTGAAGGCGGGCCTGCGCGCCGCGCTCGCCATCTTCGTCCCCATGGCCGTGGGCGCCGCGCTGAAGCTGCCCGGCGAGCTGTGGCTGGCCATTGGCGGCTTCAACACGTCCTTCGTCGACAAGGGCGGCTCCTATCATGCGCGCGCCCGGGCCATGGGCGGCACGGCGCTGGCGGCGGCGGCGGCCGTGGTGGTGGGCAGCCTGGTGGGGCTGTCCCCCTCGCTGTCCATCCCCCTCACCCTGGTGTGGGTGACGGCGTGGAGCTTCGCGGGCGTGTACGGCGCCGCGGCGAACACCACCGGCAACATCGCCGCCACCACCTTCGTCATCGCCGTGGCGCTCCCCGGTGAGGGGCCCGCGCAGGCGCTCGTGTCCGGGGCCGCGCTGCTCGCGGGCGCGGCGTGGGCGATGGTGCTGTCGCTGGTCCTCTGGCCCATCCGCCCCTACCGGCCCGCGCGCAAGGCGGTGGCGGCGTGCTTCGACGCGGTGGCGGACTACGCGGAGGCCCTGTCGCGCGTGTCGCAGGGCGCGCGCGAGGACTCCTGGCAGTTGCTCATCCAGGAGCAGCACGGGCGCATCCGCGAGACGCTGGAGGTGGCGCGCACCACGCTCACCGCCACGCGCCAGGGCCGCGTGGAGCGCGGACGCGGAGAGCGGCTGCTGGTGCTGCTGGAGACCGCGGACGCGATGTTCATGGGCCTCGTCGCGCTGGCGGAGGAGCTGGAGAGCCTGGGCCCGCCGGTGAGCGCGGTGGGCGACCCGCGCGCGGCGGTGGTCGTCGCGCTGCTGGACTGCGCGCACACGGCGCGCGACCTGGTGCGGCTCACGCAGCAGGAGGGCAGGAGCCGCCGGCCCCAGCCGGACTGGGATGGCAGGGCGCTGCGCGACGCGCTCACCGACCTGGACGCGCGGGGGCTCCTGACGCGCCTGGAGCGGGCGCGGCTGCTGGACGTGGCGCGGCTGCTGACGGAGCTGCGCGAACGCGCGGACGTGGCGCTGGACACCGCGTGCCGGCTGCCCGGGCCGCCGGTGGCGGGCTCGGCCGCGCCCCAGCGGGAGCTGGCCGAGGAGGCCCACCCCTCCCTGCTGGAGCCCCTGCGCGCGCACCTCACGCTGGACTCGGAGGTGGCGCGGCACGCGCTGCGCGTGGGCGTCACCACCACCGCCGCGGTGTGGATCTCCAGCGTCTTCCTGCCAAACCACAGCTACTGGGTCACCATCACCGTCCTCACCGTGATGCAGCCGTACACCGGGCCCACCTTCCTCAAGGCCCTGCAGCGCGTGCTGGGCACCGTGGTGGGCGGCATCCTCGCCATCGCCGTGTCGTCGTGGTTCCAGGATCCGCGCCTGATGATGGGGCTGGTGTTCTGCACGGCGGCGCTGTGCGTGAGCCTCATCCCGCTCAACTACGGGCTGTTCACCGTCTTCGCCACGCTCACCTTCGTGCTGCTCGCGGAGCTGGGAAGCGGGGACTGGACGCTCGCGCCGGTGCGCATCGTCAACACGCTCATCGGCGGGGTGCTCGCGCTCGCGGGCACCTTCTTCCTGTGGCAGCGCTCGGAGGAGGAGCGCTTCCCGTCGCAGATGGCGGAGGCCCTGCGCGCGGACCGTGAGTTCTTCGGCGTGCTGTCCTCCGCGTGGCAGCGGGGCGAAGCGCCGCCGGAGCAGGCGCTCGCGGAGGCCCGCCGCAAGCTGGGGCTCGCCACCATCAACGCGGAGACGTCCTTCCAGCGCCTGCTCAACGAGCCGCGCTGGAGCACCGAGGCCCTGGAGCCGCTGATGACGCTGCTCGCCTTCACCCGCCGCTTCGCCGCCGTCTGCACCCTGCTCGCGTCGCGGCGCTCCGTGCCCTCCACCCCGCGGGTGCGCGAGGCCCTGGAGCGCTACGCCACCGCCATGGACGCGGCGATGGAGGACCTGGCGGACGCGGTGCTCCACGGCCGGCGCCCCCGCGCCCTGCCCGCCTTCGACGCGCTGCTGGGCTGGAACGTCACCACCCCGGACGCGCCGGGACTGGCCCTGGGCAACGAGGCCCCCCTGCTCCAGTCCCAGCTGGAGCGGCTCACGCGCCAGCTCTCCGCGCTCCACGGCGCCGCCACCCGCCGCATGGAGGCCCCTCCGAGCCCCGCGCCCGCGTCCCAGCCATCCACGACAGGCTGGCTATAGCCGTAAAAGCAGAATAGACAGCCGGGCCTTCCCCCTCGTCGTTGGAGTCCCGCATGTCCTCCGTGCCGTCGCGTCCCTGGCTGTCCCGTGTCCCCCTGTGTGGCCTGCTGCTGACCGCCGCCACGCTCGTGTCCCCCGCCGCGAGCGCGGCGAACGAATCCGTCCGGGTGTGGCTGACCACGACGTCGGGCAGCAGCCTCGTGAAGAAGCTCAACGCGGAGGCGAACCGGACGTTCGGCGCGGAGAGCGGCACGGCGCCGGCCATCGACGTGAACGACAACACGACGTACCAGACGCTGGACGGGTTTGGCGGCGCGCTGACGGATTCGTCCGCGTGGCTCATCTACAACTCGCCCCACCGCACGACCATCATGAACGACCTGTTCAGCGTGGGCGCGGGCGCCGGCTACAGCGTCATCCGCCTGCCCATGGGCGCGTCGGACTTCTCCCGCAGCAACTACACCTACGACGACACCTGCTGTGACCTGAACGACTTCTCCGTCGGGCACGACGCGGCGTACATCCTGCCGCTGCTCCAGCAGGCGCGCGCCATCAACCCGGAGGTGAAGATCTTCGCGGTGCCGTGGAGCGCGCCCGCTTGGATGAAGTTCAACAACTCGCTCTCCGGCGGCGGCTACCTGCGCAACGACCTGTACGGCATGTACGCCCAGTACTTCGTGCGCTTCACGCAGGCGTACAACGCGTACGGCGTGCCCATCCACGCGTTCAGCACCCAGAACGAGCCGCACAACGCCAACAGCAGCTACCCGACGATGCAGATGGAGTCCAACGACCAGTCCATCTTCACCGCGCAGCACCTGAAGCCCGCGCTCAACGCCGCGGGCTTCGGCGGCGTGAAGCTGCTGGCGTGGGACCACAACTGGCACGACGGCTCCGGCCCCGCGGGCTTCCCGCACGAGGTGCTGTCCTACAACGGCGGGCAGGCGCAGGGCGCCGTCGCGGGCGCGGCGTACCACTGCTACGAGAGCCCCGAGGGCAGCTACACCGTGCAGAGCGACTTCCGGAATGCGTGGCCCAACAAGGAGGTGCACTTCACCGAGTGCACCGGCGGGTTCTGGGCGACGAACGCCGCGGCCAACCTGGAGTGGGCGCTGCAGAACAACCTCTTCGGCCCGCTGCGCCACTGGGCGCGCACGTCGCTGTACTGGAACATCGCGTTGGATCCGAACCACGGGCCGCGCGTGGGCGGCTGCGCGGACTGCCGCGGCATGCTCACCGTGAACAACGCCAACGGCACCGTCACCCGCAACGAGGAGTACTACGCGTGGGCGCACCTGGCGAAGGTGGTGCGGCCGGGCGCCGTGCGCGTGGGCGCGACGACGCTGGGCAACAACAACATCGAAACGCTCGCCTTCCGCAACCCGGACGGCTCGCACGCGCTCATCGCGCTGAACTCCAACGACGGCGCGACGCTCGGCTTCAAGGTCCGCTGGGCCGGGCAGGCCTTTGAGTACTCGCTGCCGCCGCGCTCGGTGGCGTCCTTCCAGTGGGGCGGCGCGACGGGCGGCCCGCAGGGCCCGTGGTACCGGATGGTCAACAAGGCCACCGGCAAGTGCCTGGACCTGGTGGGCCCCTCCGCGGCGGATGGCGCCGGGCTGCACCAGTGGACGTGCCACACGGGCGCAAGCCAGCAGTGGGCGCTGGTCGCCACGGACGGCGGCTACTCGCGGCTCGTGTCGCGCTACAGCGGCAAGGTGCTGGACGTGGAAGGCGTGAGCGCCGCGGACGGGGCGCGCGCGCAGCAGTGGTCGTGGGCGGGCGGGGCCAACCAGCAGTTCAAGCCGGTGGCCACCTCCGGGGGCTTCTCCCGCTTCGAGGCCCGCCACAGCGGCAAGGTGCTGGACGTGGCCAACTGCTGGAACACGGGAGACGGGGCCGCGCTCCAGCAGTGGGGCTGGGCCAACAACGACTGCCAGCAGTTCCGCCTGGAAGCCATGCCCTGAAGTCCGCGCGACAGGCCCGGCGCTTCAGGGCACCGTCGCGAGGAACGCGTCCAGCAGGGCGTTCACCTGCTCGGGCGCATCCAGTTGCACCCAGTGCCCCGTGCCCGTCACCGTCTTGAACGGCAGCCCCGGGACGAGCACGTGGTACGCGCCGGGGGATTCATTGAGCGGCGTGATGACGGACAGCGCCGGCCCGGGGTAGCGCTTCAGCGCGGACTCCGGGTCGAACGTCAGCAGCGCGCCCATGGCGGCATGCATCGCGCCGTGGGCGGTGCGCCCCAACTGCCCCAGCACCCGCTCGCGCACCTCCGGCGTGGAGGTCGTCAGCATCCCCTGCCAGTACGCCCCCGCCACCTCCCGCCACTGTTCAGAGGCCAGCCCGTCCATCATCCCCCGGGCCTGCTCGGGCGGGACGGAGCGCCCGTCGGAGGCGGGGTCCAGGAGGAACAGGCCCGCGACGCGCTCCGGGTGCGCGCCCGCCCAGGCCGCGCACACCGCGCCGCCCAGGCTGTGCCCCACCAGCACCACGCGCGACAGCCCCAGGCCGTCCACCACCGCGCCCACGTCCTCCGCGAGCTGCTCGATGGTGAAGGGGCCCGGGGCCGTGAACGTCGACCGGCCGTGCCCCCGCAGGTCCAGGGCCACCGCCCGGCGGTGCGGGCGCAGGTGCGCAAGCTGCGCGGCCCAGTGCTCCGTGCTCCCGGCCGCCGAGTGCACGAACACCACCGGCGTCCCCGTCCCCGCGCCACCATCATCCACGTACAGCTCTCCAGCCGCGCCCTTCATGGCCCATTGCCTTTCCGCGCGGGCGTTCCCGGCCCGCGCTGCTCGCCCAGCACGTCGCCCCATTCCGGGCCACCCTGACGGGAAATCGACCCATCCCACGGCCGCTTCCGTCCGGAGCCCAACACCCTCCGGGCGGGCATGCACGCGCTCACCATTCTTTTCGATCCAGGTGGTTCCATTCCTCGGGCAAGCACCCACTTTTCCGTGCACGCCCAAGGCACGTGACGACCTCCGACCTTCATCCAGAATCCGGCGCCCGCCCCAGGACCACCGTCCTCAACGTCAACGACGACGCGGCGACGCTGTACCTCTTGAGCCTCACGCTCAAGCAGGGCGGCTACCACGTCATCGAAGCCACCTGCGGCCAGGAGGCGCTGACGCTCGCGCGGGGGATGCCGGACCTGGTGCTGCTGGACGTGCACATGCCGGACATCGACGGCTATGAGGTGTGCCGCCGCCTGCGCGCCGACGAGGGCACCCGCGACCTGCTCATCGCGCACCTGTCCTCCGTGTCCGTCCGGCGCGAGGACCGGGTGAAGGGGCTGGCCCAGGGCGCGGACGCGTACTGGACCCGGCCCCTGGCGGAGGACGAGCTGCTGGCCAACATTGAAGCGCTGCTGCGCCTTCAAGCCCGCGCCCGGGACGCGGTGCGCGCGCGCGACCGGTTCCTGCACATCGCGGCGCACGAGCTGAAGACGCCCATGACGGTGCTGCGGCTCAACCTGGAGCGCGCCGTGCAGCTCGTGGTGACGGACGCGGACGGTCTGGTGTCCACCGGCCCGGTGGAGAAGCGGCTCACCCCCGCGGTGCGCCAGCTCACCCGGCTGCAGAACCTGGTGGACAGCCTGCTGGACGTGTCACGCCTGTCCACCCGGGACATGGAGCTGGACGTGCAGACCGTGGACCTGTCCCAGCTGGTGCGCGAACAGGTGGAGCGGCTGCAGCCCCAGGCCCGCAGCGCGCGGGTGACCCTGGACGCGGACCTGCCCGAAGCGCCCGTCGTCCTCTTCGGGGACGCCCAGCGGCTGTCGCAGGCCGTGTCCCACCTGCTGACGAACGCCATCAAGTTCGGTGAGGGCCAGCCCGCGCACGCGCGCCTGGAGAAGCAGGACGACCACGCGGTGCTGACGGTGGAGGACCAGGGCGTGGGCATCGCGCCGGAGGACCACGCGCGCATCTTCCGCCGCTTCGAGCGCGTGACGACGGGCGAGCGCTTCGACGGCCTGGGCCTGGGCCTCTACCTGGCGCAGGCCATCGCCACCGCCCACGACGGCACCCTCACCGTGAAGAGCGCCCTGGGCCAGGGCGCGCGCTTCGAGCTGCGGCTGCCCCTGCACCTGACCCGACGGTACTGAGCATCCCCCCAGGAGACTTCTTCGTGGCGAACAAAGAGGACGGCATCAACGACGTGCAGGCGCAGGAAGGCAGGAGCCCCTCGAAGCGGCTCGTGACCAACGTGCCCCGCCTGGACTTCATCACCAAGGGGGGCCTCATCCAGGGGTCGTCCTACGCCATCATCGGGCCGCCGGGCTCCGGCAAGACGGTGCTGGCCAACCAGATCGCCTTCCAGCACGTGCGCAACGGCGGCAAGGCGCTCTACGTGACGCTCCTGTCCGAGTCCCACGGGCGCATGCTGGAGAACCTGTCGCAGATGAAGTTCTTCGACGCGAGCGCCATCCCGGACCGGCTGCAGTACCTGAGCGCGTACCGCGACCTGGAGAAGGAGGGTCTCAAGGGCCTGCTGGACCTGGTGCGCAAGCACGCCCAGCCGCACGGCGCCACGCTGCTCATCATCGACGGCATGGACGCGGCCAAGGAGTTCGCCCGCTCGGACCTGAGCTTCAAGCGCTTCCTCCAGGACCTGCAGACCTTCTGCAACATCCTGGGCTGCACCTCGCTGCTGCTCGCGCCGCACCACGAAGGGGAGATCCACCCGGAGAACACCGCGGTGGACGGCATCTTCGAGCTGTCCCTGTGGCTGCACGGGCCGCGCGCGGTGCGCGAGCTCATCGCCATCAAGTTCCGGGGCGGCCCTTCGCTGCTGGGTCGCCACGAGGTGGAGATCTCCGACGAGGGCATGGTCATCCACCCGCGCACGGAGGTGCAGTTCGCGCACCCCGCCGCGGAGGGGCGCGAGGACCGCATCCGCATGCCCTTCGGCATCCCCCGCCTGGACGACGCGATGCGGGGCGGGCTGCTGTCCGGCTCCACCAGCCTGCTGCTGGGCGCGCCCGGCACCGGCAAGACGCTGCTGGGCCTGCGCTTCCTGCTGGAGGGCGCGCGCGCGGGCCAGCCGGGCTTCTACTTCGGCTTCTTCGAAACGCCCCCCCGCCTCATCGAGAAGGCCCTGGGCACGGGCATGAAGGACTTCAAGAAGTACGTGGACGAGGGCCTCATCGAAATCCAGTGGCAGCCGCCCCTGGAGCACAACCTGGACTCGCTGGCGGAGCGGCTGCTGGAGCGGATCGACGCGCGCAAGGCGGACCGGCTGCGCCTGTTCATCGACGGGGTGGCCGGCTTCCGCTCCGCCGCCGTGTACCCGGACCGCATGGGCCGCTTCTTCTCCGCGCTCACGCACCAGTTGCGCATGATGGACGTCACCACGCTGTACTCGGATGAGACGCCCCTGTTCAGCCCCGGCGTGGACATGCCCCAGCCAGAGGCCGCGTCCACCGTGGAGAACGTCATCCTGCTGCGCTACGTGGAGCTGCGCTCCCAGCTCTACCGGCTGCTCTCCATCATGAAGATGCGCGAGAGCGCCTACGACAGCAGCATCCGCGAGTTCTCCATCTGCGAGGACGGCATCACCGTCGCGGACACCTTCGAGAGCGCGGAGAGCATCCTCACCGGCCATGCGCGCATGACGTCCAGGGGCGCGACGGCGGGCCTGGGCCGCAAGTCCGCGCTCGATGCCCCCCTGGGCGCGAAGAAGGCGAAGGCCCCGAAGGCGAAGGCCCCGAAGGCGAAGGCCCCGAAGGCGAAGGCCCCGAAGGCGAAGGCCCCGAAGTCCAGGCCGAGGACAGGCGCCGCCCGCCGGGGGCGCGCATGAAGACCGTGCTCGTCGTGGACGATGAACTGGACATCGCGGAGGCCGTCCAGGCCATCCTTGAAGAGGAGGACTACCGGGTCGTGCTCTGCGGCAACGGCCGCGAGGCCCTGGAGAAGCTGACGGAGTTGAAGCCCGCCCTGGCCATCATCGACGTGATGATGCCGGTGATGAACGGCTATGAAACCATCGACGCCATCCGCAAGGACACGGGCCACACCTTCCCCATCCTCGTGATGAGCGCCATCCAACCGCCGAAGGGCAAGTCCGCGGAGCAGGGCTGGGCCGGCTTCCTCAAGAAGCCCTTCTCGCTCGATGACCTGCTGACCGCCGTGGCGCGGCTGACGGCAAGCTAGGCCCGGGAGGGCGCACGTCTTCGAGGGCGCCACCTTCCCCGTCTACATGGCCGTGGCCTCCATGGTCTGCATGAGCCTGCCCCTGGGCTACTTCCTCGTCTTCCACCTGCACCTGGGGCTCGCGGGCGTGTGGCTGGCGGTGGCGGCGGATGAGTGGACGCGGGGCTTCGCCATGTGGCTGCGCTGGCGCAGCCGGGCCTGGGAGCGCCTGTCGCTGGTGACGCCCGTGGAAGCGCCGCCCGTCCTCGCCCACTGAGGCCGGCTCAGGGACGTGACTGTCCGCAAGTGCCCCTTCCCCGCCCTCCCGGGGCGACAGGGATGCGAAGCCGCGGCGGGCGGTATAGGGTTTGACAGTGGATGCTCTCGACAATCCTTCGACACTGCTCGTCGTCGAAGGCTACGACGACCTGCGCGAGGCGCTCGTGGCGCTCTTCGTGCTCGAGGGCTACACGGTGCTGTCGGTGGCCACCGCCATGCAGGCGATGGACGTGCTGGCCCGGCTGCCCCGGCGCCCCTGCCTCATCCTGCTGAGCCTGATGCTCCGCAACCCGGAGGACCAGGCGTTCCTGTCCAGGCTGCGGAGCATGGACCCGGCCCCCCGGCCGCCGGTGCTGGCGCTGACGGCGGATCCGGACCTCCAGGCGCCCCTGCCGGGCACCGTGGGCCTGCTGGGCAAGCCCGTGCGCACGGAGGTCCTCCTGGCCGCCGTGGACCGCTACCGGGCCCGGCCGTAGTCCTCGGAAGGTCCGAAACCACGCAACTTCCGGCGCCTTCCGGCGACAATCCCTCAACGGCCACCGTCGTCCGGGTGGTTCGAGGGGGAACCAGCCATGTCCAGAGTCGGTGAAGCCAGCGGTGGTGTCGCAGCGCGTGTCCAGCAGGCCCGGGCCCAGGAGGTCCGCCCGCCGCCGCCTCCTCCCGCCCCCGGTGTCCGCAACACCTCCGACACCTTCGAGCGCGCGCCCGCGGCCCACCGGGGCTCGCCCGCGCTGGGGACGCCCACGCCGGTGGCCACGCCCACCCCGGTGGGGACGACGGGCACCCCGGTGGCGGCGACCGACACGGTGGCCACGTACCAGTCCGGCCCGCCCCAGCGGCCGAACATCCAGCACGACAACGGCTTCCTGCAGAACCCCAACGACCCCAACGACCCGAACCCCATCCCCACGGAGAGCCCCGGCCTGGCGGACTACGCGGCGCTGGCCGAGTGGGAAGTGAAGCAGCGCGGGGCCCGCGCCCTGCAGGGCGTGCCGGGCGTGCCGCACAACAACATCCCGGACGGCCTGGATGCCTACGACCACTTCCTGCATGGCGGCGGGGAGGATTCGCACTTCAGCTACGAGCGCTTCGTGGCCACGGACCCGTCCGGCCAGGCGGTGCTCACCAACTCCACGCGCGACACGCAGCAGGGCGCGGAGGCGTACTACAACCAGCTCGTGGCCAATGATCCGTCGCTCGCCGGCAAGCCGGTGACGTTCCAGATCACCGGCTCGCAGATTGGCGTGGGCTCCAGCGAGCAGTTCCCGTACCCGGAGACGGAGAACTGGCAGAAGGCCATTGGCGGCCACTCCACCTGGAACAGCGCCACCGTCACCGTCTACCCACCGGAGCAGCCGGGCGGCAAGCCGCGCTTCGAGATGGACATGACGCTGCACGCGGAGGACCGCTACAACTTCAACCCGGGCCAGGCGGACATCGCCACGGGCGCGCCGGACGCGGACAACGGCCGCTTCGAGCGGACCGGCCTGGGCCACCAGTACACCAACTACAGCCAGCTCCAGCGTCACGTGACCTGGACGCAGGGGAGCCCCGAGAATGCGGTGTCACGTCCCATGGGCGGCCGTTAGGCGCGCGCTCGCTTCCACCCTGCTGCTGGGGTGTGCTTCGCTCGCTTGTGACAAGCCCGCATCCGGGAGTTCATCCATGACGACGCAAACGGCCGCTCCGGCCGCGAAGACGGGGACGGACCTGGAGACGCTGGAGAAGAACGCCACGCTGCCGCTGCGCCCCCAGCAGGTGCGGTGGCGCCAGTCCCTGCGCGGCGTCCAGGGGGGCCTGGGGCCCACCGACACGCAACTTCTCGCGGTGCTGGAGTACTCGGCCGCGGACGCGCAGGCGCTGCTCTCCACGCTGAAGACGACGCGGCTGACCGTGAAGGTGGACGACGGCGGGTGGCTGCCGGAGGCCACCCGCGAAGCCCTGAAGCAGGCCACCGCCTACGAGGCGACGCCCTTCTTCAAGTCCTCGCTGCGCCAGGGCACCGTGTTCCACCTGCCAGCGTCGAACACGTTCGTGCTGGTGCTCTTCAGCACGTAGTCCCGCCACCAGGCCGGTGGAGGACGACGGGGCCCGGGCGCGCCCTCGCGCCCCGGCCCCGCTTTGTCTCCCCTGGACTACGGGCGCGTGCCCACGGGCCGGGGACCCCGGGGCTCCGGCCGGGGCTCGGGCACGGAGCGCCCGGTGGGCGGGGTGGTGTCGGTGTCCGCGCCGTTGATGATGGCGCTCGCGAGCAGGAAGGCATTGAGCCGGAGCAGCATGAAGTTCTGCTCCACCTTGGGCGGCTGCTGCGCGCGCATCAGGTGGTCCTCGCCCTTCTCGTGGCGGGGCCACTCACTGGCGGGCGCGGGAGCCCCCGTCCTGGCGAAGTCCAGCAGCCAGCCGCTCACCATGCGGGCATACGCCCGGTCCTCGTCGGTGATGACGGCCTGCGTGGGCGGGCACCGGGCCGCCGTGTCGAGGAAGTACGGCACCTCCTCGCCGTGCCCCACGCCGTTGGGCCGCTCGGGGCGCAGCCGGGTGGCGGTGTATTCGAAGTAGCAGCGCCACACCTGCGACGCCTTCGCGTGCAGGTCCGCGACCTGCCGGGGGATGAGGGTGAAGAGGATGTCGCGGCACACCTGGCGCGCCAGCTCCGTGTCGTCGTTCACGCCCGGGTAGAGCAGCTTGATGGGGACGCCCTTGTCGCGCAGGGCCTGGAGGATCTCCATGGGGTCGCGCCGGAAGGCCTCCAGCACGCTGACGTCGTCGTTGGTGCTCCCCAGGATGAGGGGCACGCGCGCCTGCTGCTCCGCCTGGAACGTGGCCAGGATGGACAGCGGCATCACGGAGTCCCCGCAGATGGCCACGGGCGCGGTGGACGTCTCCGCGGGCTGCTTCCAGAAGTCCTCCGCGGGCAGCTTCCGCAGGCGCTCCGGCGTCGCTTCGCCGTCCGGCACGCCCATGCCCCGCGACAGCGCCTGGCCCCGGACGAGCGCCTGCTCCAGGGGGATTTCATCCAGCCCGTACACGCTGAGCGCCACGCCCCGGTGGAAGAGCGGACGCGCCGCCTCCATGCAGAACAGCGACAGCACGCTCTTGCCGCCCGCGGACTGGCCCGCGATGGTGACGCGGCTCGGGTCGCCGCCGAAGCGCTCGATGTTGCGGTTCACCCACTGGAGCGCGGCGAGCTGGTCCAGCAGACCGAAGTTCACCGGGCCCCCGCCCCGCTCCGCCTCCAGCGCGGGGTGGGCGAAGAAGCCCATGTGGCCCAGCCGGTAGTTCAGCGTGACGAAGACGGCCTCGCGCGAGGCCAGCGGCACGCCGTCGTACGGGGGCAGCCCGCCGGAGCCGATGACGAACGCGCCGCCGTGGATCCACACGACGACGGGGAGCTTCGCCTGCGCATCCACGCGAGGCGTCCAGACGTTGAGGTAGAGGCAGTCCTCGCCCATGGGGCCCGGGTCCCCGCCGCCGCCCGCGATGCAGGCCTCGCGCGACTGGAGCGACGCCTTGCCAAAGGCAGTCGCCTGACGCAGGTGCTTCCAGGGGATGACGGCCCGGGGCGCGCGCCACCGCAGGTCCCCCACGGGGGGCTGGGCGTAGGGAATGCCCTTGAAGGCAAACACACCCTCTTCCACGATGCCCTGCAGCGGACCTTCGACGGTGCTGACGACGGGTGCGGACTGTTTGACCATGATTTGAACCCCCCAGAGGCCCGCCCACTTCAGGCGGGCGGAAGCGAAGTAGAGGTTCAGCGGATGCAAGTCAATGCGCCGCCCCCCAAAGGCAGACACGCGTCCTGCAACCGACGGACGTCTGCGACCCGGGAGCATCAGGGAGACGCCGTACCGCGGGAGCCATGCGCGGCGCGTTGACGCACGCGGAGGGAGGCCCCGGGCGCTACCGCGCGCCCTGCCCTGCCGCGGACGGCGCCGGGCTCAAGGCCTCCGCGCCTTCGAGGTGCTCGCGCAGCAGCGCGTTGATCCGCTCCGCGAAGCGCAGCGTGACGCCGTGGGAGGCCTGGGTCATCTCCACGTAGCGGGCGCCAGGGATCCCCGCCGCCAGCGCCTGTCCCGCGGCGGGAGGCGCGATGGGATCATGCGTGGCGCTCACGACCAGGGTGGGCACGCCGGAGAGCCCGCGAAGGAACGGGGTGGCGTCCGCGCGGCCCATGGCCCGGAACTGTCGCATCGCCACGGGGGGTTGCCGGACAGCTTCGCGCGCCGCGAACATGGTGGCCAGCCCCCGCCCCCGGTCACCCCGGACCACATCGCGGGCGGGCGAGCGTGCATCCAGGCCTCCAGCCTGGAGCCTTGAAGACGGAGGCAGGGACGGATGCGCGCCTCCTGCCCCATCCAACGCAGCAGGTCCCGCTTCCTCCAGCCCCCTGCGCGACCGGTGGCACCCCTGACAGAGAACGACGGCGGCCTGGGACAACCTGGTGAGACAGCCTCTCGCGAGGATGTTTCATGAAAAATGAAAACAATGATTCCAAGCTTTACATGCGACGCGCATGAGCCTCCGCCCGCCTGCGCACGGGCGCCCCGGAGGCGAGGCAGCACGGCGGCCGGCCGAGGCATTGGGGACCCATTTTACAGAGGGCCCCCTGGCGCTGGAGCATCTGTCGCAAATGGGTCATTCCTGCTTCTTCATTCTCGACCTCCTCCGTGTATCTGCTCGCGTCAAGAACACCCGGACGGGGGCTGTTTCACGGCTCATGGCCCTGGGCCTTGCATTGTTCTTCGTCCTCGCGCTGGCCCCGGCCGCGCACGCCCAACCGACCCAGGAGGCGACGGTGCCGGCGCTGGACGGCTGGCGCTTCCGCTGGGGGGATTCGCCGCTCGGCCCTGACGGCGTGCCCACGTGGGCGAAGCAGGCGGAGGGGGCCGCGGGCTGGGAGCCCATGACCGCGCTCAAGATGCCGCCGGGCCGGGGAGACCGCACGCTGCTCTGGGTGCGCATCCCGGTGCCCCAGGGCCCGTGGCACGAACCCGCCCTGTTCCTGGGCAACGTGGCCAACGCCTTCGAGGCGTACGTCGACGGCCAGCGCGTCCACGTCAGCGGCAGGCTGGACCCCGCGGGACAGGAGACGATGGCGAACATGGCGTGGCACCTGGTGCCCCTGCCTCCGTCCGCCGTGGGCCGGCACGTGCTGCTGCGCATCCAGGCCACGGGCCCCGCCATCGGCGTCACGCGCGACGCGCGGGTGGGCGCGCGCCATGCGCTGCTCGCGGCGGAGACGCGCCGGGGGCTCGCGCCCTTCGTCATGGGGACGCTGCTGGTCGCCATCGGCGTGACGGCCCTGGGCGCCGCCATCCTGCGCCGCCAGCGGCGGCTGCTCGTCGCGCTGGCGGTCTTCTCCGTCGGCTCCGGCATGCTCCTGCTGGGCTCCAGCTCCCTGTCCACGGCGCTCTGGAACCAGGAGGCCGTCGGGAGCCTCTTCACGCTGCTGGGCTCCTACGCCGTGCTGCCGAGCCTCGCGTGGTTCATCTCCGATACCGTGAGCGAGGACAAGCTGCGCTGGTTCCGCCGGGGCGCGGCGGTGGTGACCGTGCCCGCCGTCATCCAGGCCGTGCTCGCGCTCGTCGACCTGGGGATCGTCTGGCGGCTCTTGCCCGCCTTCATCCTCTATTCGTTGCCCGGCCTGATGGTCTGCGTCGGCGTGGCGGCCTTCAGGGCGTGGAAGGGGGACCCGGATGCCCGCATCTTCGTCGCGGGCCTGGGCGTCCTCAGCTTCTTCCTCATGCTCAGCACGCTGCCCATGCTCGGCCTGATGGAGGCCACCGACAGCCTGGTGCACTGGGGGTTCCTCGCGCTGACGCTGTCGCTCGTGGGCATCGTCGCGAGGCGTTCGTCGCTGGTGGTGCGCTCGCTGGCGGAGCACGCCCAGCTGCTGGATGCGCGGCGCAAGGAGGTGCGCGAGCTGGCCCACAGCATGGGCCGCGGGGCGGATGAGCTGGCCGCCGTGGTGCAGCAGCTTCGCACCACCAGCGAGGAGCAGACCGCCGGCATCAGCCGCCAGGCCTCCGCGCTCCAGGAGCTGGAGCAGACCGTGCAGGAGATCCGCCAGGGCTCGCACATCACGGCGGACAAGGCCCGGCTGCTCGCCGCGTCGGCGGAGAGCGCCGAGCGGGTGGGACGCGAGGGCGGAGAGGCCATCGGGCGGACGCTGACGGACCTGGCCGCCATCCGCTCCGAGGTGTCGGAGATGGCCGCGCGCATCCTGGCGCTCGACGAGCGCACCCGCGAGGTGTCCGGCATCGTGGACGACGTGAAGACGCTGGCGGATCAATCCAACATGCTGGCCATCAACGCCGCCATCGAGGCGGTGCGCAACGGCGACAGCGGCAAGGGCTTCAGCGTGGTGGCGAAGGAGATGCGCAGCCTGGCGGACCAGTCCATCCGGGCCACCCAGCGCATCCGCGACGTGCTCGACGGCGTGAGCGCGACCATGCGCGAGACGGCGAAGATGAGCGAGCAGGGCGAACAGCGGGTCCAGGTCAGCCTCAACGCGGTGCGCACCTCCGGCTCGCAGCTCCAGAAGCTCACGGGCATCATCGGTGACACCACCGGCAGCGTGCGGCAGATCACGGAGGCGGTGGCCCAGCAGGACACGGGCACCTACCAGATTGCCCAGGCCATCCAGGAGCTGTCCGGCCAGATGCGGCGCACGCTGAAGGTCGTGGAGGAGACGCAGACCGTCACCCGCTCCGTCCAGACGCTGGCGGAGAGCATGTCGGGCATCGCCAGCCAGGCCCTCAAGTCCGGCTCGCTGGACGAACAGCGCCCCGCCGCCTGAGCCCCCGCCACGGGCCTGCCGGATATCGGACGGACCCGGCCGCCACGGCGCCCACCGCTGACGCGACCGTGACGTGGCCGGGGTACGAGCAGGCCATGGATGAGCTGAAGCCCCGGCTGCGGGGCGTGTCGCACATGCTGGCGTTCGTGGCGGCGCTGTTGGCGTGCGTGTACCTGGCCCGGGCCCCCGTGCAGGGCGTGCAGTACGCGGCCAACCTCACGTTCGGCTTCAGCATGGTGCTGATGTTCGGCGTGAGCGGGACCTACCACTGGCCCACGTGGAGCCCCGCGACCTACCAGCGGCTGGGGAAGTTCGACCACGCGGCCATCTACATCCTCATCGCGGGGAGCTTCACGCCGCTGGCCACGCTGGACCTGGCGGGAGGCTGGAGCCGGCAGTCGCTCTGGGTGATGTGGGCGGCGGCCCTCATGGGCGCGACGCTCACGCTGCTGGGCATCTCCGCGTCACGGGGGCTGCGCTCCTCGCTCTACGTCGCGCTGGGGCTGGTGTCGACGCCGGTGATGCTGCGGCTGTCGGGCGTGATTGGCCCCACCCGGGTCAGGTGGCTGGTGTTCGAAGGGGTGCTCTACGCGGTGGGCGCCGTGGTGTACGCGCGCCGGTGGCCGGATCCCAAGCCCGCGGTCTTCGGCTACCACGAGCTGTTCCACGTCATGGTCATCGCCGCGGCGGCCCTGCACTACGTCATCCTGGTGGATGTCCTGGGACCCTAGCGGCCGGGCAAGGACTCGCATCCTGGCGGGTCGGGAACGGACGCTGGACTCCCGCTTCCACTGGAGTCCAGCCGTTCCAGGCAGCGCACCCTGACGCGCTGCCGTGGTCCGGCGCGCGCAGGGGTTCCGAGGCCAGGAGCTACCTCTTCTTCTCTTCCTTGGCCTTCTTCTTCTTCTCCTGCTTCTCCTTCGTCGTCAGCTTCGGCTTGTTGTCCTTCTTCGCCTTCTCTTGACCCTTGGGCACGGTGCGTCTCCTTGCGCCGGACTGCGGCGGGCCGAAGCTTAACGTGCCCACCCCTCCGCGGTCCTCTTTTCCCCAGGCCCCACGAGTTCGAGCGTCGGGCGTGTCCGCGCGTCTAGGATGCCCGCGCCCCGCTTCTTGCCGGGCAGGGGAGCACCATGTCCGAGTCCGTCACCACGCAGTGCTGCATCGCGGGGGGAGGCCCCGCGGGAATGATGCTGGGCCTGCTGCTCGCGCGCGCCGGAGTGGACGTCACCGTCCTGGAGAAGCACGCGGACTTCCTGCGCGACTTCCGCGGCGACACCCTCCACCCGTCCACCCTGGAGCTGATGCATGAGCTGGGATGGATGGAGGAGCTGCTCGCCCTGCCCCACTCGAAGGCGCCGCTGCTGCGCTTCCAGAGCGGCACGCACGACGTGGTGGTGGGCGACTTCCAGCACCTGCCCACGCACGCGCGCTACATCGCGTTCATGCCCCAGTGGGACCTGCTCGACTTCCTCGCGCGCAAGGCCTCCGCGTACCCGGGCTTCCACCTGCGCCGGCGCGCCGAGGTGACGGACCTGGTGCGCGGCGACCAGGGACAGGTCGTGGGCGTCCAGGTGCGCACCCCCGAAGGGCCCCTGGAGGTGCGCGCCCCGCTCGTGGTGGCCGCCGACGGGCGCACGTCCACCGTGCGGCAGCGCTCCGGCCTGGACGTGGAGGAGCTGGGCGCGCCCATGGACGTCCTCTGGTTCCGCGTGACGCGCAAGCCCGGGGACCCCGTGGAGCCCGTGGGCCGCTTCGAGGGCGGGCAGGTCTTCATCCTCATCAACCGGGGCGACCTGTGGCAGTGCGGCCGGGTCATCGCGAAGGGGGCCTTCGGGCCCCTGCGCGAGCGCGGCCTGGAGTCCTTCCAGCGCGACTTCGCGAAGCTCGCGCCCTTCCTCGCGGACCGGGCCCCGGAGATCGCGACCTGGGACGACGTGAAGCTGCTCACCGTGCGGGTGGACCGGCTGCGCACCTGGTATCAGCCCGGGCTGCTCTGCATCGGGGACGCGGCGCACGCCATGTCCCCCGTGGGCGGCGTGGGCATCAACCTCGCCGTGCAGGACGCCGTGGCCGCCGCGAACCTGCTCGCCGCGCCGCTGCTCGCTGGCGGCGTGACGCCCGCGCACCTGCGCCAGGTCCAGGAGCGCAGGGAGTGGCCCACGCGCCTCACCCAGCGGGCCCAGGTCCTCATCCAGGACCGCGTGCTGAGCCCCGCGCTGAAGGACCCGTCTCCGCGCACGCGGCTGCCCCTGCCCCTCTGGCTCATCCAGCAGGTCCCCGCCCTGCGCCGCATCCCCGCGCGCCTCATCGGACTGGGTGTCCGGCCTGAGCACGTCCGCACACCGGCCGCGCCGCCCCCGCGGTGAAGGGCCGCACGTGCGCGGCCACCCCGCTGCACGGGTCGCCAGGGCGCACGCGGGACGGGCGGACGCGGGACGTGTCCTGCGCTGAGCAGCCGGCGCCCCGCGCTTCCCACAACTCAACACCCTTGGGCGGGCCCGGCATCCATCCATCACCTGGGCGGGAGGAGCGTCCGTAGAGAAGTCCCCATGACCGTGCTCCCCCGCCTCTCGCTCTGCGTGACGGCCGCGCTGTTCCTGACGGACTGCGCGCACCGCCCCGCCACCGCGTCGCTGCCACCGCCGGGACAGGCGCCCGCCCTGCCCGCGCCGGACCCCAGCTTCGACGTGAAGCGCTACAGCTCCGTCGTCGGGTGGCCGCAGGGCAAGCGCCCCGTGGCCCCCGAAGGCTTCGAGGTGACGCGCTTCGCGAGTGATTTGCGCAACCCGCGCTGGACGTACGTGCTGCCCAACGGGGACGTGCTGGTGGCGGAGGCCAGCTCCGAGTTCAAGAGCGAGCAGGACCAGAAGGAAGCCATCGCGTCCGGCAAGGTGCGCTCGCAGAACCTGGGCAACAGCGCCAACCGCATCACCCTGCTGCGCGACGCGGACCACGACGGCACCCCGGAGGTGCGTCAGGTCTTCCTGGAGGGACTGAAGCAGCCGCTGGGCATGCTGCTGCTGGGCGACCGGTTCTACGTGGCCAACACGGACAGCGTCTGGCGCTACCCGTACACCGCCGGTGAGACGACGCTCCAGGCCCCGGGAGAGAAGCTGCTGGACCTGCCGGCGGGCGGCTACAACAACCACTGGACGCGCAACCTGCTGGCCAACGCGGACGGCTCGAAAATCTATGTCTCCGTGGGCTCGGCCAGCAACGTGGCGGAGCATGGCCTGAAGGAGGAGGAGCGCCGCGCGAACATCCTGGAGATCAACCCGGATGGCTCCGGCGAGCGCGTCTACGCGAGCGGCCTGCGCAACCCGGTGGGCATGGGCTGGGCCCCGGGGACGCGCGAGCTGTGGACGGCGGTGAACGAGCGCGACGACCTGGGCGAGGACCTGGTGCCGGACTACCTCACGCGCGTGGAGGACGGCGGCTTCTACGGCTGGCCCTTCGCGTACTTCGGCGCCCACGAGGATCCCCGCATGGCCGGACAGCGGCCGGACCTGGTGGCGAAGACGCTGGTGCCGGACGTGCCCCTGGGCGCGCACACCGCCTCCCTGGGGCTGGCGTTCTACGAAGCCCAGGCCTTCCCGGAGAAGTACCAGGGCGGGGCGTTCATCGGGCAGCACGGGTCGTGGAACCGCGCGGAGCTGTCCGGCTACAAGGTCGTCTTCGTGCCCTTCCGGGACGGACGCCCCCAGGGCCCGCCGGAGGACTTCCTCACGGGCTTCATCGCCGACGCCGCCCAGGCCCAGGTGTACGGCCGGCCGGTGGGCGTCACGGTGCTCCCGGACGGCGCGCTGCTGGTCGCGGATGACGCCAGCAACACGCTGTGGAAGGTGTCCGCGAAGCGCTGACGGCGCGGGGGGCCACGGCCTCGCCGCCGCGGCCCCCGGGGTGCGTCAGTGCAGCTCGCAGGTCTCGCAGACCGGGCGGATGAGCTTCCACGCGCCGCACGTGGTGCCGTAGCAGCAGCGCTGGTGCAGGCTGCCCGGACGGCCGTAGGCGCCACGCGGCCAGCTGCCGTCACCGCCCACCTCCGTGCACGCCTTGCAGGCGTCCGCCCAGATGATCTGCGACTGGATGCTGCCACCAATCTGACAGTGGGGCGTGTCGCCAATCTCCTGCTCGACCTGGGCGTCGACGATTGCGGGCGGCGTCACGTCCACGTCCTCCGCCGGGCCACAGGCCGAAAGGATGCCGACGGAGACGCTCATCAGGACCAGGACGCGGATCATGTTTCGCATGCAGGAGACTCCAGGTGGTGGAGGCACAGGTGCCTCGCACCCCCAGTCCGTCAGAGTGCACCGCTCCACGCAAGCCCTGCCCCTGAAACCGTGTCATGCGAAGGGTTGGGGATGTGATGGCTGGTTTTGTGAGGAATTGTCAGGCCTTGCCCAGCGCCCTACCTTCCGCGCGGACACGGAACAGGAGACGAACGCCATGGGCATCAGCAAGGGCAGTGCGCAGTGGACCGGTGGACTGAAGGACGGCAAGGGTTCCATGAAGCCGGGCCACGCCCCGGAGGTCCCCTTCTCGCTCGGCACCCGCTTCGAGGGCCAGCAGGGCAGCAACCCCGAGGAGCTCATCGGCGCGGCGCTGTCCGGGTGCTTCTCCATGGCCCTGTCGCTGGGGCTGGAGAAGGCGGGCCTGAAGCCCACCAGCATCAAGACGAACGCGGACGTGCAGCTGGACAAGCAGGGTGAGGGCTTCGCCATCACCACCATCGCGCTCAGCACCGAGGTCGCCGTCGCCGGCACGGACGACGCCCGGTTCCAGCAGATCGCCGAGGAGACCAAGAAGGGCTGCCCCGTCTCCAAGGCCCTCGCCGGCGTGAACATCACCCTCAAGGCGAAGCTCGTGAGCTGACGGCCGCACCCCTCGCAGGGAATGCGCACGAAGCAGGCCCCTGGATGTCGTCGTCCAGGGGCCTTCGTGCTTCAAGGGGCCTGTGGCCGATTCACCAGGAGGGAGGTCTTCCTGACAGGTGGGTGAGACGGAGGCATTCGCGGACGAGGTTCGGCGGGCAACGCAGGGGGAGTCGTCCGCCTTCAGTGAGCTCTACCGCCGCACACGGCCGCTGGTGGCACGACTGGTCGCGGGTTTCGGCACATTGGATGCGGACGAGGTGGAGGACGTCCTCCAGGAGTCCTACGTCCGGGCGTTCCGGGGGCTGCCCCGGCTGAAGGAGGCCGGGGCCTTCACCCCCTGGCTGCTGACCATCGCGCGCAACCGGGCGCGCACGAAGCTGGAGCGCCGCACGGCCCTGCGGCGGATGGAGGACACGCTGGCGGATCCCGAACCGGAGTCGGTGCCGGCCCTGCCTCCGGCGCTCCAGGTGGAGCGGGACATCGCGGTGGTGCGGCAGCTCATCGCCGAGCTGCCCGAGGGTGAAGAGAAGAAGACCGTGCAGCTCTTCTACCTGGAGGGACAGCTGTCAGCGCGGGAGATCGCCGAACAGCTCGGCGTGGGCAAGAGCACGATCACGATGCGGTTGGAGCGGTTTCGTGGGCGCATCAAGCGGGAGCTCCTCCAACGGGTGCTCGCCGGACGGTGGGAGTGACACGTGAAACACCTGGATGCCGCCGTGATGCGCGACCTCGCGAACCGGGACCCCGACGCGGTCGCCTGGTTCCGTGAACACCTGGCCTCGCCGTGTGAGGCGTGCGAGGTCTTCCTCGCCACCCACTCGGACGCGCTCGACGGGCGCACGGATGCCCTGCTGCTGAACCTCGCCCCGGCCCGGGCGGTGGAGGCAGGGGCCGAGCCCGCCAACGTGGTCCCCCTGCGCCGCCCTGCCCCGCGCCCGCGCTTCGCCGCGCCGCCGGGGCGCTACTGGGGCTGGATGGCCGGCGCCATCGCGGCCTCCGTGCTGATGGTGGTGCTGGTGCCCCGCGTGAAGGGGCCCGTCTCCGGCGCGGCGCCGGCCGGCATCGAAGGCGCCGAGGGAATCAAGGGCGCGGGGCGCATCTCCCTGGAGGTGGCGGTGGTCGCCCGGAGCCCGGAGGGCGGGCTGCGCCGGGTGGATTCCGGCGCCGACGTCACGAAGGAAGAGGTGCTGCTCGTGCGCTACCACGCCACCGAGTCCGGCACCGCCCTGCTCTACCAGCAGCGGCCGGACCAGCCTCCGGAGCTGCTGGGCCACTTCCCCCTGGAGGCGGGCACGCACGACCTGGCGGGGCCGGAGGGCCTGGCGGGCGTGAGCCTGGAGGCGGACGAGGGCCCGCTGACCCTCATCCTGGTCGCCTTCACGTCATGGGAGCCCGCCTCGGAGGCGGACGCGCTCGCGGCGCTGGGGACGGACGCGGCGGCGGATTCACGCCCGGGGACGGTCGCGCGGTTCGACGTGCGCGTGCGGACAGGACAGACTTCGCGCCAACCGTGAGGCCCCTCCTCCTCTTCCTGCTCGCCGCCCTCACCGCCTGCGCGGGTCCCTCCGTCGCATCCGGGGAGAAGGGCGGGCTCGTGCCGCTGCGGCTCGACGCGGCGGACCTGTCCCGTGCGTACACGCCCCGGCGGCTCGCGCTGCTCGTGGGCGTGTCGTCGTTCGACGACCCCCAGTGGCGCGACCTGCGCTTCTCCGCCAAGGACGCCACGGACCTGGGGCGGGTGTTGAAGGATCCCTCGCGCGGCCACTTCGACCAGGTGCGCGTGCTCACGCGTCCGGAGGAGACGACGAAGGAGGCCATCCTCGCGGCGCTGCGGCAGCTGCGGCGCGAAGCCACCCGCCCGGACGACGTGGTGATGGTGTACCTGTCCGCGCACGGCACGCTCGCGCGCGACGGCCGGGGCGAGCTGACCCGCTACCTGGTCACGCGGGACGCGTCCTACCGGGCCATCCCCCAGACGGCGCTCTCCATGGACGCGCTGAAGGCGGAGTTCGAACAACTGCCCAGCCGCCGACGGCTGCTCGTGCTGGCCACCTGCCACAGCGGCAGCGGCAAGTCGCTGCTGCCCCGCGAGCTGGAGGTGGAGCTGGCCGGCATCAAGTCCGGCTTCTACGCGCGCCCGCTGGAGGACTCCTCGCGCGCCTCCATGGTGTTCGCCGCGAGCGACTGGGGCGAGACGGCGCGCGAGGACGCGGGCCTGCGCAACGACATCTACACGTACTTCCTCATCGAGGGCCTGGGCGGCGCCGCGGACCGCAACGGGGATGGCGCCGTCACCGCCACGGAGGCCCACGACCACTCGCGCCGCCGCACCTTCGCCTTCACCGAGGGCCGGCAGCGGCCGTCCGCGGAGATCCTGGAGGTGGGCGCGGATCCGGTCATCCTCGCCGGCCGCATCGACCGGACGGGCCAGCCCGAGCTGTTCTCCTACAGCCCGCGCCTGGACGGCTTCACCCTCAAGGTGGACGGGGAGTCCCGCCTGGAGCTGCCCGGCGGCGCCGCGGTGGGCCCGGGCCGGCGCACGGTGGAGCTGACCAAGGGCGACACGGTCCTCATGCGGCGCGAGGTGGACGTGGCCCGGGGCGAGCGCCTGCCCCTGGAGCGCCTGCTGTCGGAGGCCATCCCGCGCCGCGCGCTGTCGCTCGTGGGGGGCATGGTGTCGTTCGCGGACGGCAAGAGCCGCCGCGAGCTGCTGCCCGCCGCGCCCCAGGTGGGCGTGGTGCTGCGCCTGGAGGACCTGCCGCTCCAGGACCTGGGGCTGATGGTGGACGTGGGCCTGGGGCGGGGCCGGCGCACGCTCCAGGTGGCCCCCGGCAGCGAGGTGCCCTTCGGCTACACCACGCTCACGCTGGGCGCCGCGGTGCCCTACCTGTGGCGCTGGGAGCGGCTGACGCTCTTCGCGGGGCCGCGTGTGGCCGCGCTGTACCTTCGCAGGTCCTTTGAAGTGGAAGCCTTCTCTGGGGGCCAGCGCTACTTCACCGTCAGCCCGGGTGTGGTGGGAGGACTGGCCTGGCGCCTGGGTCAGCGGCTGGAATTGACCGCGCAGGGCCACGGGATGTTGACGTACGTGGTGGTGGACGGACAGGGACAGGCCGTGGGCTTCATCGGCGGACACGCCGGCGTGGGGTACCGCTTCTGATGCGACGCGCACACTGGCTCCTGAAGCTCACGTGGCCCTCCCTCGCGCTGGCCCTGGGCGCCTGCGGCAACCTGGACAACACCCCCTTTCGCACGGGCACCGTGCACGGCCGCCTCACCGAGTTCGATCCAGCCGTCGCGCTGGTGTCGTTGGTGGGAGCGCCCGACGCGCGTGGCACCGTGGACGCGGAGGGCCGCTTCACGCTCGCGGACGTGCCCGCGGGCCCGGCGGAGCTCTTCATCGTCGCCACCGCCAGCAAGGCCGCGCGCGTGCCCCTCACCGTGCAGGGGGGCCAGTCCGTGGCGGTGGAGGACGTGGCGCCCAGGCCGGCCGGCACCCTTGACCTGAAGGTGAAGTCCCGGGGCAGCCTGAAGCTCACGCAGGCGCAGGTGTCGCTCGTGGGCACGCCCTTCCAGGCGCTGCGGCTGGACGTCGCGGGCAAGCAGCGCATCGGGCCCCTGCCGGAGGGCTGCTACGAGGTGCGCGTCCTGGCGCCTGACTTCGCCACGGCATCCGGCCAGGGCTGCGTGGGCCCGGGGGAACAGAAGCTGCTGAAGCTGGAGCTCATCCCCGAGGACGCCTGGGGACAGCGGGGCTGCGCGGAGACCGGCTGCGACAGCGACACCCACTGCGCGCCCAACGGGCAGTGCGTGGGGTGCCTGGACGACTCGCAGTGCGCCGCGCCGCTCGCCTGCCGGGGCATGCGGTGCGAAGGACCCGGCGCCGAGTGCGCCCCCTGCGAGGGCCACTGGCAGTGCACGCCCGCGGCGCGCTGCGCGGACGTTCCCGGCAACGCCATGGCCTGCGTGATGGACTGTGGCGTCGGGAGGCCCGCGTGCACCGACGGGCTCACCTGCCAGGACGGCCACTGCCTGCCGGATCCATCCCGCTTCGCCACCTGCGGCGACTTCCGACAATAGGCCGGGCGTGGCCGTTCCGACGCGGGGCGGGTCTTCCAGGGGTGTCCACCCCTTTCCCAAGGCCCCGCATGTCCTCCTTGCGTCAACTGACCTCTTCCCTGCTGATGGCCACGGGCCTGCTGTTCCTGGCGGCCTGCGGCGGCGGCGACAACGCCCGCGTCACGCTGAAGCTGACCGATGCTCCGGGCGACACGTTCGAGAAGGCCGTCGTCACCATCTCCAAGGTCTACCTGAAGGGCGACGTGGACGGGGAGGAAGGCAAGGGCGACGTGGTGCTCCTGAGCGAGCCCGTCACCACCGACCTGCTCACCCTGGCCAACGACGCCGCGGACCTGGTGAAGGACGCGGAGGTGCCGCCGGGCAGGTACAAGGAGCTGCGCTTCGTCATCACGGGCGGCTACGTCCAGGTGAAGCAGGACGGCGGCAGCCGCATCTTCGCCACCTCCCCCAGCTACGAGGGCCTGCCCGAGGGCGCCCAGGTGGACGGGGACCTGCAGATGCCGAGCGCCGCCAGCTCCGGCCTCAAGGTGAAGTTCGACAAGGACGCGGACGTCACCATCACCAGCGATGACGACCAGAAGGTCATCCTGGTGGACTTCGACGTGGCGCAGAGCTTCGGCAAGGAGGCCGGCAACTCCGGCAAGTGGGTCATGCGGCCGGTCATCAAGGGCGCGGACCTCCAGTTCTCCGGCAACGTGGAGGTCACCCTCCAGCTCCAGGACGGGCTGGGCTTCCCGGTGCCCGGCACGGCGCAGCTGTCCGGCTTCTCCGCGGTGCTCGTCAACGCCGACGGCAGCCGGGAGACGCTGCCCTTCACCGCCACCACGAGCGCCGTCTTCGTGGCGGACTTCAAGTACCTGCTGCCCGGCACCTACCAGGTGGACGTGGTGGCCCCCGAGGGCGTGAGCTTCACCACGGACCTCGCGCGCCCGGCGGCCGCCACCGTCGGCTCGGGCGCCGAGGCCCACGTGGACTTCACGCTCACGTCCATCGGCTTCTAGTCGCACGTCCGGCTCAGGCGGCCTTGTCGGTCGCCTGGGCCTTCGCGGCCTGGACCTCGAGGGTGATTTCAATCTTCTCCCCCACGAGCACGCCACCGGCCTCCAGCGCCTGATTCCACGTCAGCCCGAAGTCGCTGCGCTGGATGGACGTCTTCGCCTCGAAGGCGGCCTTGGTGTTGCCCCAGGGATCCCTGGCCACCCCGAGCTGCTCGGCCTCCAGGACGACCTCGCGGGTGATGTCGCGGAGGGTGAGACGGCCCGTCACGCGCAGCCCGCCGCCTGACGCCTTCTCCACCTTCGTGCTCTGGAAGGTGATGGCGGGGAACTTCTCCACATCGAAGAAGTCCGGCGAGCGCAGGTGGTTGTCGCGCTGCTCGACGCCCGAGTGGATGCTCGCCGCCTCGATGTTCACGGACACCGAGGACGCCGTCGGGTCCTGCTCGTCCAGCGTCAGCGTACCGCTGAACTTCTGGAAGCTGCCGCGGACCTTCGCGACCACCATGTGCCGCACGCTGAAGTGGATGCCCGTGTGCGTCGTGTCGATGTTCCAGAGGGTCTGAGCCATGGTCGTGTTCCTTTTCGTCTGAGGTGTGTCCGACGAGGAGCAAGGTAGCGGCGGGGGGCCATCCGGATTAGACGGGACGAACAGGATGGACTGTTCCCCCCCTGGGACAGTGCCCGCGTCGCGCCGGAGCGCCCCATGGACCTCAACGAACTCCTCGTCTTCGCCCGGGTGGTGCAGGCCGGCAGCTTCACGGCGGCGGCGCGCGGGCTGCGCATGCCCAAGTCCACCGTGAGCCGCAAGGTGTCGGAGCTGGAGGAGCGCGTGGGCGCGCAGCTCCTGCAGCGCACGACGCGCAAGCTGAACCTCACGGAGGTGGGCCGGACGTACTACGCGCACTGCGAGCGCATCGTCGCGGAGGCGGAGGCCGCGGAGCTGGCGGTGACGCGCCTGCAGGCGGGGCCGCACGGGCTCCTGCGCGTGACGACGCCGCTGTCGGTCAACTTCCTGGCGCCGCTGGTGTCCAGGTTCCTGGAGCGCTACTCGGAGGTGCAGTTGGAGCTGCTGTGCACGGACCGCGCGGTGGACCTGATGGCGGAGGGCTTCGACCTCGCGGTGCGCGCCGGGCGGCTGCCGGACTCGTCGCTGATGGCGCGCAGGCTGGGGGACATCGCCCGCGTCGTCGTCGCGTCGCCCGCGTACCTCCAGGAGAAGGGCGCGCCCCGCACGCCCGCGGACCTGGGCAAGCATGACTGCCTGCTCTTCGGCACCGCGCTGGAGGGCCACGTCTGGACGCTGCACGCCGGCGGGCGGGCCGTCGAGGTCAAGGTCTCCGGGCGGCTGGTCGTCAACGAGCCGGACATGCTGCACGCGGTGACGGTGGCGGGCTCCGGGGTCGCGCTCGTGCCCGGCCTCAACTGCGTGGAGGACCTGGCCGCCGGGCGCTTGCAGCGCGTGCTCCCGGACTGGAGCTCCACCGGAGCGCCGGTGCACGCCGTCTACCCGCCCACGCGGCACCACGTGCCCAAGGTGATGGCGTTCGTGGACTTCCTGCGCGAGCACTGGCCCGCCACGCCGCAGGACGCCCCGAAGCGCGCGAAACGCTAAGCCACTTCCGGCGTTTCGTTCCACGGGTGGAACGGTGTGTCCCGGGGTTCGTGTCTGGCCAGGACGGGTCCGGGGACGCATTGTGTTTCTCGAAAGGAAACACCCCATCATGATCAACGTTCGACCCTCTGAAGCGCGCGGACATGCCAACCACGGCTGGCTGGACTCCCACCACACCTTCTCGTTCGCCAGCTACTACGACCCCGACCACATGGGCTTCCGCGCCCTGCGCGTCATCAACGAGGACCGCGTCACGTCCGGCGAGGGCTTCGACACGCATCCGCACCGGGACATGGAGATCATCACCTACCCGCTGAGCGGCGCCATCGCGCACCGGGACAGCACGGGAGGCAACGGCCTGCTGCGCGCCGGTGAGGTGCAGCGCATGACGGCCGGCACGGGCGTGATGCACAGCGAGATGAACGGCTCCGACGAGGACGTCCACTTCCTGCAGATCTGGATCATCCCCGACACGAAGGGCCTGAAGCCCGAATATGAGCAGAAGCTGTTCCCGGAGAAGGACCGTCAGGGCCGCTGGCGCGTCGTGGCCAGCCCCGACGCCCGCGACGGCAGCCTCACCGTGCACCAGGACGTGCTGCTGTCCAGCACGCTGCTGGGCGCGGGGGAGAAGGCGGAGTACACGCTGCCCAAGGGCCGGCACGCCTGGCTCCAGGTGGCCCGGGGCGCGGGCACGCTCAACGGCGTGGCCCTCAAGGCCGGTGACGGCGTCGCGGTGACGGACGAGTCGAGCCTCGTGCTCGTCGCCTCCGAGCCCATGGAGGCCCTGCTGTTCGACCTGGCGTGAGCCGGGCTGGGGCGAAGGAAGCAGCAAGGCCCCTGGAGCCACCGTGGCTCCAGGGGCCTTCGTCGTTGGAGGGGAAGCCGCCCGCTACGGAGTGAAGGACGTGGTGTTGGGCACGGGGGGAATCGTGACGGCCTGGCCGTACACCAGGGTGTTGCCCGTCACGGTGCCGGTCGCGTTGAGCCTGCTGGCATCCAGCAGCGTTCCGCGGAGGCCCTCCGCGTTGAAGGTGCACCCGGGCGAATCACAGTCATAGGCGACCAGCTTCGCGGCGTTGCTGGAGTACACGGCGACGTCCTTCGCCGTCGTGGCCCCGGAGTGCATGAAGAAGTGGCCGTCGCGCGGCTGGTAGCTGGACACGCCCTCCACGCGCGGGCCCGGCGTGACGGACTGCCACAGCCGGAAGTTGCGCTTGCACTCCGCGGCGACGGTGTCGCGGATGAGCATGTTGCGCACCTTGGTGTCGACGCAGCCATCCTGCGAGCCCCGGAAGTAGCTGTCCTCCAGGAGGACGTCGCTCGCGGAGCTCTCCCCGTCGATGCCGTCCCCCTGCGTGTAGCCCGTCTTCATGCCAATGACGTTCAGCACCGTGGCCCGGCGCAGCGTCACGTTGTTCGTGGTGTCATAGAGCGCGATGCCCACGGGGTAGTCGCTGCCCTGCCCGCCAATCTGGTCCGGCTCCATGTCCACGTAGACGTCCTCCACGAGCGAGTGGTTCGTGCCGGAGGCGAGGAAGATGCCGCCGCGCGTGAACTGGAGGATCATCGCGTCGCGGATGGTCAGGTTCGTGAAGGCCGCGGCGGTGGAGCGCTCCATGTCCACGCAGGTGGCCAGGTTCTCCGCGCGGAACTGGCTCAGCGTCACGTTCGACACGGGGTAGGCACCCTTGAACGCGAAGCACGAGCCCACGTGGCGGAACTCCAGGTTGTGGAAGACCAGGTTGCTGGCGCGCACCTGGAAGGCCACCGGCCCCGTCTTCGCGCGGGTGGAGGCGTCGAAGGTGGACTGGAAGACGGGCCGGCCCGCCACGCCCTTGAGGGTGACGGGGGCGCCCACCGCGCCGCCCTGGGACACGGTGGTGCCGGTGCCGTAGGTGCCGCCATGGATGCACACCGTCCCGCCCGGGCCCACCGCCTGGATGAACGCGTTCAGGTTCGCCATCGTGCCGGCGCTCTGCGCCGTCAGGCCGTCCTTCGTCCCCGACCCGGTGACGGTGATGTGGCGCACCGCCGTCCCCGTGCACCCGTCCGCCGTCGGGGTCGCGGACAGGCCATTCGAGTACGTGGAGGTCGTCTCCCCCGTGGACCCCTTGATGCGCACGAGGAACTCGTAGCGGGTGCCGTTGGACAGCCCCGTCACGGCGAACGTCGTCGCGGTCCCCGCGCCCCGGTACGCCCAGCTTCCCCCCGCCACGCGGTAGCGCACCTGGTAGCCCTGGGTGCCCGCGGGCCCCGCGCTCCAGCGCAGCGCCACCTGCCCGTCGCCCGGCACGGCCTCCAGGAGCGTCGGCGCGGTGAGCGCCGCCTCGGCGGTGGCGTACGTCCCGTCCGCTTCCACCGCGCCCTCCCCTTCCCCCTGGGGGCCACAGGAGAGCGAGAGCAGGACGGCGCCCGTGAAACACAGCATGCGATTGCGAGTCTTCAGACGCTTCAAGGACTGCTCCTCGGCATCAGGGCCACGAAGGAACGGCAACTCCTTGAAGCATAGAACAACCTGGATGTCTCACACCCCGTAGGACACGCCAGCCTGGAGACGACTCAAGGGTCCCAGCGCACGCGGTAGGAGCAGGCCTGACCGTCGAAGTCGAAGGGCTCCACGCGCAGGTTGCGGGCCCCGGCGCGGGCGAGCCCTGCTTCGAGGATGCCGCGCAGGTAGCCCGGGTTGCCATTGCACTCGCTCACGCGGATGAGGTGGTGCGCGGGCCCCTGGGTGAGCAGCTCGCTCTTCTGGTAGTTGTTGACGTTCTCGAAGCTCTCCTGGATGCGGACGACGACCCGCTCGGGCCCGAAGATGGGCCACATGGAGATGAGCGCCTTGCCCAGCTGCGTCTGCGCCATGCCCTGGATGATGCCGCTGCCCACCCTCCGGTAGCCCTCCTCCTCCGGAACGTCGGGGTGGAGGTACTGCACGGTGATGCGCAGGGCCCTGGCGAAGACCGTCCGGGACGTGTTGCCAGGCTCCGCAGCGTCCAGGTCCAGGCCCGCGTCACACAGCTTGTCCTTCAGGTCCGGCGAGAGACGGTCGCCAATGGAGCGATACAGCCCTTCAATCGTATGGCGATACACAATCTCTTCAGCCACGTTTCACCTGCCCACGTCACGGCGGTCCCAGTTCCGCCGTACCCGTCTCCAGCGTAGCGCATCCGCGCCGCGAACCCGAAGCAGCCCCCGCCCAGGACAGGATGTGACACTCGGAGCGCGAGCCGCCATGGCTCGCGGCGCGGAGGACGTAACGGGATCCGTTACAAATCCACCGCGCCAGGCCCCCGCCACGCGGTTTTTGTCGGAGCCGGCGCATGCCTATAGGGTGTTCCCTGGAGTTCAGGAATCCGGAACGAAGGCGTCACGCCCCAGCGGGGCCAGGAGCGGGAAATGTCACCGACGATGAAGTGGGTGCTCGGAGCGCTCGTGGGGCTGCCCCTGATGTGTTGCGGCTGCGGGGGCATGTGGCTCCGGGGACAGTTCCCCTACGACGAGGCCCTGGCGCGGGTGACGACGCATCCGTCGGTCATCAAGTCCCTGGGGTCCCCGGTCAGCGGAGCGTTCTTCTTCTCGGGCAACACCCGGACGCGCAACGACGGCGGGATCGCCGACATGAAGATCAACCTGTCCGGCAGCAAGCAGGACGGCGTGCTGGAGGTGAAGGCCGTCCAGACGAGCCAGGTCTGGGGCTTCAGCCGGCTGCGCGTGGTGGCGAAGGACGGCAATGTCATCAACGTCGTCGGCGGCCCCTGAGCGCCGCTCAGTAGGCCCACCGGCCAATGGCATACCCGTGGGTCACCTTGTGGTTGAGCCACACGAGCAGCAGCGCCACCGTCCAGCGCAGCCAGACGGGCCGGGTGGACAGCCAGTCCCCCGCGAGGAACATCACCGGGAAGAGCACCGCGCCGAAGCGGAACGCGTTGCCCAGGTCCCCCTGGGGCAGCATCACCAGGAGCGACAGCAGGGCATACAGGCCCAGGGCGCGGTCCCGGCGCAGCAACACCAGCGCGGCGATGAGCCACAGCAGGCCGAAGACGTGGCGAAGAAGCAGCCAGACGCTGAAGCCCCGGTGCCAGGGATTGCCCAACCACAGGCCCCGGATGGCGCCCCACACGGAGTCGACGTGGTTCCACTCGCGCTGCGCCTTCAAGAACATGAGGGGGTCTCCCGCCCGCGCCCACTCGAAGGCCAGCAGCCCTCCGAAGGCCAGCAGGGCCAGCGCCCCCAGGGTGGCGAAGCGCGTGCAGCGGCCCCGCCATGAAGGCTCACGCCCAGCGAGCAGGAGCGCGGCGGTGATGGCCACGAACACGCCCTGGTTGCGCGTCCACACGCACAGCGCCACCAGCAGCGCGCACGGCAGCAGGGCCCCACGCGAGGCGAAGGCCAGCGCGCCAAAGGACAGCAGGAGGAAGAGGCCCTCCGTGTGGTGCGAGTGCAGGGTGAAGCTCGCGGGCCCGTAGAGCAGCAGGAACCAGCCCCACCCGGTGGCGGCCGTCATGGCGCCGCCCAACCGCCCCTGGCGACCCCAGCGCGTGTTCCAGGCGACGAAGGCGAGGAGGCACACCGTGGACAGCAGGCTGCCCACCACCTGCGGCGGCAGCGTCCCGCCCAGCCCCTGGCGCAGCAGCCACACCGCGCCCGGGTAGAGCGGCAGGAAGGCCCACAGCGGCCAGACGTAGCCCTGGAGCACCAGGGTGCTGTAGTGGCTCGAATCCCAGCGATCAAACAGCACGAGCAGCGGGATGTCGCGACGGGCGGACGTCCAGGCCCACAGCCCCAGGTGATGGGCCAGCATCAGCGCCGTGAGCGCCCAGGGCAGCCAGACGGGCAGCGGGGCTCGCGCTGGCGCGGCGGGCTGTGCGGGAGGACGCATGACGCCGGGCGTTCTACCGGAACTCAGGCCGCCGCGGTCGCCGCCGCGCGCAGCCCGTCCAGGTCCTTGCCGAACGGGGTCAGCACCGGCACCGCCACGGAGGCGCTCTCTTTCGGCAGGCCGTACTTGAGGAACGTGGCCAGGGTGCCGGAGGGCCCCGCGTCCACGTAGACGCACGGCCCCCGGGCCTCCAGGACGCGCACGGCGTCGCGGAAGCGGATGGGCCGCCGCGTGGCCTCCCAGAAGTAGTCCGGCGCCACGCCATGCACCACGCGGGCCTCCAGACACGACACCAGCGGCACCCGCGCCGCGCGGGGCGTGACGGCGCGCAGCGCCTCCGTGAAGGCGGGCCGGGCGGGGTCCATCAGCGCGGAGTGGAACGCGCGCGTCACGGGCAACTCCAGGCTCGTGATGCTCCGGCCGTCCAGCCACGCCTTGATGCGCTGGAGCGCGGGCGTGGTGCCGCTCACCACGAAGTGCGTGGCGAAGTTCACCGAGGCCAGCTCGCTGTGCTCCCGCAGCTCCGGCTCGGTGTCATGCAGCCGGGGCTCGCCCAGGATGGCGAGCATGCCCCCGGGCGCCCCGTGCGACTCCAACGCGCGGGCGTGCGCGATGACGAGGCTCAGGGCCTCCTCGGGCTCCAGGACCCCCGCCACCGCCGCGGCGGCGAACTCGCCCAGGCTGGCGCCCAGGACGAAGTCCGGCCGCACCCCCGCCTCCTCCAGCGCCCGCGCCGTCGCGTACTCCACCATGAAGATGGCCGGGTGCGTGGCCAGCAGCCGGGAGAAGGGCTGCCCGCGCGAGGCGCCGTGAAGCTCCTCCACCACGGAGGCGCCCAGCAGGCGGCGCGCCACGGCATCCAGGCGCGTCATCCACGCCTGGAAGCCCGCGTGCTTGTCCCACAGCTCGCGCGCCATCTGGTGATGCTGGGACCCCTGGCCGGAGAACATCAGGACGACGGGCTTCTTCATGGGGATCCCCTTGCTGGACTTCAGCCGGTGGCGCGCAGCAGCGGCGAGTGGCCCATCATCGCGCGCATCCGCTGGCCCAGCAGGTGGGCGGTGTCCGTCATCAGCTTCTCCGCGAGCTCGTCCACGTGACGCGCCCGCCAGCCCTCCAGCGGCGTGCCCTTGACCCACTGGTTGAAGGCGCCCAGCGCGGAGCCGCAGTGGACCTGGAAGTCCACCTGGTTCTCCCGCTCGCCCTTGAAGGCCAGCCGGTTCGTGTAGGCGAAGTACCACTTGAAGATGAGGCGCATCTTGTACTTCGGGTCGCGCTCGGCCTTCTCGACCTCGGCGGCGGACTTGTACTGGCGCACCTCCTCGAAGACGGCCTCGAAGCTGCGCTTGAAGTACTTCTCCTGGAGCGTGCGGCGGGTGGCCTCGTCCAGTTCGTCCAGCGAGTTGAAGTTGCGGTACAGGTCGTAGAGGCGGTTGGCGCGCGCCGGGAAGAAGACGCCCTTCTTGAGCACCTGCACGCGGGCGCCCATCTCGAACATGTCGCCCGCGGGCGCGTAGTCGGTGTCCTGGACGTTGATCTTCTCCAGCAGGTCCTTCACCGCGTCGCTGTGGCCGGCCTCCACGGTGCACTGGTTGATGGAGCCCGTGACGAGGAAGTCCGCGCCCAGCATCAGCGCCGCCGCCGCGGCCTCCGGGGTCCCGATGCCGCCCGCGGCCCCCACCCGCACCACCTGCTTGTAGCCGTGCTTCGCGGCCATGGCGTCGCGCAGGCGCAGCATGGCGGGCATCAGCACGTAGGCCACGCCCTGGTCGGTGTGCCCGCCCGAGTCCGCCTCCACGCACACGTCGTCCGCCAGCGGGACGTGGCGCGCCAGGTCCGCCTGCTCCGCGGTGACCTCGCCGCGCTCCAGCAGCTTCTTCACCAGGCGCTCCGGCGCGGGTGCGAAGAAGCCCTCCGCGACCTCCGGGCGGGACACCTTCGCGATGAGGCGGTTGCGCGCGGCGATGGAGCCGTCCGGCCGGCGCGACAGGCCCGCGAGCCGGTACTTCACCAGCGCGGGGGTCAGCTGCACGTAGGCGGAGGCTTCGATGACGTCCACGCCGTGGCGCAGGAACAGCTCCACCAGCTCCGACTCGTGGCCGGTGCTCAGCAGGTTCATGCCGAACGTGAGCCCCGGGCCCACGCTCGCGCGGATGTCGGTGATGGCGCGCTCCACGCGCTCCGGTGACAGGCCCGCCGTGCCGTAGAAGGCCAGCAGCCCCGAGCGGGCCATGCGCGCCACCAGCTCCTCCGACGCGATGCCCCGGTACATGGAGCCCGCGTAGTAGGCGTAGCGCACCTGGTATTCGCGCCGGAACGCCTCGCTGCCCAGGTTGTCCGGGCGCACCAGCATCGCCTCCGACGCGGGCGTGGACGCGGCGTGCGCGCGGCCTCCGTCGGACCGGGGCCGCGCGGGGGCCGCCGGCTCCGTGGCGCGCACGGCCGGCGCCAGCTCACGGACGGGCGTGGCTTCCGCCAGCGGGCGCGCGGGCGCGGCGACGTCCCGGACGGACTCCAGCCGCACGGACGCCGGAGCGGGCCGCCCCGCGACCACGGGCTCCTGCGCCGCGCGCACGGAAGGGACGGCCACGGGCGAGGCCAGCTCCGCGCGCAGCTCCAGCGGACCGGCCTCCTTCTGGATCTGCCCGACCATCTTGGTGAGGACCTCGCTCTCCCCCACCTCGTCGAAGCGCGACACGCCGCGCGCCAGCAGGTAGCGGACCGTCTCGCACCAGCGGACCGGGCTGCGCAGCTGCTCGGACAGGTTCGCGCGCACGCTGCCCGGGGCGTACGGCCGCGCGGTGGTGTTGGCGATGACCGGGATGGACGGGTCCTTGAAGATGAAGCCCTGGAGGAACGCGGAGAACGCCTCCTGCGCGGGCCGCATGTAGCGCGAGTGGAACGGCGCGCTCACGTTGAGCACCACGTAGCGCCCGCCGCGCTTGTCGAAGGCCTCCTGCGCCTTGAGGATGTCCTCGCGCGGGCCGGCGATGACCGTCTGCGACGGCGTGTTGAGGTTCGCCACGTCCAGCGTGGTGAGCCGCGCGTCGGACAGGACGCCCCGGATGGCCGTCTCATCCAGCCCGATGACGGCCGCCATGGCGCCGCCGTTGGCCTGGGACATCAGCTCCCCGCGCCGCTTCACCAGGCGCAGGCCGGTGGCGAAGTCGAACACGCCCGCGACGAGCAGCGCGTTGTATTCCCCCAGCGAGTGGCCGGCGACGAAGTCCGGGGCGCGGGCGCCTTCCGCCTGCCGCTTCATCCACGCCAGCGCGCCCACCACGTAGAGCGCGGGCTGGGTGAACTGCGTCTGCGCGAGCTGCCGCTCCGGGTCCAGCTCGCACAGCGTGCGGATGGAGTAGCCCAGCACCTCGTCCGCGATGCGCACCTGCTCCGGGAAGGCGTCGAACAGGACCTTGCCCATGCCCTTCTTCTGGGCCCCCTGTCCGGGAAACACAAACGTCACCATGGCGCGACCTCGTCCTTCAGAACGTGTATTCCAGCCCCGCGAGCCCCGTGTACCGCAGCACGCTCGCGGACTCGCTGTCGGTGGATCCGTAGTTGTAGACACCCAGCGCGACGGCCGAGACGTGGTCGCCCAGCGGGAAGGACGTCATGCCCACCAGGCTGCCGGAGCTGTCGTCCAGGCCGTGGGACCAGCGCAGCAGCACCTCGCCGTCATCCCCCCAGCCATAGCGGCCCTGAAGCACGCCGTAGTTGCGGCCCGTGAAGCGCAGGCCCGGGGACGCCGTCTGTCCCAGCACCTGGGCCGCGAAGCCGGCCTCCGGGCCCTGGGAGAACAGCGCGCCCGAGGCGCTCCGGCGCAGCGCGAAGTACAGGTCCTGCTGGGCGCTGCTGTAGCCGGAGCTGTTGTGCAGCAGCTCCGCCGTCACCGTGACGTTCATCTGCAGCGTGTACGAGCTGCCCACCAGCACCGTCGCGTTGGCCTGGTCGTCCTTGGGCAGCACCGCCATGCTCGCGCCGAAGGGCGACGCGCCATCCACCACCGGGTAGAGCGCCGCGTTGCGCGCGGCCACCTTGCCCTCACCGTAGATGAGCCACGCGTCGTTGGCCGTCCAGATGCCGTAGCCTCCCAGTTGCATGCGGCTGCGCTCACCGTAGGCGCCAATGAGGCTGCCCTGGATGCGGTCGCCCTGGTAGTCCGCCTTGAGGGCGTACTGGCGCTCGAACACGCGCGTGGGGTTGGTGACCTCCTCCTCGAAGAGGTTGGCCAGCGCGCTCACCGTCCACCGGATGTCCGGCACCCAGGTGACGCGCGCGAAGTAGCTGCCGCGCCCCTCCGTGATGGGGTCCGCGCGGAAGTTCTCCAGGAAGAAGGGGTTGGAGGGGGAGAAGAACTGCGACGGCCCCCACTGGAGGTTCTCCTTGCCGAAGGACGCGAACAGCGAGTCCGTCAGGGACCAGCGCGCGTACCACTGGAGGATGAACTCGTTGTTGTCGATTTCGTCCCCGCCCGGGACGCCGTCCGGCCAGGCCGCCAGGTTGAGCTGGAAGCGCGGCCGGAAGGAGAAGGCCCACCGGCCCATGTTCAGCTCGAACTCCGGCCGGCCCTCCACGGTGCCGGAGCGGTCGGGGATGCGCAGGAACAGGTTCTGGGGGTTCTGCGGCCCGTCCGACAGGCCCAGCAGGCGCCCCGTGGCCACCAGCCGCACCCGGTACTGGAAGGTGTCCTCGACGGGGGGCTCCTCGTAGGCGGCGCCCAGGTCGTCCTCCGTGGGGTCCGCCATCGGGCCCTGCGGCAGCGCGGCGTCCGGCACGGGCGTCCCGGCGGCGCCCGGCATCCCCTCGCCCCCGGCGCCCTCCAAGCCCCCTGAGCCCTCCGAACCGTCGGCGCCCTCCGAACCCAGGGCCTCCGCGTCCGAGGCCTCCGCGTCCGACGCAACCGGCGTCCGCGCGTCCTGGGCGTGGACGTTGCCACCCACGAACACGCAGAGCCCTGCTACCCACGCTGCCACCGACCGATGCACGCCACGACTCCTGGGCCGTCCCGGGTGCGCGAAGGCCCCGGGACGACCTGCCCGCTTCAGCGGGCGATGAGGTTGAGGTTGAACTTCGAGTCCGGCACCGGCGTCGCGCGCACGTTGCGGAACGACAGCGTCGTCACCGAGTCCGTGGCCGCCGGATCATGGATGACCATCTTCGAGATGAACTTGCGCGCCTTGCCCTGGAACTCGGCCTGGTTGTCGTATTCGAAGGTGGCGCTCTTGAGCAGCTTGCCCGACGAGGTGAGGAACTCCGCCTTCACGCCGACGGTGGAGTCCTTGGCCACCCAGTAACGGATACGGTCGTAGGTGGCGTTGTTGGTGGCCGCCTTGAGGTCGAACAGGTAGCAGTCCTTCTCGCCCACCTTGGCCTCGGCCATCTTCTCGATGACGTAGGCGCCGCCGTAGTTGGTGGACGCCAGGTCGCCGTTGGCCGCGCTGCCCAGCAGCCGCTGGCGCGGGGAGATGGGCACCGGGCGGCTGAGGCCCGGGCGGATGAACCACATGTTGCGCTCCACCATCAGGAGCTTGCGGCCCTTGGTGTTCGCCGGGGCGGTGAACTCGACCAGGCTGTTGTAGCCCTTGCCGGACACCTGGTACTCGCCCACGGTCTTCTTGGAGCCCGTGGCCTCCTCCACCTTGACGTCCCACACGACGCCCTCGGAGTTGCCACGAGACAGGTCCGCCTCACGGATGATGGCCATGCCGTCCACGTCCGCGGCGGCGACACTCGCGACCAGCAGCACCCCCAGGCCCAGCAGATTCCGAAGCATCTTCATCACGGCACCACTTTCAGGAAGAAGGGACAGGCTCTGCCCCTAAGGACGGCCCATCCCCCGGGATATTCGTCAGATGTGGCCCAGCGAGACGACCACCGACTGCTTGGAGGCGCGCGAGGCGGGGAGGATGGCCGCGAACAGGGCGAAGACGACCATGAAGAAGCCCAGCCCCACGAGGAACTCCGGCACGTAGGCGATGACGAAGGGCACCTCTTCGGAGAAGCCCGGCGGCGTGTACATGGGCTGCGCCACCTTGATGACGGCCCACACGGCGGTGTGGATGGCGGTGCCGATGAGGCACCCCAGCACGCCCAGCATCGCGCCCTCCAGGGCGAAGAGCGTCACGGTCCCCTGCTTCTTCAGGCCCAGCGCGCGCAGCGTCCCGATCTCCCGCGTGCGCTCCATGACGGCCACGCCCATGGTGTTGATGACGCTCATCACCACGATGACCAGCACGATGCTGCCCATGAAGCTCAGCAGGATGCCCAGCATCTCGTTGGTGCCCGCGAAGAAGACGGACAGCTCCTCCCAGGTCTTGATCTCCATGGACAGCCCCGCCCCGCGCAGCTTGGTGAGCAGGTTCGTGCGGGTGGCCTCCGTGGCCTCCACGTCATCGAGCAGCACCAGGATGCGGTCCGCGCGGTCCGTCTCATACAGCTGCTGCGCCAATTCCAGCGGCATGCGCACGAACTTGTCGTTGGTGTCCGGCACGCCGGTGTTGAACGCGCGCACCACCTGCACGTCGATGGCGTTCATCTGCCCGGCGAGCGTCACGCCCGACAGCACCGCGGAGCCCTCGCCGCCCTGGATGTCCATCAGGCGCGCCAGGCCTTCACCAATCTCCACCGCGTCGGGGGTCTGCTGGCTGAGCTTCGAGCGCACCTTGGCGTCCGCGCGGCTGAGCGCCTTGAAGTCCTCCGGGACGACGCCTTCCGCGATGAAGATCTGCGACACCTTGCCGTTGGACGCGAGCCCCGCCAGGTTGAGCTTCGGGCTGACCATCACCACGCCCGGCTCCGCCTTCACGATGGCGGCGACCTTGTCGAGCTCGTCCTTCGTGAGCAGGTACTTCTCCGGATCCAGGCTGCCCTTCTCCCGCCAGCCCTCCTTGGAGATGGTCAGGTGGCCCAGGCCTTCGTCCAGGATGGCGGAGCTGCGCAGCTCCTCGAAGACGTTGGTGGTGTAGCCCCGGAACAGCGACAGCGCGGCGAAGCCCACGCCGAAGGCCAGCAACGTCACGAGCGAGCGGCGGCGGTTCTTGAGGATGTTGCGGAAGGCGACGGCGAAGAACGTGGAAATCATGAGTGTGCACCGGGGGCGCTGATGATGCGGCCGTCCTGCAGGTGGACGAGCCGGTCCACGTGCCCCAGCAGGCGCTGGTCGTGCGTGGAGAAGATGAAGGTGGTCTTGTGGCGCGTGTTGAGGTTGCGCATGAGCTCGATGATCTTCTGGGACGTGTCCGAGTCCAGGTTGGCCGTGGGCTCGTCCGCGATGACCAGCGAGGGGTTGGTCACCAGCGCCCGCGCGATGGCGACGCGCTGCTGTTGGCCGCCGGAGAGCTGATCCGGGCGGTGGCGGACCTGGGCGGCCAGCCCCACCTCCTCCAGCGCCGCCAGCGCGCGCTTGCGGGCCTCCGCGGCCTTGATGCCCTGGAGTTCCAGGGGCAGCGACACGTTCTCCAGCGCGGTGAGCACCGGCACCAGGTTGAAGCGCTGGAAGACGAACCCGATGGTGCGGTTGCGCAGCTCCGTGCGCTCGTTGTCCTTCAGCTTGTTGACGTCCTGGCCCTTGAGGGACACCGAGCCCGCGGTGGGCTCGTCGATGGTGCCAATCAGGTTGAGCAGCGTGCTCTTGCCCGAACCGGACGGGCCGACCACGGCCATGAACTCCTGCTCGCGGATGGACAGGTCGACGCCCTTGAGCGCCTGCACCAGCATCTCACCCATCTGGTAGCTCTTCTCGACTCCGTTCAACTCAATCAGTGACATCTGTTTTCCTTTCGGAAGTCGTTTCCGGGACGACTCAGCTCCCGGTGTTGGACAGACGCGGCTTGCCCGCGGCTGCCTGTTCCGCGTGGAAGTCGCGCGCGACGCGCGCCATCTCCTTCACGGTGAAGCGGATCTGCTCCTCGGTGTGGTCCGCCGTGATGAAGAAGCGCAGGCGGGCCTGTCCTTCCGGGACGACGGGGTACGTGAACGGATGGACGGTGACGCCCATCTCCAGCAGCGCGTACGTCATGCGGTAGGCCAGCGCGGAGCTGTACGTCATCAACGGGACGATGCCGCTCCCGTTGCTCAGGCCCGTGTTGAGCTGGTGCGCCTTGGCGAGCGTGAGGAAGAGGTTGGCGCGCGCGTGCAGCGTGGCCACCTTCTCCGGGTTGCGGCGCAGCACGCGCACGGCCTCCAGCGCCGCGCCCGCGACCGCGGCGGACAGGTTGACGTTGTTGCGGTAGCAGGGCGTTTCGCGCAGCAGGTCGATGAGCGCGCGGCTGCCGGCCACGTAGCCGCCGGACGTCGCCAGGCTCTTGCTGATGGTGCCCATGAGGATGTCGCAGTCGGCGGGATCCACGCCGAACTGCTCCGCGACGCCCCGGCCGGACGGCCCGATGACGCCGATGGAGTGCGCCTCGTCGATGAAGAGGATGGCCTGGTGGCGCTTCTTCACCTCGATGAACTTCTTCAGGTCCGGGATGTCGCCGTCCTGGCTGTAGATGCCCTCGATGATGACGCCCACGCGGCGGTAGCGGCCGCGCAGGTTGGTGAGGATGGCGTCCACCGCGTCGTAGTCGTTGTGCGGGAAGGGCTGGCGGTCCGCGCCCGACAGCAGCGCGCCCTGGATGAGGCTGTTGTGGCTGAGCGAGTCGTGCAGCACGAGGTCGCCCTTGCCGAACAGGTGCCCCACCGTGCTCACGTTGGTGTTGTGGCCCGCGTCGAAGACGATGGCCTCCTCCACGCCGATGAAGTCCGCCAGCTCCTTCTCCAGCTCACGGTGCACCTGCAAGGTGCCGCTGCCCCGGCGGCTGGCGGACGACGACGTGCCGTAGCGCTCCACCGACGTCTGGGCCCCCGCGACCACCTCATCGTTCCCGGACAGGCCCAGGTAGTTGAAGCTGGAGTAGTTGATCATCCGTCGGCCGCCGACGCAGATGGTATCGCTGACGCGGCCCTCATGCGGCTTGAAGTACAGGAACTGATCCGGCGCCACCGTGGTGAGGCGCTTCGTCATATTCTTGTACTCCGGGAACTCCGCCACCCGGTACAGCTCGGTGGGGACCTCGCCCTCGAACACCGGCGCCTGCGAGCGCAGGCCCGCCGCGTCGCGGGCGATGCGGTGGTCCAGCGAGGGCCCGAAGGCCTTGCGCCACTCGGCCTCCGCCTCGCTCACCAGGGCTGCCAGGGTGGCGTCGCCCGCGGTCAGCCTGGGCAGTTCGCCTTCCAGGGCTTCGAGCACGCGCAGGACGTGGTCCTCGGTGTGTTCGGCGGTGGCGCAGAAGATGATCTGCGCGCGGTCCTCGCCCAGGTCGTTCGCGCCGCGCCAGTCCGCCACGACGCCCTTCTGCCGCAGCGCGTGCGCCAGGGCCAGGCTGGCCGTGGTGTCGGGCACGGTGACGACGACGTAGGGGCTGCCCTCGCTGCCGCCCGCCTTCCAGCCGCGCGAGACGAGCTCCCCGCGCAGGAGGCTGGCGGTGTCGCGGGCGCGCTTGGCCCGCTCGGGCTCCGCCTCCAGCACGTCCAGGGCCTTGATGGCGGAGGCGGTGCTCATGGGGGAGATGGAGACGGCGAAGATGAGGCTGGTCGCGTGGTGCTTGATGTAGTCCACCAGCGCGCGGTCGCCCGCGACGAAGCCGCCGCAGCTGGCGAGCGACTTGTTGATGCCGCCGGAGTGGATGTCCACCTCGCCCGGGGCGATGCCGAAGTGCTCGCACACGCCGCGGCCGGTGGCGCCCAGGACGCCGAAGGAGTTGTCCTCGTCCACCAGCAGGAACGCGTGGTGCTTCTTCTTCAGCTCCACGAAGCGCGGCAGGTCCGGGATGTCACCGTCGCGCGTGTAGATGCCCTCCACCGCGATGACGACCTTGCGGTAGCGGTTGCGCACCTGGGTGAGCAGGGCGTCCAGCGCGGCCGGGTCGTTGTGCGGGAAGACCATCACCTCCGCGCCGGACACGAAGCCGCCCTCGGCCAGGTTGCGGTCGCGGCTGGCCTCGTCGACGAGCAGCAGGTCCCCCTGCCCGATGAGGATCTCCAGCGTGGTGACGTTGGTGGCGTGGCCGGACACGAAGAGCACCGCGTGCTCGGTGCCCATGAACGTGGCCAGCTTCTGCTCGAACTCGCGGTACAGCGGCATCTCACCGGACACCGGCCGGCTGGCCGACGCGGACGTGCCGAAGTGCCCCGCCGCCTGGATGGCCGCGTCCTTCACGCGCCGGTCCGACGCGAGCCCCAGGAAGTCATAGGTGGAGAAGTTGAGCAGCGACGCCTCGCCCTGCTGGATGACGACGCCGTTGGGGCCCTCCAGGGGCAGCAGCGGCGCCATGCCCGCCTGCTCCAGCACCCCGTTCCAGCGCCGGATGGCCGCCACCTCCGGGAAGGTCTCCACGCGGTCCGGGACCTCGCCCGCGACGCTCGCGGAGGCGGTGGCCGGGGCCGGGGTGGTGGAGGACTCCAGGGCCGGCGCCGCGGCCGTCACGGGGCCGCCCTGGAGCTCGCGCAGCTTGTCCGCGAGCTTCCGGATGGTGATCTCCGGCGAGTAGAGCTCCGGGGACAGGGCCAGGTCCGGGAACGACTGCATCAGGCGCGTGTTGAGCTGCGCGAGCATGATGGAGTCGAAGTGCAGCTCCTCGAACAGGAGCTGATCCACCGTCATGTCCGCGCGCGCCACCGGGTTGACGACGGAGACGGCGTTGAGGATGAGCTCGTGCAGCGGATCCGCGTCCATGGCGGCCACGGGCGCGGCGGCGACCGGGGTGATGGCCGGCGGCGCGGCGCTCGCCCGCGCGACGGGGGCGGCGGCCTGCGACGACTCCGGCACCCAGCAGTGGGTGCGCGCGAAGGGGTAGCCGGGCAGCGACACGCGGCGGGGATGCTGGGCGCCGTAGAGGCCGGCCCACTCCACGTCCAGGCCCATGGCCCAGAGCTGGCACAGCTTGGTGAAGTTGCCGCCGGCCATCAGGATGCGGACGATCTCCGCGCCCTCCGGGCCGCTGACGAGCGAGGCCGCCACGCCCCCGGAGCCGCCCTCCTTGACGGTGCCCCGGTAGGTGTCCGGCTGGGACGCCGCGCCCGCCGCGAAGGCGCGCAGGCGCTCCAGCAGCTGGCCCGTGCTGCTCACCACGAACGCGATGCGCTCATCCAGCGCCACGCGGCCCACCTGGGTGGTGAAGGCCACCTCCGCGAGCGTCGGACGGGAGGCGCCCGGCGCCTCCAGGAACGCGATGAAGCGCCGCGCGTAGTCGCGCAGCTGCTCCAGCGTGGCCGCCGACAGCAGGACCACGCGAGCCCCCGTGGCGTCCTCCGCGGCGCGCGACCGCGGGGCCGGGGCCTCCTCGATGATGACGTGGGCGTTGGAGCCGCCCGCGCCGAAGCCGCTCACGGCCGCCATGCGCGGCTGCGCCTCGCCGGTGGCCGAGGACGCGGGCGCCCAGTCCGTCAGCGCGCGCTGCACGTAGACGGGGGAGTTGCGGAAGTCGATGTTCGGGTTGAGCTTGTCGCTGTGCAGCGACGGCACCAGCTGCTCATGGTGCATCTGGAGCAGCACCTTGGTGAGGCCCGCGATGCCGGCGGCGGACTCCAGGTGGCCGATGTTCGACTTCACCGAGCCGATGGCGCAGAACTGCCGCTCCGTCGTCTGCTTCTCCATGGCGATGGAGAGCGCGCGCACCTCCACCGGGTCGCCCAGGGACGTGCCGGTGCCGTGCGCTTCGACGTAGCTCAGCCGGCGCGGGTTCACGCCCGCGCGGGTGAAGGCGTCCTCGATGAGGGAGGCCTGCGCCGTGGGGCTGGGCACGGTGTAGCCGTTGACGCGGCCTCCGTGGTTGATGGAGCTGCCCCGGATGAGCCCGTAGACGTGGTCGCCGTCCGCCTCCGCGGCGGTCGCGGCCTTGAGCACCACCGCGCCCGCGCCCTCGCCGGGCACGTAGCCGTCGCCGCCCTCGCCGAAGCTGCGGCAGCGGCCGTCGGTGGAGAGGAAGCCGTTGAGGCTCAGCATCACATACTTGTTCGGGTGGACGATGAGGTTGACGCCGCCCGCGATGGCCACGTCGCACTCACCGCGCTTGAGGCTCTCGCTGGCCAGGTGGATGGCGGTGAGCGACGAGGAGCACATCGTATCCAGCGTGAGGCTGGGGCCGGTGAAGTCCATCTGGTACGACACGCGGTTGGCGATGGAGGCGGCGGACGCCACCGGCGCGATGGCGTAGCCATCCACCACCACGTCCAGCTTCTGGTACATGTTCGACATCACGCCGACGAACACGCCCACGCGCTTGCCGTGCAGGCCCTGCGGCGTGTAGCCGGCGTCCTCCAGCGCGTGCCAGACGCACTCCAGCCAGACGCGCTCCTGCGGGTCGGTGAAGTCCGCGTCCGCCTTGGACATGGAGAAGAAGCGGTGGTCGAAGCGGTCGTGGTCGCGCACGAACCCGCCCCACTTGCTGTAGGTGCGGCCCAGGCGGTTCTTCACCGGCTCGAAGTACTTCTCCACGTCCCAGCGGTCGGCGGGGATCTCACGGATGGAGTCACGGCCGGACTTCAGGTTGTCCCAGAACTGCGCCACGTCGTCCGCGTCCGGGTAGCGACCCGCGAGTCCGATGATGGCGATGGGCGGCTCGCTGGCGCGCGGCTCCGGAGCGCGCGGGGCCTTGGCGCCGTCGCGGCGCCAGAAGCGGCTGGCCTGTCCACGGCCCGCGGCGTCCGGGGCCTGGGGGCGCGACGGCGCCGGAGGGGCCTCCGGCGTGGGACCGGCGACGGCGGCCTGGGAGGCGCTTGCGGACAGGAAGAGGGCATCCTCCGGGGAGAACCCGACCGCCCTCACCAGCTGCGGCCGGTGGTGGTCCACGAAGTACTCGGCCACCGAGCTCAGCGTCTTGTGCTCGAAGAAGAGCGTCTTCGGCAGCGGGCCGAACGTCCCCTCCAGCTTGCGCGTGAGGTTGGAGATGAGGATGGAGTCGATGCCGTACTTCTGCAGCGGCTTCTGCGCCTCGATGGAGACGAGCGGGAGCTTCGTCTCCGCCGACAGCAGCTCCTTCAGGTGGGACTCCGCGCTCTCGGTGAGGCGCAGCCGGTCACGCATGGACAGCTGCTGCTCGGGCAGCTGCGGCGGCGCGCCTTCGGCGGGTTCGACGTTCCACTCCGGGGTGCTTTTCATGGTGAGAACCTTGGGTGTGGCGTACGGACGGGAGGGTTTTGGAAGGAAGAGTGAAGACGCGGGGGCGGTCAGCCGACCCTCGCGGAGGCAGGGTCGCGGGCGTCCCGGACGCGTTCGAGGACCGCGAAGTGGGCGGGCCCGCCAGGGATGAGCCCATCCTCCAGGGCCTTGAGGCCGGCGGCGGTGGACAGCGGAACCAGGCCGAAGCGCTCGCGCATCCATTCGAGCGACGCCGCGTCCACGTGCATGCCGCCGTCCCGCCACAGGGGCCAGGCGATGGAGACCGTGCGGCCGGAGCGCTCGCCCCGGGCGCGCAGCGCCTCACGCCCGACGCAGAACGCATCCAGGAAGCTGCTGGCGGCGGCGTAGTCCGTCTGGCCCGCGTTGCCGCGCATCGCGCTCAGGGAGGAGAAGGCCATCCAGAAGTCCAGCGGTTCGTCCTTGAGCGCCGCGTCCAGCAGCAGCGAGCCGTCCACCTTGGGGCCGAGCACCGCGTCCAGCTCCGCCAGGGACTTGGTCCCCAGCAGGCCATCACGGTTCTCCCCCGCGCTGTGGAAGACGCCGTGCAGGGTGCCGAAGCGGGCGTGGATGGCCTCCACCAGCGCCGTCACCTCCGAAGCCACCCCCAGGTCCACCGGCACGTACAGCACCTCCGCGCCCAGCTGGCGAAGCGACTCCATCCGCGCCTCGCGCTCGGGGGTCGCGGCCTGACGGCCGGTCAGCACGAGCCGGGCCTGGACGGTCCGCGCCAGGTGTTCGGCGCAAAGCCACCCGAGCCGCCCCAGGCCCCCCAGGACCAGGTACGTGCCTCGCTCCCGAAGGACCTTGTGCCCGGCCCCCATGGCCCCGGGCTCGAACCGCCCCCAACGCATGACCAGACGCCTTCCATTCACGAACCGGACGTCCCGACCCTCGGGCTCCCGGACCGTCAGCTCCAGAATCAACGACTCAAGGAAATCGTAACTTTCCAACTCTACCGCATTCCCGAATTGCACGGTCTTGTACACGAAATCCGGATCTTCCCACCAGAGGGACTTGCCCAGGCCCGAGGCCGTGGCATGCACGGCCGCCTGCTCGGTGCCTGACATGTAGGCATAGACGAGCCGCACCTGGCGGGGCAGGTCTTCGCGCAGCAGCAGCTGGCTCAGGGTGAAGACGGAGCGGGTGCCGTGGTCGAGCACGTCCGAGGCCTGGGCCCCGGGGACGGTGTCGGTGCGGCGGGACCACAGGTGCAGGACGCGGTCCGGGACGAAGCCCTCCTGACAGAGCGCGTCGAGGAGCCGCTCGTAGTCCTCCGCCGCGTGCGGGCGCACGTGGAAGCGCAGGCCGTCTTCCTGGCGGAAGGCATCTCCGGGCAGGACGAGGGCGGTGCGGACGGCGCCGTCGGTGAGGTGCTGGATGCGTTCGCGGACCGCGTCGTCCACGTCGAACAGCAGCAGCATGTCCAGGGCGTCCTCGGGGCGCTCCCCGTGGACGGCGGCCTCCTCCACCCACTCCGGCTGGAGGTACTCCACGACGGACGCGGGGGCCTGCTCGCCGGCGCTGTCCGTCGCGGGGACGGTCGGGGGCGGTTCGGCCGGGACCACCGTGAGCGCGGCGGGCACGGCGCGAGGCGCGGGGGGCGGCACGCGGGGGGCGACGGGCGCCACGGTGGGCGCGGCCGGGGCCTGGAGGCGCACCAGGGTGAAGTCGAGGAAGCTGACGCGCGCCTCGCCCTGCTCCGTCACCAGCTCCACGTCGAACTTCAGCACGGCGCCGTCGTCCTCCGGGGACCGGGCCACGACGTGCACCCAGCAGGGGGACGGCAGCGGTCCGTGCAGGTGCGCTTCGCCGACGGCATAGGGCAGGTACGCGGCGTCAGGGCGCCGCGCGGTGAGGGCCGCGACGACCTGGAAGGCTCCGTCCACCAGCCCGGGCGGCAGGAAGAAGGCGGAGGCGTCCTCGGTGGGGGGCAGCTCCAGCCGGGCCAGCGCCTCGCGCTCGCCCACGTGGACCTCCTTCACGGCGCGGAAGGCCGGGCCGTAGGAGAAGCCGCCCGCCGCGAACCCGGCGTACCAGGCGTCCGCGGTCACGGTGTGCGTCATCCGCGCGCGCGTCTCGTCCAGCGACAGGGGCTCGGGGGGCTGGGGTGCGTCGTGCTCCGCTGTGATGACGGTGCCTTCCGCGAAGACCTGGCCCCCCTCCTCCGCCGGAGCGCGCAGCGTGCACACGAGCGCGCCGTCGCGGCCCTCCAGGTGCGTCTCCACCGTCACCGGCGCATCGCCCACGCGCAGGGCGCGACGCCAGCGCAGGTCGGTGACGCCCAGGACGGGCTCCTCGGACGCGAGCGAGGCCGCGACGCACGCCATCTCCAGCATCGCCGCGGCGGGCAGCAGCCGGTGTCCACCGACGACGTGGTCGGTGAGGACCTGCTCGGCGCCGGTGAAGACGGTGACGTACTTGTGCTCGCGCAGCGTGGAGGCGTTGGACTCCAGCAGCGGGTGCGGACGGGCCGCCACGACGGACACCTCCGGAGCGGAGGGCCGGGACGGGGCCTGCGCGTCGGGCAGGCGGGCCGGGCCCAGCGGCAGGCCGGGGAAGGCATGGCGCTCCCGGGCGAAGGGATACGTGGGCAGCGACACCCGGCGGCGTGAGCCCCGGACGTGCAGGCGCGTCCAGTCCAGCGTGGCGCCCGAGGCGAAGAGCGCCGCCAGGGCTTCGCCATCCTGTCGCGACAGCGCCTGGTCCACGACCTCGTCCGCGGGGCCGTCCGCGTCCTCGTCGCGCTGGCCGGTGTGCAGGCCGTCCACGGCGGCGCCGTCGAGCCAGGCACCCAGGCGCCGCGTGAGGTCTTCCAGGCTGTCGCTGACGAGCGCCCAGCGGTGGTCCATCGCCTCGCGTCCCACCTGGAGCGTGAAGGCCAGGTCGGCGAGCGACGGCTGCTCGTGCTCCGGCAGGTGGGTCAGGTGGGCCAGGAGCTGCTCGGCCCGGGCGCGCAGGCGCTCGGGGCTCTTCGCGGAGAGCACCACCACCTGGGGGCCGGGACGCGCGTTCCCAATCGCCACGGGGCGCTCCACGAGCTCCTCCAGGACGACGTGGGCGTTGGCGCCTCCCGCGCCGAAGGAGCTGAGCGCGGCCCGGCGCGGGTGGCCTTCCGGACGCGGCCAGTCACGCAGCTCGCGCTGGAGGTAGAACGGCGTCTGTTCGAAGTCGATCTTCCGGCTCAGCGTGTCCGCGTGGAGCGACGGGAAGAGCTTCTTCTCCTTGAGCTGGAGGAGGATCTTCGTCAGGCCCGCGACGCCGGCCGCCGACTCCAGGTGTCCCACGTTCGACTTCACCGACCCTAGCGCGCAGAAGGCCCGGTCGTTCGTGAAGCGGGAGAACGCCTGCGTCAGCCCGGCCACCTCGATGGGGTCGCCCAGGTCCGTGCCGGTGCCGTGCGCCTCCACGTAGCCCAGCGTGCGCGGGTCGATGCCCGCGTCGTCCAGCGCCTGTCCGACGACCTCCGCCTGCGCGCGGGGGTTGGGCACCGTGTAGCCACTGGTCCGGCCGCCCGCGTTGGTCGCCGTGCCCCGGATGACCGCGTAGACGTTGTCACCGTCGCGCAGCGCCGCGTCCAGGGGCTTGAGCACGAGCGCGCCCACGCCCTCACCCAGGACGATGCCGTTGGCGCCGTCGCCAAACGACTTGCAGCGGCCATCCACGCTCAACATGTTCATCGCGCTGTAGGCGACGAAGTGCTTCGGGTGGAGGATGAGGTTGACGCCGCCCACCAGCGCCGCGCGGCACTCGCCGCGCCGCAGGCTCTCACACGCCAGGTGCAGCGCCACGAGCGACGACGAGCACGCGGTGTCCACGGCCATGCTGGGGCCCTGGAAGTCGCACAGGAAGCTGACGCGGTTGGCGATGGACCAGTAGCGCGAGCCCGCGTTGGTCACCTGCCCACGGCCCCAGGACTCACCCGCCAGGTGCTCGTAGTGGTTGTTCATCACGCCGACGAACACACCGACCTTGCGGTCCGCTTCACCCAGGGAGGACGGCGTGTAGCCCGCGTCCTCCACCGCGCTCCACGCCGCCTCGGTGAAGAGGCGCTCCTGGGGATCCAGGAACTCCGCCTCGATGGGCGTGAGGCGGAAGAAGGCCGGGTCGAAGCAGTACGCGTCGGGCAGGAAGCTGCCCCACTTGCTGTACACGTCACCGGGCCGCGTGGGGTTTTCGACGTAGTAGTCGCGCCAGTCCCAGCGCTCCGCGGGGATCTCCGTGACGGAGCTGCGGCCCTCGCGCAGGAGCGCCGCGAACCCACCGGGCTCCTGGCCCTCCGGGTAGCGCCCGCTCATGCCGACGATGGCGATCTCCTTGGCGTTCGCCACCGACGGCGCGGACCGGGGGGCCCGCGCGAGGGTGGCGGACGGTGGGGTCAGCGTCAGCTCCGACGGTGGGAGGGCCACCGGGAAGGAGACCGTCTCCGTCGGTGCGACGGCCTGCACCGGGGTGGTGTCGGAGCCGGACGCGGCTCCCCCGTGGCGCTTGGCGTGGAGCTGCTCCGCGCCGGGACGGTGGTGCTGGAGCAGGTACTCCGTGAGCCGCTGCACGGAGTTCTGCGTGAACATCAGCGTCGCGGGCAGCTTGCCGAAGGACGCCTCCAGCGCGCGGGTGATCTCCACCGTGGCGAGGGAGTCCATGCCGTAGGCATCGAAGGTCTCCTGACCCCGGACGCGCTTCTGCGGCACGCGCAGCACGCGCGACAGCACCTGGACGACCTCGTCGCGAACGGTCTCCGCCAGCGCATCCCCGGTGGGAGGCGCGACGGCGGGGGGCGTCTTCACGACGGGCGCGGCCACCGGGAGGGCGGCCACGGGAAGCACCTCGGGGACGGGTGACGGCGAGGCCACCCCGACGGGCTCCTCCGCCACGGGGAGGACCGGCCCGGGGCCCGTCTTCACGTACACCGCCTGGGGCACACCCGAGGCGATGAGGCGACGCAGGACCTCCATCCCCTCCTCGGTCTGGATGGAGCGGATGCCCATGGAGGCGAAGCGCTCGCGGTTCTCCTCGGACGCGACCGCGCCCACGGAGCCCCAGAAGCCCCAGTTGATGACCTGGAGGCTTCCGTAGCCACTGGCCCGGAGGCCGCGCACGAACGCATCCTGGAACGCGTTGCCCGCGGCGTAGTTGGACTGGCCGGGAATGGCGGAGAAGGACGACGCGGAGGAGAAGAAGACGACGAAGTCCGCCGACTGTTCGCGGGCCACCTTCCACAGCACGGCGGAGCCGCGCACCTTCGCCGCGAGCGTCCGGCGGAAGGTGTCCTCGTCCATCTTCTCCAGCACGCGGTCGTTCAGCTCCATGGCGGAGTGCACGACCCCGTTCACCCCACGCCACCGCGCGGTCGCCTCGCGGAACACGGCGGAGACGGCTTCGGGGCGCGTCACGTCGGCGCGCACGTACATCGCCTCGCCGCCGTCGCGCTGGAGGGTGTCGAGGCCCTCGCGCACGCGCGCGTCCTCCTCACGCCGACCCACCAGCACCAGCTTCGCGTGGAAGCCACGCGCCAGGTGACGCGCCAGCTCGAAGCCGATCCCCGACGTCCCACCGACGATGACGTAGACGCCTTTCTCCCGGAACGGCGCGGTGCTCGCCACGGCCAGGGGCTCCGGCCGCAGCTCCTGACGCAGCCGCTCCTTGCCGCGCAGGAGGATCCAACGCGGATCATCCGACACCGGCTCATCGACGATGCGCCGGGCCACCTGCGTCGCCCCCGGCGACGCCGCCGGACGGCGCAGCAGCAGCGACAGCAGGAAGGCGAAGAAGGCCGTCACCCAGCGGCCCGGAAGGCCGCCCTCGGGCTGCCGCACGTCCTGGAGGCTCGCGTCCACCACCGCGGTCCGCGCGCCGTACTCCTTGGCCACCGCGGACGCGAGCCCGAAGAGGCTGGCCGCCTGGGCGTTGAGCGACGGCCGGCCTCCATGGGCCCAGGTGTCGTTCGTCACGACCTTGAGGCGCAGGGACGGCGACAGCAGGTCGCGACCGCGAAGGGCCTTCACGAGCTGGAACAGCCCGAGCACGCCCTGCTCCTGTCCGCGCTCCAGCGCGTCCAGGTCCGTGGGAGCCATCTCTGCTTCGGCCCAGCCGCCCAGGAAGTACACGTCGTCCAGCCGCGACACGCCCAGCCCCGTCAGGCCCTGGGTGAGCGACGCGACGTCGGAGCCGATGACCTCCCACGCCCGAGCCCCCACCTGCCGCGTCCGGGTGCCCAGCACGAACCGGTACACCCCGTCCTCGCCATGCTGGCCGGCGAGCGCCACGTCCATCCCCGAGCACGCCTCCGGCGCCACCACGAGCACCGACCGCGAGCCCGAAGCGCGCACCGCCGCGTCGGTGTTCGCGAGCGGCGTGGCCACCCACGCGGGTGCGAGGAAGGCGGAGTCCTCGGGCGTCGAGGTCGTGAGGGCCTGACGCGCGGTCGTCGCCGCCCGAGGGGCGAGCGCGGCGTCCGTCCCGCGAGTGGCGGGCGAGGCGTTCGCCACGTCGAGCGCCGCCGGGGCCTGCGCTTGCGGCCCCTTCAGCAGCACGCCGCGCAGGCTCCAGCACACCTCCCCGGAGTCCTCCGTCAGCGTCACGTCGTAGCCGCCCGTGGCGTTCATCACCACGTGGGCGAAGGCCTCCGCCGGCAGGGCCCGCGCGATGCGGACCTCCGTGAAGGCGAAGGGCAGGCCCCGGGTCGCGCTCGCGGGCGCGGACGCCAGCAGACCGCCGATGGCCTGGAGTCCTCCGTCCAGCAACACCGCTTCCTGCAGGCTTCGCGGCGTCGCGGCGCGGAGGGCGTCGGGAGCGCGAAGCCGAACGAGCGCTTCGCGTCCATCCGTGAAGACCTCGCTGACGACCTGGAACGTGGGGCCGTAGGCGAGGCCATCGCGCGCCATGCCCGCGTAGAAGGCCGCCGCCTCCAGCGTCCGGGGCAGCCGCTGCCGCAGCCGCTCCACCGCCACGCGCTCCGGTGCGCCGCCAACCGAAGGCACCAGCTGCCCGCGCGTCAGCACCTCGCCCCGCTCCGAGTGGATGACGAAGCCCACCGACGTGCCGTCCGGGGTGAGCCGCACGAAGGTCCGCGTCGCCGCCTCCACGACCAGCGGCTTCAGGAAGGCCACGTCGCGCAGGTCCGAAGCGCCCAGCAGGCCCAGCCGCCGCGCGGACGCGCGGGCCAGCTCCACCAGGGCCGCCGCCGGGACGATCCGCGTGCCTCCGACGCGGTGGTCGTCCACCAGCCACGCGCCGGGGGACAGCGTCTGCTCCAGCGTGAGGGCCTCACCCGGCGCGAGCGCCAGGCGCGCCAGGGACGAAGCCCCGGGGCCCGAGGACGGCACCTCGTCGATCCAGTAGCGCTCCCGGGCGAACGGGTACGCGGGCAGGTGCGCGCGCTGGGGCCGGTCCAGCTCGTGCAGCACCGCCCAGTCCACGTCCGCGCCCAACGTCCAGAGCCGCGCCAGCTTCTCCACGCGGCCGTTGCTGCGGGCCGAGCGAACGAAGGCGGAGCCCTCTTCGCCATTCCAGAGCAGCGACAGGTCCTTGCCGCCCTGCGCGCTGTTGCCCCGGAAGACGCCCTCCCCTTCCCCTTCGCCGCGCGCGATCGCCTCCAGGCGCTGCGCCAGCTCCTCCACGGACGAGGCGATGATGGCCAGCCGCTCCTCGAAGGCGTCACGGCCCACCTGCGACGTGTACGCAAGCTCCCGCAGCGACAGCGCCGGGCCCCGGGCCACGGCGGGCCGCGCTTCGGGGAGCACCTCGACGGGCGCCGGCAGCTCGCGCGCCAGCACCGTGGCCAGCGTCTCCAGCGAGGGAGACTCGGCCAGCAGCGTGGGCGACACCTCCACGGCCCAGCGCTCCGTCACGCGCTCCAGCAGGCGGGCGAACAGCACCTCGTCCATGCCGTAGTCACGCATCGGCTCGGTCGCGTCCAGCGACTCTGCGGCGAGGCCCAGCTCGCGGGCGAGCAGGTCCTTCAGCTCCACCACCAGCGCCGCGTGCCGCTTCGGCGCGGGGGCGGAAGGCGCCGCGCCAGGCACGGGCGCCGTGCCGCGCAGGAACGCCGCCATGCGCGCGGCGTACGCGGTCAGCCGCTCCTCGTTGCGCGCCGACAGCAGGAACGCCTGCGGGCCCGTGGCCTCCACGCCCCGCTCGTCCCGCGGCCACTCCTCCACCACGACGTGGGCATTGGAGCCGCCCGCGCCGAACGCGCTGATGGCCGCCACGCGGGGGCGGTCTCCCGCCACCGTCCAGTCCGCCAGCTCGCGCTGCACGACGAAGGGGGTGCCCTCGAAGCGCAGGTGCGGGTTGAGCGTCTCCGCATGCAGTGACGGCACCAGCTTGCGGTGCCGCATCTGGAGCACCACCTTGGTGAGCGCGGCGATGCCAGCGGCCGCCTCCAGGTGCCCGATGTTCGACTTCACGGAGCCGATGGCGCACGTCGACTGGGACGCCGAGGCCACGCCGAACGCGCGGCTCAGGCCCGCCAGCTCGATGGGGTCTCCCAGCGCGGTGCCCGTGCCGTGGGCCTCCACGTAGGACACCTCATCCGGGCGCACCCCGGCGGCCGCCAGCGTCCGGGCGATGAGCTCACCCTGGGCGTTGGGGTTGGGCACGGAGAAGCCGTTCGTCTTGCCTCCGTGGTTGAGCGCGCTCGCGCGGATGACCGCGTGGATGCGGTCGCCGTCCTCCACCGCCTTCGCCAGCGGCTTGAGCATCACGACGCCCACGCCCTCGCCGGGCACGTAGCCGTCGCCGCCCTCACCGAACGCGCGGCACCGGCCGTCGCTGGCCGCGAACTTCTGGAAGCTCAGCAACGTGTACTTGGACGGGTGCAGCGACAGGTTGACGCCGCCCGCGAACGCCACCTCGCACTCGCCCCGGCGCAGGCTCTCGCAGGCCAGGTGCAGCGCGGTGAGCGACGAGGAGCACATGGTGTCCACCGCGAGGCTGGGCCCGCGGAAGTCCATGGCGTACGAGACGCGGTTGGCCACCGACGCGAAGATGGAGCCCGGCGACACCACGCCGTCCCCCACGCGCGCCTGGAGCAGCTGGTACTGGCCCCACATCACGCCCGCGAAGACGCCCACGGGGCGCTTCTCCAGCGTGCGCTTCGCGTAACCGCCGTCCTCCATCGCCTCCCAGACGGTCTCCAGGAACAGCCGCTCCTGCGGATCCATGAACTCCGCGTCACGCGGCGCGATGCGGAAGAAGAGCGGGTCGAACCGATCGATGCCTTCGAGGAAGCCACCCCAGCGGGTGTACGTCGTGCCCACCCGGTCCTTGTTCGCGTCGAAGAACGCCTCCACGTCCCAACGCTCGGGCGGCACCTCCGTGATGCAGTCGCGGCCGGACACCAGGTTGGACCAGAACGCCTCCAGGTCCGGCGCCTGCGGATAACGGCCGCTCACGCCCACGATGGCGATGCGGTCGTCCGTCGTCGTCTGGCGGGGCGTGGGCGCGGCGGACTTCGGGGAAGCAGGCACCACCGCGCGCACAGGGGGCGGCGGCGGCGCGGTCCGCGTGGGCTCCGCGCCCAGTCCCGCGAAGCGGCGCGCGGCCGGGGTGCGGCTCACCGTGAGGAAGCGGGACAGCTCGCGCAGCGTCGGGTGCTCGAAGAACAGCGTCTTCGGCAGCTCGCCGAACGCGCGCTCCAGCTCCGCCGTCATGTTCATCACCGCCACGGAGTCGACGCCGTAGGCGGAGAAGGACTCGTCCAAATCAATCTGCTCGGGCCGCAGACGGTTCTGGCGGGCCAGCACGCGCTTGAGCTCCTGCGCCACGCGGGCCACGACCGCTTCGTCCACTTCACTCGCGGCGGTTTCGACGGGCCGGACGTCCTGGGCGGCGCCCAGGGAGCCGAAGGCCGCGCGCAGCGTGTCGGGCACGCCCCACGCGACCGCCACCTGCGACTGCTCCGACGCCAGGCACGCCTCCAGGGCGCGAAGGCCGTCCGCGGTGGAGAGCGGACGCAACCCCATGCGCTCCTCCATGCCCGCGAGCGCCCTGGCATCCAGCGCCATGCTGCCCTCTTCCCACCAGGGCCAGTCCACGCACACGGAAGCGCCCGTGCGCTGGCCAGCGGCGCGCCGCCGCTCCCGCAGGCGCAGGTGCTCCGCGAGGAACGCGTTGGCGAAGGCGTAGTCCGCCTGCCCCGCGTTGCCGAAGACCCCCGCCAGCGAGGAGAACGCGACGAAGAAGTCCAACGGCTCCGTCGCGAGCGCCTCATCCAGCGCCACGGTGCCGTACACCTTGGAGCCCAGCACCGCGTCCCAGTCCGCCGCCGTCTTCCTCACCGCGAGCCCGTCCCGCAGGACGCCCGCCACCTGGAACACGCCGTGGATCGCGCCGAAGCGCGTGTGCGCCTCCCGCACCAGCCGCGCCACGTCCTCGTCGCGGCCCAGGTCGGCCGACACGTAGAGGACCTCCGCGCCCTTCGCCCGCAGGCGGGAGAGCTCCTGCTCGATGCGCGCATCCACCGGGGAGCGCCCCGCCAGCACCAGCCGCGCGCGGCACTTCTCCGCCAGGTGGCCTGCCACCACGCGGCCCAGGCCGCCCAGACCGCCAGTGAGCAAGTACGTGCCGCGCTCACGCAGCCGAACGGCCCCGTTCGTGGTGGAGGGCGTCCACGCCGTCCAGGCGCGGACCTCCCGCGTCGAAGGCCCGTGCAGCCGGAGTTCTGATTCCGTGCCCTTCGCCAGCTCCGCGCACAGCCGCTCCGCGAGCGCCGCCCCTTCGAGCTCCGACACCGCCACCGCGCCCATGCGCAGCGAGGGGTTCTCCTTCACCAGCGAGCGCGCCATGCCGCCCACCGCGACGTCCAGAGCGCGCGGACCGGCCGCCTCCGGCCGGTGCACGTAGAGCATGCGCACCGGCTGCTCCAGCCGCTCCGACAGCAGGGCCTGCGCCAGCAGGAAGCACTCGCCCGGCCCCCGGGCCATCGCGGCGCGAACGCCTTCCGCGTCCGCGCCCATTGGGGTGGCGTCCGCGACGACCAGCACGCCCGACGGGAAGTCTCCGCGACGCCGCAGGGCCTGCAGGAGCCGCTGGTAGTCCGCCGCGCTCCGCCCCACGGTGAAGCTGCCATCGTCCCGCTCGGAGAATCCGGCATCGGGCCGCACGGACACCACGCGCTTCGCTCCCGCCTGGAGCAGCGCGGCCTCCAGGCCCCGCTCCTCGCTTCCACCGTGGACGAGCACCGTCCCCACGGACACCGCCCCCGAGGCGCCGAGCGGCGCGGACACCCACCGGGGCACCTGGAAGAGCAGCTCGGACGGCGGCGGCCGCGCGGCGGCGGCCACGCGCTGGATGCGCAGCGAGGCCACTCGCGCCAGGAGGTTTCCTTCGCCATCCAGCAGGTCCAACGCGAACTCGCGCGCGTCGTCGGAGCCCGTCTCCAGGGCCCGCGTCCACACGTAGAGCTCCGCCGTCATCGGCCGGTGCAGCTCCACCCCTGACAGCGAGGCCGGCAGGAAGCGGCTGGCCTCCCCTTCGTCGGGCCCCAACGCCACCACCGTCTGGAGCGCGGCGTCCATGAGCGCGGTGTCCATCCAGGGCGCCGCCCCACCCATGCCGTCACGCCGCACGCGCGTCAGCGCGACACCCTCCCCCACCTGGATGGAGTCGATGAGGCGCAGCGAGGGGCCGTACTCGAAGCCCACGCGGGCAAAGCGCGCGTAGACCTCTTCGCGCTCCAGGCGCCGCGGGCACCGACGCTGGAGCGCGGCCACGTCCACCTTCGACACCGGCGACACCGCGCCGGAGGAGAGCGAGCCCCGGGCCACCGTCTGGCCCATGTCGTCCTCCGTGCCCGCGCGCAGCTCGAACGTCACGCCCTCGGGTGCGTGGCGCACCTCCACCGCGACCACCGCGGGCTCCGTCCCGACGACCACCGGGCGCAGCCATGACAGCGTCTGGACGCGCGCCACGGCGCCGCCGGTCATCAGGCTGGCCGCGCCCACCGCCAGCTCCAGCATCGCGGCGCCCGGCAGCAGCGCCTGACCCTGGAAGCGATGATCCGCGAGCAGCGGCTCGTGGGAGGTGAAGCGCCGCTCGAAGCGGTGCACGCCCCCGGAGGACGTCTGCCGCTCGAACAGCGACGGCGCGCGGCGTGCCTCCACCGCCCCCTGGACCGACTCGCGGGCCCGGGGCTCCGGCGGCCAGAAGCGCTCCTTCAAGAAGGGATAGGTCGGCAGCGAGATGCGCCGGGCCGCCGTGCTCCGGCCCAGGCGCGTCCAGTCCACCGCGCCACCAGCGACCCAGTGCCGGGCCACGGCGTCGAGCGAAGCATTCTCCGCCAGCGCGCCAGCCCCACCCGCCCTGCGACGGGTGCCCCGGTGCACGCCCTCCGCCAGGGTGCCCCGGCAGAACGCGTCCAGGGCCGCCACCAGCTCCGAGGACGTCCGGGCGACGACGGCCAGACGCTCCGCCTGCTCGTCGCGTCCCACCTGGAGGGTGTGCGCGACGTCATCGAGCCGCCATGCGGCGCCCGGCGCGGACAGCGCGGCCAACAGGCGCTGGGCGTACTCGCGCAGCCGCTCCTCGTCCCGCGCGGACAGCACGACGAGCTGGGGCGCGACGTCCTGGGCGCGCGCCGGCTGCTTCGCCGGCAGGTATTCGCGCACCACGACGTGCGCGTTGGAGCCACCCGCGCCGAAGGAGCTGAGGCCCGCCACGCGGGGCAGCTCCACCGTCACGCCGTCGCGCAGCTCCGTGCGGCGGGGCCACGGCGCGTTCTTGCGCGTGACCTGGAAGCCCGCGCCCTGGAAGTCGATGGACGGGTTGAGCGTGTCCGCGTGCAGCGACGCCACCAGCTCGCCATGGCGCAGTTGGAGCAGCACCTTGGTCAGCGCCGCCACGCCCGCCGCGGACTCCGCGTGGCCGATGTTCGACTTCACGGAGCCGATGGCGCACGGCTCGCCGCGCCGGCTTCCGCCACCGAACGCCTTCACGAGTCCGGCGATTTCAATGGGGTCCCCCAGCGACGTGCCGGTGCCGTGGGCCTCGATGTAGGAGACCTCCTCCGGCGCGACGTGCGCGCGGGTGAGCGCCTCGCGCACGGCCTCCGCCTGCGCGATGGGATCCGGCACGCTGAAGCCGCCGGTGCGCCCGCCGTGGTTGAGCGCGCTGGCCAGGATGACGCCGTGGATGACGTCGCCGTCCGCCACCGCGCGGCGCAGCGGCTTGAGCACCACGCAGCCCACGCCCTCCGCGGGCACATAGCCGGTGCCGCCCTCGCCGAACGCGCGGCAGCGGCCATCCGCCGACAGCATGCGCGCCTGGCTGAGCAGCACGTACTTGCTGGAGTGGGGCTGCACGTTCACGCCGCCCGCGAGCGCCAGCTCGCACTCCCCCCGCCGCAGGCTCTCACACGCCAGGTGCAGCGCGGTGAGCGACGACGAACACATGGTGTCCACCGCGAGGCTGGGGCCCTTGAGGTTGAGCGAGAAGGAGACGCGGTTGGCCACCGAGGAGAACGACGAGCTCAGCGGCAGCACCGGGTCCTGACCGTCCACGCCCAGCAGCTGGTACTGGCCCCACATCACGCCGACGAAGACGCCCACGCGCGAGCGGTTCAGCTCGCTGGCCTTGTAGCCCGCGTCCTCCACCGCGCTCCAGGCCGTCTGGAGGAACAGCCGCTCCTGCGGATCCATGTAGCCGGCCTCGCGCGGAGACAGGCTGAAGAACAACGGGTCGAAGCGATCCGCGTGGCGCAGGAAGCCACCCCAACGGCTGTACGAACGGCCCTCCACGCTGCGCGCCGGGTCCGCGTCGAAGAGCGCGTCCACGTCCCAGCGCTCGCGAGGCACCTCCGTGACACAGTCGCGTCCAGCCTTCAGGTTGGCCCAGAACTCCGTCAGGTCCTCCGCCTGCGGGTACTGGCCGCTCACGCCAACGATGGCGATGGGCTCATCCTGCTCCAGCGCCGCGCCGCTCGCCGTCGCCGGGGCAGCCGGAGCCGCGAGCGAGCGGACGTGGAAGGACTCGCGCAGGCGCGCGGCGTCTCCCGACAGCACCGCGAGCTGGGCCCCGTCCAGCCGGAACGCGGCGTCCATGGCCTCCAGACCCGCGGCCGTCTCCAGGGGGATGGCGCCGAAGTGACGCCACATGGCCTGTTCGGCGCCGGCCTCCACCTGCATGCCGCCTTCACGCCACAGCGGCCAGTTGATGGACACGGTGCGCCCGCGACGCAGGCCCAGGCCGCGCTGCCGCTCGCGCTCGTGGGCGAACGCGTCCATGAAGGCGTTGGCGTGGGCGTAGTCCGACTGGCCCACGTTGCCCGTCAGCGCGGAGAGCGACGACAGCAGGAGGAAGAAGTCCAGGTCGTCGTCGCGCGTCGCCGCGTCCAGCAGCCGCGTGCCATGGACCTTGGGCGCGAGCACCGAGCGCATGTCCTCCACCGACTTCTGCCGCACCAGCGCATCGCGCGTCTCGCCCGCGCCATGCACCACGCCGTGCAGCGCACCGAAGCGCTCCCGCACGCGCGCGCACAGGGCCTGGACCGCCGCCTCGGAGGACGTGTCCGCGCGCTGGTACATCACCGTGGCGCCGCAGCCATCCAGCGCCTGCAACCGCTCGCGGCGGGTCGCGTCCAGTTCGGAGCGCCCCACCAGGACCACGACCCCGGCCCCACGCCGCGCCAGCTGCCGCGCGACGATGAGCCCCAGGCCTCCGGCGCCACCCGTGATGAGGTAGACGCCCCGGGCCCGCACGGGGAGTCCGGTGCCCGCGCCGGGCTTCAGCTCCTGAAGGGCCTGGACGAAGCGGGTCCCCGCTCCATGGCGGACCGCCTCCGAACCAGGGGTGCACAGCTCCACCGCCACGCGCGCGCCCACGTCCGCCCACGCCGTGCCCGGCACCAGCGCCACGGTGCGCCCCGTCATGCGGGGCACCTCCACGCGCAGCGAACGCAGGTAGCCGCCGAGCGCCACGAAGGCCGCGTGCTCCGCCACGTCCTCGTGCACGGCCAGCAGTGATACCGGCTCCGTGCCGCCGCGCTCGAGCAGCGCGCGCACCACGCCCTGGAGAAGGAACAGCCCCCCGGTCTCCGTCGCGACCCCGCCCCGCGGCGCCATCAGCACCACGCGCGACACCGCGCGGCCCGCCTCGGCCAGGGCCGCGAGCACGCGCGCGCCGTCCTCATGCGAGCCTGGACGGACCGCGAAGCGCTCCGCGCCCTCGTGCGCGAAGGCCTCCGCCGGGCGCAGCCACACCAGCCGGCTTGAAGCCTCACCCAGCGCGGACGCCAGTGCGTCCCGTGCCTCCGGCTCCGAGGCGAGCAGCAGCGTCCAGCCCGTCAGCGGACTGGAAGCCTCCGCGGGCGCGGGGAACCACTCCGGCCGGCAGTACACCGTCTCCGCCGGACCGCGCGGCGCGGACGCCACGGGCGCGCTCACGGCGACGGAAGGCTTCGTCCCGGCGCGCTCCTGGAACGCCGCGGGGTGCTCCGCGAGCAGGTACTTCGCCAGCTTGGAGAGGTCGTTGTGCTCGAAGAGCAGCGTCGGGTACAGCGACGCGCCCACCCGCTCCTCCAGCTTGCGCACGAGCCCCAGCAGGTGCGTGGAGTCCAGCCCCAGCTCGTAGAAGCCCCGGTCACGCGGCAGCTCGTCGCCGGGCACCTGGACGGTGGCGCCCACCAGCTCCGCCAGCTCCGCCTCCACCCGGGCGAGCCGCTCCTCCTGGGAGGAAGGCGCCCCGGAGGCCCCGCCTGAAGACGTCGCCACGGCGGGCGCCGCCACCGGACGCTGCGCGCGCGCGGGTACGGGCTCGCGGGTGTCGGAGCCGGACAGCCGGGTGATGAGATCCTCGTTGCGGATGCGCTTGCCGGTCAGCTTCACGAACCGCGCGAGCAGCCGGCCGCGCGCGTCGTACAGGTCGTGGTCCCCGTGGACCAGGTCGTCCGAGAACGCCTTGTCCCCCGGGTCGACGGCGTGCACGTACACGGGCCCGACCAGCGGACCCGCCATCCGGAAGGACTCGATGAAGAGCGGGATGTAGGGCTGGCGCGTGGCGGCCTTGCCCGCGTGGAAGAGCACCGGGATGAGGGTGGAGGTGTCCAGGTAGGTGGGGTGCAGCAGGAAGCGCTGCTCGTACGGACGCGCCACGTCGCCCAGGCCCACCTCCGCGAGCACCGAGTCCGCGCCGCGCCAGATGCGGCCCGCGCCCTTCATGAACTCGCGGTGCTGGATGTCCAGCCCCCGGGCGATGGCGTATGCCTCGTCCAGGTCCGTCACCTGCACGGCCCCGGCCTTGAGGCGCTCCAGGTCCAGCGAGCCCTGCAGCGGCGTGTCGTGCAGGACGACCTCGCCCCAGAAGTGCTCCTCCCAGACGCTGGTGATGGCGACGCCCGCCTTCTCCTTCAGGCTGGTGGCGGTGACGTTCAGCACCACCTTCGACGACGCGGAGTGGTTGGGGACGAACGAGAACTTCACGCGCCGGTCGAACTCCTCCGACGTGACGATGGGGTGGCGGAAGAGGATGTTCTTCAGCTCGACGCGCCACGGCTCCCAGAAGCGCGCCAGGCCCCGGTACACCATGTCCAGGAAGGTGACGCCCGGCATGATGCGCGCGCCGTGCACGCGGTGATCGCGGACGACGTAGTCGTCGTTGCGGATGACCGTGGTGACTTCAAACGCTTGGATGTCGCTCATGGAATTCGGGCTCAGGCTGCGGAGGTGGAGACGCCAGGCGACGCGGCGGGCGCGTCGTTCCAGGTGAGCTCCAACATGGGCGGAAGGGTTTCCGGCGCGCGCGCCGGAGAAGCGGGGGTGGCCACCGGGGCCGGCGCCTGACGGTGGCGCGGCTCCAGCCAGTAGCGCTTGCGCGCGAACTGGACGGGCGGCAGGGCGCTGCGCACCTGCCGGTAGCCCTGGACCTGGGACGGCTCGAAGTCACGCAGGACGACGTGCGCGTTGGTGCCGCCGAAGCCGAAGGCGCTGATGCCCGCGCGGCGGGCGCCGTGACGCGGCTCCCAGGGCTTCAGCACGGTGTTGGGGACGAACGGCGACTCCGCGAAGGCGAAGCGCGGGTTGGGCGTCTCGCAGTTCAGCGTGGGCACGAGCTGCCGGTGGTGCAGGCACAGCAGCACCTTGATGAGGCTCGCCATGCCGGCGGCGCTGAACAGGTGGCCGATGTTGGACTTCACGCTGCCCACCGCGCAGAAGGCCCGCTCGTCGGTGGCTTCCCGGAACACGCGCGACAGGCCGCGCAGCTCGATGGGGTCGCCAATCATCGTCCCCGTCCCGTGCGCCTCCACGTAGCTCACGCTCGCGGGGCTGGCGTTCGCGCGCCGCAGGGCGTCCTTGATGACCTCGTACTGGGCCTCCGGGTTGGGCGTGGTGATGCCCATGGTGCGGCCGTCGTTGTTGAGCGCGGTGGCCTCCACGACGCCGTAGATGCGGTCGCCATCCGCGATGGCGCGCGCGAGCGGCTTGATGATCATCGCGCCGCAGCCCTCGCCCGGCACGAAGCCGTTGGCGCGCTGATCGAACGTGAAGCACCGCCCGTCCGGCGACAACGCCCGCGCCTCGCTGAGCGTGAGGAAGGGCTCCTCGTCGAGCAGCAGGTCCGCGCCGCCCACCAGCGCCATGTCGGAGTCGCCGGTCATCAGGCTCTGGCAGGCCAGGTGCAGCGCCGTGAGCGACGACGAGCACGCGGTGTCCACCACCATGGCCGGCCCGCGCAGGTTCAGCAGGTGCGAGACGTGCGCGGCGATGAAGTTCTGGCCCACGCCGACGATGCTGTCGGGGAGCATCGTCTCGATGCGCCGGGCGTAGGTGCCGGCGCGCGAGCCCACGAACACGCCCATGCGGGCGTTGGAGAGCTGGGCGTTCTCGTAGCCGGAGTCGCGCATGCACTGCACGCTCGCCTCCAGCATCTGGCGCATGAGCGGATCCACGTGCGGCGCGACCTCCGCGCGCAGGCCGAAGTAGGCCGCGTCGAAGTCCTCGATGCCGTCGATGAACCCACCCCACCGGCTCATGGTGCGGCCGGGCGTGTGCACGGGGTTGAAGTACTCCGACACGTTCCAGCGCGAGCCCGGGACGTCACCGATGCCGTTGAAGCCCGCCTTCAGGTTCTCCCAGAAGGCCTGCGTGTCCTTCGAGCGCGGGAAGTGGCACCCGATGCCGATGACGGCCACCGGGAACGGCGCGCCCGTGAGCGACGAGGTCCCCGCGGGGGCCACCGGCTGTCCCGTGACGGGACCCGGCGCGGACACCTGCGCGGGCCCCCGAGTCGCCGGGGCCTGAGGAAGCGCCTTCGGCGGGGCGCTGAGCGCGCCCGATGCGCGGTGCACGGCCTCGCCGTGCTTCACGAAGAAGTAGCGGGTCAGCTCCAGGATGGTCGGGTACTCCAGGAAGGCCGTCGGGTCGACCTTGCTGCCCAGCTCCTTCTCCACCTTGCGCAGCAGGTCCACCATGAGGATGGAGTCCACGCCCAGGTCCTCGAAGCGGGTGCTGTCCTCCAGCACCCCGGACGGCAGCTTCAGCTCCGTGGAGAAGACACGGCGCAGCCACTGGCGCGTCGTCTCGTCCACGTCGGAGGAGGCCTGCACCTGGCTGCGCGTCGTCTCATCCACGCGCAGGAACTGGCGCCGCTCGTCCGCGTCCTGCCGCAGGGCGATCAACCGCTCCGGCGTCGCGCGCTCCAGGTCGAAGACACCGGCGACGACCACGGGCGCCTGGCCGAGCAGCGCCATGGCCCGGTCGGTCATGAAGATGCCCTGGCCGGTGGAGTGCGCCTTCAGGCCGAGCTGCCGGTAGTTGGCGCTGTCCACTTCGCCAATGCCCACGTCGCGCCAGTTGGTCCACGCGATGGACTGGAAGCAGCGGCGCCCGCGCTGGAACTGGTAGTCCGCGAACGACGCGAGGAACGCGTTGCCCAGCGAGTAGTCCACGATGCCCACGGCGAGCATGGGGAAGGTCGCGGAGATGGACGAGCAGAGGTTGAAGAAGAGCAGGTCGTCCTGCGCCAGCACGCGGTCCAGCGTGATGAGCCCTTCAATCTTGGGCTCCAGCACGCGGCGCATGTCCTCCGTCTCGCGGTAGATGAACGGGTGGTGCCCGTTCACGAAGGCCCCCGCGCAGTGGAAGACGCCCCGGATGGGGCCCAGCTCCCGGCGCACCCGGTCGAAGAAGCGACGCAGCGCGGGCTCGTCCGTCAGCGGTCCGAAGTACAGCTCCACGCGCGCGCCCGCGTCTTCCATGGCGCGCAGGTCCTGGATGCGCACGCGCACGCCCTGCGACGTGGACGGGTCTGCCAGCAGCCGGTCCCACTCACGGCGGTCCGGCAGGTCGTTGTGCCCCATCAGCACCAGCTTGCGGGCACCCCGGCGCATCCACTCGCGCGCCATCGCCCGGCCAATGCCTCCCGTGCCGCCCGTGATGACCACCACGTCGTCGGCCGGAGCGAAGTGCGGCGAGCGGGCGTCGAAGTCCGCCAGCTCGCGGCGCTCGCGCACCGTGAGGGTGTAGCCGTAGCGAGTGCCCCGCCGGATGCAGACCTCCACCGCGTCGTCGCGGGTGGCCATCTCCCGCAGCAGGAGCGAGGGCAGCGACTGCTCGGTGTCCGGCGAATCATCCAGGTCCACCGTGCGCGCGGTGACGCCCTGGTACTCGGCGCCGATGACGCGCATCAGGCCCGCGAACGAAGCGCCCGCGAGCGTCGGCCGCGCCGTCTGGAAGCCCTGCGCGCCCCGGGTGAAGTGCAGCACCGCGAAGGACCCCTCACGGCGGCCCTCCAGCCGCGCCCGCAGCAGCTCCTGGAGGAGCGCCGTCTTGCCCAGGGCGTCCACCACGTCGGAGCGGGGCGAAGCGAGCACGTCCGACAGGTCCACGAAGCCGCACACGTCCTCCACCCGGCGGGCGATCTCCGCGGCCACTTCCCTGCCCCGGGCGATGTCACCCGGCGGCACCACCAGCGTGCGCGCGTCGCGAGGCGCCCCCTCGTCGTGCTGCACGAAGATGAAGCGGTAGTCGCGAAGCTCCGGCGCCAGATCCCACCTGCGGGCGAGCGCCTCCGAGTCGCGCGACGTCACCACCACCAGCGTCCCGGTGGAGATGCGCTCCTGGCCCCAGGTGGACGGCGTCCAGGTGCGCTCCATCAGGAGCATGCCCGTCGGCCCCGGGTCCGCGGGCTCGGCGGCCACGGGGGCCTGCGGCGCGGAAGGCACGCGGGCCACGAGCGCGGAGCCCTCGGCCACCCAATAGCGGGTGGCGTCGAACGGATAGGTGGGCAGCGGCACGGTGCGCGCCGAGGAGAACAACTGCTCCCAGGGCAGCTCGTACCCCTTCACGAACAGCTCGGCCAGCACGGTCAGCTTGCGAGGCGCGTCCGCGCTCCGGATGCCGGAGGCGACCAGTTCGTCCATCAGGCGGCGGCCCAGCTCCTCGTGCAGCGCCTCCACGGGGACGGGGCTCGCCTTGAGGTCATGCCTGCGCGTGCCTTCGGCCGCCGCGCCGGAGACCAGCGCGGCCACCTGCGCGCGCAGCTCCCGGACGTTGGCGGCGACCAGGGCCACGCGCACCGGGTACTGCGAGCGGCGGCAGAGCAGCGTGTAGGCCACGTCCTCCAGCGACGTGCGGCCCGCGTCCCGGTCCAGCCAGCGGCCCAGGTCCGCCAGGCGCCGCTCGAGCGCCGGAGCGGACTTCGCGGACAGCGTGAAGAGCCACGCGGCGCGCTCGGGTGAGGCGCCCGAGTTCACGACGGGCGCCTCCTCCAGGATGACGTGCGCGTTGGTGCCGCTGAAGCCGAAGGAGCTCACCGCGGCCCGGCGCGGGCGGGAGGTGCCACGGCGCCAGTCGCGCAGGCGGGCGTTGACGAAGAACGGGGACTGCTCGAAGCGGATGTGCTCGTTGGGCTGCTCGAAGTGCAGCGACGGCGGCAGGGCTTCGTTGCGCAGCGACAGGAGCACCTTGAGGATGCCCGCGACGCCCGCGGCCATGATGGTGTGGCCGATGTTCGACTTCACCGAACCGATGGCGCAGATCTGCCGCCCGTCCGTGGAGCGGCGGAAGGCATCCGTGAGCGCCTGGACCTCGATGGGGTCTCCCAGGCGGGTGCCGGTGCCGTGCGCCTCCACGTAGTCCAGGGACTCGGCGGTGATGCCCGCCTGCGACCAGACGGACAGCTCCAGCGCCGTCTGCGACGGGGCGCTGGGGGCGGTGATGCCGTTGGTCTTCCCGTCCTGGTTGATGCCAGTGCCGCGGATGACGCCGTGGATGACGTCGCCGTCGCGCAGCGCCGCGTTCAGCTCCTTGAGGACGACGACGCCCACGCCTTCGGCGGGCACGAAGCCGTCCGCGCTGTTGTCGAAGGTGCGGCACTGCCGGGTGGAGGACAGCATGCCGGCTTCGTGCGCCAGCAGCGCGAACTCCGGCGTGGTCATCACCGTCACGCCGCCCGCGAGCGCCATCTCCAGGCTGCCGTTGCGGATGGCCTCGCACGCCAGGTGCAGCGCCACCAGCGAGGACGAGCACGCGGTGTCCAGCGCGATGCTGGGGCCCTTGAGGTTGAGCAGGTACGAGATGCGCGCCGGCAGGATGGAGCCGGAGTTGCCCATCAGGGAGTACGGCTCGTCCATCACGCCGTTCTGCCGGAGCGTCAGCGTGTAGTCGCCCGCGTTGCAGCCCGCGTAGACGCCGCAGCGCTTCTCGCTGAGCACGCGGCTGGGGTAGCCCGCGTCCTCCAGCGCCCGCCACGCCTCCTGCAGGAACAGGCGCTGCTGCGGATCCATCATCTCCGCCTCCTTCGGCGAGATGCCGAAGAAGATGGGATCGAAGGACTCCACGTCGTCGAGGAAGCCCGCGCGCGGGCTGAAGGGCTTCTGCGAGCGGCGCTCGGCGCCACCGTAGAAGCGCTCCACGTCCCAGCGGCCCGTGGGCGGCTCACCGATGGCGTTGCGACCCTCGCGCAGGTTGTCCCAGAACTCGTCCAGGTTCCGGGCGCCCGGGAAGCGGCCCGACATGCCGATGATGGCCACCGTCAGCGGCCCCGAAGCCGGAGCCTGGGCGGCGAAGGACGCCGACGCGGAGGCGCGAGGCGCGACCGGGGCCGGCGCGGAGAAGGACGCGGGCGGCGCGGCCTGGGTCGGCGCGGAGAAGGACGCCGACGTGGAGGCGCGAGGCGCGGCCTGGGTCGGCGCGGAGAACGAAGCGGACGGCGCGGTGTAGGACGCGGGCTGCGAGGCGCGAGGCGCGACCGGCATGGCGGCGCGCACCGGCTCGTCGTCGTCCATGTTCGGGAAGTCGCTGGTGAATGACGCGTCCACCTTCCGGACGGGGGCCGCAGGGCGTGGGGCCTCCACGGCGGGCCGGGCCGCTGCGCCCGGAGCCGGACCGAAGAGGTCCGCCACGTCGTCCACCGGGGCGGCGGAAGCGCGGGCCGACGCGGGCTCGGCGGCGACTTCCTCGCCACCGGCGCCCAGGTCCTCCACGACGTGCTTCGCCAGCGCGCGGACGCTGGAGAAGTTGAAGAGGTCGGTGCTGCGCAGGTCCAGCCCTTGCGACGTGTTGATGCGGTTGATGATCTCCACCGCGAGCACGGAGTCGACGCCGAACTCGGTGAAGGCGTCGTCTCGCCCCAGCGTGTCCGGCGGGATGTCCAGCACCTCCGCGACGCCCTGGACGATGGCGTCCTCCGCCTTGCGCAGGCGGTCGCCCGTGGAAGCGCGCGGCGCCCCGGGGGCGCGCGGCGCCTGCACTTCGGCCACGGTCACGGCGGGGGCCGCGGGCTTCGCGACGGCGGCGGCGGGAGCGAACAGGTCGCTCTCGGACGCGGAGGTCGCGAGCGGAGCCGGGGCCTGGGTGCCACCCAGTTCGTGGCTGAAGGTGTCACCGATGTAGCGGGCCAGCTCGGCGACCGAGGAGTAGTTGAACAGCTCCGTGCTGCGCAGCTCGATGGACAGCCGCTCGCCGATGACGCGGGCGATCTCCACGGCGAGCACCGAGTCCACGCCCATGTCCAGGAACCGCTCGTTGCGGTCCACCTGCGTCTGGGCAAGCTCCAGCACCTGGGCCACCGAAGCGGCGACCGCCGCCGGGACGTCCACGGAGGGAGCCGGGGCCGGGCGCGCGGCCGGAGCCGGCAGCGCGGGCGCGTACGCCGGCTTCGCTGCGGGCGCGGCACGGGGCGCCTCCACCGGCGCGGGCGGCGGCGGGGCTTTGGGCGTCACGGGCTCGGCCTTCACGGAAGCGACCGCTGGCGCGTCAGGCGACGCCCAGGGCACGCGCACGACGCCGTCGCTCTCCGCGACGATGACGTGCTGGTTGAGCGCCTGCGACTCGATGCCGGAGCGCCCCATGGGGGTGATGCGGCGGAAGCCCTCGGCGCGCAGCACGTCGGTCCACTGGGGGATGCCCAGCAGCGGCGAGCCCGGCAGCCGCTGGTTCGCGTCCGCGAACGCCCACCAGCCGGACAGCATGCCGAAGATGAGCGTGGTGAAGTCCTGCACGGACGTGGCCTCGTTGATGGCCACGCACCCATTCGCCTTCAGCAGGACCTTGAGGTTGCCCATCGTGTCGCGCATCCGCGCGGTGGCGTGCAGCACGTTGGTGGCCAGCACCAGGTCGAAGCTGCCGCCCTCGTAGCCCTGCGCGAGCGGATCCTTCTCGATGTCCAGCAGGGAGAACTCCACGAACGGGTAGCGCGTGCCGTACGTCTTGCGCCCGAACGTGAGGAACGCCTTGGAGATGTCCGTGTAGACGTAGCGGACCCGGTCGCCCAGCGGGCGCAGGCCCTCCAGCACGCGCGCGCTGGTGCCACCCGTGCCGGAGCCCACCTCCAGGATGCGCACCGGCACGCCCGCCGGCAGCTCCGCCAGCCGCGCTTCGACATAGCGCCGGGCGACCAGCGTGACGATGTCGTTGAAGTAGTCCGCGGTGGCGTTGTTCTTGTAGATGTTCTCCAGCAGGTGCATCGACGAGCCGGGGAAGATGACCTCCGTCGCCGGCAGCGCGCCCGTGAGCACCTCCGGGTACTTCACCACGCAGGTGTGGATGAGCCGGGCCAGCGCCTCCATCTCCGGGAACGCCTGGCAGAGCGCCTCCAGCTGCGCCGCCCCGTCCTCCGTGCGCGCGAGCACCGCCTCGCCCGTGACGAACCCGTCCCCGTCCACCAGCAGCAGCCCCGCGTCCACGAGGATGGCCAGCAGCGCGTCATGGAGCCGCTCGTACGCGGGCACCAGCCGCAGCCGGTCCCGGAGCGAGTCGCGCGTGTAGCGCTCCCCCACCGCGCGCAGCACGCCCATGCGCTGGAGCGACGTGCGCAGCAGGTCCCTGCCGAAGGCCGTCACCGCCGCCCAGGCGCGCGCGTTCTCCGTGAGCGCGGGCACCGGCGCCGACAGCTCCTCCATCACCGAGCGCTGCCCCACGGCGAAGACGCGCCGCTCGTACTCGCGCCGGACTCCCAGCTCCATGAAGAGCTGCTCGCTGCCCTTGAAGGCCATGACCTGTGACACCCCGTGGCCCAGCAGGCGGCTCACCGCCTCCATGCCCTCGTCGGGCTCGATGGAGAACACGCCGCGCGACGCCAGCTTCTCCCGGTACTGGTCGGACGCGACGATGCCCACCGACCCCCAGTAGCCCCAGTTGACCGTCTTGACCGGGAAGGCGCACCGGCCGGACAGCCAGGTGGCGAAGGCGTCCTTGAAGGCACAGCCCGCCGCGTAGTTGCTCTGCCCCGCGTTGGCCGCGAAGGACTGCGCGGAGGAGAAGAACATCAGGAAGTCGAGCGGCTCATCGCGCAGCGCTCGGTACAGCGCGACGCTGCCCTGCACCTTGGGCGCGAGCGCCACGCGGAACGACTCCTCGTCCATGGAGTCGATGAGCTTGTCGCGCAGGACGATGGCGGAGTGCACCGCGCCGTTCACCGGCCCGAACTCCGCGTGCACGCGCTTGAGGCCCTCGCGAAGCTGCCGCGCGTCCGTCGCGTCCGCCTGGAGGTACAGCACCTTGCCGCCCAGCTTCTCGATGGCCGCCACGTCCTGGGCCCGGTCCTCGCCCAGGGGCCGGCGCCCCACCCAGACGAGCCGGGCCTGGTAGTGCTTCGCGAGCCACTGGCTGAACACCGTGCCGATGCCGCCCGCGCCGCCCAGCACCAGGTACACGCCGTGCTTGCGGAAGGGGGCCGCCGGAGCGGGAGGCAGCTGCACGCGCTCCAGCGCCCGCGTGAAGGGCGCGCCATTGCGGATGGCGACCTCGGTGAGGCCCGGCCCCGCCGCGGGCGCGAGCAGCGGCCCGATGGCGGCGTTCAGCTGCGCGTCCGACGGACGCTCCGGCAGCGTGCGCAGCGACAGCTCCACGCAGCGGATCCGCAGGCGGCGGTACTCCTGCGTCATCACCTTGAGGTAGCCGTGCAGCGACGCGCCGAAGGGGCGGGGCTCGTCGTCCGGGAGGATGCGCTGGGTGTCGTTGGTGGCGACGCGCAGCTCCGGGCCGTCCTTGCCCAGGTGCTTGCGCAGCGCGCGCGTCAGGCGGAACAGCGACAGGACGCCGCGCTCCTGCGTCTCCTGCACCGCGCGGTCGTCCTCCAGGTCCACGTCCTCGAACTGGAGGCCGCCCAGGAAGTAGATGAGGCCCACGCCGTCCAGCGGGGTCACGCGGCGCGCGAGCGCCTCCGCGTCCCAGGCGTCCACCTCCCAGACGCCCTCGGAGAGCTGACGGTCCTGCGAGCCCAGCACCAGTTGGAGCACCGGGGCATCGGCGTGGTGACGGGCCAGGGCGACATCCAGGCCCCGGGCATGCTTCGGCGTGACGATGAGGACGAGGTTCGATCGCATGGCGGTCTTCAGTGAGACGGAACCCAGACAGGCAGGTGGAAGAAGCCGGCCATGTTCCCCTCCACGGGGGCGGCGACCGGAGCGGAAGCTTGAGGGGCGGCGCGCAGCGAGCGGATGGACACCTCGCGCAGCCGGGCGCACACGACGCCCTGGGGGTTGATGAGGGCCACGTTGAAGGAGTCCGGGCCCGCGCGCTTGACGTAGGCGAACACCTGTTCGCCCAGCGGGAGCAGGACCTCCACCTCCTCCACCGAGAACGGCACGGTGGTGGTGCCCGGAGCCTTCGCGGGCATCAGCGCGGAGATGGCCTGGAGCGCGCCATCCGCCAGCGTGGGGTGCAGCGAGTAGCCGTCACCGGAGGCGCGGCTGCCCTCCGGCACGCGCACCCACGCCAGCGCTTCGTCCCCGGCGGCCCGCACCTCGCTCACCCCCCGGAAGAAGTCGCCGTACTCGATGCCGATGGACGCGTAGCCCGCGTAGAACGCCTCCGGCCCCTGCACGCGAGGCAGCCGGTCGCGCAGCGTGTCCAGGGCCACGCGAGGCGCCCCGTCACGCGGCGCCAGCAGCCGGTAGCGGCCCTTGGCGTGCACCACGCGCGCGTCGCCCTCGCCGGTGAAGATCTCGAAGGACGGGTCGCCCTTCTCGCGCTTGACGTGCACCCGGGCCCGCGACGTGCCGGACCCCACCGCGAGCGGCTGCAACCACACCAGCCCGCGCAGGCAGAACGACAGCCCCCCGAGCGCCTCCAGGCCCGCGGCCCAGGCCATCTCCGCCAGCGCCACGCCCGGCACCACCGTCCGGCCCGCGACGCGGTGGTGGGCCACCACGCGCTCCTCCGCGCGGAAGGTCTTCTGGAACACGAGCCCTGACTCCAGGCTGAGCGCCGCGTCCACCGCGTCCAGCAGCGGGTGCAGCACGGACGGCCCGGCGCCCAGCTCCGGCATGGGCGCGGGACGGAACCAGTGCCGCTCACGCGCGAACGGGTACGGCGGCAGGCTGACGCGGCGGGCGCCCCGGGCCTGCGGCAGCGCCGTCCAGGCCACGTCCGCGCCACGCACCCAGAGTTCGGCCAGCTTCGGCAGCCGGCCCTTCTCCACCCAGCGCTGCATCAGCGTGGCCGCGTCTTCGTCGTCCAGCGGCTGCGCGGAGGCATCCCCCCGCTTCGCGCTGCCCACGAAGACGTTCTCCTGCGCCGCGCCGCCGGCCGCGAAGGCCTCCAGCTTCTCCACCAGCGCGTCCGCGTCCTCCACGACGAGCGCCAGGCGGAAGTCGAGCGCGTCACGCCCCACCTGGAGCGAGTACGCCACGTCCGCCAGCGCCTCGCCGGAGGCCGGCCCCCGGAAGTGCCGGGCCATCCGCGCGGCGTAGGCGCGCAGGCGCTCGTCGCTCCGGGCGGACAGGACGATGAGGTGCGGGCCCGCGGCCAGGGGCGCGCGCGCGGCGTCCGCCACGTGCTCCTGGAGGACGACGTGGGCGTTGGAGCCGCCCGCGCCGAAGGAGCTGAGGCCCGCGATCCGCGGCTTCTCCACGCCCTGCGCGTCCTTGCGGCGATCCCACCGCGCGAACTCGTGCTGCACGTAGAAGGGCGAGTCGTCGAAGCGGATGTTGGGGTTGAGGTCCGAGGAGTGGATGGAGGGCACGAGCTGGCCGTGCTTCATCTGCAGCAGCACCTTGCTCAGGCCCACCATGCCGGCGGCCGACTCCAGGTGGCCCACGTTGGACTTCACGGAGCCGATGGGGATGGCCTGCTTCTCCTGGCCGAACTTGCGGTAGGCGCGGTTGAGCGCCGTCATCTCGATGGGGTCGCCCAGCGACGTGCCGGTGCCGTGCGCCTCCAGGTAGCCCAGCTCGCGCGGGTCGATGCCCGCCTTGCGCCACGCGTCCTCGATGAGCTCCGCCTGGGCGTGGGGGTTGGGGACGGAGAAGCCGTTCGTCTTGCCACCGTGGTTGATGGCCAGGCCCTTCACGATGCCGTGGATGTGGTCGCCGTCCGCCAGCGCCTTGCTGAGCGGCTTCACGAGCACCGCGCCCACGCCCTCGCCGGGCACGTACCCGTCACCGCCCTCGCCGAAGCTGCGGCAGCGGCCGTCGGACGAGGAGAACATGCCCTCGCTGAGCATGATGTACTTGTTCGGGTGGATGGAGACGTTGACGCCGCCGGCCAGGGCCGCGTCGCATTCACCGTCCCAGATGGCGTGGCATGCCAGGTGGAGCGCCGTCAGCGACGAGGAGCACATCGTGTCCAGCGCCAGGCTGGGGCCGCGCAGGTCGTAGTGGTACGAGACGCGGTTGGCGATGGAGGCGTAGGAGAAGCCCAGCGCCATCACGTTGCCCTTGAGCGACTCCTCCGCCGCGAAGAGCTGGTAGTGGCTGTACATCAGGCCCACGTACACGCCGACGCGGCCCCCCTTGAGGCCGGCCTTGGTGTAGCCCGCGTCCTGGAGCGCCTCCGTGGCGACCTCCAGGAACAGCCGCTCCTGCGGATCCATGAAGCGGGCCTCCGCCGGAGAGATGTTGAAGTAGAGCGAGTCAAAGGCATCCACGTCGCGGATGAACCCGCCCCACTTGCTGTACGCCTTGCCCTTGGTGTTCTTCTTCGGGTCGTAGAACTTCGAGTGGTCCCACCGCTCCGGCGGCACCTCGATGATGCAGTCGCGGCCGTGCTTGAGGTTCTCCCAGAGCTCGTCCATCGAACCGGCCTCCGGGTAGCGACCGCTGATGCCGACGATGGCGATGTCCTCGCGCACGCCGGGGCGGTGCGTGGCCTCCAGCGTCCTGGCGGCCACGGCCAGCGGGGCACGCACGGCGCCCGTCACCTCCGGCACGGCCACCGGGGCGGCCTTCTCCACCGCGTCCGTCAGCCCCATCTTGCGCAGGGTGTCCGCGTGGGAGGCGACGAAGTAGGCCGCCAGTTCCGCGAGGCTCTGGTACTCGAAGAAGAGCGTCTTCGACAGCTCCCCGAAGGCGGCCTCCAGCTCGCGGGTCAGCCCCATGATGAGCACGGAGTCGAGCCCGTACTTCTCCAGCGGTTCGTCCGCGCCGATGCGGGCCACGGGCGTCTTGCTCGTGCGGGCCAGCACCTCCTTCAGGTACTGGATGACGCGCTCGGAGCGCGGCGCGTCGCCGGTGGGCGCGGGGGCCGCGGGTGACGAGGACGCCTGCGGGGCCTTCTCCTCCTCGAAGGCGTGGAGGATGCGCTCGCGGTCGCCGTAGAAGATGCCCACCACGGGAGCGCCGACGCGCAGGGACTCCTCGAAGGCCGCGACGCCCACGTCGAAGGTGAGGGGCCGCATGCCGGCCTGCTTGAACATCCAGGCGCCGGTGTCCGCGTCCACCGCCATGCCGCCGTCCGCCCACAGCTGCCAGTTGAGGGACACGGTGAGGCCGTGGCGCGTGCCCTGCTGGCGCATCGCCTCGCGGGCTTCGGCGAAGGCGTTGAGGAACTCGTTGGCGTAGCCGTAGTCGGCCTGGCCCACGTTGCCCAGCAGCGCCGTGGCGGACGAGAACAGCGCGAAGAAATCCAGCTGCTCCGTCGCGAGGCACTCGTCCAGGTACGCCGTGCCCAGCACCTTGGGCGCCAGCACCGCGTCCACGTCCCCAACGCCCTTCTTGAGCAGGAAGCCGTCGCGGTTGAGCCCGGCCGCGTGCAGCACTCCGTGGATGGCGCCGAAGGCCGCGCGGGCCTCGGACACCCAGCGCTCCACGTCCTCGCGCGAGGACACGTCGGCGCGCACGTACTTCACCTGGGCGCCCGAAGCGCGCAGGGCCTCCAGCCGCGCGGAGGCCGCGGGCGTCAGCTCGGAGCGGCCGGCGAGCACCAGCTTCGCGCCGAGCGTGCGGCCCAGGTGCTCCGCGAAGCGCAGGCCCAGTCCGCCCGCGCCACCGCTCACCAGGTACACGCCCCCGCGACGCAGGGGCACGGCCTTCTCCGGCACGACCGCCGGCACGTAGGCCGGACGCCAGGCGTCCTTCGCCTGGAAGCGCGTCTCCGTCGTGCCGCCACCGGGTGCGTCCAGCGCGCCCAGCAGCTGCGCGACCTCGCGCGTCCAGGTGTCACGGCCCCCGGCCACGTCGTCCCAGGACACCGAGCGCAGCACGAGGCGCGGGTTCTCCAGGCGCAGCGTGCGGGCGAAGCCGCCGATCGCCGCCGACAGCGGCTGGGTGCGCGCCGCGCTCCCATGGAACGCGTGCACCACCGTCACCTGCTCCGGCGGCCGGGCCTCCAGCAGCGCCTTCGACAGGTGGAACAGCGGGTGGAGCACCGCGCCGGCCTTCAGGCCACGCGACGGCTCGCCCACGTTCCAGGCGCCGTCCGCCCACAGGTGGAAGACGGTCTGCGGCAGTCCCCCGCCCTGCTTCAGCGCGTCGATGAGCTGGCGGAAGTGCTCCGGCTCCTGTGGGGACAGCTCGAAGCCGGACGGCCCCTTGCGGAAGGTGTCCCCGGCCCGGACCCACGTCAGCCGCTCCGGGCCCACCCCACGGGCCTGGAGCGCGGCCACCAGCGCCTCCTCCAGGGGGCCTCCGGTGCCCAGCACCAGCACGCGGTCCAGGGCGCGCGGCGCGGGAGGAGCGGCGTCCTCGTGACGGCGCCACTCGCGCACCATCAGGACGCGCGAGGAGGTGTCCGCCTCCACGCTGGCGGTGGGCGCCTTGAGGACGCGGACCGACAGGTTGTCGAAGCGCACGCGCACGTTGCCCTCGCGGTCCAGCAGCAGGACCTCGAAGCGACGGCTGGCGCGGTCCTCGTCCAGCAGGCGCGCGTAGGCGTGGCCTTCGGGGTCCAGCTCGCCGTGGACGGTCAGCGTCTCCACCGCGAACGGCAGGTACATGCGCGTGCTGTCGCCCGGGAAGCTGATGACGGTCTGCAGCGCCGCGTCCATCAGCGACGGGTGCAGCACCATCCCCCCGGCGTCGCGGGCCTCGTCGGGCAGGCGCAGCACCGCGAGCGCTTCCCGGTCCGCCGAATAGAGCGTCTGGATGGTCTGCAACGACGGGCCGTAGCGCATGCCCCGGCTCTCGAAGAGGGCGTAGGTGTCCGACCGCGGCAGCACCGCCTGGCAGCGCTCGCGCACCGCGCGCAGGTCCACGCGCGCGGGGGCCTCACCGATGGCCGCGTCCAGGACGATGGTGCCCTGGGCGTGGATGACGGGCGAGCCATCGTCGGCCTTCGTGCGGACCTCGTAGGCGAGGCCGCCGTCCACCGGGCGCACTTCCGTGCGGACCTCGATGGGCTGGGGCGAGGCCACCAGCGGCTGGACCCAGAGGATGTTGCGCAGGCGGCGCACCGGCCTGCCCGAAGCGCTGGCACCCGCCGCGCGCCCCAGCTCCAGCGAGGCCACGCCCGGGAGGATGGCGCGCCCCCCGACGACGTGGTCGCGCAGGTAGAACTCCTGGCCCGTCAGGCGCGACGGGAAGGCACTCTCGCCGGAGGCCGCGGGCGCGGTGGAGGCCACCACCGCGCGGGGCTCGCGCGGGCTGATCCAGTACCGCTCGCGAGCGAACGGGTGGCCCGGCAACGCCAGACGGCGGCGCGGCCCGGGAGCCCGCCCGAGCGACCAGTCGACCTCCGTGCCCACGACCCACAGCCCGGCGAGCTCCGTCCAGCGGCCCTCGCGCGCGCACTGCCGGGCGCGCTCCACCTGTCGCTCCTGCTCCGCCGCGCCGTCGCGCGACTTGCGCACGCGCCCGCGCAGCACGTTCTCCGCGCCGCGTCCGTCCAGGAACGCGCGCCAGCCGGCCAGCAGGCCCGCGACGTCCGAGCACACCACCGCCAGCCGCTCCTCGAAGGGCTCACGCCCCTCCTGGAGGGTGAAGGCCAGGTCGTCCAGCGACGTGCCCTCCTGCCCCGCCGGAGGCGTACGGAGGCTGGAGAGCCGCGCGGCGATGGCCGCCACGCTGCCCGCGTCCTCGACGGCCTCCAGGTCCAGCTCCACGCCGAAGCGGGTCGTCAGCGCCTCCGCGAGCACGGACAGCCGCACGCGATCAAAGCCGTAGTCCGCCAGGTCGACGGCGGGATCCACGTCCGAGGGGGACACGTCCTGCATCCGGGCGACGACGTCCACCACGCCCTGCCGCAGCACCTCCTCCGCGTGGGGATCGCGAGGCGCCTCCTGCGCGGGCCGCGACAGCAGCTCCACCATCTGGCGCACCGACGCCGTGAGGGCCTCGGGCGTCTTGGCGGACAGGGGCACCAGCCGGGAGCCCGCGACGGCGGCCGGGGCGGCGGCGCGAGTCGCCGGGACGTACTCCTCCAGCACGACGTGCGCGTTGACGCCACCGAAGCCGAACGAGCTGATGCCCGCGCGGCGGGGCAGCGACTGCCCGTCCGTGCCGGACATCCGCCGCCACGGCTGGGTGCGGTCCACGATGAAGAACGGGCTGTCGTCCAGGTCGATGAGGGGGTTGAGCTGCTCGAAGTTCCGGTGCGCCGGCAGCAGGCCCCGGTTCATGCCCATCACGACCTTGAAGATGCCGGCGATGCCCGCCGCCGTCTCCAGGTGGCCGATGTTCGTCTTCACCGAGCCCAGGCCGCAGTAGTGGCGAGGCGCGGCGGTGCGGCCCTGGCGGCGGTGCAGCTCCGTGAAGGCGCGCTTGAGGGCGTTGACCTCCACGGGGTCACCCAGCGCGGTGCCGGTGCCGTGCGCTTCGATGTAGCCCACCGACGCCGGATCCACGTCCGCCGCCGTGTACGCCGCCATCAGCAGGTCCGCCTGGGCCTGCGTGTTGGGCGCGGTCAGCGACGCGGCCCGGCCGCCGTGGTTGATGGCGGTGCCCCGGATGACGGCGAGGATGTGGTCGCCATCCTTCTCCGCGCGGCTCAGGGACTTGAGCACGACGGCGCCCACGCCCTCGCCGCGCACGTAGCCGTTGGCGCGCTTGTCGAAGGACTTGCACTGGCCATCCGGGCTCAACATGCCCGCCTTGGAGAAGGCGATGAAGAGGCGCGGGTTGAGCAGCAGGTTCACGCCGCCCGCGATGACGGTGTCGCAGCGGCCCGCCTGCAACAGCTCCACGCCCCGGTGGATGGCCACCAGCGAGGACGAGCACGCGGTGTCCACGGGCTCGCTCGGCCCGTTGAAGTTGAGGAGGTACGAGATGCGGTTGGCCAGGATGGAGTGCGCGAGGCCCGTGGCCGTGTACGCCTCCACGTCCAGGTCGAAGTCGCGCTGGAGCTCCTGGTAGTCGTTGGCCGCCACGCCCACCAGCAGGCCGGTGCGTCCGCGCGACAGCTCCGACGGCCGGTAGCCCGCGTTCTCGATGGCCCGCCACACGGTGGACAGGAACAGCCGCTGCTGCGGATCCATCAGCTCCGCTTCGCGCGCGGAGATGCCGAAGAACATCGCGTCGAAGTCGCCCGCGTCCGGAACGAAGCCGCCCCAGCGCACCGTCGTCTTGCCGGGCTCCTTCGCCGGGTCGCCGTAGAACTTGCGCCAGTCCCAGCGGTCGGAGGGAATCTCCGTGATGAGGTTGCGGCCCGCCTCCAGGCCCTCCCAGAAGGAGTCCAGGTCCGGCGACTGGGGCATCGCGCCCGCCATGCCGATGATGGCCACCGGCTCCGGCCTCGCCGGGACGGACGCACGCACCTCGCGCGCCTCCAGCGACGACGTGGAGGGAGGCGCCAGGACGGCGCCCTGCGAAGAAGCCGCCGCGCCCGGCCGGGCGAGCGTCGCCAGGGTGCCGGCGAAGCGCTCCATCAGGTAGCGGTGCAGCGCGCCCAGCGACGGGCGGCCCATGTCGAAGAAGACGTCCGGCTTCACCTCAAGCCCGCTGCGCTTCGTCAGCGCCTTGCAGAACTCGATCATCGTGATGGACTCGAAGCCCAGCTCGCGCAGGTCCTCGTCGAAGTCCAGGTCCTGCTCCGGCACCTTCGTCACCAGCCGCGCGGCGGCCAGCAGGTCCGCGCGGAGGCGGTCGGACACGGCGGCGCGGTCCACCACCTCCGCGGACACGGCAGCGGCCGCGACCGGCGCCGTCCCCGCGACGGGGGCCTCCGGCGACGGCGCGGCGGTGCGCTGCTCGAACCAGTGCTGGGACGACTCGAAGGGATAGCTCGGCAGCGGCACGCGGCGCGGCTTCCAGCCGGGGACGCGGGTGCGCCACTCGGCGGCCCAGTCCACCTCGCGGCCCGCCACCCAGTTGCGGGCGAGCGCGGTGAGCGCGTCCTCGCCCGTCACGAAGTGCGTGCCCTCGGCGGCGGCGGCGTCCGGGCCTCCCCGGAAGGCGTGCGACGGGAGCGGCTCACCCCGGGCGAAGGCGCGCAGCGCGGCCTCCAGCGCGTCGGCGGTGGAGACGACCACGGCCAGGCGCTCCTTCAGCGCGGAGCGGCCCACCTGCGACGTGTAGAGCAGGTTCGCGAACGCGCCCTCGTGGGACAGCGTGGCGCGCTCGTGGCGCAGGTGTTCGGCGAAGCGTCCGGCGTAGGCCTGGAGCTGCGCGGGCGTGCGGGCCGACAGCGTGAAGACCTGGGGACCGGGCTGGCCCGGCCGTGTTTCGGGAAGGGAGGGCATGGCCTCCTCCAGGACGACGTGTGCGTTGGTGCCGCCGTAGCCGAACGAGCTGATGCCGGCGCGACGGGGAAGGACGGTGCCGGCCGCGTCGCGCGGCGCGACCCACGGCTGGGTCTGCCGCAGCAGGTAGAGGGGCGTGCCCTCCAGGCGCAGCAGGGGGTTGGGCTGACGCAGCTCCGGGTTGCCGGGCAGCGTCTGGTGGGTCATGGACAGCACGACCTTCAATACGCCGGCAATGCCCGCGGCCGGTTCCAGGTGGCCGATGTTCGTCTTCACCGACCCCAGGGCGCAGAAGTGCGTCTCACTGAGCGCGCGTCCCCGGCGGGTCGCCAGGGTCTGGAAGGCCTCCAGGATGCCCTGCACCTCCACGGGGTCGCCCAGCGCGGTGCCGGTGCCGTGGGCCTCCAGGTACGTCAGCGTCTCCGGCTCGATGCCCGCGCGCTCGTAGGCGTCCACCAGCAGCTCCGCCTGGGCGCGCGAGTTGGGCGCGGTGAGGGACGCGGCCTTGCCGCCGTGGTTGACGGCGGTGGCGCGGATGACGGCGTGGATGTGGTCGCCGTCCTCCAGCGCCTTGCTGAGCGGCTTGAGCAGCACGGTGCCCACGCCCTCGCCGCGCACGTAGCCGTTGGCCTCCGCGTCGAAGGTCTTGCAGCGGCCCTCCGACGACAGCACGCCCAGCTTGCTCGTGCCCACGAAGGTGAACGGATCCATCATCAACGACACGCCGCCCGCCAGCGCCATCGTGCACTCACCGGAGCGCAGCGACTGCACCGCCCGGTGGATGGCCACGAGCGAGCTGGAGCAGGCCGTGTCCATGGCCTCGCTCGGCCCGCGCAGGTTGAGCAGGTACGAGACGCGGTTGACGAGCAGCGCGTGCGAATTGCCCGTGCTGATGTGGGCGCTGCTGCGGCCGCGCGCCGTCATCAGCTGCTCGTAGTCCTTGAACTGCACGCCCGCGAAGACGCCGACCTTCTTGCCGGACAGCTCCTGCACCGCGTAGCCGGCGTTCTCCAGGGTGCTCCAGCACGTCTGGAGGAAGAGCCGGTGCTGCGGGTCCATCTCCTCCGCCTCCAGCGGGGAGAGGCGGAAGAAGCGCGCGTCGAAGCGATCCAACCCGTCGATGAAGCCGCCCCACTTCGTGTTGGAGCGGCGCTCCTCGGGGACGTTCGCGCCGTAGTGCGTGCGCCAGTCCCAGCGCGACGCGGGGATCTCCGTGATGGCGCTGCGCGACTCCTGGAGCAGGTGCCAGAACGACTCCAGGTCCGGGCCGCCCGGGAAGATGCCACCCATGCCGATGATGGCGATGGGCTCGTCGTGCGACACGGCCCGCGACGCGCGCTCCGCGACGGGGGCCACGCGCGCCACGTCACCGCCCGTGGCGGCGGCCGGGGCGGTGGAGGACAGCTGCGCCCGCAGCGCCGGGCCGTGCGCCTCGTCCAGGTGGCGCCGCAGGTCGCGCAGGGTGCTGTGCGCGAAGAAGACGGTGGGCGTCACGGTGATGGAGAAGCGGCGGCTCAAGAGCTGGGCGAAGCGCGTGAGCCCCACCGAGTCGAACCCGAACGCGCCCAGGTTCTCCTCGGGGTCCAGGCGCGCGACCGGAATCTTCAGCAGGCCGGACACCAGTTGCTTGAGCTCGGCCTCCAGCGCGTCCTCACCGGGCGCGGCGATGGCCGCGGGCGCCGGAGCACGAGCGGGCTCCGTGGCCTTGGGCTTCTTGGAGGCGGTGGACTGGCGCGGGAGGACCACGGCCTGCGACTGGCCGGAGGCGAGGATCTCCTCCAGGCACGCCAGCCCCTCGGCGGACTCCAGGTAGCGCATCCCGGAGGTCTCCAGGTACAGCCGCTCCGCGCCCGCGTTGAGGTGCATGGCGCCTTCGCGCCACAGCGGCCAGTCGATGGTGACCGTGCGACCGGCGCGCTCGCTCCGGGCGCGCAGCCCCTCGCGCACGAGCATGAACTCGTCCAGGAACCGGTTGCCGACCGCGTAGTCCCCGTCCCCGAAGTCGCCGAGCAGCGCGGACGTCGAGGAGAAGAGCACCAGCAGATCCAACGGAACGGAGCGCGTGGCGGAGTCCAGCGCCAGCGTGCCGCGCACCTTGGCGCGCAGCGCTTCGCGCCACTGGACCAGGGACTTCTCGCGCAGGGGCTTGCCATCCACCAGCCCCGCGCAGTGGAAGACGCCGTGCAGCGCGCCGAAGCACTCGCGCACCTGGGCCACCGCGTTCGTGAGCGCGGCCTCGTCCCCCGCGTCGCACGCCAGGTACATCGGATCCGCGCCCGCGGCCCGCAGCGCGTCCATGCGGGCCTGTCGCGGGGCGTCCAGCTCGGAGCGGCCCAGCAGACACAGCTTCGCCTGATAGCGCTGGGCCAGGTGGGTGGCCAGGACGTAGCCCAGCGCGCCCAGCCCGCCCGTGACCAGGTACACCCCGCCCTTGCGCAGGGGCGTTGGGAGGGTGGCGCCCGCACGCCAGGAGGCCAGCCGGCGCTCGTAGCGCACGTCGTCGCGATAGAGCGTCTCCGCCAGGCCCGACGGCGCATGGCGCAGCTCCGCGAGCAGCTGGCTCGCCGCGCGGCCCGCGTCGCTTCCCGTCACGCGCACGGCGCGCACCGGCGTCTCCGGCCAGGCCATCCGCAGCGCGGGGTGGAGCGCGGAGGCGGAGGCGGCCAGGGCGCCCGTCCACCCCGCCCCTTCGCGCACGAGCAGCGTGAAGCCCACGAGCCCCGCCTTGTCGGCGGAGCCGATGGCGGAGGCCAGCGAGGCCGCGGGCAGCACCGTCAGCGCCAACCGCGCGGTGTCGTCCGTCGCGGTCAGCGAGTCCACGGCCTGCGCGTCGTCCGCCGTCTCCCACGCCCAGCCGTTGACGATGGACACCGACGCGAGCCCGCGGGCCTTCAGCGCCGCGAGCACCCGCGAGAAGTGCTCCGGGTGCTCCGGATCGATGACGTAGTCATCGGCGGTGACCTCGCGGAACTCCACGCCCGGGGACGCGAACACGAACGTCGTCCCGGAGGACGCGGGCCGCGCGGCCATGAAGGCGTCGCGCAGCGCCTGCGTGGCCGCGAGCACCAGCAGCGCCGCCGGCGCCACGGACTCCACGGCGGCCGGAGCGGAGACGCGGGCCCATTCGAGGCGCGACAGGAGCCGCGCCGTGGTGGACGCCGCATCCTCCGCCGGCGCCTCCACCTCCGCCGGGACCCAGTAGCGCTCGCGCGCGAAGGGATAGACGGGCAACGACAGCCGGCGCGGCATCCGCTGTCCACGGCCCAGGAGCCAGTCCACCTCCGCGCCGCTCACCCACGCGCCCGCGAGCTTCTCCCACTCGCGCTGCTCCACCAGCATGCGCAGGAAGGCCGCGCCGGTGGCCCCGCCCAGCAGGCCGCCCAGGTCGCGCTTCTCGCGGTTGCCCCGCCCGACCAGCACCTCGCCCGCGGCGGCTTCGCCCTTCACCCAGCGCGACAGCCGCGCGCGCAGCTCGCCCAGGTCCTTGCAGACGACCGCCAGCCGCTCGTCCAGCGCCTCGCGCCCCGTTTGCAGCGCGTGCGCCACCTGCTCCATCAGGACCGGCGTGGAAGGGCCCTGGCGGTCCAGGAACGCCACCCACGTCCGCATCAGCTCGCGCAGCCGCTCCCCGTCGCGCGCGCTGAAGAGGAACACCGGCGGCACGTCACCGCACGCGGTCTCCTCCGCGGACAGGTGCTCCTCGATGAGCGCGTGGGCGTTGGAGCCTCCCGCGCCGAACGAGCTGAGCGACGCGAGCCGGGGCGTCCCCTTGGAAGCCCAGGGCTGGAGCGTCTGGGGCACGAAGAACGGCGTGCGCTCGAAGCGGATGTTCGGGTTCAGCGTCGCCGAGTGCAGCGACGGCGCCAGCTGCCCGTGCTTCATCTGCAACAGCACCTTGGCCAGGCCGGCGATGCCCGCCGCCGCCTCCAGGTGCCCCACGTTGGACTTCACCGAGCCGATGGCGCAGGTGGGCGCGGCCTCCACCTCCGGCGCCTCGAAGGCCTTGCACAGGCCGGTGATTTCAATGGGGTCGCCCAGCGACGTGCCGGTGCCGTGCGCCTCCACGTAGCTGATGGCGGCGGGCTCCACCCCGGCGCGCTCCAGCGTCTGGCGGATCAACGCCGCCTGGGCGTTGGGGCTGGGCACGGTGTAGCCGTTGGCCCGGCCGCCGTGGTTGACGGACACGCCGCGCAGCACGCCGTGGATGTGGTCCCCGTCGGCGAGCGCGCGCGACAGCGGCTTGAGCAGCACCGCTCCCACGCCCTCGCCGGGCACATAGCCGTCGCCGTCCGCGCCGAAGCTGTGGCAGCGCCCGTCGCTCGCCAGGAAGTTGCCGTGCGCGAGCTGGAGGTACTTGTTGGGGTGCACCGACAGGTTGACGCCGCCCGCGAGCGCCACCGTGGCGTGGCCCCGGTGCAGGCTCTCGCAGGCGAGGAACAGCGCCGTCAGCGAGGACGAGCACATGGTGTCCACCACCAGGCTCGGCCCATGGAAGTCCATGAAGAACGAGACGCGGTTGGCCACCGCCGCCGGGGGCGCGCCCTGGCGGAACCGGTTCGGCGCGTCCACGTTCCAGAGCGGGTACTCCGAATACATGACGCCCGCGAACACGCCCACGCGTTCGTTGCGCAGGCCCGCGCGCGTGTAGCCCGCGTCCTCCAGCGTGTGCCACGCGGCCTGGAGGAACAGGCGCTCGTTCGGGTCCATCAGCTCCGCTTCGCGCGGAGAGATGTTGAAGAAGAGCGGGTCGAAGCAGTCCACGCCGTCGAGGAAGCCGCCCCACTTGCCGTAGCTGCGGCCCACCGTGTCGCGGGCGGGCGCGTAGAAGCCGTCCAGGTCCCAGCGATCCGCCGGGACCTCCGTGACGCAGTCGAGGCCCGCCTTCAGCACGTCCCAGAAGGCGTCGATGCCGTCGGCCTTCGGGAAGCGGCCCGCGAGGCCGATGATGGCGATGGGCTCATCCCCGTCCGGGGACGCCGGAGCGCGCTCCACCGCGACGCGCGGGGACACCACGGTCGTGGGCATGGGGCGGGAGACCCCGGGGCTGGCGGAGGCGGCCGCGGGGGCTTCGTCGCGGAAGAGCGCGCCCAGCGCCTCACGGTGGCGGGTGAGAAAGTAGCCGGCCAGCTCGTGCAGCGTCTCGTACTCGTAGAAGAGCGTCTTGGACAGCGCGCCGAAGTGCCGCTCCAGCAGACCGTTGAGCGCCAACACCATGATGGAGGTGATGCCGTAGCGCTCCAGCGGCACTGCGCCGTCAATGGCCTCCGCGGAGATGCCCGCCTCCTGGGCCAGCGCCTCGCGCAGGTAGCGCTCCGTGCGCTCCCGCAGCCACGCGTCCGACACGCCGGAGGAGGCGACGGGCGTCGCGGCGGCTGGCGCAGGCACAGGGCGCGGGTGCAGGGCCTCCTGGAAGCGCCCCAGGTCGCCCTTCGCGACGGTGATGGCGCAGGGGCCGGACACCAGCGCCTGCGACAGGACCTGGAACGCGGAGACGGTGTCCAGCGGCACCAGCCCCGTCGCCTCGCGGATCGCCGCCAGCGCTTCGGCGCCGGGCTGCATGCCTCCGTCCGCCCAGAGCGGCCAGGCCACCGCGAGCGTCCGACCCTGACGGCGACCGGCGGCCACCTCGCGGGCGCGGGCCTCCGCGAAGTCGTCCTGGAAGCCGTTGGCGAACGCGTAGTCCGCCTGGCCCACGTTGCCCAGCCGGCCCGTGACGGACGAATACAGCAGGAAGAACTGGAGGTCCTGGTCGGCCGTGAGCACGTCGAGCAGCACCGTGCCGTCCACCTTCGGCCCCAGCACCGGCTCCGCGGACTCGCGCGTCTTGTGCAGCAGGAACGCGTCGCGCAGCACCCCGGCGCTGTGCACCACGCCATCCAGGCGACCGTGCCGCGCCTTCAGCTCCTCGATGAGCCGGCGCGCGTCATCCGCCACGCTCACGTCCGCGCGCACGTACTCCACCCGAGCGCCCTTCGCCTCCAGCGCGGTGAACGCCTCACGCTGGATGGCGGAGGCATCGGAGCGGCCGGAGAGCACCAGCGTCCCAGCCCCGTGCTCCGCCAGGAAGCCCGCCGTCAGGAGGCCCAGGCCCCCGGCGCCGCCGGTCACCAGGTACACGCCCCCCTTGCGCGCACGGAACGCCTCCAACTCCGCCGGAGGCGTCACCGCCGAGGAGCCGCGCGTCAGCCGCTGGTCGCCCCGGAGGAGGACCTCCGTGTCGCCCTCTTCCGCCAGCTCGGCGCGGAGCGTCGCGGCCCACGTCGAGGACGCACGAGCGGCGGCATCTGCGGCCAGCACCTTCACGCGAACGTCCGGGCGCTCCAGCGTCCAGGTGCGCGCGAACGCCGCGAGGCCGGAGAACGGAGGCGCCACGCCCTCCGCGCCGTCCAGCACCGGCAGCACCACCAGGACGCGGAGCGCGGCGGCCGAAGGGAGCTCCCGCAGGGCCCGCGCCAGCGCGAACAGCACGTCGAAGCCGTGACGCGCCCAGGCCCGGGTTTCGGACTCCGCGTCCTCCGCCCGCAGCGCGAGGACCACGGCGCTCGGGCTCCGGCCCTCCGTCCGCCACTGCTTCAGCAGGAGCGCCAGGTCCTCCGCATCGGAAGCCTGGAGGACCCGCCCGTCCAGTTGGGGCAGCGCCTGGCCCGCGCGCAGGAAGAGGACGTCCTTGCGCCCCTTCGCCAGCGCATCCAGCGTGCCCTCCCCGGCCTCCACCAGCACCGTGTCCGCCGGAAGCGACGCGCTGTCGCCGCCGACAGGGGACGCGGCCCGCCACTCCGCCCGGTACACGCCGAGCGCGGCGGACGTCTCACGGCGCCAGGCCTTCAGCGTCACGCCGGACAGCGTGGCCACCACCGTGCCGTCCTCGCGGGCGAGCACCAGGTCATGGCGGTGCACCCCCGCCGCGCGGCGGACGGCTTCGTCGCGCGAGGGCGTCAGGTACACGAAGCAGCGCGTGCCCAGCGGCGCGAGGACGCGCAGCCGATCCAACGACACCGGCACCAGCGTCTCCGCGTAGGTGTCGAAGAAGCCCTGGAGGGCCTGGAGCGCGCCGTCCAGCAGCGCCGGCTGGAGGCCGAACGCCGTGGCGCTCCCGGCGACCTCCGGGGTCAGCTCCAGCAGGGCCAGCACCGCGTCGCCGTCACGCCACAGCCCGTTCACGACCTGGAACGTCGGCCCGTAAGCGAGCTGCTTCTCGGTGAAGCGGGCGTAGAGCGCGGTGGGCGTCAGCGAAGGCCGGGCCCTGGCCCGCACCGCCGCCAGCTCCAGCACGGAGGACTCGGGCTCCGTCGAGGACACCTCCAGCCGGCCGCGCGCATGCAGCAGCCGCTCACCGTCATCCGCCACGGTGAGGATCTCGAAGCGGATGCTGCCCGGCGCGGCTCCAGGCACCAGGCGAACGTGCAGCTCGCGGCCCGACTCCGGGACGACGACCGGCTGAAGGAACGACACGTCCGTCAGGGCGCGCACCTCGCCCTCGCCCGACAGCGAGCCCGCGGCCCGCGCCATCTCCAGCATGGCCGCGGCGGGGAGCACTCGCTCTCCGTCGATGCGGTGATCGCGCAGGAACCACGCGTCCTGGGACAGGCGCGTGGAGAAGCGCTGCTCACCCAGCCGCGAGCTGAAGCGCTCCAGCAGCGGATGCAGCGCCGTCCGGGGCGCGGGCACCGGCGCCTGGGTCTCCGGCGCGCGGCGCACCCAGAACGACTGACGGTCGAACACGTACGTCGGCAGCGACACGCGCTGGGGGCGCGCCGCGCCGTACAGCGAAGCCCACGCCACCCGCGAGCCCGCCGCCCACTGCCGCGCCAGCGCCGACAGCCCCTCGACGTCGGTGGGCAGGGCGTCGAGCGACACCTCCCCCTGCCCCGCCGGAACCGGAGCCCGGCCTCGCCACGTCCGTGCTCCCGGCGCGGTGCCTTCCACCACCGCCGTGAGCTCGCGCAGCAGCTCGGCCACATCCTCCACGACGACGGCCAGCCGCTCCTCCAGTGCCTCACGGCCCGCCTGGAGCGTGTACGCCAGCTCCCGCAGGCCGGGCTTCACCCCTCCGGCCCCCAGGAAGTCGCGCAGCGCCCGCGCGGAGCCCTTCAACTGGGCCACCGAGCGCGCGCTCAGCACCACCAGCACCGGACCCGACGTGGCCTCCGGAGGAGCGCGCCTCGGCGCCTCCTCGACGAGCAGGTGCGCGTTGGCGCCACCCGCGCCGAACGAGCTCAGGCCCGCGCGACGGGGCAGCTCGCGCGCGACCCCGTCCACCACCACGGTGGGCCGCTTCCAGACGCCCAGCTCGCGCTGGAGGGCGAACGGCGTGGCCGCGAAGTCAATGTGCGGATTGGGTTCGGCCGCGTGCAGGGACGGCGCGAGCTGTCCGTGCTGGAGCTGGAGCACCAGCTTGGTGAGGCCCGCGATGCCCGCCGCCGCCTCCAGGTGGCCGATGTTCGACTTCACCGAACCGATGGCGCAGAACTGCTTGCGCTCCGTGGCCCGCTCGAAGACGAAGCCCAGGCCCCGGATTTCAATGGGGTCGCCCAGCGACGTGCCGGTGCCATGCGCCTCGATGTAGGAGACGCTCTCCGGCGACACGCCCGCCTTCTCGAAGGCGCGGGCGACGACGTTGCCCTGAGCCTGGGGGCTGGGCACCGTGAAGCCGCGCGTCCTGCCGCCGTGGTTGATGGCGGTGGCACGGATGACGGCATGGATCGGGTCGCCGTCGCGCAGCGCCGTGTCCAGGCGCTTGAGCACGACCGCGCCCACGCCCTCGCCAGGCACGTAGCCGTCCCCACCCGCGCCGAAGCTGCGGCAGCGGCCGTCGCTGGAGGCGAACTGATCATCCGCCATCTTCAGGTACTTGGCCGGGTGCAGCGACAGGTTCACGCCGCCCGCGAGGGCAAGCTCGCACTCGCCGGCCCGCAGGCTGTCGCACGCCAGATGGATGGCGGTGAGCGAAGAGGAGCACGCGGTGTCCACGGCCATGCTGGGACCGTGCAGGTTGAAGAAGTAGGAGACGCGGTTGGCGATGGACCAGTAGTGCGCCTTGGGTGAGCGCCCCGGCTGTCCGCGCGCCATGTCCTCCGCGCCCAGCAGCTGGTACTCGCCCCACATCACGCCCACGAACACGCCCACCGGGTTGCGCGCGTCCCGGCCGCCGACGAACGCCGAGCGCGGATAGCCCGCGTCCTCCAGCGCCGTCCACGCGGTCTCCAGGAACAGGCGCTCCTGCGGATCCATCACCTCCGCTTCGCGCGGCGACACCTCGAACAGGGCCGCGTCGAACTGATCCACGCCGTCCAGGAAGCCGCCCCACTTCGCGTACGTCTTGCCCGTGGCGCCCCGCTGGGCGTCGTAGTAGCGCGTGTGGTCCCACCGCTCCTGGGGGATCTCCACGACGCAGTCGCGGCCCTCCGCCAGCAGCTTCCAGAACGCCTCCAGCGTCGCGGCCTGGGGGTAGCGCCCGGAGATGCCCACGATGGCGATGGCGTCGGAGGGCACGTCCTCCGCTTTCGGGGCCTGCGCCAGGGGAGCCCCGGTGGCCACCATGGACGGGGCCGTCACGGGCGCGGCAGGGGCCGGCGTCGGGGCAGCGGGCGCCTCGTTAGCGCCCAGCTCCGCGACCAGCGCGGCGAACCGCTCCGGGTGCGTCTTGCGCAGGTAGTCCAGCAGGTCCGCGAAGTTGTCGTGTTCGAAGAAGAGCGTCTTGGGCAGCGGGCCGAAGTGCTCCTCCAGCATCGCGTTCAGCTCGACGATGGTGATCGAGTCAATGCCGAAGCTCTGGAACGACGTGCGCTCGCGGTCGGTGGCGGCGAGCCCCTGGCGCAGGATGCCGAACATCAGCGTGCGCAGCTCGTCCACCACGCTCGCCTGGGAGAGCATCTCCTTGCGGAGGATCTTCCCGGTGGGGCTCTTGGGGATGCGGTCGCGCAGCTCGATGATCTTCGGGACCTTGAAGTCGGACAGGTGCTCCAGGCACCAGGCCGAAAGCACGGCCTTGTCGCAGGGCCCGCGGGTGACGACGACGGCCTTGATGATCTCATTGCCGGACGGCACCGGCACGCCCAGCACCACCGCCTCGCTCACCAGCGGGTGCTGGGTGAGCACGGCCTCCACCTCGAACGGGTCCACCTTCTTGCCCCCCGTGTCGATGAGCAGCTTCTTGCGGCCGGTGATGGTGAGGCGCCCGTCGCGGTTCATCACGCCCAGGTCGCCCGAGCGGAAGAAGCCATCGCGGAAGGCCTCCGCCGTCAGCTCCGGCAGGTCCGCGTAGCCGGCTGTCAGGCCTTCACCGCGGATCATCACCTCGCCCACGGTGCCGACGGGGACCGGCTTGTCCTCGTCGTCCACCAGCCGCAGCTCGATGCCCGGCAGCGGCCGGCCCACGGAAGGGGGCTCGAACTTGCGCCCCTTCGCCATGTTGATGGCGACGGCGCCGCCCTCGGAGCAGCCGTAGATCTGCCGGATGGGCAGGCTGAACTTCGCGAGGAACGCCTCGTACACGGAGGGCGCCAGGAAGTTGCCCGACGAGAAGCACAGCCGCACCGACGCGAGCGCCTTGCCGTCCAGCTCCGGGTCCTCCGCCATCGCGCGCAGCACGTAGGGGATGCTGGGGAACAGGGTGATGCGCTCGGCGCGGATGAGCTCCACCATCCGGTGCAGCTTCTGGAGGAAGAGCACGTCCCCTTCGCCCGTGCGCGACGACACCGGCTCCAGGATGATGAGCGGCGCGCCCACGCACAGGCTGGGCAGGATGCAACTGCCGATGCCGTGCGAGTGGTACAGCGGAATGGAGCACAGCACGCGGTCCTTGGCGGACACGTTCGTGAGCGCCTGGAACCCATCCAGCTCGAAGAGGTAGTTGCGCTGGGTGCGCAGCACGCGCTTGGGCTTGCCGGTGGAGCCCGACGAGAACAGGCACACGAGCGGCCCGTCGTGCTCCACGCGCGGCCCTGACGCCTTCGCGGCGTCCTCGGCCCCTTCGCGCAGCAGGGTCTCGTAGCGCGGGGCGGCGTGGCCCTCCACGCCCAGGGTGATGAGCCCCGGCCGGTGGGCCAGCTGCGCGCAGGTGCGCTCGCACAGCGCCAGGTGCTCCCCGTCGGTCAGCACCTGGCTGGCGCCGCTCACGCGCAGGAAGAAGATGAGCTCGCTCTCCTTCGACGCGGGATTGAGCGGCACCAACGTCGCGCCCCGCAGGGCCACGGCGAAGAAGAGCGTGATGAATTCGGGGCGGTTGTCCACGAGCGCGGCCACCGACGTGCCGGGCCCCACACCCAGCTTCGCCAGCGACGCGCCCAGCGCGGTGATGTCCGCCCACAGGCTCGCGAAGGTGATCTGCTGCTCACCGAAGACAATCGCCGTGCGCCCGGGCACACGGCGGACCTGAGACTCCAGTCTCTGAACCAACATGGTGATGTCTCCAGGCTCAGCGGTGGTTCGCGAGGGCGGGCTGCTTCAGCGCCCCCTGGGCAATCCAGCTCTCGATACGGGGCGCGTCCGGCAGCATGCGCAAACGGTCCGACAGCCGATCACCCGGCGACCGCTCCGGAGATACCGGGCCTGCCCGGCACGGAGCCGCCGACGTCGAAGGTCCCGCCCGTTCGCAGCGCCAGCCGTCCAGGTCCCGCGGGTCCGGCAACAAGAAGTCCACGTCCACGCACCCCGCGAGTAGCAACACACCCTTCGGAAAAGGCACGGCGAACAGCCTCCACTCCGTCATGTGGATTCCCGCGAGCCTTCCCAGCCGCCCCCTGCTACTTCGGCAAGCCCGACGGAAAATTCTCTCTTCGGGGAACCATTCTTAACGGATTCTTAATTATGACGCTTACCGGCCAAGATCAATAGAAGCCGGAAGATCCGTTCTCACTTAAATTCGCGAGAAATGAGAAAGACCGTCAGAGCCGTTGATTCTTCTCTTTAACAGTAAAAATCGCCATCCTTGCAATCCACATTCTGGACCATCCTGACAGGGCTTCATGAACGGGGAGAGAAACATTCAGGTGGCGTTCCTCTACGCGGGGCAGCGCGCCGGGGCCTACGAGGCGAAGCTCCCCGGAGTCTTCAACGACGCGAAGGCTGATTATTTCCGGCGGACCGGGTTGCGCCGGGGCGATCGTGTCCTCGTCGTCTGCTGCGGCTCGGGCAAGGACCTGCCGTTCCTGATGGAGAAGGTGGGGCCGGAAGGACACATCCTGGGGGTGGACTTCTCCGACGACATGCTCGCGTTGGCGCGGGAGCGGGTGGAGAAGGCGGGGTGGCGCAACGTGGAGCTGAAGCACGCGGACGTCACGCGCTTCAACTGGAGGGAGCACGGCGCCACGCAGTTCGACGCGGGCGTGTGCACGCTGGGGCTGTCCATCATCCCCCACTGGCAGGAGGCCTATCAGCGCCTGTGGAACAGCGTGCGTCCCGGTGGCCTGGTGCTCGTCGGAGACATGCAGCTGGCCACCGGCTGGAAGGCCCTCTTCAACCCGCTGACGGTCTGGCTGTCGCGCGACTACGGCGGCAGCCACGAAGGCCACCACAACGCGGGCGCCGTCTTCCGGCGGATGCACGCGGAGCTCGAGCGCTTCGAGAAGGCCGAATACATGCTGTCGTCATATGGCGGGGCCTCCGGCGTCAAGCGCGTCGCGCCCCTGGGGTGAGCGGCCAGGCAGGCCTCCTCAAGGCCATGGCTGACGAGCACGTCCAGATCCTGGCCAAGGGCTTTGAAGAGGCTAAACAAGAAGTCCATCCGCCGTGGAGCCCCCTCATGAGCGCACACCTGGTCGACCCCGCCCTGGGGCATCTCCCCCACGATCTCCTGACCGCCCTCCGGGAGGCCTACGCGCCGGCCGGGATGAACGTCACCACCCCGGCGCTGCGCGAAGAAGAGAGCGCCGAGTATGGCGCCTGCCGCTTCGCGCTCGACGGTCGCCCCATCGTCTTCCGCGTGGCCAAGACAACCCCCACCAAGGTCGGGCAGTTCGTGACGCTGTGGAAGCGGCCCGTGCCCGAAGGGGAGATCGCGCCGCTCGACAGGGACGACGGCGTGGCCTTCGTCGTGGTGAGCGTGGGCGACGCGGAGCACCGCGGCCAGTTCGTGTTCACCCAGAAGACCCTGGTGGACAAGGGGGTCATGTCCCGCGCCCACCAGGGCGGCAAGCGCGCCATCCGCGTCTATCCCCCCTGGTCCAAGCCGGTGGTGCCGGAAGCCATCAGGACGCAGAAGTGGCAGCTCCAGTCCTTCCTGCCACTTCCACTCGGTGGAAGTCCCGACCCGGCGCAGGTGCGCAAACTCTTCGCCGGGTGAGGCCTCCGCTCAGGCCACCGCGCTCGCGTTGAGCAACTGGCGCAGCTTGACCTCCAGGCCGGGCGTCAGCGGGGGATAGACGTGCTGGCCCGGGTGGCGGAACTCACTGGCGCCCGCGAAGTCCGCATAGAAGTGCGGCGCCGCCCCCAGAAACACGTCCATGTCGTTGTCGCCCACGATCTGGAGCATGGGCAGCTTGAGGGGCTGGCCGGGGCGGAACATGCCTTCCTGCTGGTGCATCGGGGAGCGCCACGGGGCCATGGCGATGAAGAAGCGAACCGAGCCCAGTCCGTGGTCCTCCCCTCGCGCCTGGAGGTGCAGCGCCACCGACGCCACCGCCGCGCCCTCACAGAAGCCGGCGATGCCGTCGAAGGGACCGTAGCGCTCCACGATCTCCCGCAGATACGCCAGCGTCACGCGCCACTGTTCGCGCTCCACATCCGTCACGTTGATCGCCTTGCCGTGATGGTGCTGCTGATAGAGCGCCTCGAAGCCGGCGCGCCACTCGCGATAGCGCGCCGTCTTGTCGTAGAGCCCGGCGCTCACCAGGTTGCTCAGCCCCACCTGCTCCAACTGCAGCTCATTGGTGAAGGCAGGCATCTCATACGGGGCATCCGGTACGACGAACTCCAGGCGTGAGCGGTCGATCCAGCCGGTCCGCTCCAGCAGGGTCCGGGCGAGGCGGGCATTGGTTCCCTGGCCTGGGAGGAACAGCACCCGCTGGCTGCGCGGCACGAACACGGACAGCGAGCCCAGGACCGGATGTCGGCTTCGCATCTCGACGGGAGCCTGGGGATTGCGGCGGTGCACCAGGGACAGCGTCGGGCGCAGCAGCTGCCACAGCGCCTGGCCCTCCTCGCCGGTGCCGCCCAGCATCCGGCTGTAGCGCTCCCACTCGTTTTCGCGCTCGACCTGGAAGCGGTCGAACGGAAGGAGTTCGAGGGTGCGCTCGGCCAGGACGCGCTTGGTCGGCTCCAGGAAGTCCCACAGCTCCAGGAGCACGCGCTCGGCGTCGGTGCTCGTCGGGGTCGCGGAGGTGATGCGCGCCAGGGCGCGTGCGTGCTCGTCAGGGTGGGCGCGGAAGTGCAGGTAGGCGGGCGCGAAGGCCTGCACGAAGAACGCGTAGCTGGCGCACATCAGCGACTTGACCTTGCGCGGCACCTGCGCGCCGTCGTTGTACGTGATGAGGTTGGGGTCTCCGTTGATCCAGAGCCCCTGCACCCTGCTGCCCTCGCCAAAGAGCCCGAGCAGCACCGAGTCGTCGGTGTGCGAGCCCAGGCACTTGAGGAAGACCTCCGCCGCGAGCTCCTGCCCGTCCTGCGTCAGCACCGAGCTGGAGGTGAATCCAGCAGCCTCCCCGACGACGATGCGCAGCTTGCCCATCATCTGGGCCAGGAAATAGAGGTCGGAGCCGGGCGGCACCGTGGCCTGATCCAGCGTCCACTCGCCCGCCGCATCCCGCGCCAGGGAGTGCAGGTCCTGCACCTCCACGCCACAGGCCGCGTAGAAGGGGCGCATCACGTCGACCACGTCGGAGACGGGCATCACCCCCTTGCTCGAATTGAGCAGCCAGTTGCAGAACGTGGAGAGCACCATGTGCTGCTGGCGGCACAAGAGGGTCACGTGCCTGGCGCCATTCTCAAGGGCGGTGCGCATGTTCTCCACGGCGAAGGCACCGTGACCGACGATCACCACCGAGGCTCCGCGGAAGAGTTCCAGCGGCGTGTCGTTGGCGACGCCCAGCCCGATGTGGCCGCCGAACGCCTCCTCGCCCGGGAACGTGTGACGGCGGGGACGGTGGAGTCCCCCCGTCATCGCGGCCACGCCTGAGACACGCATGCGTTGCGTGCGCCCGGCACGCTGATAGGTGACCTCGTATTCGGACGACTCGACCTTGCGCACGGTCTGGACCCGAGCTTCGAGATACACGGGGCCCATCAGGTCGGCCGCCGTGCTCTGGCAGCCGGTCAGGATCTCCGCCTGGGACGGGAAGCTGGTCTTCCAGCTGTGGTCACCGGGCAAGGGCATCGCCGTGCTGTCGAAGTCATAGGCCGGCGAATCAATCTGCAACTTGGAGGAAGCGTTGGCGAGCGATTGCCAGACCCCTCCGACGCGCGCGGCGGCGTCCATCACGACCACGGAGGTGCCGGCCTTCTCCAGTTGTCGGGCGAAGCTCAGCCCGCCAATGCCAGCCCCAATCACAAGCACCGGCAACTGGGAGTGAGACACCGCCGGCACCGGACGAGAGGCCGCGCGAGGAGACAGGGACGACAGGTAGCGGACCATCGCGCTCACGCTCGGACATTCGAGCACGAAGGCAGACGACAGCTCGACGCCCAGGCGCGATGCAAGGCGGTTGCGCAGCGACACGCTGCCAAGCGAATCCAACCCGCTCTCCAGGAGGGAGGCATCATCCGCGATGGGCCTGCCCACGAGTTCGGTCGCGGCTTGCCGGACAATCGCGAGCAACTCCTCCGCGGAGACATGCGTGGAGGCCGGCTCGGAATGGGTCGGACCGGCGCTCGCGCTTCGCTTGGGACGGAGGCGGGAGACGAGCGGCATCTCCAGTTGGAGCCGGTTCCAGTCGATGGGCGTGGCGCACACGGTCCCCCGCTTGCCTCCCGCCAGCAACTGAGACAGCACCGCCATGCCCAGCGAGTCGCTGATGCTCCCGAAGCCGCCCGCCTCCGCACGCCGGACCGCGTCGTGCCGCGCCGCCATTCCGCCTTCGGACCACGCACCCCACTGCACCGACAGCACCGCTTCACCCGCCGCCGACCACCGCCTCGCCAGCGCGTCCAACGTCGCGTTCGCCGCCGCGTAGCTGCCCTGCCCCGAGGAGCCGAAGGCCGCCGCCGCCGAGGAGAAGAGCACCAGGAAGTCCGGGGGCGAGAACACCTCCCGCAGGTTCCGCGCGCCGTGCACCTTCGCCCCGTACGCCAGCCGCAGCTTCTCCGCCGTCTGGTTCGGCACCGTCCCGTCGCTCAGCACGCCCGCCGCGTGCACCACGCCTCCCACCGAAGGCCACCCGGCCTCCGCCAGCCACGCTTGCGCCGCCCTCACGCTCTCCACGCGCGACACGTCGCACGCCACGCCCTCCACCCGGGCGCGGCTTCGCAGCGCCGCCAGCTCCGGCGCCAGCCCCTCCGGCGTCACGGCCGTGCGCGACAGCAGCAGCACGTGCGTCGCGCCGGCCTCCACCAGCAGCCGGGCCGCAACCTTCCCCAGTGCCCCCTGCCCTCCGCTAATCACATACGTCGCGTCCGCACGCACCGACAGCCGCTCGGCGCCCCCCACGTCACTGCAACGCCGCAGCCGCGGCACCCGGACGAGGCCCGCCGCATCCACCGACAGCTCGTCCTCCGCCTCTTCGCTCGTGGCCAGCGCGAGCACCTTCGCCAGCGGGCTTCCCGCAGCGTGCTCGATGCAGCGCACCCGCACGTCCGGGCGCTCCAGCCGGAACGTCCGCGCCAGGCCCCACAGCCCCGCATCCCCTTCGCTCTCCGCCGACGTCACGAATACCCGGCGCTCGGCCTGGGCCTCCGTCTGGAGCAGCCACAGCCCCAGCGCCACGTCCTCCTCCGTGTTGCTGCCCCACAGCGCCACCGTGGACCACCGCTGGCCCGACACCGCCCGCAGCGCCTCCGCCTCCTCCGTCACCACCACCGACGTCCAACCAGCGGGCAGCTCCCCTTCCACGGCCTTCCGCGCGAGCAGCAGGTGCTGGCCAACGGTCACTGGCCGCTCGGTGATGGGGGGTGCTGACGTCCACACCGTCTCGTAGACAGACGTGGAGGGCGTCGCTTGCTCCACGGGCGCGGCCTTGACGGCCCCGGACTTCGCCCCTGGCTTGTTCCACCCGAGCGGCACGTGCCGGAACAATCCGGGACCGCGCCCCCAGCGGACAGCCTGGCTCGACGCGATCCACTGCCGCCCTTGCTCCCCCATGTTCCGCTGGGCCATCCGCAGCAGCGTCGCCCCTGGCCCCAGTTCCACCACCGTCTTCACTTCGGCGCCTTGCTCCCACGCCTTCTCCAACGCCCCCAGGAACCTCACCGGCTTCAACAACTGCTCCGCCCAGTACGCCCCCGTCCTCAACCGCTCCGTCTCCTCCTCACCGCTCAACGTCGAGATGAAGCGCACCCCCTGCGGTGCCTTGAACTCCCTGCCCACAAGCTCCTTCTCGAACGCCTCCGCCGCGGGCCCCATCATCGGCGAGTGGAACGCGTGCGACACCCCCAGCATCGTGTGCCCACCCGCGTACGCCGCCGTCACGAAGCGCCCCAGCGCCTCCTTCGGACCCGCCACCACCGTCCGCGTCCGCTCGTTCTCCGCAGCCACCACCAGCTCCGCCGGCAGCACCTTCTGCAACTGCTCCACGGTGGCCATCACCACCGCCATGCCCCCACGCTCGCACCCCGACATCAGCCGCCCGCGCAGCGCGGCCAGCTCCAGGGCCGTCTCCTCCTCCATCACCCCCGCCGCCACCGCCGCCGCGAACTCTCCCACCGAGTGCCCCAGCACCACCGCCGGGCGCACCCCTCGCGAACGCCACATCGCCAGCTGCGCCAACTGCAACGCCACCAGCGCCGGCTGCGCGTACTGCGTCTCCTGCACCAGCTCCGCCACGCCCGCCTCGGCCGAGAGCAGCAGCTTGAGCAGCGGCACCTCCATCTTCGCTTCGAGCACCCCCGCGTACCGGCTCAGGGCCTCCTTGAAGACGGCGTTCGCCTCGTACAGCTCCCGCGCGCAGCCCGGGACCAACGCACCCTGGCCGGTGAACATCCATAGCTGCGTCATTCCCAGCCTCCGACTTCCGTAGCAGAAGGGTTCGCCTTGCGTGACACAGGCGAATCCCAGGATTCGAGTACGACGTGAGCATTCGTACCGCCAAAGCCAAACGACGAGACTCCCGCGACCAGAGGCGTCTTGTCCCCCTTTCGTCCCAGTGGCGTGGGCGCGGTCGGGATGACGGCGGAGAAGCCCTGCAGATCGATCTTGGGATTCAGCACCTTGAAGTGGACGTTGCCGGGTGCCTCGCGACGGCGCAGTACCTCCACCGCCTTGATGAGCCCCACGACACCGGCGGCGCCCTCCAGGTGCCCGATGTTGCTCTTGATGGCCCCCAGCACCACGGGCTTGTCGCGCCTCGTCCCCAGCACGTTCTTGAGCGCTTCGACCTCGATGGGGTCGCCCAGCGACGTGCCGGTGCCATGGCATTCGACGTAGTCGACGTCCCGTCCTTCCAGGCCGGCGATCTCCAGGGCCTGCCGGATGACTGCCTCCTGCGCCAGCCCGTTGGGAGCGGTCAGCGACGCGCTGCGCCCGTCCTGATTGACCGCCGTGCTGCGGATCACCGCCAGCACCTCGTCGCCCGCGGCCAGCGCATCGCTGAGGCGCTTGAGGACCACCGCCCCCACGCCCTCACCTCGGCAGTAGCCGTCGGCGGACTCGTCGAAGGTGGCGCACCGGCCCTTGACGGACAGCATCTTGGCGGCGCAACACCCGACGAAGGTGCGGTGGTGCAGCATGACGTTGACGCCACCGACGAGCGCCGCCGAGCACACCCCGCCACGCAGCTTCTCCACCGCCAGGTCCACCGCCACCAGCGACGACGAACAGGCAGTGTCGAGCGTCATGCTCGGCCCCGTCAATCCAAGCAGGTAGGAGATGCGGTTGGAGGTGATGGACGCCGAGGAGCCCGCGCCAAAGAATGGATCCGAGAGTTGATCCTCGGCATTCATGTGCGCCCAGTCGTGGTTCATCTGTCCCACGAACACACCGATGCGTGACGAGCGCAGACTGGCCTTGTCGTAGCCGGCGGCGTGGAATGCTTCGTAGGCCACCTCCAACAGCAGGCGCTGCTGGGGATCCATGGCCCGGGCTTCCGCGACCGGGATGCCGAAGAAGTCATGGTCGAAGCTCTCCACCTCGCTCATGAAGGCACCGCGCCGGGTGTAGCTCTTCCCCACGGCATTGGGGTTCGCGTCGAACACCTCGTCGATGTCGAAGCGCGAGAAGGGGACCTCGGTCACGCAGTCCGTCCCCTCCAACAACATCTTCCACAGCTCCTCCGGAGACATCACGTCGCCGGGCAGCCGGCACGCCGTGGCCACGATCGCGATGGGCTCCTCGGAGCGCTGCGACCTCGGGCGGGTCGGCGCTGGCGTGCTGGGAGTCGCGCTCTCGAAGCGTGCGGCCAGGGCGGCAGCCAGCTCCTTGAGCGTTGGATGATTCAGGACGAACACCGGCCCCAGCGTCAGGCCCAGCTCCCGACTCAGCCCCTGCGCCAGGACGACCGCGCCCAGCGAGTCCAGCCCTTGCGCCATCAACGGCTCGTCATCGAGGACCTGCCCGCCGGGCAAGCCCATCGACTCGGCCACCACGCGACGCACCAGCGCGAGCAGCTCCGCGCCCCCGGGGCCCCCGCGCGACTCCGCGGACGGCAGTGCCTTGCTCGCGCTTCGCTTGGGCCGGAAGCGGGAGACGAGCGGCATCTCCAGTTGGAGCCGGTTCCAGTCGATGGGCGTGGCGCACACGGTCCCCCGCTTGCCTCCCGCCAGCAACTGAGACAGCACCGCCATGCCCAGCGAGTCGCTGATGCTCCCGAAGCCGCCCGCCTCCGCACGCCGGACCGCGTCGTGCCGCGCCGCCATTCCGCCTTCGGACCACGCACCCCACTGCACCGACAGCACCGCTTCACCCGCCGCCGACCACCGCCTCGCCAGCGCGTCCAACGTCGCGTTCGCCGCCGCGTAGCTGCCCTGCCCCGAGGAACCGAAGGTCGCCGCCGCCGAGGAGAAGAGCACCAGGAAGTCCGGAGGAGCGAACACCTCCCGCAGGTTCCTCGCGCCGTGCACCTTCGCCCCGTACGCCAGCCGCAACTTCTCCGCCGTCTGGTTGGGCACCGTCCCGTCGCTAAGCACACCCGCCGCGTGCACCACGCCTCCCACCGAAGGCCACCCGGCCTCCGCCAGCCACACTTGCGCAGCTCGCACGCTCTCCACTCGCGACACGTCGCACGCCACGCCCTCCACCCGGGCGCGGCTCCGCAGCGCCGCCAGCTCCGGCGCCAGCCCCTCCGGCGTCACGGCCGTGCGCGACAGCAGCAGCACGTGCGTCGCGCCAGCCTCCACCAGCAGCCGGGCAGCAACCTTCCCCAGCGCTCCCTGCCCTCCGCTAATCACATACGTCGCGTCCGCACGCACCGACAGCCGCTCGGCGCCCCCCACGTCACTGCAACGCCGCAGCCGCGGCACCCGGACGAGGCCCGCCGCATCCACCGACAGCTCGTCCTCCGCCTCTTCGCTCGTGGCCAGCGCGAGCACCTTCGCCAGCGGGCTTCCCGCAGCGTGCTCGATGCAGCGCACCCGCACGTCCGGGCGCTCCAGCCGGAACGTCCGCGCCAAGCCCCACAGCCCCGCGTCCCCTTCGCTCTCCGCCGACGTCACGAACGTCAACCGTTCGGTCCGCAGCACGGCGGGAGTCGCCACGTCGCCGCTTGCCAGTTGCAACAGTCGCAGCCCCAGCGCGACGTCCTCCTCCCCATTGTCCCCCCAGAGCGCCACGGTCGACCACCGCGAGCGGGACACCGTGGGCAACCACTGCGCCTCCTTGTCCACCACCACCATCCGCCAGCCCACCGGCAGCTCGCCTTCGAGCGCCACGCGCGACAGCAGGAGGCCCTCACCGCTCATGCCGACAGGCATCCTCAGCGCCGAGACCAGCGGCACCCACTCCGTTTCGAAGAGGCTCTCCTGGAGGCCCGCGTCCGTCCCCAACTGCCGACAGGTCAATCCTTCCAGCACCGCATACACGTCTCCGCTGTCATCGAAGAGCGTCACCGTGCCTTCCACGCCCCTGGCGCTGCTCGCGCTCACCCTCGCATGGGCCCACAGTGAGCGAGGCTGCTCCTCCACGGAGGACAGCCGCGCGTTGCGGACACTGAATGGCACACAGACTCCGCAGGTCTTCATCCCGCAGAGCCCAAGCAGTTGGATCCCCGCATCCAGGGTCGCCGGATGCAGCAGCGTCAGGCCGCGGTCGACCACGGACGCATGCACGACCTCGACCCGGGCAATCGCCTCCTCTTCGCCCAGGTGCAGATCCTTCAGGTTGCGGTAGCCGGGCCCGAACCTCGCTCCGAGCTGAGACATCGAAGCATAGAGGGCCTCCACGTCCACCGGAGCGCAGCGCCCCCGCACCGCTTCGACATCCACGCCGCTTCGAGTCAGCTCCACGCTGCTCAGGACCCGTGCGGACCGGCAGCTCGCGACCTCCTCCTTGAGGCCATCACGCTCGCCTTCCACGACCCACTGGCTGCCCCTGGAGACGCAGCGAACCAGGCCGCCCTCGCCGCTCACCACCAGCGGCCTCGGCATGATCACCTCTTCCACTTCGACACCCGCCGCCTTGACGCCGTCGGCGCCCTGCTTCAGCAGCGCGGCACCGCCCAGCAGCGTCAGATGGCTCGCGGCAGGCACCAGCACCTGCTCGCCGATGCGATGATCATTCCAACGCGACGCCTGCTCTCCCGACAGCGTCGCCACGAAGCCGTTCTCCTCCTTGCGGCTCAAGAACGGATGCGGCAACCGGCTCCACGGAATGAATCGCGGCGCGTACTCCATGCGCTGCCGGCGCTCCGCGGCGGCTCCCGGGAATGACTCCAGCACCACGTGGGCATTGGTCCCGCCAAAGCCAAACGAAGAGACGCCTGCGACCAGCGGACGCGTGTCCCCCGGTGGCCCCAACGGCGTCGGCGCGGTCGGGATGATGGCGGCGAACCCTCGCAGGTCGATCTTGGGATTCAGCGACTTGAAGTGGACGTTTCCAGGCGCCTCACGACGGCGCAGGACCTCCACCGTCTTGATGAGCCCCACGACACCGGCGGCGCCCTCCAGGTGCCCGATGTTGCTCTTCACCGCGCCCAGCACCACGGGCTTGTCGCGACGCTCCGTCAGGACATTGCGCAGCGCTTCGACCTCGATGGGGTCGCCCAGCGAGGTGCCAGTCCCGTGGCATTCGACGTAATCAACCTCCCGGCCTTCCAGGCCGGCGACCTCCAGGGCCTGCCGGATGACCGCCTCCTGCGCCAGCCCGTTGGGCGCGGTCAGCGACGTACTGCGACCATCCTGGTTGACGGCCGTGCCGCGAATCACCGCCAGCACCTCGTCGCCCGCGGCCAGTGCATCCCCGAGGCGCTTGAGGACCACCGCCCCCACGCCCTCACCGCGACAGTAGCCATCCGCGGATTCGTCGAAGGTGGCGCAGCGCCCGTTGGGTGAGAGCATCTTGGCGGCGCAGCACCCGACGAAGGTGCGGTGGTGCAGCATGACGTTGACGCCACCCACGAGCGCCGCCGAGCACACCCCGCTGCGCAGCTTCTCCACCGCCAGGTCCACCGCCACCAGCGACGAAGAGCAGGCGGTGTCGAGCGTCATGCTCGGCCCCGTCAATCCGAGCAGGTAGGAGATGCGATTGGAGGTGATGGACGACGAGACGCCGGCCCCGAAGAAGGGGTTCTTCGCCTCGCGCTCACCCGAGACAATCATCCAGTCCTGGTTGGCGACGCCGACGAAGACGCTGGTGGAGGAGCCACGCAGCCGCTTCTTGTCATAACCCGCGTCGTGGAAGGCCTCGTAGGCGACCTCCAGCAGCAGGCGTTGATGGGGATCCATGGCGCGGGCTTCCGCGAGCGAGATGCCAAAGAAGTCATGGTCGAAGCTCTCCGCCCCGCTCATGAAGGCACCGCGCCGGGTGTAGCTCTTCCCTGCGACGTTCGGATCCGCGTCGAACACCTCGTCGATGTCGAAGCGCGAGGCGGGGATGTCCGTCACGCAGTCCGTCCCCGCCACCAGCATCTCCCACAGCGCGTCCGGAGAACGGACACCCCCAGGCAGGCGGCATGCCGTGCCCACGATGGCGATGGGCTCCTCGGAGCGCTGCAATTGAGGACGTGGCGGCGGTGGCGCGCTCGACGTCGCGCTCTCCAGGCGTACGGCCAGGGCCGCGACGATTTCGTCGAGCGTCGGGTGATTCAGGACGAACACCGCCCCGAGCGTCAGGCCCAGCTCCCGACCGAGGCTCTGGGCCAGGGAGACCGCGCCCAGGGAGTCCAGCCCTTGCGCCATCAGCGGCTCATCATCGACGAACCGCCCTCCTGGCAAGCCCATCGAGTCCGCGGCCGCGCGACGCACCAGCGCGAGCAACTCCGCCGTCGTGGGCCCCCCGCGCGACTCCGCACGCGGTAGCGCATTGCTCACGCTTCGCTTGGGCCGGAAGCGGGAGACGAGCGGCATCTCCAGTTGGAGCCGGTTCCAGTCGATGGGCGTGGCGCACACGGTCCCCCGCTTGCCTCCCGCCAACAACTGCTCCAGCACCGCCGTGCCCAGCGCGTCGCTGATGCTCCCAAAGCCACCCGCCTCCGCACGCCGGACCGCGTCGTGCCGCGTCGCCATTCCACCTTCGGACCACGCACCCCACTGCACCGACAGCACCGCTTCACCCGCCGCCGACCACCGCCTCGCCAGCGCGTCCAACGTCGCGTTCGCCGCCGCGTAGCTGCCCTGCCCCACGGAACCGAAGGTCGCCGCCGCCGAGGAGAAGAGCACCAGGAAGTCCGGGGGCGAGAACACCTCCCGCAGGTTCCGCGCGCCGTGCACCTTCGCCCCGTACGCCAGCCGCAACTTCTCCGCCGTCTGGTTCGGCACCGTCCCGTCGCTCAGCACGCCCGCCGCGTGCACCACGCCTCCCACCGAAGGCCACCCGGCCTCCGCTAGCCACGCTTGCGCAGCTCGCACGCTCTCCACTCGCGACACGTCGCACGCCACGCCCTCCACCCGGGCGCGGCTCCGCAGCGCCGCCAGCTCCGGCGCCAACCCCTCCGGCGTCACGGCCGTGCGCGACAGCAGCAGCACGTGCGTCGCGCCGGCCTCCACCAGCAGCCGGGCCGCCACCTTCCCCAGCGCCCCCTGCCCTCCGCTAATCACATACGTCGCGTCCGCTCGCACCGACAGCCGCCCGGCTCCGCCCACGTCACCGCAACGCCGCAACCTCGGCACCCGGACGATGCCCGCCGCATCCACCGACAGCTCGTCCTCCGCCTCTTCACTCGTGGCCAGCGCGAGCACCTTCGCCAGCGGGCTTCCCGCAGCGTGCTCAATGCAGCGCACCCGCACGTCCGGGCGCTCCAGCCGGAACGTCCGCGCCAGGCCCCACAGCCCGGCATCCCCTTCGCTCTCCGCCGACGTCACGAATACCCGACGCTCGGCCTGGGCCTCCGTCTGGAGCAGCCACAGCCCCAGCGCCACGTCCTCCTCCGTGTTGCTGCCCCACAGCGCCACCGTGGACCACCGCTGGCCCGACACCGTCCGCAGCGCCTCCGCTTCTTCCGTCACCACCACCGACGTCCAACCGGCGGGCAGCCCCCCTTCCACGGCCTTCCGCGTGAGCAGCAGGTGTTCGCCCCTCTGCGGGAGGCTTGAATCGGCTGCCTCGTGCAGCCGCACCCACTCCGTCTCGAAGACGCTTTCCTGGACGCGCGTGTCGACACCCGCCTGCCGACAGGTCAGCCCTTCGAGCACCGCATAGACTTCTCCGGTGTCGCCAAAGAGCGTCACCGTTCCTTCCACGCTCTTGGAGCTGAGCGCGCTCACCCGAGCGTACGCCCACAGTTCCCGGGGCTGCTCCTCCATCAGGAACAGCTTCGTCGCCTGCACGTTGAACGGCAGGCAGACGCCGCACGTCCGCATCGCGCACAGCCCGAGCAGTTGGATCCCCGCGTCGAGCGTCGCCGGATGCAGCAGCGTCAGGCTGCGGTCGGCCACGGACGCGTGCTCCACCTTGATCCGGGCGATCGCCTCCTCTTCGCCCAGGGAAAGGTCCGTCAGGTTGCGATAGCCGCGCCCGAACCGTGCGCCCTGGCGGGCCAGCACCTCATACAGCGCCTCCACCTCCGTCGGGGCACAACGGCCGCGCACCGCATCGACATCCACGTCGCCGCGGACCAGCTCCGCACTGTTCAGGAGCCTTGCGGACCGACAACTCGCGACCAGCTCGCTGCTCCCATCACGTTCAGCCTGGATGCTCCACTGGCTGCCGTTGGCGAGACAGCGCACCACTCCACCCTCACCGCCCACCACCAGCGGCCGAGGCATCACCACGTCCTGGACTTCGACGCCAACGGCCTTGACGCCGTCGGAGCCCTGCTTCAACAGCTCCGCGCCGCCCAGCAGCGTCAGATGGCTCGCGGCGGGCACCAGCACCTGCTCGCCGATACGGTGGTCCTTCCACCGCTCCGCCTGCGCTCCGGACAGCACCGCCACGAAGCCGCCCTCCTCCTTGCGACTCAGGAACGGATGCGGCAGCCGCCGCCACGGCAGGAACCGGGGCGCGTATTCCATGAGCTGCCGGGGCAACGCGCCGGTGTCCACCCTGGCGCCCACGTGGGACTCCAACACCACATGCGCGTTGGTGCCGCCAAAACCAAACGAGGAGACGCCAGCGACGAGCGGGCGCGTGTCCCCTGGTCGTCCCAACGGCGTCAGCGCGGTCGGGATGACGGCGGGGAAGCCTCGCAGGTCGATCTTGGGATTCAGCTCCTGGAAGTGGACGTTGCCGGGAGCTTCACGGCGGCGCAGCACTTCCACCGCCTTGATGAGCCCCACCACACCGGCGGCGCCCTCCAGGTGCCCGATGTTGCTCTTCACCGCGCCCAGCACCACGGGCTTGTCGCGGCGCTCGCCCAGCACGCTCTTGAGGGCTCCGACCTCGATGGGGTCGCCCAGCGACGTGCCGGTGCCGTGGCATTCGATGTAGTCGACCTCGCGCCCCTCCAGGCCGGCGACCTGCAAGGCCTGTCGGATGACCGCTTCCTGCGCCAGTCCGTTGGGCGCGGTCAGCGACGCGCTGCGCCCGTCCTGATTGACCGCCGTGCCACGAATCACCGCCAGCACTTCGTCGCCCGCGGCCAGCGCGTCGCCGAGGCGCTTGAGGACAACCGCGCCCACACCCTCGCCACGACAGTAGCCGTCCGCCGACGCGTCGAAGGTGGCACAGCGTCCCACGGGCGACAGCGCCTTGGTCGCGCACGCGCTCACGAACATCCGGTGGTGCAGCATGACGTTGACGCCGCCCACCAGGGCCATGGAGCAGATGCCGCTGCGCAGCTTCTCCACCGCCAGGTCCACCGCCACCAGCGACGACGAGCAGGCGGTGTCGAGCGTCATGCTCGGCCCCGTCAACCCGAGCAGGTAGGAGATGCGATTGGAGGCGATTGAGCCGGAGACACCCGCGCCAAAGTGCGGGCTGTGGGCCTCGTGGTCACGCCCCATCGTGGTCCAGTCGTCATTGGCCAGACCGATGTGGACACTCGTCGCCGAGCCGCGCAGGCGCTTCTTGTCGTAGCCCGCGTCGTGGAAGGCCTCGTAGGCGACCTCCAGCAGCAGGCGCTGCTGCGGGTCCATGGCCCGCGCTTCCGCGACCGAGATGCCAAAGAAGTCATGATCGAAGCTCTCCACCTCGTTCATGAAGGCGCCGCGACGCGTGTAGCTGCGCCCCGCCACGTCTGGATTGGCGTCGAACACCTCATCGATGTCGAAGCGCGAGGCGGGGATGTCCGTCACGCAGTCCTTCCCCGCCAGCAGCATGTTCCACAGCGCGTCCGGCGACCGGACATCACCGGGCAGGCGGCACGACCTGCCCACGATGGCAATCGCTTCCGCGAGGTGCTCCGCGCTCGACGACGCCAGGAGGTCCTGTTCAATGCGGGCGGCGATGGGCGGGGAGTGCTTGTTGAGCAGGTTGAAGTGGTGCCCCTCGCTCCGGATCAACTCCAGCCCAGGGCACATCACACGGCAGCGCTCCAGCACGTCGGCGTCACCCTGGAAGGAGCGCGACGCCTCACGCATCATCTCCGACTGCTTTTCGAGCGGGGGGATCGCGCACTGGAAGACGAGCACGGGCGAGCGGACCGCGCCGCCCGGCGTGTAGTACTCCAGCAGCTTCTCGAAGGGTGCCGGCGCTTCCGGCGCCACGAACGGCGGCATGTGCCGAGGATCGAGCATCACGATCCGCGCGAGCCGGCCTTCGCGCTCCAACTGCAAGCCCATCTCGAACGCGAGGGTCGCCCCGAAGGACAGTCCTCCAACGGTGTACGTGTCGCACGCCGCGGTGCTCCGCATGGCCGCCACCAGCTCCGCGGCAATCCCTTCCACGTGCGTCTGGGAGGGGTCAATGACCGCGGGGATGCCCGGCATGGTGGCGTAGACCGGAACCGACAGCGCCGCGGCCAGGACGCCGAAGGTCTTCTCCGCCGTCCCCATCACACCGCCGACGAGGAAGATGGGCGTACCGGTCGTCCGGCCGTTCAACAGCGTCCACATGCCGCTCGCGCCCGAAACTGGCGCGGTCTTGAGCTGGAGCTGTTCGAACAGGTGCTGGGTGACGTCTTCCTCGGTGGGGTAGTTGAAGGCGAAGTGGACCGGAAGCTCGATCGAGTCCGGCAGGCGCGCCAGCAGTTGCCGACGGAACTGCACCAGGTCCAGCGAGGAGAATCCGGCCTCCATGAACGAGCGGTTGGCTTCAACCGCGCTCGACGGAATGAACTGCACGACGCAGTCCCGGACCAACTGTTGCAATGCCGGGCGGCTCCAGGTCTGGCGCTTCGTCGCACCGCCCGCGTCTGACAGCAATTCGAACCGCGTGCTCCTGAGGGTCAGCCGGCTCCAGTCGATGGGCGACACGCAGACCGTCCCGCGCTTGCCAGCCGCCAGCAACTGAGACAGCACCGCCGTGCCCAGCGCGTCGCTGATGCTCCCCAGGCCCTCTGCCTCCGAGCGCTTGACGGCGCCGTGCCGCGCCGCCATTCCGCCTTCGGACCACGCGCCCCACTGCACCGACAGCACCGCTTCGCCCGCCGCCGACCACCGCCGCGCCAGCGCGTCCAGCGTCGCGTTCGCCGCCGCGTAGCTGCCCTGCGCCACGGAACCGAAAGCCGAGGCAATCGACGAGAAGAGCACCAGGAAGTCCGGGGGCGCGAACACCTCCCGCAGGTTCCGCGCGCCGTGCACCTTCGCCCCGTACGCCAGCCGCAGCTTCTCCGCCGTCTGGTTGGGCACCGTCCCGTCGCTCAGCACGCCCGCCGCGTGCACCACGCCTCCCACCGAAGGCCACCCGGCCTCCGCCAGCCACGCTTGCGCAGCTCGCACGCTCTCCACTCGCGACACGTCGCACGCCACGCCCTCCACCCGGGCGCGGCTCCGCAGCGCCGCCAGCTCCGGCGCCAACCCCTCCGGCGTCACGGCCGTGCGCGACAGCAGCAGCACGTGCGTCGCGCCAGCCTCCACCAGCAGCCGGGCCGACACCTTCCCCAGCGCACCCTGCCCTCCGCTAATCACATACGTCGCGTCCGCACGCACCGACAGCCGCCCGGCTCCGCCCACGTCACTGCAACGGCGCAGGCGCGGCACCCGGACGATGCCTGCCGCATCCACCGACAGCTCGTCCTCCGCCTCCTCACTCGTGGCCAGCGCGAGCACCTTCGCCAACGGGCTTCCCACACCGTGCTCGATGCAGCGCACCCGCACGTCCGGGCGCTCCAGCCGGAACGTCCGCGCCAGGCCCCACAGCCCGGCATCCCCTTCGCTCTCCGCCGACGTCACGAATACCCGACGCTCGGCCTGGGCCTCCGTCTGGAGCAGCCACAGCCCCAGCGCCACGTCCTCCTCCGTGTTGCTGCCCCACAGCGCCACCGTGGACCACCGCTGGCCCGACACCGCCCGCAGCGCCTCCGCCTCCTCCGTCACCACCACCGACGTCCAACCGGCGGGCAGTTCCCCTTCCACGGTCTTCCGCGTGAGCAGCAGGTGTTCGCCGGAGTGGCGGGGGCTCTCCATCACGGGAGGCGAAGGCATCCACACCGTCTCGTAGACGGACGTGGAGGGCATCACCTTCGCCACCGCTGGCGCGGCCTTGCCGATCCCCAACCTCGACACCGGCTTGTTCCACCCGAGCGGCACGTGCCGGAACAGTCGAGGGCCACGAATCCCTCGGATGGCCTGGCTCGACGCGATCCACTGCCGTCCTTCCTCTCCCATGTTCCGCTGGGCCATCCGCAGCAGCGTCGTCCCTGGCCCCAGCTCCACCACCGTCTTCACTTCGGCGCCTTGCTCCCACGCCTTCTCCAACGCCCCCAGGAACCTCACCGGCTTCAGCAACTGCTCCGCCCAGTACGCCCCCGTCCTCAACCGCTCCGTCTCCTCCTCACCGCTCAACGTCGAGATGAAGCGCACCCCCTGCGGTGCCTTGAACTCCCTGCCCTCCAGCTCCTTCTCGAACGCCTCCGCCGCGGGCCCCATCATCGGCGAGTGGAACGCGTGCGACACCCCCAGCATCGTGTGCCCACCCGCGTACGCCGCCGTCACGAAGCGCCCCAGCGCCTCCTTCGGACCCGCCACCACCGTCCGCGTCCGCTCGTTCTCCGCAGCCACCACCAGCTCCGCCGGCAGCACCTTCTGCAACTGCTCCACGGTGGCCATCACCACCGCCATGCCCCCACGCTCGCACCCCGACATCAGCCGCCCGCGCAGCGCGGCCAGCTCCAGGGCCGTCTCCTCCTCCATCACCCCCGCCGCCACCGCCGCAGCGAACTCTCCCACCGAGTGCCCCAGCACCACCGCTGGGCGCACCCCTCGCGAACGCCACATCGCCAGCTGCGCCAGTTGCAACGCCACCAGCGCCGGCTGCGCGTACTGCGTCTCCTGCACCAGCTCCGCCACGCCCGCCTCTTCCGAGAGCAGCAGCTTCAGCAGCGGCACCTCCATCTTCGTTTCGAGCACCCCCGCGTACCGGTTCAGGGCCTCCTTGAAGACGGCATTCGCCTCGTACAGCTCCCGCGCGCAGCCCGGGACCAGCGAGCCCTGGCCCGTGAACATCCAGAGGCCGCTCGGCGTCAGGAGTTCTGTGTTCGAGACAGGCTGCGCATAGGACTCGAGCACGACATGGGCATTGGTGCCGCCGTAGCCGAACGAGGAGACACTCGCCACCAGGGGGGCCCCGGCCTTCCCCAGCACCGTCGGCCGGGTCGGTATGACGGCGGCGAAGCCCTGCAGATCGATCTTCGGGTTCAGCGACTTGAAGTGGACGTTGCCGGGGGCCTCGCGGCGGCGCAGCACCTCCACCGCCTTGATGAGCCCCACCACACCGGCGGCGCCTTCCAGGTGCCCGATGTTGCTCTTGATGGCCCCCAGCACCACGGACTTGTCGCGCTGCTCACCCAGCACGTTCTTGAGCGCTTCAATCTCGATGGGGTCGCCCAGCGACGTGCCGGTCCCGTGACACTCGACGTAGTCGACCTCGCGTCCCTCCAGACCGGCGACCTCCAGGGCCTGCCGGATGACCGCCTCCTGCGCCAGACCATTGGGCGCGGTCAGCGACGCGCTGCGACCATCCTGGTTGACCGCCGATCCGCGAATGACAGCCAGCACCGGATCGCCGTCAGCCAGCGCATCCCCGAGGCGCTTGAGCACCACGACGCCGACACCCTCGCCGCGCGCGATGCCATTGGCGGCGCTGTCGAAGGTGGCACACCGGCTGTCAACCGACAGCATCCGCGCCTGACACGTCGTCACGTAGGGCGTGGCGCACAGGATCATGTTGGCGCCGCCGGCCAGGGCCATGCGACAGGCGCCACTTCGCAGCTTCGTGATGGCGGCATCCACGGCGACCAGCGAGGACGAACAGGCCGTGTCGATGGTCATGCTCGGACCGGCGAGGTCGAGCGTGAAGGAGATGCGATTGGAGCTGATGGAGGGCGCCGCGCCGGTCCCGGCGTAGTCGGTGACGTGATCGAAGTCCGTCATCCAGTCGTAGTTCATCTGCCCGATGAAGACGCCGGTGGAGGAGCCGCGCAGACGCTCCTTGTCATAGCCCGCCGCGTGGAAGGCTTCGTAGGACAGCTCCAGCAGCAGGCGCTGCTGCGGATCCATGGCGCGGGCTTCCGCGACCGGGATGCCGAAGAAGTCGTGGTCGAAGCTCTCCACCTCGCGCATGAAGGCGCCGCGACGCGTGTAGCTTCTTCCCACCGCGTCCGGGTTCGCGTCGTACACCTCGTCGATGTCGAAGCGGGAGGCGGGCACGTCCGTCACGCAGTCCATCCCCGCCAGCAACATCTCCCACAAATCTTCCGGGGACATGACGTCACCGGGCAGCCGGAGCGCCCGGGCGACCACGGCGATGGGCTCCGCGGAGTCCACCGCCGAGGCCTCGCGACGCGCCGGGGCGCGAACCGTCGCGCGCCCCTCGCGGTACTCCGCCAGCCGCACCGCGCTCGGGTAGTTGAAGACGAGCGTGTACGAGAGCCGGGTGTTCCAGGCCGAGGCCAGGAGGTTGACGAGCCGCACGGCGAAGAGTGAGGACAGCCCCTGCTCCGCCAGGCTCTGGGTGGGCGAAAGGGAGTCGGCGGGCACGCCGAGCACCTGCGCGGCGAGTTGCAGGATGAGGGCGACCTCGCTGTTGCTCTCCAGCGACGGGTGGGCCGCTGCCTTCGGCTGCGAGGCATTGGCAAGCTGGCGCAGCTTCTTGGTGTCGACCTTGTTGTTACCCGTCAGCGGGAGCGCGTCGAGCACGGTCCAGCTCTGGGGCGCCATGTAGTCCGGCAGGTGTTTCTCGATGTGCGCCCGCAGCGCCTCCTCCAGGCCCCGCGCGCTGTCGGGGTCCCCGCTGGCGGTCACGAAGCCGACCACCCGGGCACTGGCGCCCGGCAGGTGCACCACGGCGGCACGCTGGACCGACGGCAGCCGCTCCGCGCAGTGCTCGATCTCCGCCAATTCGACGCGGTGACCGCCCACCTTCACCTGCGAGTCCTTGCGTCCGACAATCTCAATCTCTCCGTTGGAGAGATAGCGGCCGAGATCGCCCGTCGCGTACAGCCGCCCATGCGGCTCGACCGTGATGAACTTGCTGGCCGTGAGTTCGGCATCCCGGAAGTAGCCGCGGGCAAGGCCCACGCCGCCGATGTAGATGTCACCCACGACGCCGGCCGGCCGGTACTCGAAGCGCGCATCCAGCACGGACAGGGTCTGGTTGGAGAGCGCCCGCCCGTACGGCACCAGCTCCGTGCCCAGCTCACGCGAGGCGCGGGTGATGACGTGGTAGTTGGACCAGATGGAGGCCTCGGTCGCGCCGCCCAGCGCCACGAGCTGGAGGTCCGGGAACAGGGCCAGGGCATGGTCCGCCATCGGCATGCTGATGGCGTCGCCACTGAGGAGCGCGGTCTTCAAGGGCAGGGTCGCGCCCGGCGGCCGCGAGGCGAGCAGCATCTCGAAGGAGGTCGGGACGGTGTTCCAGACCGTCACCCCGTGCTGATGGAGCTGCTGCCACCAGTAGTCCGGATCACGCGTCCCGTCGGGCTTGCAGACCACCACCGTGCCACCAGCGGCCAGCGTCCCGAAGATGTCCCAGACGGAGAGGTCGAAGCTGAGCGAGGAGATCGCGAAGGTGACGGTCCGCGCGCCGAGTCCATAGCGCGCGTTGATGTCGAGGCAGGTGTTGACGGCGGGGCCATGCTCGATCTCCACGCCCTTGGGCGCCCCGGTCGAACCGGACGTGAAGATGACGTAGGCCAGATCCTCGGGGGCCACCTGGGCAGGCCGGGGCTCCCGGCCCTCCACCTCCGACACCAGCGCGCGATGCACGCGGAGGGTGCGGATGGCGCCATCGGCTTGCTGCGCGCGGTGCCAGTGGCGGTCGGCGCTCACGCACTTGTCCTGGACCAGGGCGATGTCGCAGCCGGCCAGGGTGAGGATGCTGCGCAGGCGGTCGTCAGGATTGCTCGGGTTGAGCGGCAGGTAGTGGGCACCACACAGCAGGATGCCCACCGTGGCGACGACCTGCTCCCAGCCCTTCTCCATGACGATGGCCACGCAGGAGCCGGCGCCGACCCCAGCGTCCTGCAGGCGGAGCGCGGAGGCCCGGGCCAGCGCCAGCAGCTCCCGATACGTCAGTGAGACTTCCTGATCGATGACGGCGACAGCGTCGGGCGTCGCGTGCGCGGACCGCTCCACCAACCCATGAAGCAGGCGCGGCGCCTGGGGATCGAAGTCGACGTGGGTCTGGTTCATGCCCACGCGCAGCGCCAGCACTTCGGGAGGCAGGGTCGAGGAGCGCAGGTTTCCGGTGGCCACGCCTTCCAGCAGGTGCTGGAAGCAGGACAGCATGTCGCGCATCAGCTCGCGCTCATGGACGTTGCTGTCGTAGTCCCAGTTGATCCGCAGCTCGCCGTCAAGCTCATAGACCTGATGGTCCAGCGTGATCTGCGGCGTCTGGGTTTGTTGGAAGTGCAGGCGCGTGCGACAGCCCTCAAGCCCCAGATCCGAGCCGACGATGCCGAGAAAGGAGGTGAAGACAATCGGGAAGCTGAGGTGCGGATCCGCGCGGTGCTTGCGCAGCATGCGCACCACTTCGAGCCCGCTCAGGTCGCTGTGTTCGAGCCCCTGGCTGAGCTCCTGGTGGATGGAGAGGGCGCGCTCGGCGATGCCCGCATGCCGTCCGGTGATGGCGCAGAGCAGGATGTTGGTGAACTCACCCACGACGCCGGTGAAGTCGTTGTCGCGGGCCACCGGCCGCTCGGACATGGTGACGGTGACCGCGAAGTCGGGATCCTCGGAGTAGAAGCCGAGCACCTCCGAGAACACCGCGAGCAGCAAGGCATTGGACGTGACCTTCAGCGCACTGGCGCGGGCCTTCAGCGCGCTCCAGGGGCCAGCGCCCAGCCGGAGGGACTCCCGCTGGAAGTCGACCGTCCGGGCGCCATCGCTCTTGCGGCGGGGAAGCTGCGGCGGGGCGGGCATCGCCTCGAACCGCGAGGCCCAGTACTCGACGGACGCCGGGGAGGGCTGCCGGGTCCCCAGCTGGTGGCAATGGTCCCGGAACGAGAGCCCGGCCTCCACGGGGTCGCGGGGAGCGCCCCCCTGCCGGAGGCGGCCATAGTGCCCGGCCACCTCGCGACACAGCAGCATCGCGCTGGTGGCGTCGATGAAGAGCATGTCCAGCAGGAGGTGGATCCGGACGGTGTGTTCGCCCAGCCGGCTCACCCGGAGGTCCCAGTGGAGGTCCGGCTGGGACTGCAACACCGTCATGCACTCGCGACGCCGCCGCTCCAGGTCCTCCACCGCGAGCGCGTCCAGGCGCAGGGGCGCGCGGCGCTCGGCATCGGAGAGCACCCGCTGCCGGGTCCCGTCGACGATGACCGCGTGCAGCATGGGATGGCGGGCGACGACCTCGCGCACCGCCTGCTCGAAACAGGCGACGTCGAGGCCCTCCACATCGAACTCGGAGTAGACCTGACAGGGACAGTCCTCGCTCGCCCCGATCACATAGGACACCTGCATGGGGGTCAGCGCGAACGCCCCGTGCGGGGCCAAGGCATCACCGTCCGCCCCGCGCGCCGGCGCGTCCCCCGCGTCCACCGCCGCCTGCCGGAGGGACGCAGCCGCCTGCGCCACCGTCAGTCCGTAGAGCACCTGGTACGACGGCATGGGGACGAAGGCGCCCCGCACCCGCGTCGCCGTCAGCGAGTCCATCCCCAGGTTCCCGAGCAACACGCCGGACTGACGTTCCAGCTCCGAAGGCGAAGTGCCCAGCAGGGAAGCGAGGACTTCAACAGGCGAGAGGGAAAGCGCTGAACGCTTCATGGACTTGACCGATCATGGCGAAGGGACTGGGTGGCATTGCTCCCCCCACCACCCCAGTGGAGTCCCGCCTGCCGCCGGGAACCGGGGCGCCGGGAGAACAGCCAAAGCGAGCGGGTGTATAGCAAACGACACTGACGCCCCGGAACCCGGGTGACGCTCTCTTCACGCTGGGTGAGCGTGGGGCGTCAGGGGTCCACCGAGGTGCGGGTGCCGGTGCGGGAAAACGAAAAAAGCCCCCGAATCTTTCGATTCGGAGGCTCTTCTTCGGAGTGCCCAGGGCGGGACTCGAACCCGCACGCCTCACGGCGCCACCACCTCAAGATGGTGTGTCTACCAATTCCACCACCTGGGCTTGCTCGCGGGGCTCATGTATCGAACCCCGCTGACTCGCGCAACGACTAAATCACCGACGCGCGAGCTTGAAACGGGCTGACGATTACGGCGCGGGAGTCGTCGGCGCGGGGGCCGGCTGGCCCTCGGCCGGCGGGGTCGCCGTACGCTCCTGCTCGACGCTGCCCGGAGCCGCAGGCGCGGGCGTCGTCGCCGCAGGTGCCGAGGCCGCCGGAGGAGGCGATGCGACCGAGCCCCCCGCAGCCACGGAGCCGCGCAGGCCGACGAAAGACAGGCCCAGCGACGTCAGGAAGAACAAGCCGGCGAAGACGCCCGTCAGCCTGCTCAGGAAGGTCACCGCTCCGCGCCCACCGAAGGCGCTCGTCGCGGCGCCGCCACCCAGGGCGGAACCCATGCCGGCGTCCTTCCCCGGCTGTAGCAAGATGACGAAGATCATGAACACGCAGAGCAGGACGTGCACGATCGTAAAGAAAGTCAGCATGGCGCTTCCAGACGCTCCGTGGAAAGAGGGCGCACCCTACACAATGTGGTCAACGGGTGACAACTTCCAAAAGGGAATCTTCCTTTAGCCCGCCGCCTTCACGATGGCCACGAAGTCGGCCGCCTTGAGGCTCGCTCCCCCGACCAGCGCCCCATCCACGTCCGGCTGGCCCAGCAGCTCCGCCGCGTTGTCCGGCTTCACGCTGCCGCCGTACTGGATGCGCACCCGCCCCGCCGTCCCCTCGTCGTACAGCCGGCCCAGCAGGCCCCGGATCGCCGCGTGGACCTCCTGCGCCTGCGCCGTCGTCGCCGTCCGGCCCGTGCCAATGGCCCACACCGGCTCGTACGCCATGACGAACGTCGCCACGTCCGCCGCGGAGAAGCCCTCCAGCGCGCCGCGCACCTGACGCTCCACCACCGCCAGCGTCTGGTTCGCCTCGCGCTCAGCCAGCGTCTCCCCCACGCAGACGATGGGCGTCATGCCCGCGGCCTTCACGGCCTTCGCCCGCTGGTTCACCGTGGCGTCCGTCTCCCCGAAGAACTGCCGGCGCTCCGAGTGCCCCACGATGACGTAGGCGCACCCCAGCTCCACCAGCATCCCCGCGGAGACCTCTCCGGTGAACGCGCCGGACGCCTCCCAGTGGCAGTTCTGCGCCGCCAGCTGGATGGGCGCGCCCTCCAGCGCGATGTGCAGGGGCTGCAACGCCACGAACGGAGGCGCGATCACCACCTCCACCGTGTCCCCCAGCGCGGCCACCGCGCCGCGCAGCTCGCGCACCAGCGCGAGCGCCTCCGGCACCGTCTTGTTCATCTTCCAGTTGCCAGCGACGATCTTCCGACGAGCCTGGGACGCCATGGTGTCTCCCCCGGTACCGCGCGTTTGAGGAACTGCGGGTGCGTTGTCGCCTACTTCGTCTCCAGCGCCTTGATGCCGGGCAGCTCCTTGCCCTCCAGGAACTCCAGCGACGCCCCGCCGCCCGTGGACACGTGGCTCATCTTGTCCGCGTAGCCCATCTGCTCCACCGCCGCGGCGCTGTCGCCACCGCCGATGACCGTCGTGGCCTGCGTGTTGATGGACATGGCCACCGCCACCGACCTGGTGCCTTCCGCGAACTTCGGCACCTCGAAGACGCCCATGGGCCCGTTCCACACCACCGTCTTCGCGTCGCGGATGCGCTGCGTGAACATCGCGCGCGTCTTGGGCCCGATGTCCAGGCCCATCATGTCCGCCGGGATGACCTGGTCGGGCGTCTCCTTGGCCACGCTGTCCGCCGTGGGCCCCGTGCCGACGATGTGGTCGATGGGCAGCACCAGCGGCGTCTTCAGCCGCTTCGCCGTGTCCAGCAGCTTCGCCGCCAGCGCCAGCTTGTCGCCCTCCTCCACCCGGCTCTTGCCGACCTCGATGCCCTGCGCCTTGAGGAAGGTGTAGGCCATGGCGCCGCCCACGAGCAGCGCGTCCACCTTGGGCAGCAGGCTCTCGATGACCTTGATCTTGTCGCTCACCTTGGAGCCGCCCAGGATGGCCACGAAGGGCTTCGCCGGGTTCTTGAGCACCTTGTCGCCCAGGTACTCAATCTCCTTGCGCATCAGGAAGCCGGCCGCCCTCTCCTTCACGAACGGCACCATGCCCGCCGTGGACGCGTGCGCGCGGTGCGCCGTGCCGAACGCGTCGTTGACGTAGACGTCCGCCAGCGCCGCCAGCTCGCGCGAGAAGGCCTCGTCGTTGGCCTCCTCTTCCTTGTGGAAGCGCAGGTTCTCCAGGAGGACGACCTGGCCCTCCTTCAGCTCCTTCACCTGCTTCTTCACGCCGTCGCCCACGCTGTCATCCGTGAGGATGACCTCGTGCTTGCCGCCCAGCAGCTCCACGAGCTTCTGGGCCACCGGCTCCAGCGACAGCTTCGGGTCCGGGCCCTTGGGCCGACCGAGGTGGGACGCCAGGATGACCTTGCCGCCCATCTCCAGCGCGCGCTTGATGGTCGGAAGCGCTTCGCGGATGCGGGTGTCGTCGGTGATGCGGCGGCCGTCCATGGGGACGTTGAAGTCCACGCGGATGAAGACGCGCTTGCCGGTCAACTGCAGGTCATCGATGTAGCGGATCATCTTTTTGGTGCCCCTTGCCCTGTCTCGGTCAGCCCAACGGTGCCGGAATGCGAAGCCGTGCCTGACGACTACAGGCCCTTGGACACGAGGAACTTCGCCGTGTCGACCATGCGGTTGGAGAAGCCCCACTCGTTGTCGTACCAGGCCATGACCTTGAGCATGGTGTCGCCCATCACGAAGCAGTTGGTGGAGTCGAAGATGGCCGAGTGCGGGTTGCCGTTGTAGTCCACCGACACCGTCTGCGCGTCGCTGAACTCCAGCACGCCCTTGAGCGGACCGGCGGCGGCCTTGCGGTACGCCTCGATGACCTCCTCCGCGGTGACCTTCCGCGTGGTGTTCACCGTCAGGTCCACCAGCGACACGTTCGGGGTGGGCACGCGCACGGAGATGCCGTGCATCTTGCCCTTGAGCGAGGGGATGACCTCGCCGATGGCCTTCGCGGCGCCGGTGCTGGTGGGGATCATGGACAGCGCGGCGGCGCGGGCGCGGCGCATGTCGTCGTGGGTGAGGTCCAGGATGCGCTGGTCGTTGGTGTAGCTGTGCACCGTCGTCATCAGGCCCGACTCGATGCCGAAGTTGTCCACCAGCACCTTGGCGATGGGCGCCAGGCAGTTGGTGGTGCACGAGGCATTGGACACGATGTGGTGCTTGGACGCGTCGTACTGGTCGTGGTTGATGCCGTACGCGATGGTCAGGTCCGGGCCCTTGGCCGGGGCGGAGATGATGACCTTCTTGGCGCCCGCCTTGAGGTGCTTCTCCGCGCCCTCGCGGCCGGTGAAGCGGCCGGTGCACTCCAGCACCACGTCCACGTTCATCGACTTCCAGGGCAGCGCCGTGGGGTCCTTCTCCGCGGTGACGGCGATCTCACGCCCGTCCACCACGATGCCCTTGTCCGTGGACTTCACCTCGCCCGGCCACGTGCGGTGCACGGAGTCGTACTTGAACAGGTGGGCCAGCGCCGACGGCTTGTCGAGGTCGTTGATGGCGACGATCTCGAGGTCTTCCTTGCGGCTGAGCGCGGCGCGAAGGATGCAGCGACCGATGCGTCCGAAGCCGTTGATGGCGATCTTGGTGGCCATGATGTGCGTTCTCCTGGTCAGCAGGAGTGGGCCCTCAAGGCCCACCCGTCGTGTGTCTCGTAAAGAAGGCGGGCGACCGTAGGCAGGCGCCCCCGCCGAGTCAACGCTTCGCGTGGGACGCCTTCGCGCGCGCACGTCGGAGCTGAACAATCACCCCGACCAACACCCAGAGCCCGGAGGCCGTTCCCGCCTCCCCCGCCCCGCACCCACAGCCGGTGTCCGCCTTGCCGAAATATTCGGACGGCAGCAGCGGGACGACGGTCGGCTCGGGCGGCGGATCCACCGGGGGTGGATCCACGGGGGGATGCGGGTTGCGCTCACGCACCGCCACGCAGGACGTCAGCGGCCGGGGGCTCACCGTCGGCGTCACGTCCGCGTCCGGCAGGGGCGGCGCCTGGGCGAGCAGCCCGGCGCGCACCAGGAACGCCCCCACCAGCCGGGAGCGCTCCCGGCCCGACGCGAGGCCCTCGAAGGGGAAGCCCAGCACCAGCACCTGTCCGGCCGGCGCCGTGCCGGACACAAGCCCCGCGCCCAGCGTCGTCCCGGCGTAGCGCAGCACGTCCGCGCCCCCGCCCGTCGCCGCCAGCACGTCGGTAACACCCACCGGGTAGGCCCCGAGCGTCCCGTCGTCCAGCGGCGCGGCGGTCAGGTCCGGGAGCAAGCCGCCCGCCGAGCCCTCCACCTGGAACGCGGGCGCCCCCGTGGCGATGGACGCCCGCAGGATGTCCGCGAGGAAGAGCTGATCCTCCGCGCTGCCCGCCGCGAGCGTGGACACGGTGCGCCCTCCCGACAGCAGCAGGTGCCCGCCCCCGGTGACGAACGCGCGCAGGGCGTCCTGTTCGGTCCGCGTCAGCCCCGCGCCCCCCACGCCGCCGCGCCCGGTGGACCAGTCCACCAGCCGGTAGCCGGCGGGCGACACGAGCCCCGCCGCCACGGCGTTGCCCGTCGCGCTGTCGAAGGCCACCGCCGCCTGGGCGAACGCCGCGCCGTGCTGGCGCAGGTAGCTGCCGTCGTTCATCGCCTCCAGGAAGACGCGCACCGGGGCCGACAAATCGTAGGGGTCCAACGCTTCTCCGCAGGCCACCGTCGCGTCCAGCCGCTCGTACGCGTTGACGAGCAGCACGGGCGCGGCGGCGCCCACGCGCACGCCCACCGTGGCGGACGGGAACGACTCACCGCCCGCGTTCACCGCGGAGACGCGGAAGTAGCGCACCGTGCCTTCGGCCAGCGTGACGGTGGCGTCGGTGCCCTGCACCGCCGTGCCCTCGTCCCAGGCCCGGCCGTCCGCGCTCTGATAGAGGCGGTAGCCCGTCGGCGCGTCGCGGCCCTCCTCCGACGTGACCTGCGCCGGCGCGGTCCACTTCACCTCCACCGCGCCCGGCGTCGCGTTGCGGGCGGCCACCGCGCCCGGGGCCTCCGGCGGCAGGTGCGCGGGCACGCCGTCGCGGGCCGCGAAGTACTTGATGAGCCCCTGCACGATGGCGCGCGCGGCCACGTGGCGCACGCGGGCCTCCTTGAGCGTCGCCGCGTCCGTCGCGTTGTCGTGGTACGCCATCTCCAGCAGCACGCTGGGCATCTCCGGGTTGTGCGTGGGGTTCACCTCGCCCAGGTTCGCCGAGCGCAGGGCGCGCACGCGCCAGGCGGGATCCACCTCGCGCTTGAGGTCCGCCTCCAGCTGCGCGAGCAGCGCCCGCGCCATCACGTCGCTGCCCTTCACGCCCGTGAAGTTGAGGGTGCCGTCCACCGGGTTCGGCCCGTAGACGTAGGCCTCCGTGCCCCTGACGTTGCCGGACGTGCCCGCGTTGGTGTGCCACGCCACGTAGACGGCGTCCTCGCCCTCTTCGTGCAGCCACGCGGCGAAGCGCGGCCGGGACGTCACGTCCGCGTTGCGCTCGTTGGACAGCGCGTTCGCCCCCGACGGCGCGTACACGCTGAAGGGCGCCCCGCTGTACTGCACGTGGTAGCGCGCGCTCTCCTCGAAGCGGGGGCGCGCGAGCGGCCCCTGCGCCGCGTCCCCCATCAGGCCCCGGCCGCCGCCCAGCCGCACCGCGTCCACCGACAGCGTCGCGCCCGCGCCGGCCGCCGAGTCGTTATGGAGCAGCACCGCGCCCGACTCCGGGTGCTGGCCCGCCTTGAAGAAGAAGCGGCCCAGCAGCACCCACGTCCCGCCATGGCGCCGCTGGTTCACGCGGAAGTGGCTCTCCCCGCCCGCGTGCTTCACCACGTAGTGCGCGTCCGTCGCGCGCGACGGGTCCGAGCCATAGGAGACGTAGACGTGGTAGGCCGCGTCCGCCGGCACGTCCGGGGTCCACGTCGCCGTCGCGGTGACGGTGGCCGCCGTGTCCAGCGTGCGCGTGGTGCCCAGCGTGAACGGCTCCACGTTGTTGCCCATGGGCACCGGCGGAGCCCCCCACCCCTTCTGTTCGGCGGCGTGGAAGCGGCCCGCATCACCCCCTTCCGTGTAGCCCGCCTGTCCGTCGTCCACGATGGCGAGCAGCGGGTTCAGGTCCGTCTCCCGCACCGGCACCACCGTGGCGCCCGCGCCCACCAGCAGGGGCAGCAGTTCCTGGGACACCACCTCCACGGAGATGAAGTCCTCCACCACGCCCCAGCTGTTGGGCCGCTGCGTCGCCCAGCGCTTCAGCCCGTTGTCCCGGTAGAAGCCGTGTCCGGGGCTCAGGTAGATGACCTTGCCGGACAGCGCGCCCTCGCCCAGCCGCGTCTGCGGCACGCCCGCCACCTTCACCCCGACGCCGGGCTTCGCGTCGCGCGCCTCGCGCCGCACCACCGGCGGCTCCTGGGGGGACAGCCGGCGCTGCTCGTGCGCCCGGGGCCCCGGAGCTGGCAGATAGTGAACACCGGGCGGCTCCAGGCCCAGGTCATCCCCCTCGAAGGTCGGCGTGACGGGAGCGGGGGCGCCCTGCGCTCGCGCGAGGACACCGGTGAAGAGCAGGGCCAGCGCCAGGGGGCGCGACCAGGACGGGAGGGAGGTTCGCATCACCCGGGCGACCTTACCCGTTCACTCCGCAGCGGCAATCGGACCCGTGGGTGCTAGCGTGCCGCACCCTTCACCCTCCGATGACCGTTCCTGCACCACACCGCCCCCAGTTTCCCTCCCGCCGCAGCAACGGACTGTTCGCGTCGTTCGGACATGCGTGGGCGGGGCTCATCCACACCGTCGCCTGGCAGCGCAACATGCGCATCCACCTCATCTCCGGCGTGCTGGTGGGGCTGGTGGGCAGCGGCATCCCGCTGGGACTCGCGGAGAAGGTGACGCTCATCTTCTGCGTGCTGCTCATCTTCTTCGCGGAGATCCTCAACAGCGCGCTGGAGCAGTTGGTCGACCTGGCCGTGCAGCAGTTCGACGAGAAGGCCCGGCTCACCAAGGACGCGGCCGCCGCGGGCGTGCTCGTGCTCGCCGGGGGCACCGTCGTCATCTTCGCCGCCATCCTCATCAACTACTGGGAGACGGTGCGCACCAGCACCGACGCCATCCTCCGACAGGTCGCCCTGGGCCTGCCCCTGGCCGGCTGCGCCACGGTGCTCGTGCTGCCCCAGCCCCGGCCGGTGGCCATCGACGTGGTCGCGTTCCTCGCGGGCTGCGGGCTGCTCGCGCTGACGGCGCCCACCTCCGCCAGCCTCGTGTTCACCGCGCTCACCGCCGCGCTGCTCTTCATCGCCGGCGCGACGGCCCGCGAGCGCAGGCGCCATCCCCAGCCCTGAGCCACACCGCGTCCAGGAGCGAGGGGCGCGCGGTGGGAACAAAAAAACCGGCGGTCGCCGGTTCGCTCCCACCACCTTGCGGGCGGGGGCCCCGGAACCGGTCCGGAGCCCGCTCACCCGCGAGGGTCTGTCGCGCAGCCTAACGGCCTAGACGCGCGGCTGCCACCCCGGCGTGGCTTCAGGTGTCGGCTGGGTGGCACCCGCCTTGTCGCCTTCCCGCAGGTCGGTGGTGACCAGCTCCAGCAGCTCCGTCGCGATGCCGATGACCTGGTGCGGCGTGTAGCCGGCTGCGCGCAGCTGGTTGAAGAAGGTGCGCGCCAGGATGCGGGTGCCCTTTTGGTCGGTGCTCACGGGAATTGCCTCCGGAATCGGCCCCTGTCCAACGGGCGCCGCGTCATCACTCGGCTGCTGAGTTCAACCGGCGTGCCAGCCGTTCTCTTCCAAACGGATTCCCCAGCAGTCCCCAGGGGTTGAAGCCCGGAAATGGACGGCACGGGAAATGGATGGTGCGAAGGGGGTTACGCACCCGGCCGTCCCCTCCGCCCGCGAGGCGGGGAACGGGTGTATCAGCGGGTACGCACCCACCCCCGGGCACGCGGACGAGCATCTCGTCTTTTCAAGTGCTTGCATTCCCTCCGGGGGCTGGAGCACATACGCGCCCCCACCGAGGAGCAAGATCAAGATGGCGTACCGGGTGAACAACATCGGGCTGTGGCTGGACGAGCCGGAGGAGCTGCTCGGCCAGCGCGCCGCGGAGAAGCTGGGGGTCACCCGGGGTGACCTCGCCTCCGTGCGCGTCGTGCGCTCGGTGCTGGATGCGCGCAAGAAGGGCAGCCCGCGCTACATCTACACACTGGAGGTGGAGCTGGCGCCAGGCCGCAAGGCCCCGCGGCTGCCGCCGGACGTGAGCGAGGCGCCGGCCGCGCCGGAGCTGCTGCCGCGCGTGAAGGAGCCGGAGAAGCTGCCCCTCATCATCGGCACCGGACCCGCGGGGTTGTTCTGCGCGTTGGGCCTGCTGGAGCGCGGCGTGCGCAGCATCCTGCTGGAGCGGGGCCGCGAGGTGGTGACGCGCCGCAAGGACGTGGCGAAGCTCATGCGCGACGGGTCGCTGGACCCGGAGAGCAACATGAACTTCGGCGAGGGCGGCGCGGGCGCGTACACGGACGGCAAGCTGTCCACGCGCATCAACCACCCCATGGTGCGCAAGGTCATTGAGGCCTTCGCCCGCTACGGCGCGCCGGACCACATCCTCATCGAAGGCAAGCCGCACATCGGCTCCGACCTGCTGCCCGGCGCGGTGGCGAAGCTGCGCGACGAGCTCATCGCCGGCGGCTGCCAGGTGCACTTCGAGCAGCGCGTGGACGACCTGCTCTACCGCGACGGCCACATCGCGGGCGTGAAGATGGCGGACGGCCGCACGCTGGAGAGCGACCGCGTCATCCTGGCGCCGGGCAACTCCGCGCGCGAGCTGTACGAGCGCTTCGCCGCCGACGGACAGGTGAGCGTGGAGGCCAAGCCCTTCGCGCTGGGCTTCCGCGCGGAGCACCCGCAGTCGCTCATCAACGGCATCCAGTACGGCGCCGCCGCGAAGCACTCCAAGCTGCCGCCCGCGGACTACAAGCTGGCGGAGAACCTGGACGTGGATGGCGAGGTGCGGGGCGTCTATTCGTTCTGCATGTGCCCCGGCGGCATCGTGGTGCCCACGCCCACGCAGGACGGGCTGCAGTGCACCAACGGCATGAGCAATTCGCGGCGCAACGCGAAGTTCGCCAACGCGGGCATCGTCGTCTCCGTGTCCGTGGCCGACTTCGAGCGCGAGGGCTTCCGCGGGCCGCTCGCGGGCCTGGAGTTCCAGCGGCACTGGGAGGAGAAGGCCTACAAGCTGGGCGGAGGCCGCTTCTACGCGCCCGCGCAGACCATCCCGGACTACCTGGCCGGCCGCGTGAAGAAGGACCCCGGCGACACCAGCTACCGCCCGGGCCTGGCGCACATGGACCTGAACCAGCTCTTCCCGGAGCGGCTGACGCAGTCGCTCAAGGCGGCGCTCCGCACGTTCGACAAGAAGATGCGCGGCTTCATCAGCGACGAGGGCAAGCTCATCGGCATCGAGAGCCGCACCAGCTCTCCGGTGCGCATCACCCGGGGCAACGATCTGCAGTCGGTGTCCATGCGCGGCCTGTACCCGGCGGGCGAGGGCTGCGGCTACGCGGGCGGCATCGTGTCCTCCGCCATTGATGGACTGCGCATCGCTGAGCAGATTGCCACCGAGCTGACTTGAGGTCCCCTCCCCTTTCCGGGCAGGGTGGCCGGGGAGGGACAAACCCATGGCGTACCGCGTGCGCACCCCTGACGGAGAGCTGATGTTCCCCTCGCTGGGCGACATCGAGCGGGCCTATGTCCAGGGGCTGGTGGACCCCGACGACGAGGTGCGCGAGGACGGCGCGGAGAAGTGGCGCAAGGCGTCCTCGCTGCCGGTGCTGGCCCAGGCCCGCAAGCCCCAGGCGGCGAAGGATACCCGGGCCCAGACGCTCACCGTGCTGGGCGCGGTGGCGGTGGGCGTGCTCGCGCTCGTGCTGCTCGTCACGGGCAGTTCCTCCAACATGCGCATGCTGGGCATCGCGCTGGCCCTGGTGGTCAGCGGGCTGCTCACGCGGGTGACGTTCAAGGCCTACAAGCGGCCCCCCACCGTCCCCTGACGACGCCTGCCCCCCTGCCCTCCGGGGCAGCGGCGGGGCCCCCGCCGACAGCAGGCCGCACACGGCCCATCTTCCACGAAGGGCGCCCTCTGGGGAGCCTTCCATCGCGCTGGAGGAGGACCGCACCTTGCTCAGCACCTACCTGTCCCGAGAAGCCGCCCGGAAGCTTCGCCATGGAGCGCCCTGGCTGCGGCGCGAGGACATCGTCTCCATGGAGGGCGAACCGGAGCCCGGCACGCCCATGCAGCTCAAGGACGAGGACGGGCAGGTCCTGGGGCTGGGAGACGTGGACCTGGAGGCCTCCTACGCCGTGCGCCGCCTGGGCCTGCCCGACGAGGCCGTGGAGGGCCTCATCCCCCGGCACGTGCGCCATGCCTTCGAGCGCCGCGCGCGCCTGGTGGATGATCCGCGCTTCTGTCGCATCGTCAACGACGACGGGGATGGGCTGCCGGGGCTCATCGTGGACCGGTACGACCAGCACTTCGTCGTGCAGACGCTCACGCGCTCCATGGACGCGCGCCAGGAGGAGATCACCCGCACGCTGGGCGAGGTGACGGGGGCGGCCTCCGTGCTGCTGCGCAACGACACGCTCCGACGCAAGGCGCTGGGGCTGCCCGCGCAGCGCCCGCACGTCATGTACGGCACGCCTCCACGCTGGTGCCGTCTGCTGGAGATGGGCGCGCGCTTCACCGTGGACCTCACGTACGGCCGGGGCACGGGCTACGCGTATGATCAGCGCGAGCTGCGCCGCTTCCTGGGACGCACCGGCAACGGGGACCGCGTGCTGGACGTGGCCTGCAACGTGGGCGGCCTCTTCGTCCACGCCGGGCGCCATGGCGCCAAACAGATCCTCGCCTTCGACGGCAACGCGGACGCCGCGGAGCTGGCGCGCGAGAACGCGGAGGCGAACGGGCTGCTCGGCCGGGTGACGGTGGAACAGGGTGAGCCCCTGGCGGTCCTGCGGGCGCTCAAGGACACCTTCGACCTGGTGCTGCTGGACACCCTGGGCGTGGCGTCCGAGGAGGACTTCACCGAACAGGTGCGGCTGGCCCTCAGGCGCACCCGCCATGGAGGGCGGCTCCTGGTGGTCGGATATCACCCACCGCTGGCGATGGGCTCGTTCACGGAGGCGGTGGCCACGGCCTGCGAACAGGAGGCGCGCATCGCCTTCCGGCTGGTGCGGATGGGGCTGCCGCCGGACCACCCGGCGCCGGTGGGCTCCCCGGGCGCGGAATACCTGGAGGCGGTGGCGCTCGAGGTGAGCTGAGCGGACACCCGACCGGGGCCACGCGACTTGTCTCGCCTGGAGGGGGTGGCTCGGTGGTAGTGTCCGCGCCGCGATGACAACCGAAAACGAAACCCAGGCCGCGACTTCCACCCCGGAGGCTTCCGTCGAGACCGTCCGCAAGGTGTACGCGGTCGACCTGCGCGAGAAGGACCGCGTCAATACCGTCTTCCGCGTCACCAAGAAGGAGAAGGTGAGCGCGCGCAGCGGCAAGGTGTTCCTCTCGCTGTCCCTGGCCGACAAGAGCGGCACCGTCGACGCCCGCGTCTTCGACAAGGTGGACGCGCTCGAGCCCACGTTCCAGAGCGGTGACTACGTCCTCGTGCAGGGCGGCGTCATCGTCTTCCACGGCCGCACCCAGGTCGTGGTGGAGGCCGTGGAGCGGCTGGATCCGGAGCCGCTCGACCCCAAGGAGTTCGAGCCGCCCCCGGCCCCGCCCGCCGAGGCGAAGCCCGCCGCGGAGGCGAAGGAGCCGCGCGAGCCGAAGGAGCCGAAGGAAGCAAGGGCCCCGGAGGCCGCGAAGGAGCCCCGTGAGCCGAAGGCGGAGCCCCGTCACGAGGGCGGCGCCGGTGGCGCGCGCGCGGTGGGGCAGATCCGCGAGCTCATCAACGAGCGCGTCAACGACCCGTACGTGAAGCAGCTGCTGGTGGCGTTCCTGGACGACGCGCAGGTGTCGGCGGGGCTGCCCGTCGCTCCGGCGGCCAAGGGCGTGCACCACGCGTGGCGCGGCGGGCTGGCCGAGCACGTCCTGTCGGTGATGCGCCTGACGCTGCGCGTGTCGGACCACTACCCCATGGCGGACCGCGACCTGCTGCTGGCCGGCGCGTTCTTGCACGACGTGATGAAGGCGGGCGAGGGTTCGTCCGACAAGGGCTTCGAGCACACCGACGAGGGCCGGCTCGTGGGCCACGCGGTGCTGGCGGCTCAGAAGATCCGCGAGAAGACGCTGGGCATCCCCGGCTTCCCTCCCCTCCTGGAGCAGCACCTGACGCACCTGGCGATCTCCCAGCAGGGCCCGGGGGGCTCCGTCGGAGCCCGGGCGCCGCTGACGCTGGAGGCGCAGATCGTCGACTCGCTGAGCGCGCTCGACACGCGCATCTCCTCGTGGGTGGAGGCGATGCAGCGCGATCCCAACGAGCGCTGGACGGAGCACCTGCGCGCCTACGACCGCGCGCTCTGGAAGGGCTCCGTGCCCACCGGCCGCGGTCGCGCCCCCGTGGAGGGTGGCGGCAGCGGCCGTCGCAAGCACCGCGACGAGAAGCGCAAGGCCCGGGGTGACAAGGGTCCGCCGTCGCAGGCCCCCGCCGGCGCGGAGGGCACGAGCGCCCCCGCGACCGAGGCCCGCCCCGAGCGTCCGCCTCGCCCGCCGCGCGCCGAGCGTCCGCCCCGCGAGGACCGTCCGCCGCGCGAGGACCGTCCGCCCCGCGAGCCCCGCGCCGAGCGTCCGCCGCGCGAGGACCGTCCGCCGCGCGACCCCAAGAACCTGCCCGGCGAGTTGACCTTCAAGCCGTTCAGCGCGCTGGCGCCGCCCGCGCCCGCGAAGTCCGGTGGTGAAGGCGAGGGCTCCTCGGAGGGCTGAAGTCCATGGCGAAGCGGCTGGGAGAGCGGTTGATTGAGGCCGGCCTCGTGACGCCAGGGGCCGTGGAGCAGGGACTGGAGCACCAGAAGATCACCGGCCACAAGCTGGGGGACTGTCTGGTGGAGCTGGGCCTGCTCCAGGAGGCCGCGCTGCTGCGGCTCCTGGCCAACGAGTTCCAGACCCGCTTCGTCACCGCGGACAAGCTGGCCAAGGTCCGCATCGACACGAAGGTGCTCGACAAGCTGCCGGTGCGGCTGGCGGAAGCGCAGAACGTGCTTCCGCTGGCCATCGATCCGGAGCGCAAGCTGTTGTCGGTGGTGGCCGCCGAGCCGCAGAACAAGTCGCTGCTCGACGAGATCGCGCTCGTCACCGGCATGTCGGAGGTCTACGCGTACATCGGCCTGCGCAGCGCCATCTCCGCCGCCATCCGCAAGCACTACTACGGCGACCCCACGGCGTTCACCGCGCTGCTGGAGGGCCCGCACGGCGGCGGCCCCCGGCGGCCGGAGGCCCCGGCGAGCAACAACGGAAGCTCGGAGTCCGGCCGCAGCGGCACGTCCCCCGGGCGCAGCGCCACCAGCCTCCAGATGCGCTTGGAGACGGACGCGCGGATGCGGCTGCGCGGCCCTGGCAGCGGCACCCAGGTGCGGGCCGCCACGCAGCGGCGTGAGCCGGGAGGACCGCGCGGGCTCATCAGCGACTCCGACTACGTGGAGACGCTGAGCCTGATGGTGGGCCTGCTGGAGCAGGACCGGCCCCGGCACCGGGGCCACTCGGCGCAGCTGGCGCGGCAGGCGGGCATCGTCGGCCAGCGCATGGGCATGCCCCACAAGGAGCTGGCGGCGCTCTCCATCGCCGCGTACCTGCACGACCTGGGCAAGCCCGCGGAGCGCCACTTCTCACTGGCGAGCAACGCGGCGAGCCCGGAGTGGAAGGCCCAGGCGAAGGCGTGCTGCCGCGCGCCCACGAAGCTCTTTGAAACGGTGCACCTGCCCACGCAGGTGAACACCATCCTCGCGCAGCTCTACGAGGCCTGGGACGGCTCCGGCACGCCCCAGGGCGCCAAGGGCGAGGACATCACCCTGGGCGCGCGCATCCTGGCGGCGGTGGACAGCTTCCTGGAGCTGACCAAGAACCCGGGCAACGCGCACGGCCGCGTCTTCACCAAGCAGCAGGCGCTGGAGCACCTGCGCAAGCACGCGGGCGTCCTCTACGATCCGGTGGTGGCGGACATCGTCGGCCAGCTCCAGAGCGGCGAGCTGCTGGTGCACCGGCTGGCCAGCGAGGGCCGGCAGGTGCTCATCGCCGAACCGGATGAGACGGCCCGGGGCGAGCTGCTGGAGGCGGTGCTCAAGCAGGAGCTGGTGGCGCACGCGCTGTCCACGCTGGACGGCGCGCTGGACGGCCTGGCGCGGCAGGACTGCGACGTGCTGGTGGTGAGCCTGCGGCTGGGTCAGCAGGAGGTGCTGGACCTGCTGGAGGCCGCGCGGGCCGCGCCGGAGAGCGCGGGCCTGCCCATCGCCGTGGTGGGCGAGCCGGATGCGCAGGCGCGCGAGCGGCTGCTGATGGCGGGCGCGACGGCGGTGCTCGCGCCGGGCGACAAGGCGGAGGTCGCGCGCACGGTGCACACCCTCTTCCAGGACCGGGTGCAGCACAACGGCCCGGGCCGGGTGGTGCGCGGCAGCTTCGACGAGCTGCCGCCCCGGGAGCTGCTGCGCACGCTGGGCGGAGGCCGCAAGAGCGGGAAGCTCCAGCTGCGCCACCACACCCTGGAGGGCTACCTGCACCTGGAGCGCGGCCGCGTCGTCTACGCCTCGTTTGGCGGACACGCGGGCGAGCCCGCGTTGCAGGCCCTGCTGAAGCTGAAGCAGGCGGACTTCCTCTACGACCCGGACGCGCTGCTGCTGGACATGCCGCAGCTCGACCAGGACCTGGAAGCCCTGGCCGGCGCCGTCAGCCCAGCGTGAGGTTGAAGAGGCGGGCCGCGTTGGCGGTGGTGACGGTGGCCACCTCCTCCAGGGAGACGCCCTTCAGCTCCGCCATCTTCTTCGCCGTCTCCAGCACGTGCGCGGGCTCGTTCTTGCGGCCCCGGTGCGGCACCGGCGCGAGGTAGGGGCTGTCCGTCTCCACCATCAGGCGCTCCAGCGGCGCGAAGCGCACCGCGTCCTGGAGGGCCTCCGTCTTCTTGTAGGTGATGACGCCGGACAGCGACAGGTAGAAGCCCCGGTCCAGGTAGCGGCGGGCCGCGTCCGTGTCGCCGGTGAAGCAGTGGATGACGCCGTTCGTGACGGCCTCCGCCGCCAGCGCCGCGTCGCAGTCCTCGTGCGCGTCACGCACGTGCACCACCAGCGGCTTGCCCAGGCGCTTCGCCAGCGCGCACTGCCGCCGGAAGACGGTGGCCTGCACGTCGCGGGGCGAGTGGTCGTAGTAGTAGTCCAGCCCGGCCTCCCCCACCGCGCGCAGCTCCGGCCGGGCGCAGGTGCGCTCCAGCACCTCGAAGTCCGCTTCGGTGGCGCGGGCGGCCGCGTGCGGGTGGATGCCCAGCGTGGGCGACAGGAAGTCCGGGTGCAGGGCGGCGATCTCCAGCGCGTGGCCCCAGTCACCGGGGTTCTCGAACTGGCCCACCAGCACCGCGTGCACCAGCCCCGCGGCCCGGGCGCGCTCCACCACCAGCGCCACGTCCGCGTAGTCCTTCGGCTCCAGGTGGCAGTGCGCGTCAACGAGTCTCATGGGCCCTCCCGAAACAGCTCTTCCAGCTCCAACCGCGCCTCTTCCGAAGCGAAGGTGGCCACGGAGGCGCGCACGCGCTCCTGCCCCTCCGCCACGCCCAGTCGCCACACCCCGTCCGCCGCGTCCAGCCGGTCGTCCTCCGGCGCGGCGCGGTCCTCCAGGACGGAGAGCAGCCAGGGCAGCGCCCGGGCATCCCCCAGCCGGCCCAGGCCGCGCGCGGCGGCGCCCCGGCACGGGTCCTTCACGTCCTGGAGGATGTCCTTCAGGCGCTCCAGCGCGCCCGGCACCTTCAGCTCGCCGCACAGCTCCACCGCGAGCGCCCGGTCCGCGCTCCACTTCTTGCGCGTGCGCTGCATCAGCCAGTCCGCGCCTTCCGGAGCGCCCAGCTTCATCAGCACGCCCGCCGCCTGCGTCTTGTCGAACGCGGGCAGCAGCCACTTGCCGAACAGCTTCTTCACCGCCGGCAACGCCCGGACGTCCTCCAGCTCCGCCAGCGCGCCCAGCGCCCGGAAGCGCAGGCTGTCCACGTCCAGCGCGGCCACCAGGATCTCCAGGCCCGCGGGGTGCTTGAGGGCGGCGATGCCGCGCGCGGCCTCGAAGCGCACCTCCGGCGTGGGGTCCTCCAACATGCCGGCGAGGGCTCCGCGCGCGTGCGGCAGCGCCAGGTCCGCCAGCCGTCCGGTGGCCTCCAGCCGCACCCGGGTGTCGTCGTCGCGCAGGCGCGGCAGGAGCATGTCCGGCAGCTGCTCCGGCGGCAGCACCACCGACGCGAGGCTCACCCCGGAGCGGCGCACCTCCGGCTGTGCATCCGCGAGCAGTCGCACCAGGGCGTCCGTGAACTCCGCGACGTGCGCGGACTCCTCGGAGGCCAGTTGGAACAGCTGGTTCGCGGCTTCGGCCCGGCTCGCCGGGCGCTTCTCCCGCTCCAGGGTCAGCAGGGCGCGATCCCGCTCGGCACGCCAGTCCACCACGTCCAATCACCTCGCTGCCGGGCGGTGACGAACCGCCCGACGTGTCGTGTCCCAGGAGCAACCCGCCCGGCACCGGGCTATTTCCCGGTGCAGCCGGACTGAGAGGGCTCCCGGAATGTCGTGCCCCAGCGGCCGCTCCGAGCGGCGCCGCCCCAACTCACGCCGCCGGGCGGCCTGGGGCGCCCGGCATGCCAACTCCGCTCCGTCGCCGCGAACGGCGCCGCCGCGCATCACTCCGACGCCCGGCGTGCCAACCCCATTAATCGCGGCGAGAGGCCTCCGCGCTACTTCACGTCACTGCCAGGGGCCACGTCGCCCGGGTCCAGCAGGGACAGGTCCTTGCCGCCCGCGCCGGCCGTCAGCAGCATGCCGCGCGACTCGATGCCCTTGAGCTTGCGCGGCTTCAGGTTCGCGACCACCACCACGCGCCGGCCCGCCACCGCCTCGGCGGTGTACGCCTCCGCGATGCCGGAGACGATGGTGCGCGGCGTGCCCTCGCCCAGGTCCACCTCCAGCTTGAGCAGCTTGTCCGCGCCCTTCACCTTCTCCGCGGCCACGATGCGGCCGGCCTTCAGCACCACCTTCGCGAAGTCCGCGTATTCGATGTCGGCGGCGGGCACGGGCTCCGCGCCCGCCGTGCCGGCGCCGGCCCCCGGAGACGCCTGGGTCGTGGGCACCGCCGGCTGCGCTTCGGTCGTCTTCGCTTCCACGGGCTTCTTCTCCGTCTTCTTGTTCTTGCCCCCAGACCCCGCGGCCGCGGATTCGGCCACAACCGATTCCGGGGGGGTCTTCAGGATGGCGTTGACGCGGTCCTCTTCCAGACGGGGCAGCAGCGGCTCCGGCGTGCCCAGCGGCCGGGAACGGTCCAGCAGTGGATACTTCGCGGTGGCGAGCGCCTGGAACGTCAGGGGCGGCGCGTTGAGCTGGGCGAACAGCCGCTCCGACACGCGCGGCGTCACCGGGGCCAGCAGCGCGCCCAGCAGGTACGCCACGTCCGCCGCGTCCGACAGGTCGGCCCGCGCGGCCTCCGCGTCCTTCTTCACCAGGGCCCACGGCGCCGCCGTCTGGAGGAAGGCGTTCGCCGTGGACGCGATGTCCGTGATGATCTTGATGGCGGCGCGGTACTCCAGCTTGTCGAACGCCTCGCGCACCTCCGGCACGCGGGCCAGGGCCTGCTCCACCAGCGTGCGCCCCGCCCCTTCCGCGCGGCCCGGCGCGAGCTTCTTCTCCAGCGGACCCGCCAGCATCGACAGCGCGCGGTTGGCCAGGTTGCCCACGTTGTTGACGAGCTCGCCGTTCACCCGCAGGCGGAAGTCCTTGAGGTTGAGGTCCAGGTCCTCCACGCCCGCGCCCAGGTTGGCCGCGTAGAAGTAGCGCAGGTAGCTGGGATCCAGCTGCTCCAGGTAGTCCCGCGCGGGCACCATGGTGCCCCGGCTCTTGGACATCTTCTCCCCGTTCACGGTCAGGTGCCCGTGCACCTTGATCTCGTTGGGGACGTGGAACCCCGCGACCTGCAACACGGCGGGCCAGAACAGGGCGTGGAAGTAGACGATGTCCTTGCCGATGAAGTGGACGATGCGCGTGGGGGCGCCCTTGTCCCAGTACTCCAGCGCGTCCTTCGCGAGGCCGGACTCCTTCGCCCACTTCTCCGTCGTCGCGATGTAGCCGATGGGCGCGTCCAGCCAGACGTAGAAGAACTTGTCCGTCTCCCCCGGGATCGCGAAGCCGAAGTAGGGCCCGTCACGGCTGATGTCCCAGTCCGCCAGGCCCTTCTCGAAGAAGCCCTGGAGCTGGGTGGCGAGCCCCGGGTGGATGAAGCCGGGGCGCTTCAGGACCTCCTGGAGGAAGTCCGCATGGCGCGACAGCTTGAAGAACAGGTGCACGGAGTTGCGGCGCACCGGCGGCGTGCCGCACAGCGCACAGCGCGCGTCGATGAGGTCCGTGGGGTTGTACGTCTTGCCGCACTTCTCACAGGCGTCGCCGTACTGCTCTGGCGACTTGCAGTTGGGGCAGGTGCCGCGGATGAACCGGTCCGGCAGGAAGCGCTTGTCCTTCTCGCAGTAGGCCTGCTCGATGTCGCGGCGGTCGATGTCGCCCGCGTCCTTCAAGCGCCCGTAGATGAGCTCCGCGTACTGGCGGTTCTCCGGCGAGTTGGTGGAGTGGAAGTAGTTGAAACGGACGTCGAAGTCCCGCAGGTCGCGCTGGTGCTCGTCGTGGAAGCGCGCGACGAACTGCTCCGGCGGGATGCCCTGCTTCGCGGCGTTGATTTCAATGGGCGTGCCGTGCGTGTCGTCCGCGCAGAAATAGACGACGTCCTGGCCGCACGAGCGGAGGAAGCGGACGTAGATGTCCGTCTGGACGTACTCGACGACGTGGCCGAGGTGGATGGCGCCGTTCGCGTACGGAAGGGCGCTGGTGACGAGGATTCTCTCCGCCATGGACTCTCCTGAGGGCGGCGGACCATAGCCGCTCGGGGATACGAGGTCATCGACCAACGTGCGCGGGGACAGGTGCGGCGCCCGATGGTGGATGTTATCGACCGCTCCACCATGTGCACCGTCCTCATCCTCCGTGACGTCCACCCCGAGTGGCCGCTGGTCCTCGCCGCCAACCGGGATGAGTTCTACGCGCGTCCGGCCCACGGGCCGAAGGTCCTCTGCGAATCCCCCCGCGTGGTGGGCGGCCAGGACGTGGAGCGGGGCGGAACGTGGATGGGAGTCACCCACGAAGGGGTCTTCGTCGCCCTGACGAACCAGCGGGGCGCGCGCGGCCTGGGGCCGGCCCCCCGCTCAAGGGGCGAGGTGGTGCTGCGCGCCCTCCAGGCCGGTTCGGTGGAGGCCATCGAGCGCTACCTCGGCACCCTGCCCGCCCCGGAGTTCCTGCCCTTCAACCTGCTCTACGGGGACGGCCGCGTGCTGCGGGTGGCCTACGCGCGCCCGGGCCACCCCCACCTGCTCCACGAGGACGTGCCGCCCGGCGTGCACGTGCTGCCCAACGACAACCTGGACAACCTGGCGCTGCCCAAGGTGGCGCGGGCCCATGTGCTCGCGCAGGGCGTCGTCGGGCGCCCGTGGCCGGAGTGGGTGACGGGGCTCCAGGCGGCGGTGGCGGACCACGCGCTGCCGCCCCGGGAGGCGGCGACGGGGCCCCTGTCGGAGGAGGAGCTGCCCGCCGGGTTCCTCCAGAAGCTCCAGGCGCTGTGCATCCACACGGAGCTGTACGGGACGCGCTCGTCGGCCATCCTCGCGCTGGCGCCGGGCCGCGTGGGGCACTACCTGGCCACCGACACGGCCCCCTGCCAGGGCGGCTGGCGCGACGTGACGGGGCTGCTCACCGCCCCCTGAAGGCGCGGCCTTCAGTCCAGCCGCGCCCGCCGCACCGCGTCCCGGCCCGCGTCGTACACGGCGTCGAAGGCGGGGCCCCGGCCGGTGAAGGCCTCCACGGGCGGCGCGGGCACGTCCACGCGGATCTCCCGCACGTCACAGTCCAGGTCGCCCCGGTAGAAGGCCGGCTCGCCGGTGACGTTGATGGCGATGAGCCGCGCGCCCGGGAAGCGCTGGCAGGCGTCATGGATGGGGGTCGCGGACACGCGATCCGCGCCCGGATCGATTCGCTCCAGCGTCGCGTCCTCGAACAGCAGGGGGTTCGCGGCGCTCGCGGCGACGGCCTCCGACAGCGGCCCGCGCGTCACGGTGACGAGCCGCAGCCCCTGCTCCGTGGGCGCCTGGTGGAAGGTGACGAAGGGCACCGGCAGGTCCTCCACGCGGGCCCCCGCGTAGAAGCGCTCCAGCACCCGGGTGAAGCGCTCATGGCTCAGCCGGGGCACCGTGGCCGCGCCCCCTGCCGCGCCCAGCGCGCCCGCCGCGACGGCCGGGCCCAGCGCGCCCCCCGACACCAGCACCGCCAGGAGGCCGACGGCGGCGCCCACCGCGCCCCGCGACGCGGTCGTCTTGCGCGTCTCCTGCTCGTAGTCCGCGAAGAAGGCCCGGTAGCGCTCGCGCAGGTGGCCCGCGGGTTCGGCGGCATAGAGCCCGCCCACCACCGCGCCCATGCTGTTGCCCACCACGCAGTCGATGGGGATGCCCCGGGCCACCAGCGCATCCAGCGCGCCCACGTGTGCGAGCCCCTTGGTGCCGCCCACGGACAGCACCACGCAGGTGCGCGAAGGCGAACCGCGCACGCCCTGCCGGCACGACACGCCCCCGAAGCCCACCATCAGCGCCAGCAACACCCCGCCCAGCCGCCGCCCCATGCATCCTCCTGTGAGGGAAATTCGGCCACCCTACCCCGTTCCCGTGCGCCCGGCCTCGCGGCCCCGGGACAGCCCGCCGGGTCGGTCTGCTGGCTTCCTCGCGCGGATCCGCATCCTCCTCCCATCGACGTGCCCCAGAAGTACGGGACGCATCACCCGGAGGCCCGCAAACACGACCGCCCCCGAGACATGGCGTCCCGGAGGCGGAAGAGTGACCTTCACTGTGCCCGGCGCGTGTCACGCCGGGCGCGTGGAGGCGCTCAGTACGTGGCCTTCAGCGACGTGCCGCTGTAGGCGGAGTAGCCGCGGAGCATGATGTACATCTTGCCCGCCGCCGTCTTCGCCGCCACGTTGCACGTCTCGTTGTTGCCGGAGAGGTACGGGCGGCAGTCGTAGGACGTCGTCGTCGGCGCGGAGCCGAACTTGATGTACATGTCCGCGTCACCCGTGCCACCGCTCATCACGAAGGTGGACGCCCGGCCGGCCGGCAGGTCGATGCAGTAGTTCGTCGAGGAGCCGGAGGCGCCCGACAGGCCCGTCTTCGCGACGCCGTTGGTCAGCGTGACGCACGTCGGAGGCGTCACCGTGCCGCCCACGCCCACCGCTTCCCAGGCCGCCGTCACGGCCGCCTGCGTGGCCGCGTCGTAGCCCAGCGCCACCGCGGCCTGGACCGTCCAGGTCTTCGCCTGGGCGAACGTGGTGCTCGCCGTGAAGATGTCCGTGTTGGCCTTGTACCAGATGCGCGCGGCCTTCTCGACGCCGATGGCCGGCACGTTGATGGTGGAGCGGCCACGCGGGTGAACGCCGCCCTTGGACAGCAGCGCGAACGCCAGGTTGGGCACGCCGGAGCTGTAGTGCACGTCCGTGCTGGACGTCACGTTGGGCGCCCAGTCCTTGGACACGCCGTCCTTCACCGGGTCATCCATGTAGCGAAGCGCGTCGTTCGCCGTGGCGGGCGTCCAGACGTCCTCGCCCACCATCCAGATGACCGGCGCGGTGCTCCACGTGCCCGTCTTCCAGCTCTCGCAGATGGCGCCGAACGTGTCGGACATCGCCTCGTTGAGGCCGCCGGACTGGCCGGAGTACGTGAGGTTGGACTCGTTCGACGTGACGGCGTGGGTCAGCTCGTGGACCGTGACGTCCGGGTCCTTGCCCAGCTCGATGGAGTTCACGCCGTCGCCGTCGCCGTACACCATCTGGGTGCCGTCCCAGTAGGCGTTCACGTAGTTGCGGCTGTAGTGCACCGTGCTGATGAGCGCGGCGCCCGCGTTGTTGAGCGAGTCGCGGTTGAAGAGCGTCTTGTAGCAGTCGTAGGTGTAGCCCAGCATGTCGTAGTTGGTGTCGACGTGCGAGTCACCGATGGCCGCCTGGCCCTCGCTGCGCTTGAGCGTGCCCGGCGTGCTGGTGCCGTTGTTCGCGCTGTACACGCGGCGGTTGAGCGCCGTGTGGATCTCCGGCACGGTCAGCAGCGTGGCGCCGTTGAGCGCGTCCACATAGACGCGGTTGCGCAGCGGCATCAGGGCGCTCTCGCCCGTCACCGTCACCTCGTGCGCCAGGCGCAGGCGCTGGTCGTCCTGCCCCCGGACGTACACCAGCCGCGTCCCCGTGACGGCCAGGTCCGTGCCCTGCGTGTCGCGCAGCGCCGCCGTGCGGGCGGCCTCCGCGGCGACCAGCGGGCGCGCGGACACCGAGCCACCGGAGCGCGCGGAGCCGTTCGCGCCGAAGATGGCGCCGGACGGGTCCACGTGCACCACCAGCTCCTCGCCCATCACCGGCAGACCGTTCAGCGTCTGCGCATAGCGGATGTGCGAAACGCCCTGCTCGTCCACCGACACCTTGCGGACCTGGAGGTCCGAAGCGCTCAGGCGGAACAGCGACGCGATGCCCGGCATGGCCCCGGCGATGGCCGAGTGCACGTCCGCCGCCGCGAAGCCCGTCAGGGGGCGATCCGCCTGCCCGAGCCGACCCTGGATGGTGTGGGGCGTCCCGTCCTCGTTCGTTCCGACAATCTGGGCGCCAGGAATCACGCTCAGGGCGCTCTGCACATCCGCGACTTCATCCGGCTTCTGCTGATCGTTCGAAGGGTTGATGTCCGTCTCCCCGACGCCGCAGGCGGCGAGGGGAAGGGTGGCGAGCATGGCGGCAACGAAGCGAGTGGTGCGAACCAAGGTGGTTCCTCCTGCCAGGCGAAAGGGGGTGTCGCCATGGCAGCGCTCCACTGAGCATTCTTCGGGCCAACGCCTCAAGTACTCGGAATACCTCGCATTAATGAAATGCATCGAAACCGGGCTGGCACATGGGCGCCCAGTAAATCTTCTGAAATGTGCACGCATTCGTTACGCACCGGAGGACAAGTGCCCGTTCTTCCAGGGGATTCCGGACGCCCGCGCGGGCTGTCCTCATCCATGACAGTCCCCGGGGAAGGTGTCCTCTATTCAGGCAATCCATGTTTGGCGGCTTTTTCTTGGTGAGCAAAGCATCGCCGGGTTTCAGGCCGCGCGGTCGTCAGCGCGGCATGCCCAGGAGCACGCGGGCGCGTCCGTCCATGGGCAGCGCGACCTCCTCCACCTGCGAGATGCCCGCGTCCCGGGCCACGTCCGCCAGGTGCCGCATCCACGGCTTGTAGGGCATGCCGTTGTCGGAGCAGCAGGGGACGACGGCGAAGCCCAGCCCGTGGCGCGCGGCGTACTCGATGATGATGCGGGTGGCGCCGTCGGGGTGCATGCCCACCACCAGCTCCGCCTCGCAGGGCTCCTCCAGCGTGAAGGGGCGCTGGGCGTACTTCACCGGCAGGTGCTTGTGGCGCAGGTCGAAGGTGGTGACGGTGCGCCCGCGCTGGGTGAGGGACTCGTTGAGCTTCCCCATGCCACCGGCCACGTCATAGACGCGGGTGGCCTGGGGGAAGCGCGTGACGAGGAGGTCCGCGAAGAGGTCGAAGCGCCGCTTGTCCGCCATGGACCCTCCTCTACCCCAGGGCCGGCCCGCCGCGCACGTCCCACGGCGCGGCCGCCGGCCCGGCCGGTCCTCAGACGCGGGTGCACACCGTCCACAGGAGCCGTTCGATGACGAGCTTCCCGCTGGCGGAGGACTTCAGCGCCAGGTCCGCGTCCGCGCACGCCACCAGGGCGTTGAGCAGCTCGCGGCGCTCGTAGCGCGCGGCGGCCTGCATGCCGAACGCGAGCGCCCAGGCGTTGGGCGTCTTGCGCTTGGTGCCCTTCAGCTCCGCCTCCAGCTTCGGCAGGATGCGCGTCTCCACGTCGCGGCCGTTCTTGGGCGGCTGGCCTCCGGCGTAGCGCTCCAGCCAGGCGTGGTTCTCCAGCAGCGAGCGGACGATGGAGGCCACCGCGCCCAGCAGCTGCAAGGCGTGCGTCCCCTGCCCCATCGCGTCCTCGGCGTAGGACAGCGCGTCCCGCAGCTCGCGCTTCTGGAGGGCCTCCGTCAATTCGAAGAACTCCTCCTCGCGCGCGTGGTGCACCAGCAGCGTGACGTGCGCCGCTTCAATGGTGGGCCCCTCCGAGTAGACGGCCAGCTTCTCCAGCTCCGACTGGAGCAGCCGGATGTTGCCGCCGATGCGCTCCTTCAGTCCCTCCAGCGCGCCCGGCCCCAGCTTCTTCTTCAGGGGGGCCAGGAACTCGCGGGCAATCTCACTGAGGTCCAGGTCCTTGTGCCGCGCGGCCACCTTGCGCTCGAAGAGGCGGCCCTTGTCCTGCGCGAACTTGAGCAGCGGGCTGCGCGAGTCCACGTCCGTCGCCGCCAGCACCAGCGCATGCCCCGGGGGCACGCCCTTCTGCAGCAGCTCCAGCAGCGCGGACGCGTCACCCTCCGGCGCGCTGATGCGCTCCTCCCGGCAGAAGGTCGCGGCCTCCTGGAGGAAGGTGAGGTCCGCCTCCGCCAGGTCCACGTTCAGCTCGTCCTTCCACTGCTCCACCGTGGGCGCGCCGGGCACGCGGGGATCCAACTGGTCCACGCCCCAGCCCGCGCGGCCCGCGAGCGCCAGCAGCCGCCGCGCGCCCTCCTTGCGCTTGCCCGCCTTCCACGCGTCGCGCGCCTTGGCCAGCGCGTCGCCCTTGCCCTTCTTGGGGGCGATGAACTCCGGGTCGCGGACGAGCACCACCTTGCGGCCGGGGAACAGGGGCAGCGTGGCCAGCTCCTGCGCCACCTCGCGCGGGGAGGCCGCGTCCAGCACCGCGAGGTTCAGCCCCATGGCCGCGTCCGGCACCAGGGTCTTCACCAGCTCGTCGGCGCCCTTGCGGACCAGGAACTCCTCGCCCCATAGGAGGTACAGCGGCCACACCTTGCCGCCCTTCACCTCCGCCAGCACCTCGTCCATGTCCGCGCTCAACGGCCCTCCACGCACAGCTCGATGAGCAGGCGCTCCAGTTGCAACCGGGGCGCGCCGTTGCGGGTGCCAATGGCCACCCGCGCCGACTCCAGGAGCGCGTTGCGCCGGTGCAGCGCGGCCTCCGACGTGCGCCCCGCCACCTCCGCCGCCAGGGCCTTCAGGTCCCGGTTCGCCATCCCCGCCTCCGCCTCCGCCTTCGCGAGCGCCACGTCGCGCGTCCACAACAAGAGCAGCTCCAGCGTCGTGTCCGCGTCCTCGCGCGAGCCCCCGTGGCCTTCCGCGAAGCGCAGGAGGGCCGGGATGTCGCTGCCCCGGAGGGCCTCGAAGGCGGTGATGACGTCCTTGCGCCGCGCCAGCGCCTTCACGTCCAGCGCGAGCGCCCGGCCCAGGCTGCCGCCGGACATCACCGCGGCCAGGGCGGCGGTGTCCGCGTCCAGCTTGCGCGCCTCCCGCACGTGCTCGGCGACCATCTCCACCGGCAGCGGGGCGAAGTGCACCTTGCTGCACCGGCTGCGGATGGTGGGCAGGAGCCGGTCCATGGCGCTGGCCACCAGGATGAGCGTCGTCTCCGAGGGCGGCTCCTCCAGCGTCTTCAGGAAGGCGTTCTGCGCCTGCACGTTCATCTGCTCCGCGCTGACGATGATGGCCACCTTGCGCTTCGACTCCAGGCCGCGCAGCGCCAGGCGCTCCTGGAGCTGGCGGATCTGCTCCACGCGCAGCTCCCGGCTGGGCGTGCCGGTGAAGTCCGAGCGGCCGGCCAGGCCCCGCGACACGCGCTCGTCGTCCGGCATCACGTACGTGACGTCCGGGTGCAGCCCCTTCGCGATGCGCACGCAGCTGGCGCACCTGCCGCAGCCCACCTCCGGGGCCTCCGGGCAGGTGAGGGCCTGGGCCAGCCCCACCGCGGCCAGCTCCTTGCCCACCCCCTCCGGCCCGGCGAACAGGTAGGCGTGGTGCACCGAGCCCGTCCGCAGGGCGGATTGGAGCGCGTCCATCGCGCGGGGCTGTCCCTGCACCGAGGCAAGCGTCATGGGGGCGTGTATCTCCGCTCGGCGAGCACCCGTCAACCGCCGCCTTGACCCCCGTGCATGGGGCCGGTCAGATTCACGGTGCGTGCTGAACTTCCTCGAAGGCCATCTCCCCCTGGTGGCGGGTACCATCCTGATGGTGCTCCTGCTGGGCATCCGCGGCAGCACCCGCGACCCGGACCTGCGCGACGACCTCCGCGGCGCGGTGCGGATGCTCCTCGCGTTCCTCGTGCTGCGGCTGGTGTCGCTCTTCCTGCCGGAGGCGACGACGTCGAACGGCCTGCGCAAGGCCGTGAGCGTGGGCTGGATGCTCACGTTCGCCTACGGCGTCATCCGCGCGGCGGTGGCGTTCGCGCTGAAGCTCGTGCGGATGCGCTCGCCGGTGACGACGCCGAAGATCCTCCGCGACGTCATCGACTTCACGCTGTACGCGCTCGCCACGGTGCCCATCCTCCAGAGCCAGCTCAACCTGGACCTGGCGGGCCTGCTGGCCACGTCCGCGGTGCTGACGGTGGTCATCGGCCTGGCGCTCCAGGAGACGCTGGGCAACCTCTTCGCGGGCCTGTCGCTGCAGCTGGACCGCCCCTTTGAGGTGGGCGACTTCATCCGCATCGGCGAGCACACCGGGCGCGTGGTCCACATCGGCTGGCGCTCCATCCGCGTCGCCAACTTCCGGCGCGAGCTCATCACCCTGCCCAACAGCATGGTGGCCAAGGAGCACGTGAAGAACTTCACCCAGCACCGCGAGCCCGTGGGCATCGAGGTGCAGGTGGGCGTGTCGCTGGACGCGCCGCCCAACCAGGTGAAGCAGGCCCTGCTGGACGTGGCCCGGGAGATTCCGCAGATCCTCATCCAGCCGCCGCCCATGGCGCGCACGGTGTCCTTCACCGACTCCAACGTGCAGTACATGGTGCGCGTCTTCCTCAACGACTTCGCGCTGTCGGACGGCGTGAAGGAGGAGCTGCACACGCGGCTGTGGTACCGGCTGCGCCGCGAGGGCCTGGAGCTGCCGCACGCCCAGCGCACGGTGACCGTGCGCCGCGAGGCCGTGGCGAAGCGGCGCGACCTGGCGGACACCACCGTGCGCGACCTGCTGCGCCAGGTGGACCTGTTCAGCCCCCTGGGTCCAGAGGAGCTGGAGCGCCTGCACCGCGAGGTCGTCGTGCGCCGCTTCGGCCAGGGCGAGCGCATCATCCAGGAGGGCGACGAGGGCGGCACCTTCTACGTCGTGGCCTCCGGCGAGGTCAGCGTGCGCGCCGGCACGCTCCAATCCGAGATCACCCGCCTGGGGCCGGGCCACTACATCGGGGAGATGTCGCTGCTCACCGGCGAGCGCCGCGCCGCCACGGTGGTGGCCCTCCAGGACTCCGTGCTGCTGGAGCTGGACCGGCCCACCTTCGCGCGCCTGTTCTCCGACTACCCGGGGCTGGCCCGCCAGCTGTCCGCCCTCCTCGCCCAGCGCCGCAACCAGCTGCGCGCCGTGGCCCTGTCCTCCGGCGGCGGACCGGACCACACCCCCGAGGCCGGCCGCATCCTGGGGAGGCTGCGCCAGCTCTTCGGCCTGACGCACGAGTAGTGCCTTTCCCGTAGGGGACTTCCGGGGCAATCCCGACCCGCTGGGGCGCGCCCCGCCATGCGGTGCGGTGGGTTGGCGACCCTGCATCCGTCCTTGAGTCCAGGGGCTTTGACGCTCGGCTCCAGAAGGGTCTAAACGTTCACATATGCAATCCGCTCGTGGCTTCCCCGCGCGATTAGGCGCCCTGCTGCTTCCTGGCGCGCTGCTCATGACGCTGCCCCTGGGCGCGGCGGCCTCGGAACCGGCAAAGGCAGACGTGACGCAGGCGGGCCTGGAGCGGCTGTCCCACCGCCGCGTGTTCTTCGGCCACCAGTCCGTGGGCGGCAACATCCTGGACGGGGTGCGGGGCCTGACGCCGGGCGCGCCGGCGCCCGCCCTGGTGGAGGTGAAGGACGCGACCGCGGCGCTCGCGCCCGGCACGTTCGCGCACGCGCTGGTGGGGCAGAACGAGCAGCCGGAGACCAAGCTCGCGCACTTCGCGCAGCTGCTGGACGGCGGGCTCGCGAAGCAGGTGGACGTGGCGTTGGTGAAGTTCTGCTACATCGACTTCAACAGCGGCACCGACGCGAAGGCCCTCTTCGAGAAGTACCGCGCCACGCTGGCGGGCCTGAAGACGCGCCACCCGGGCGTCACCTTCGTGCACGTCACCGCGCCCCTGACGACGGTGCAGCGCGGGGTGAAGGCCTGGCTCAACGAGCTGCGCGGCCGGAGCGTCTTCGGCGTCGGGGAGAACGTGTCGCGCGAGGCCTTCAACGCGCTGATGCGCCAGACCTACGGCGGCAGGGAGCCGCTGTTCGACCTGGCCGCGCTGGAGTCCACCCGGGCGGATGGCACCCCGGAGACGTTCGACGTGAATGGCCGCCCCTACCCGGCGATGGTGCCCGCGTACTCGGACGACGGGGGCCACCTCAACGCCCGGGGACAGGCGCGCGTGGCCTCCGCGCTCGTCTCCTTCCTGGGCGCCCTGCCCGGGACCCCGCGCGAGGCCCCGGACTCCGCGAAGGCCAATCCCTGACATATGCGCATTCCCTTGATGATGATGCTCGGCCTCGGGCCGACCGTCGCGCGGCTGAAATTGCGCCGCTGCAAGTCCGTGGGCGCCATCCCCACCGTCTGGGGACGCGTCTGGATTCACGGCGAGGGTGAAATCGAGGTGGGCCACCGCGTGGTGTTCGACGCGCGGATGGCGCCCATTGAATTGCATGCGCAGCAGGGGGCTCGCATCGTGATTGAAGACGACGTGACCATCGAGGGCGGCACTTCCATCGAGGCGCAGTCCTACGTGGTGCTGGGCGCGCGGAGCCGCCTGGGCATGTGGTGCAAGCTGCTGGACAACATGTACCACCCGCTGCGCGGCAACCGGCACGAGCGGCCCAAGTCGACGCCGCTGGTGGTGGAGGAAGGCGTCACGGTGGGCAGCCGCTCCATCCTGCTGCCGGGCACCCACCTGCAGAAGGGCGCGAGCGTGGCGTCCGGCACGGTCATCTCCCGCCGCATCCCGCCGGGCGTGACGGTGGGCGGCTCGCCGGCCCGGGCGCTGCGGCGCGAGGTGGCGCGATGAGGCCCGGGATCCCCTCCCCGGCGGAGGCCGCGCAGGCGGTGCGCGCGGGCCTCCAGGTGGTGCGCACGGAGGTGTTCCCCCGCGCGGAGCGGGCCGTGGGCGTCGCGCGGGCGCGGTGGCTCTTCCGGGCCTTCCGGGTGGGCCAGGGCGTGGCGGCGTATGGCCCGGTGGCGGCGCGCAACGACGGCCACGCGGAGCTGGGGGACAAGCTGACGTTCCTGGGCGGCATGCTGCCCACGTCGGTGGTCTGCTACGAGAACGCGCGGCTGGTGGTGGGCGCGCAGTCCCAGTTCAACTACGGCGTGTCGCTGGAGGCCTGGGAGTCGGTGCAGATTGGCGCCCGGTGCATGTTCGCGTCGTTCGTGCGCGTGAGCGACCGGGACGGCCAGCGCATCGCGCCCATCATCATCGAGGACGACGTCTGGGTGGCCCACGGCGCCATCCTGCTGCCGGGGGTGCGCATCGGCGCGCGCTCGGTGGTGTCCGCCGGCAGCATCGTTTCACAGGACGTGCCGCCGGACTCGCTCGCCATGGGCAACCCGGCGCGCAGCATGAGCCTGGACCTGGTGGCCCGCGAAGCCAGCGGCGCCTGAGCCCGTCCCCGTCCCGTCGCCCGGCGCCCAACAAACCGCGCCGGGTGCGTCATTTCCAGCACCGTCCTTCCACACCCCAGCGCCAGACAGGATCCACCCATGAGCACGCGTGACACGCTTCGCACCTTCATCGTCGACACCTTCTTCGTGGACGACTTCGGTGACGACGACTCCTTCCTGCGCAAGGGCCTCATCGACTCCACGGGCATGATGGAGCTGGTGGCCTTCATCGAGTCGGAGTTCCACGTCAAGCTGGACGACAAGGAGCTGGTGCCGGAGAACCTGGACTCGCTGACGCGCGTGGTGGCGTTCGTGGGCCGCAAGCAGGCGCTGTCGAAGGCGAGCTGAGTCCACCATGTGCGGCATCGCGGGCTTCACCTTCGCGGCGGACGCGGACACCGCTCCGGCGATGCACGCCGAGCGGCTGCGCCGGATGACGGCCAGCATCAGGCACCGGGGCCCGGACGCGCAGCGGGCCCTGCTGCTGGAGGGCGTCGCGCTGGGGCACGCGCGGCTGTCCATCGTGGACCTCGCCACCGGCCACCAGCCGATGCGCGACGAGGCCACGGGCCTCACCGTCGTCTTCAACGGGGAGATCTTCAACCACGTCGAGCTGCGGGAGCAGCTGTCCGGCGCGTACGCCTTCCGCACGCGCTCCGACACGGAGGTCATCCTCGCGGCCTTCCTGACGTGGGGCATCGACTGCGTGCGCCGCTTCGAGGGCCAGTGGGCCTTCGCCCTGTGGGACCCCCGCGACCGCGCGCTCTGGATGTCGCGCGACCGGGTGGGCATCTGCCCGCTGTTCTACGCGGCGCTTCCGGGCAGCCAGCTGGCGTTCGCCTCGGAGGCGAAGGCGCTCTTCGCCAGCGGGCTCGTCGCGCCCGCGCTGGATGCCCGGGGCCTCAAGCAGACCTTCCAGCTCTGGGCGCCGGTGGCGCCGCGCACCTCCTTCGAGGGCGTGTCGCTGCTGCCGCCCGCGCACACCGCGAAGTGGCAGGACGGGCTGCTGACGCTCCAGCGCTACTGGGACCTGGACTTCGGCGTGACGCCGGACGCGCCGGACGCGCCCCGCCTGCTGGAGGAGCTGGGCGCGGTGCTGGACCGGGCCGTGCGGCTGCGGCTGCGCGCGGACGTGCCGGTGGCCGCGTACCTGTCGGGCGGGTTGGACTCCAGCCTGCTGTGCGCGCTGGCCCAGGAGCAGTTGGGGGGCACGCTGCGCACCTTCTCCGTGGGCTTCGCGCACGCGAGGTTCGACGAGCGCACGCACCAGGCGACGGTCGCCGAGCAGCTTCGCACCGAGCACCACGTCGTGGAGATGCGCGACGGGGACATTGGCGCGCTGGTCCCGGGCGTCATCCTCCACGCCGAACAGGCCATGATGCGCTCCGCGCCCGCGCCCTTCCTGCGGCTGAGCGGCTGGGTGCGCGACCACGGCATCAAGGTGGTGCTGACGGGTGAAGGGTCGGACGAGATGTTCCTCGGCTACGACCTCTTCAAGGAGACGAAGGTGCGCCAGTTCTGGGCGCGCCAGCCGGAGTCGAAGCTGCGGCCCCTGCTCCTGCGCAAGCTCTACCCCACCCTGTCGGTGAGCCAGCAGAGCGTGGAGCTGCTGCGCGAGTTCTTCGGGCAGGGCCTGGAGACGCCGGACGCGCTGGCGTTCTCGCACCTGGTGCGCTGGGGCAACAGCGGCCGCATCCTGCGCTTCCTGGCGCCGGAGTTCGCCGCGCGGGTGGCGGACGAGGATCCGGTGGCGTCGGTGCTGGCGTCGGTGCCGAAGGCCGTGGCCGGGTGGCGTCCCCTGGCGCGGGCCCAGTACCTGGAGGCGCGCACGCTGCTGTCGGGCTACCTGCTGTCCGCGCAGGGCGACCGCATGCTGCTGGGCAACGCGGTGGAGGGGCGCTTCCCGTTCCTGGACACGGGCGTGATGGAGTTCGCCGCGCGCGTGCCGGAGCGCCTGCGCCTGCGCGGCCTGGATGAGAAGCACCTGCTCAAGCGCTTCTCGCGCGGCCGGGTGCCGGCCTCCATCCTGGAGCGGAGCAAGTTCCCCTACCGCGCCCCCATCGCGGGCGCGCTGGTGGGACCGGAGGCCCCGGCCTGGGCGCGCGAGCTGCTCGCGCCGGAGGCGGTGGCCGCCACGGGCGTCTTCGACGCGCGCAAGGTGGAGCGGCTGGTGGCGAAGCTGCGCGCGCCCAACTCCGCGGAGAGCGAGGCGGACACCATGGCCCTGTTCGCCGTGGCGTCCACGCAGCTGCTCGCCCATCACTTCCTCACCCCGCGCGCGGTGCCCCAGGCGGACGTGGACGCCGTGCGGCTGGAGGTTGCGTGAGCGCCCGGGCGGACACCGCGCCGTCGTGGGTGCGCGCCCACGCGGAGGCGACCCCTGACGCTCCGGCGGTGGACTCTCCGTGGGCCCGGCTCACCTACGGCCAGCTCGAAGCCCGGATGCTGGCGCTGGCGGGGCACCTGCGGGACGCGGGCGTGGAGCCCGGGGCGCGCGTCCTCATCGCCCTGCCGCTGGGCTGCGCGGCGGCCGTGGCGGGGCTCGCGGTGCAGGCGCTGGGGGCGTGCGCGGTGGAGCTGGACCGTGAGGTGGGCGCGGACGCGCTGGAGGGCATCCTCGCGCAGACGGGGGCCCGGCACGCGGTCATCTTCGGTCAGGACGCCCGCCGCTGGACGGGCCGCGCCACGCTCACCCACTTCTTCGTGGTGCACGGCTCGCGGCCTCCCGAACGCCTGCGCGGACTGCTCGCGCCCGCGGCCTGCGCGTGGGTGCAGGAGGACGGCGCGGTGGATCCGGACGCGGCCTCCGCGGCCCTGGCCGCCCTGCCCTCCCTCCCGCCCGGTGCGCCCGCGTCCATCGTCTACACGTCCGGCAGCACGGGCACGCCCCGGGGCGTCGTGCAGACGTTCGCCAACATCGCGGCGAACACGCGCTCCATCGTGGAGTACCTGGGCCTGACGGCGAGAGATCGCGCCATGCTCATCCTCCCGCTGCACTACTGCTACGGGAAGAGCGTGTTGCAGACGCACCTGCTCACGGGCGGCTCCGTGTTCCTGGATCCGCGCTTCATGTACCCCCAGGTCGTGCTGGAGGCCCTGGCCACCGAGGCGTGCACCGGCTTCGCGGGCGTGCCCCTCACCTTCGAATTGCTGCGGCGCCAGGCGGCCTCCGACTCGCTGTCGAAGCTCGCGCTGCGCTACGTCACCCAGGCGGGTGGCGGCATGTCGCCGGACACGGTGCGCTGGACGCGGGAGGCCTTCCACCCGGCGGAGCTCTTCGTGATGTACGGCCAGACGGAGGCCACCGCGCGGCTGAGCTACCTGCCGCCCTCGCGCGCCACCGACAAGGCGGGCTCCATCGGGCAGGGCATCCCCGGCGTGACGCTGGCGGTGGTCTCGGAGGACGGGACGCCGCTCGCGGACGGCGAGGTGGGCCAGCTCGTCGCGAAGGGCGCGAACGTGACGCCCGGCTACCTGGGCGCTCCCGAGGACACCGCCGCCATCCTCCGCGACGGCTGGCTGTGGACGGGCGACCTGGCGTGGCGGGACGCGGACGGCTTCTTCTTCCTGGTGGGCCGCGCGAAGGAGATCCTCAAGGTGGGCGGCCACCGGGTGAGCCCCGCGGAGCTGGAGCACGTGCTCGCGCGCCACCCGGCGGTGCTGGAGGTCGCGGTGGTGGGCGTGCCGGACGACCTGGGCGGCGAGGCGGCGTGCGCGGCGGTGGTGCTGAAGCCGGACGCCACGCCGAAGGAGGACGACCTGCGCCGCTTCTGCCGCGACGCCCTGCCCGCCCACAAGGTGCCCCGCCACGTGCTGTTCACCGAAGCGCTCCCGCGCGGCCCCACCGGCAAGGTGCTCAAGGCCGACCTGCGCACGCGCGTGCTGTCTTCACTTACTTCCCCTGGACCGAGGTCGTGACGATGAAGTTCTCCAAGCAGGTGCTGGAACTGGACTGGGAGGCCAAGGCCGCGTCGCTGTCGGCCGGGCTGAAGGAGGCGGTGCTCAAGAAGCTGCGCAAGCGCGGGCTCGTGGTCGCCGTCTCCGGCGGCATCGACTCCGCGTGCGTCGCGGCGCTGGCGGTGCGCGCGCTGGGCCCCGACCGCGTCTTCGGCATCCTGCTGCCGGAGCGCGACTCCAGCGGGCTGTCCTCCAAGCTGGGCCGCGAGCTCTGCGAGAAGCTGGGCATCCAGCACACGCTCCACGACATCGCGCCCGTGCTGGACGCCGCCGGGTGCTATTCGCAGCGCGACGCGGCGGTGCGGTCGGTGTTCCCCGACTTCCAGCCGGACATGAAGTGGAAGATCGTCATGCACGGCGACCGGCTGAACACGGACGCCCTCAACGTCTTCTACGTGGTGGTGCAGGTGGACGGGCAGGAGCAGCGCTTCCGCCTCACGCCGCAGGCCTACGTGCAGATTGTCGCCGCCACCAACTTCAAGCAGCGCGTGCGCAAGATGATGGAGTACTTCCACGCGGACCGGCTGAACTTCGCCGCGTCCGGCACGCCCAACCGCCTGGAGTATGATCAGGGCTTCTTCGTGAAGCTGGGCGACGGCGCCGCGGACGTGAAGCCCATCGCCAGCCTCTACAAGACGCAGACGTACAAGCTGGCGCGGCACCTGGGCGTCATCGACGGCATCCTCAACCGCGAGCCCACCACGGACACGTTCAGCCTGGAGCAGTCACAGGAGGACTTCTACTTCTCCGTGCACTACTCCCAGTTGGACCTCATCCTCTGGGCGAAGAACCACGGCGTCACGCCCGAGGACGTCTCCGCCGAGATGGGCCTCACGCCGCAGCAGGTGCAGCGCGTGTTCGACGACATCGACCAGAAGCGCCGCACCACCGCGTACCTGCACGCGCAGCCGCTGCTGCTCGAAGAGGTCTCCGAGCTGAAGCCGTTCAGGATTGCCTGAACCTCCGCCTCACCCGCCTCCGGAGGCCGCTTCGATGGCCTCCGAGGCTTCCACCCGGAGGCGCTCCTCCGGGGTGAACGAGTCGAAGAGCAGCCGCTGCACGGCGGCCTGACGCAGGGCTGGATCCGGCTGGGTGCGGCCCAGCGCCTCGCGCTTCGCGCGGAAGTCCGCCAGCCGCTGCGTCCACTGGGCGCGCTCCCGGTCCAGGGCCTCCAGCCGCTCCGTGGCCTCTGGCCCCACGGTGGACAGCCGGTGCTGGTGCAGGTCCTCCGCCGTCGCGCCCCCGGCCAGCAGCTCCTGCTCCACGGCCCGCTGCCGCAGCGGGCGCACGGCCTCCTCGCGGCCCTGGCGCACCTCCGGCGGCAGGCGCTCCTCCAGGGCGGCGATGCGCCGCTCGCGCTCGGCGGCCGTCAACGACGCGTCCTTCTGGAGCTTCAGCCGCTCCACGGCCACCGCGTCCACCGCCTCCTCCTGGCCGAACATGCCTTCGGCGCTGCCGCCCAGGTGCTCGCGGCGCAGCTTGCGCAGGGCCTCCAGGCGCTCGGCGGTGTCCATCGTGGCGGCGGAGCGCGTGCGCGCCAGCGACCGGGCCGCTTCCAGATAGGACAGGTAGTCGTCCAGCACCTGCACCGCTTCGTCCATGGCGGCCGGGGGCAGCTTCTTCGCCCGCAGCGACGCGAGGATGCGCTCGCGGATGAGGGCCGGGGACTCCTCGCCCGTCGCGGACAGGTAGTAGTTGAACAGGCGCAGCAGGTCCGGGTTCGGCACCAGGTGCCCGGACGCATCCACGAAGACGGCGCCATCCTCCTGGGTGTCCTGGAGCGAGCCCGGCAGGGACGGCAGCGCGGCGCCGGGGGACGGCGGCGTGGGGGCGCCAGCGACACCCGGGGCGGGCGCACCGGCGAGCGGCGCGCGCGGGCCCTGGGTGACGGCGCCGGGAGACGGCGGGACTTCGGGTCCGGGCGACTCCACCGCCCGGACCTTCCACCACGAGAAGACGCCGGCACCCAGGAGGGCGCACAGCGCGACCACGAGCATGACGGCGCGGCTCTTCATGGCGGGGCGCTCCGGGGACTACAGGCCGGCGTTCTTCAGCCGGTTCGCCTGGCTGCGGAAGACGGACTTCGGGTCGGTGAAGAAGGCCGTCAGCCCGAGCACCTGGTTCACTTCGTCCAGGTGGTTCATGTCGTAGTTGTCACGAATCACCGTGCCGAAGCGCGAGCTGCAGCGGCCCACGAGGCCGTCGTTGGACTCGCTGTAGAAGAACGACGACAGCTTCATCGCGTAGTCGGACGCGTCGAAGACGTTGGTGAAGGGATCCGTGCCGGACCAGGAGTAGAAGCGCTGGCCCTGGGGACCCGTCGCCGCGCCGGTGCCGCAAGAAGAGGTGGGCAGGCCCGCCGGGAACTTCGCGTTGTACTTGGACGCGCCCGTCGCGGACAGCGCCTCCAGGGCGCCAATCGCGTTCTGCGACTGCGTGTGGCCGGACAGCAGGCCCAGCACCAGGCCCAGGTTGTTGGCGAAGTAGGACAGCACGCCCTCCGTGAACGAACCGTTGCGGATGTTCGAGCGCAGGTAGGTCGCCAGGTCCGCGCCCTTGTGCGGCGTGCCCACCGTCGTCACCGACGCGACCAGGTCCGGCCGCACCGCCGCCACGTAGCGCACGTCCAGGCCGCCGTGGCTGTGGCCGATGAGGTTCACCTTCTTCGCGCCGGAGCGCGCGAGCACGTCCTGCACCTGCGCGAGCAGCGCCTCGCCGCGCGCCTCGCTCGTGTTGAACTGCGGAACGTGCGTGATGTAGACCTTCGCGCCGCCCGACTTCAGGTTGGACTCGATGCCGTAGAAGTAGTCGAGCACGCCAAACAACGAATCAAATCCCGCCATGCCGTGCGCCAGCACGATGGGGTACTTCGTCTGCGTGTACGTATCCGCGCGGGCAGGCTGCGCCCAGAGGGCAAGAACCGCGACGGCCAGAACGAGGGTCCGGACAGCGTTTCGCATACAGGCTCCTGGTGGGAGGGCGGGACAGTCAGGGGATTGACCCGCGAATCAGCCCATAAAGCGAGACACTGAGAGAAAGCAAGCCGGCCCCTGACTTAACGGGAAAGCATGTCAGCTCCGGGTCAAGCCAGACGCCAGGGGTTGCCTGCCCCGCCCCTGCGACACATTGCGCCACGAAAAGACAACGCACCGCATCACAAATACAACGCCCTGCGTTGGGATGGCCCCCTGCGCGAGCCTTCCCGAGGAGCACACCATGGACGCCGCGACCTATCAGGGGTTCACCACGGAGTTGACGCGCAGGGCTGGGGCGGATGGCCGGTTCCGGGGGCTCGTGGCGCTGGGTTCGATGGCGGCGCGGGACTACCTGCCGGATGACTTCAGCGACCATGACTTCTTCGCCATCGCGGAGCCGGGACACGCTGAAACATTGAGACAGGAGCGGGGCTGGCTGCCGCGCGCGGAGGCGATTTCACACACGTTCCGCGAGACGGCGCACGGCGTGAAGGTCGTCTACCGCGACGGGCACCTGCTGGAGTTCGCGGTGTTCGACCTGGAGGAGCTGTCCCTGGCGCGCGTCAACCGCTACCGCGTGTTGCTGGACCGGGGTGACGTGGCCGCGCGGATGGAAGAGCGCGCCCGGGCCACGGCGCGGGAGCTCCAGGGCGCGGCGCCGGACGACGCGTGGTTGTTCGGGCAATGGCTCACGCAGGTGCTGGTGGGCCTGGGGCGCCACGCGCGCGGAGAGGTGCTCAGCGGGAGGTCGCGGCTCGACGAGGCGGCGCGCCTGCTCTGCCTCCTGCTGGCCCGCCACGTCCCCGCGCCGGAGGCCTCCGTGTTGGACGGGTTGGATCCGCTGCGGCGCGTGGAGCGGGTGTACCCGGGGCCCGGGGGTGAGCTCGCCCGCGCGATGCAGGGGGACTCGCCGGGGCTCGCGCGGGCGCTGCTCCGGCTGGGCGCGCGCGAGCTGTCACACGTGCCCGCCTTCCCGCATGAAGGGATGGCGGCCGTGGAGGCGCGGCTCCAGGCCCTGCACGGGTAGCGCCGGGCTCAAGCCCGGGCGCAGGCCTCCTCACGGGCGCTGTGCGCGATGACGAGCACCTGCTCCGGCTGGGGCTGTCGCCGGGCCCACTCCAGGAGCGCGGTGAAGCTGTCGGACGCGGGGCCCGCGGTGTCCAGCGGGATGCGCTGGTGGTGCGCGAAGAACAGGTCCTCCGGGCCCAGGTTCTGGTGGGCCCACGTGCGCCAGCCCGGCAGCGGCTGTCCCGGCGCGGGTTGCAGGCCGGTGACGGTGAAGCCGCCCAGCGTGAAGACGCGCGTCAGGCCCACCAGCGTCGCGCCCGTGCCGAAGCCGCACACCACCCGCTGGACCTTCGGGAAGCGCTCGCGCACGAGCGCACGCAGGCCCGACGCCCAGGACTCCACGCACGCCACCAGCGCGGTGTTGGAGAGCTGTCGGGGCCAGCACCAGCCCTCGCGCTCGTAGGCCAGCGCCTGCTCCCACAGCCGCGCCATCGAGTCCGCGTGGCGCACCTGCCCCTGGAAGCCATGGGCGCGCAGGTACGCCTCTCCCGCCGCGTCCGTCAGCGCCACGGTGGGCAGGCCCCGCTCGCGGCCCAGGACGTCCAGCGCCAGCGCGCTCGACGCCCCGGACAGCTCCACCAGCCCGCGCGAGCCCGGCGGCAGCGCGGCCAGGTAGCGCGCGAAGGTGAGGTACTTGAGGCTGCCGGACGGCAGTCCCCCGCCCCACAGCACCACCGGCCCGTCCGCCTGGGGACGCGACAGGGAAAACGTCGTGCGCATGGTCCGCCCTCCCGGCGCGCCCGACGTCGCGCGCCCCGCCAGGACGCGAGTGTCCGGGCCCCCCCGCCCGGAGGCCATCACCCTCCGGGCCCTGGCGGATGTCCCCTGGAGGACGGCCGCCCCACGGTTATGCTCCGCGCCATGTCTCAAGCACCGCGCGTCCGCATCCTCCTGTCGGAGACCTACAACCCCTGGTTCAACCTCGCGACGGAGGACTGGATCTTCCGCGAGCTGGACACCCGCGCGCAGACGCTCTTCCTGTGGCGCAACGACAACACCGTCGTCATCGGGCGCAACCAGAACCCCTGGTCCGAGTGCAACCTCACGCGCATGGAGGAGGACAAGGTCTTCCTCGCGCGGCGCACGAGCGGCGGCGGCGCGGTGTTCCACGACCTGGGCAACACCTGCTTCACCTTCCTGTCCGCCAAGGAGGGCTACAACAAGACGGCCAACGTCACCATCCTGCTCGACGCGCTGTCGCGCCTGGGCGTGAAGGCGCAGGCGTCCGGGCGCAACGACCTGGTGATTCCGCTGGAGGACGGGCCCCGGAAGATCAGCGGCAGCGCGTACCGCGAGACGAAGGACCGCGCGTTCCACCACGGCACGTTCCTCATCGGCGCGGACCTCTCACGGCTGGCCAACTACCTCACGCCGCACCCGAAGAAGCTGGAGTCCAAGGGCAGCGCGTCGGTGCGCTCGCGGGTGATGAACCTGCGCGACGTCCAGCCGGAGGCCTCGCACGAAGCGCTGGTGAAGGCGCTCATCGGCGCGTTCTGCGACTTCCACGGGGCGACCGCGGAGCCGGAGCTGCTGGAGCCGTCGTTCCTCGAAAGCCAGCCGTCGCTCAAGCGCACCTTCGACCACTACGCATCATGGGACTGGCGCTTCGGCAACGCGCCCCGCTTCAGCCACCAGATGGTGGAGTACCTGTCCTGGGGCTTCTTCGAGGTCCACGTCGACGCGGAGAACGGCCATGTCACGCGGGCGCAGGTCTTCTCGGATGCGCTCTACCCGGACCTCGTGCAGGACCTGCAGGGAGCGCTCGTCGGCAAGCCGCACAGCCGCGACGGGATGCGGCAGGCCGTGGCCGAGGCCCGCTCCCGCCATCCGGCGCAGGAGCGGGAGCTGGGCGAACTGGAGGCGTGGTTGATGGGCCAGGTCGAGGTCTGAGCCGGCCCACCGGACAGCGTCAGCGGTGACCGCCACCGCCCCAACCGCCGCCGCCATTGCCGCCGCCGTGGGAGCCGCCACCGCGGCTGCCACCGCCACTGCCACCACCCCAGCCGCCACCGCCGGAGCCGCGTCCCCCCGCGCCCCGACCGCTGGCGCTGGAGCTGGAGCCGCCGCTGCTGGCCGAGCGGACGCTGGAGCCACCACCGCCCCAGCCGCTGGAAGAACGGTCGCCCGACGAACGCCCACCGCCGGAGCCGCCACCCCAACCGCCGCCGGAGCCGCCCTTGGAGGGCTGGACGCTGCCGGACTCACGGCCGCCCGAAGGACGCCCGCCACCGGAGCCGCCGCCCCAGCCGCCGCCGCCGCCGTTCGTCTGGCGGACGCCGCCGGAGCTGTTGCTGCTCGAGTTGCGCCCGCCACCGGAGCCGCCACCCCAACCGTTGGACTTGGACCCGCCCGACGGAGGACGCACGCCGGAGCCGGTGCCGCCCGGAGGCGAACGGGGACCGGAGTTCCAGCCGCCGCCGCTCGAAGGACGCCCATCGTCGGAGCGGCCACCGGACTGCTGGTGATAGCCGCCGTTGCCGGGACGGCCGTTGCCGTTGCCCCGGCCGCCGTTGCGCGGCCCCGGCGACGCCGGATGCGAGCGGTAGCCACCGGAACCCGGGCGGCCGTAGCCGTAGCCGTAGCCGTTCTGCCGGCCGTGGTACCCCGGGCGGTAGCGGTCATGGTGGTAGCGGCTGTGGCCGTAGCCGTAGTAGCGCCACGACACGCCGGGGTAGCGGTACCAGGTGCGCAGGAACGGATTGGGACGCCCGAAGGAGAAGGCGATGTGCGCGTGGCGGTACACGGGGACGGCGACGCGCACCGAGCCACCCCACCCCCAGCCGCCGCCGACGAACACGTAGGACGGGCCGCGGCGGATCCACCGCGGTGACACGAACACGAGGCCCGGACGCGGAGGCTCCATCCACGAGCCCTCCACCCATTCGTAGCCGTTGACGCCCCAGTACCAGTAGCCCGGAGCCCACGTGTAGTTGACGGCCGGCGCCGCGGGGCGCACCTCGACGCGCAGGGCCGGAGGCGCCTGGGTCGCCGTCACGTCCTCGCTGGCGACCTCCACGGGGATCTCCACGTCGTCGGAGCCCTGCTGCGCCCAGCCGCCGGACACCCAGCGCCACACGTCGCCGTCCTGGGCCCAGTAGCCGTTGACGTACTGGTAGCCGGGCATCCGCTCCACCCAGCCGCCGGACTTGAAGAGCCACTGGTCGCCGTCCCAGTACCAGTGGCCGGACGTCCACACCGCGCCGGCGTAGGGCCGGGCGGTCGGCGTCTCGGCTGGCATGTCGGGAGGAGCGCTCGGCGCGATGGGCCCGGAGTCGTCCGCCTGCGCCTGCTCGACGTACGCATCATCTCCCCAGTCATCCGCGGCGACCGGCGCGGTCTGCGCGGACGCTCCCTGGGAGGCCAGGCCGACCACCAAACAGAGCCACCATCGAGAACCCATGACTTCGTCTCCAATCTCCAGACCCCGGAGGGGACGCGGACGTCTCCCTATTTATTCATCCTTCGGGCCAGGAGCCCGTATTCCCTCCGACACTGCTACAGTCCGGACGGACGCGAATGCTGCGCCGACTCCTGCCCACATTGATGGCCCTGGGTTGTGGGCTGCTGGCCCTCGGCTGGGGCCTGGTGACGCTCCAGCGCATCTTCACCCAGGAGCGGGAGGACGCGCGCGCCCAGGTGCGCTCCCGCCGTGAGGCCCTGGAGCTGCTCGCGTCGGAGGCCCTGCGCACCACGCTGGATCAGCGCATGAAGCAGCACCTGCCCGCCTTGAACGCGGCCATGGGGGATCCGCTGCTGCCCGCGGAGGGCTTCTACCTGCGTTTTCGCGGCCACCAGTTCCTGCCGCGCGTGGACTGGCCCCGGGACGGCGGCGCGGCCCCCGCGAGGGCCACCTACGAAGAGCTGGCGCAGGCGCTGGCGCAGGGCCCCGTTCCGCCCCCCTGGCAGGAGCGGCTGACGCGGCTGCGCGCGGTGGAGGCCGCCCTGGACACCGGCAGCGACGCGCGCACGGGCGCGGCGGTGGAGGCCCTGCTGCGCTACCACGCGGATCATCCGCTGACGACCCAGGAGGAGCTGCCCTTCACGCTGCTGGTGGTGGAGCGCCTGCGACGGGGGGAGGACACGCCGCCGCTGATCCGCGCGCTGGTGGGCGAGGGCCTCCCGGAGGAGCTGGGCGGAATGACGCGGGGCGCGGGCCTGCAAAGGGATCTGCTGCGCGCGCGGCCCCGGCTCACCCGGGCCGACTTCGACTTCCTCCAGGCGCGCATCGTGGCGCTGAGCCAGGAGCTGGAGGAGCCCAGCGACGCGTTCCAGGCCCGCGTCCAGGAAGCGGGCGCCGGGGCGCTGGTGCTGCCGGAGTCCGTCCAGGAGCCTTCGCTGCTGGGCGAGCAGTGGTACGTGGAGCCCGGCACGGAGCTGGTGCGCGGGCTGGCGGTGGACCTGGGCGCGCTGCTGGCGGAGCTGACGAAGGACCTGCGCGCGCGCGACCTCATCACGAAGGACGGCGTGGTGCGGCTGCGGCCCGCGGGCGTGGTGCGGCCCCTGTCCTCGCCGGGCCTGGAGGTGGCCATGCCCGGGTGGGCCGCGGCGGAGGCGGACATCGAGGCGCGCTACGGGCTCAAGACGCTGCTGGTGGCGGTGTGCGGCGCGCTCGCGTCGGCCATCGCCGCGCTGGCGGTGGTGGCCCAGCAGCGCAAGTACCGCTTCGTGGAGCTGAAGAGCGACTTCGTGTCCACCGTCTCCCACGAGCTGCGCACGCCGCTGGCGTCCATCCGCCTGCTGGGGGAGACGCTGGAGCGCAGGCTGGGCCACAGCCCCGAGGCCGGGGACTACCCCACCCGCATCGTGCGCGCGGCGGAGGGGCTCCACTTCCTCGTGGAGAACATCCTGTCGTTCAACCGCATCGACAAGGGGCGGTGGGCCCTGCGGCCAACGCGCTTCCGGCTGGAGGAGGCGGTGGGCACGCTGCGCGACGACCTGCTGGATGCCGTGCAGGTGCCGGTGGAGCTGCGCTCGGAGGTGGACGACGTGGAGCTGGACGCGGACGCGTCGCTCGTGCGGATGCTGTTCGCCAACCTGGGACGCAACGCGTGTCTGTACAACCAGCGCAGCCCGGTGGTGCTCACCGTGCGCGCGTACCCGCAGCCGGGCTTCGGCGTCACGGTGCTCTTCAGCGACAACGGCCTGGGCATCCCGCAGGAGGAGTGGGAGCGCGTCTTCGACGACTTCTACCGGCTGACGACGACCGGGCCGGAGGTGCACGGCAGTGGCCTGGGGCTGGCGCTGTGCCGCAGAATCATGGGCCTGCACCAGGGCAGCATCCAGATTGCCTCCTCCAGCCCGGAGGGCACCACCTTCGCGCTGACCTTTCCCGAGACGCGCCGATGACGATGACGCCGCCCCCCACCACCCGCCCCTCCATCCTCATCGTCGAGGACGACGCCAACCTGCGCCTGGGCCTGCGCGACAACCTGCGCGACGAGGGCTACGAGGTGGCGGACGCCGCGTCCGCGAAGGACGCGGGGCCGCTGCTCCAGGGGCGCGCGTATGATCTGCTCATCCTGGACGTGATGCTGCCGGGCGAGGACGGCTACAGCTTCTGCCGCCGGCTGCGCTCCGAGGGCGTCAAGAGCATGGTGCTGATGCTCACCGCGCGCTCGCTGGAGGACGACCTGGTGCGCGGCTTCGAGGCGGGCGCGCAGGACTACCTCACCAAGCCGTACCGGCTGCGGGAGCTGCTCGCGCGCGTGCGGGCGCTGGTGCGCCGGGCGGGCACGGCGCCGCCGCAGGTGATGACGTTCGGCGCCTTCACGCTGGACCTGGGCCGGCGGGCGGTGCTGCGGGCGGACGGTAGCGAGGTGGACCTGACGCGCACGGAGTTCGACCTGCTGGCCTTCCTCCTGCGCCACCGGGACCGCGCGCTGCCCCGGGGTGAAATCCTGGACGCGGTGTGGGGCCGCGACGTCATCGTGGATCCGCGCACGGTGGACAACTTCGTGTCCAACCTGAAGAAGAAGCTCGGGTGGACGAGCGTGTCCGGCTTCACCATCCACACGCTGCGCGGCGTGGGCTACCGCATGGAGGTCCCGGGTGCTTCGCCGTCATGACACAACCATGACGAACACATGGAGCGCTGGCGGCCCTTCGGGGGGCGCGACTCCGTAGGTTGCCTCTTGTGGGGACGGGACGCCTGGAGCGTCCACCCCAACCAGGAGGCGGGCAGATGTTTGAGTCGGTCATCGAACGGCGGGGGTTGCGCTCGGGACGGTTCGGCACGGGCGCGTGGGTGTCCATCGGCGTGCACGCGGGGCTCCTGGGCCTGGTGCTCTTCATCTCCGGGCGTCCGCCCGAGCCCGTCGAAGTGGAGCCGACGATCGTCTTCCGCCAGCCCGCCATCCGCAAGGGCGTGAAGCAGGCCGCGCAGCCAAAGCCGGCCGCCGCCACCCCGGCGGCCCCGAAGCCCAAGCCGCGCACCGACCGCATCCCGCGCAACCCCCGGCCGATGCCCACCACGCTCCCGGAGCCGAAGCCGGACACCACGCCGGAGCCGACGTCGGTGGCGGACGCGACGACCACGGACGCGACCACGGGCACGGACTCCACGGAGCCGGTGGGAGACCCGGACGGGGATCCGAACAGCACCAGCCCCATCGGCGCCATCGGGGTGCCGGACCTCCCGTCCCAGGCCCCCACGGGCACGGACGTGGTCGCCTTCGGAGCCGGCATGTCCCGGCCGCAGATGCTGAGCGGAGCGCAGTTCGGCTACACGCGGGAAGCGCAGCTTGCGGGCGTGGAGGGCGTGGTCACCGCGAAGTGCGTCATCACCGCGGAAGGCAATGTGCGGGACTGCCGGATCATCAAGGGTCTGCCGCACATGAATGACGCCGTGCTCTCCGCGCTCTATTCGCGGCGGTATCAGCCGATGACGTTCCAGGGCCGCCCGGTGAACGTGTCGTACACGTTCAACATCAACCTCCGGATGCCCCGGTAGGTCCCGGGTGTCCGCCAGTGAAAGCGCCCGGACGCCTGCCCCCTGGGGACAGGGGAAAAGGTTCGCGATGGGAAGGCGCGCCCGTTAGGAACTTCCTGTCGCGCCTGGCCATGTGCGCGATACCGGCACCGGATGGAGCGGGCCTCCCCCGGCCCGCTTCCGGTGCCGGTCCCTTTCACGAGCGCGATGTCGGACACCTGGTACGACGCAGTGGTGGTGGGCGCGGGATTCGGTGGACTCGCCACGGCGCGGGAGCTGTGTCGCCGGGGCGCTCGCGTGGCGCTGTGCGAGGCCCTCAACTACCCGGGCGGCTGTGCGAGCACCTTCCGCCGTGGTGGTTACGGCTTCGAGTCCGGCGCCACGCTGTTCTCCGGCTTCGACGCGCATCAGCTCTTCGGCCGGTGGATCCGCGAGGACTCGCTGGACGTGACGGTGGACTGGTTGGATCCGCTGGTGGAGATGCGCGCGCCGGGGCTGCGGCTGCCCGTGCACCGGGACCGGGCGCGGCTCATCGACGCCTTCCTCGCCATGCCGGGCGCGCCGGTGGAGCCCCTGCGGCGCTTCTTCGGGCTCCAGGCGAGGGCGGCCGACGCGCTGTGGCCCCTGTTCGATGATCCGGACCTGTTGCCCCCGCTGAACGTGAAGTCCCTGCTGCGGCACACGGGGCGCGCGTGGACGTATGCGCCGCTCGCGCGCTGGCTGGGCCGGCCGCTGGGCGCGGTGCTGGCGCATCACGGGCTCGAGCACTTCCCCCCGCTGCGCATCTACCTGGACGCGCTCTGTCAAATCACCGTGCAGTGTTCCGCGGCGGAGGCGGAGGCCCCCTTCGCGTTCGCGGCGATGGACTACTACTGGCGCGGCACGGGGCACGTTCAGGGTGGCATCGGAAGGTTGGCGACGGCGCTCACGAAGGCCATCCAGGCCCGGGGCGGCGACGTGCTCCTGGCCAACCGGGTGCGCGCGCTGACGCCCGTGGACGGCGGCTGGCGGGTGACGGCGCGCCGGGGTGAATTGCTCGCGCGGAACGTGGTGGCCAACGTGCTGCCGCAGGACCTGCGCTCGCTGCTGGACGTGCCCGAAGGGCGCCTGCCCCGCGTGGACGCGCTCGCGCGACGCGTGGCCGACGGATGGGGCGCGGCGATGCTGTACCTCGTGGTGCGTCCGCCCGAGGGTGACTCCGGAAGCGCGCACCACCTGGAGCTGGTGCGCGACCCCGGCGCGGCCTTCACGGAGGGCAACCACCTGTTCGCGTCCATGAGCGGGCTCTCCGACACGGGGCACGCGCGGCCGGGACAGCGCACGGTGACGGTGTCCACGCACGTGCCGCTGAAGAAGCTTGCGGGCCTGTCGGCGGAAGCGCAGGGGCCCTACTTCACCGACCTGCATGCCCGGATGCGCGAAGGCCTGGAGGCGCTGGCCCCCGAGTGGATGGGCAACGTGGTGCACGCGATGACGGGCTCGCCGCGCACGTTCCAGCGCTTCACGCTGCGGGAGGCCGGCGCGGTGGGCGGCGTGCCCCGGCGCGCGGGCCTGGACAACTACCGCACGCTGGGCCCCTTCCAGGCGCAGCGCGGCCTGTGGCTCGTGGGGGACTCGGTGTTCCCGGGCCAGAGCACCCTGGCCACGGCGGTGGGCGGCGTGCGCACGGCGGCGAGCATCGCGGCGGCGCGTTGAGGCACGGGCGCGCGCCCTACCCCATCGCCGCCGAATTTCCTGCGCTCGGAGCCACCGTGCCCGCGCTCGTCATCGCCGCCAAATCTCCGGCGCTCGGCGCCACCGTGCCCGCGCTCGTCGCCAGCTCCGCGAGGATGCGCACGGCCTCCCTGGCCGCATCCTCGGGCCGCACGCTCGTATCGGAGATGCCGGCGATGAGCCGCGTGCGGTCGTGGTCCACCGCGCCCGGCTGTGCCCAGGTGCTCGCGGCGGGCGCCGTGAGGTACGCGGAATAGGCGTGATGGCCGGAGCCGGGGCGCTCGCCAATCACGTGCACCAGGGCGCGGGGCCTTGCGTCGCCCTCGTCACCGAACAGCAGGCGACCCACCTGATAGCCCGCGCGCACCCGACCGTGCTTCACCACCAGCACTTCGGGCGCCACGCTCCAGCCCTGCGCGCCCAGTTCCGCCCGCAGCGTGTCCAGAAAGGGCGCCAGGTGGCCCGCGTCCATCAGCGACCGGGGGTCCAAGCCGTCCGACACGACGAGCTGCGCGTCCCACCGCCCTGCGTGCCGCTCGCGCAAGGCGCGCACCACGGTTTGCGAAGCATCGTCCAGGGATTCACCCGACGGGGGATGCAGGATGTAGTCGCGCCGGTCCTCGGAGCACGTCCGCAACCGCACCGCCCCGGACAGGGACTCCACCGTCGCGTCGGACAGCTCCGACCACAGCCCCACCTTGGCGTCCTCGTACAGCCGGCGCAGGTCCTCTTCCAGCGCGGGCTCCAGCGTCCACGGCGTCTCGCCGTGTCCCACCGCCAGAGGCACGCCCCGGGCGCGCACCCTCGCCATCTGCGCTTCCGCCTCCGCCCGGAGCTCCTCCTCCGTCCGCGTGTCCCCCCGCCGCCGGCGGTAGTGCGCGTAGACGTGGCGCGGGTCCCCGAAGTGCTCCGTGGGCCGGCCGTCCGCGTCGATGACGCCCAGCTCCTGGAAGAAGGCCCACATCCGATCATCCACCTTCAGGCCATACCGCTCGCGCAGCCGCACGTGGTCCTGGAAGGACGTGGTGAGGTAGCTGAGCATCGGATCATTCCGCGTGGGCAGCGCCATCAGGTATGCGGGCCCCGCTTCAGCGAGCTGCTCCTGGCACCACCCCAGGTCATCCAGCGTGACATCCATGTGCAGCGTGGAGCACACGTCCAGGCCCAGCGTCAGGCCGTGCAGCTTGCCCATCACGATGTCTTCCAGGCAGCAGCGCACCAGCTGTTCGCGCGTGCGGAACACCTCCGGCCCGATGAAGCCCGCCACGTCGTTGACGTGCACCCACGGCGCCGCGTCACGCCCGGCGCTGGCCTGCGCCACCGCGACCCGGCGCTTGAGGGCGCGCGCGAAGCCGTACTTGCGCGACTCGTGGATGAGCATGTCCGTGCCGTGGTGGTGCCCGTTCGTCGCGTCCGCGCCCTGCCCCGTCTCGAAGTACAGCCCCCACTTCCCGGTGCGGGCCGCCGCGTGCGCCACCATCTTCTCCAGCGTCACGTCGAAGGTGCGGTTGGCCGCTTCGTTCCCACCAAGGCTCTGGAACCAGATGCCCGTGGTGCCCGGCCGCAGCGCCTCCACCTGCGCCTGCACGTCGATGTGGGACAGCACGCAGTGGGGCATCACGTCCGTGAGCCCGAACGTCACCAGCACGTCGTGCAGCGCCGCCTCCACCGCCGCCACCGACGCCGGCTCCGACGACACCGGGTTGGTCCCCAGCACCACGTCCCCCACCGCGAAGGCCCACCCGTTGAAGACCTGCCACTGGATGTCCTCCGGGTGATCCGTGGGCGAGTTGGGCTGCAACCGCGCGCCCAGGTAGCCCCGCGCGCCCACGCGGCTCCCCGGCAGCGGGTGGAACACGCGCCCGCCCACCGCCTTCAGCTCCGCGTCGCTCATGAGCTTCACCACACACGCGATGACGTCGCTGGGGAGCCCGTCGAGCACGTCGTGCACGGACGCCTCGTCCGCGGTGAGCAGGAAGGCCTTGAGCTGCCCCAGCGTCCAGTCCGCCACGCGCCGCCAGCGCGCCGCGTCCCACGCCTCCAGGCTGAACACGTGCAGCCGGTCCTCGAAGGGCGGATGCGCGTGCACGTCGCCCAGCCGCGTGCGCGACAGCAGGACCCGCGCCCGCTGCCGCGAGTCCTCGTCCGCCGCCGCGACCCCGATGGCCGCGTCGCCTTCCTTGAGCGCGTTCGCCGCGCCCAGCACCTGCTGATACAGGCGCGCATCGAAGGCGCCGTGTTGCCGTTGCACGAAGTCCAGCACGTCTTCGTCGGGGAGCACGTCGGGGATGCGGACGCTCATGGGGCCGCAAGCTTTAACCGGCGTCCCCGCCTCGCCACCATCCCCCCAGGGCCTTGTCGCCTGGACGACGCCCGGATGCCTGCTGTCGCGAAAGCTTGCTGCTCCCACGTTCTGCCGCCGCGCGCGGGCCGCGCTACTCGCCCAGCAGTCCGGACCAGAAGCGCACCAGCCGCAGCGCCTCCAGCGCGTCGACGTCCCGGTCCATCTCCGCGTGGGTGATGAGCGGCGTGGAGCGCAGGTGGACCTGCGTGAAGGGCTCCAGCGCGCGCGCCAGCAGCGTGGATTCGATGGCGGGGATGACCGAGTCGTCCATCCCGTGCAGCAGGTACACCGGCGCACGCGGAGGGGGAGAACGCTCCGGCGACAGCGACGGGTCTCCCGCGAAGTCCTTCACGAGGGGCAGCAGCCGGGCGCCCAGCGCGGGCACGTCGCGCGTGTTCACCAGGTGCAGCAGCGTGGCGGCGGGCTCGGGGAGGTCCGCCTCCTTCCCGCGAGCCTCCGCGAAGCGGGCCTCGGCCTGCTTCCCGTCCACCAGCGTCAGGTGTGACGCGTGCAGGAAGGTGCGGACGCCCTCGCGCAGCGGCTCCACCTGTTCGGGGGGCACCAGCCGGTCCGCGGCGCTGAGCAGGATGACCACCACGCCGTAGTCGTGGGGCCTGCGGCGCACCCCGTCCGCCTGGACGCCCGTGCACAGGAAGGACAGCACGCGCGACAGCTCGCCATGGCCGCCGAAGGACAGCACCGCCGCCACGTGGTCGCGCAGGGCCGGGCGCCCCGCGGCGACGACGGACAGGCCCCCGGAGAAGCTGATGCCGAACAGGTCCAGCTTCCCGTCGGGCGTCAGCGCGGGCTGCCCCACGGCCCAGAGGGCCACGTCCTCGATGACGTCCGGCAGGCGCGGGGTGATTTCATAGCGCAGCAGGTCCGGCGGCTCCGGCGTGAGCACCGGCTGTCCCCCGGTGGCCAGGTCGCCCGCGAGCTTCACCAGGCGCGGCTCGTCGATGCCCGCCGCGTGCACGCCCGACGTGAGCACGATGAGGCGGCCCTTGCGCTCCGCCGGCTGGTAGAGCCGCGCTCGCACCGGCCCGTGGCGCGTGGGCACCTGGAGCTGCGACACCGTGAAGGGCACCGTGTCCAGGCGGGCCAGCGACTCGGCCGTGGCGCCGCGAAGGCCCGCCGCGCGCAACATGAAGGACAGCCCCCGCAGCTCCGGGGGCAGCAGGAAGACGAGCGCGAGCAGCAGGACCGCGAGCGCGGCCGCGAACGTCCAGCGGGCGCGGCGCTTCATTGCATCAGCGTTTCGACGAAGGTGCAGAGCTGGTCGCGCTCGAAGGGCTTCTCCAACAGCTCCTTCGCGCGGCGGCCCACGAACTCACGGGCCTGGGGATTCACCCCCCCCGTCATCAACCCGGTGCGCGGCGCCAGCTCCGGCGCCAGCCGCTCCAGCTCCACCAGGAAGTCCATGCCGCTCATGCCCGGCATCATCAGGTCGCAGAGGATGGCGTCGAACCGCTCCCCGTGGGACAGCCGCTTCAGCGCTTCGCGCGCGTCCTGGATGACGTGCACGTCGTACAGGTTGCGCAGCAGCCGGCTCACCGCGCTGCCCACCGCCGGCTCGTCGTCGATGAGCAGCAGGCGCCGCAGGTTCCTCGTCGCCCGCGCCGCCTGCGCGGACCCTTCCGCGGGGACCGCGAGCACCACCGGCTTCGACGCCTCCGCCTGCGCGTTGAGCGCGGGCAGCTCCACGCGGAAGAGGCTGCCCTGGCCCTGCTCGCTGGCGACCTCGATGTGGCCGCCCATCGCGTGCACCAGCGTGAGGCAGATGGACAGGCCCAGGCCCGTGCCGCCCCTGGGGGAGCGCGTGGTGAAGAAGGGGTCGAAGATGCGCTGGCGCACCTCGCCGGGCATCCCCTGGCCGTTGTCCTCCACTTCAATCAACACGTGCCCTTCGCGGCCCGGGCGCACGCGCAGCCGCAGCAGGTTCTCCTCCGCCGGCCGCTCTCCGAAGGCCTGGAGTGCGTTGAGCAGCAGGTGCATGACGACCTGCCCCAGCCGGCCCTCGTTGCCGAGCACCGCGGCCACCGGCTCCACTTCACACGTCAGGCGGGAGCGGTGCAGCAGCTCGTCGCGCATCAGCTTGAGCGCGCCATCCACCGCCCGCTGGACGTCCACCGGGCCGTGGCTCTCCTCCTCCGCCCGGGAGAACGTCCGCAGGTCGCGCACGATGGAGCGCACGCGCCCCGCGCCCTCCAGCGCTTCGGCCACCACCTGCCGCAGCTCGTCCAGTTGCTCCACTGGCACCACCGGCTGCGCCACGCGCTCCCAGAGGTACGCCAGGTTGGACGTGACGTAGGAGAGCGGGTTGTTGATTTCATGCGCGACGCCCGCCGCCAGCATGCCCACGGACGTCATCCGCTCCGCCAGCCGCCGCTGCGTCTCCAGGCGGGTGCGCTCGGTGACGTCGCGCACGAGCCCCACGAGGAAGCGCTCTCCGGTGGGCAGGGTGTACGCGGCCCGCTGCGTGAGCACCTCGCGGGAGTGGCCCTTCACGTCGGTGAGGCCGCCCTCGTCCTCCACCGTCTGGCCGGTGGTGAAGGCGCGCTCGTCCTGGCGCCAGGACAGCTCCGCTTCGTGCGCGGGGATGCACGCGATGGACACGTTGCCGCGCAGCGTGTCCACGGACTGTCCCATCAAACGGCAGAAGGCGCTGTTCACCGCCACGTAGCGGTGCTCACGGTCCTTGATGAACAGCGGCTCCGGCACCGCGTCCAGCGCGCCCTGGAAGATGTCGCGCGTGCGCCGCAGCGCCAGCGCGTCCCCATCCGCCGAGCGCCGCCGCAGCGCCACGAGCCTCGCGCCCCACAGCGTGCCGGGCGGCGCGACACACTCGTCCGCGCCCGCCTCGTTCAGCGCCTCCGCCTCCGCGCCGTCGCGCGTCGTGAGCACCACCAGCCACGAGCGCGTGGGCAACCGCCGGGCGTGCACCCACTGACAGCGCGCCTTCACCGCCTCCAGGGGACCTCCGTGGTCCCACAGCACGAGCAGCCCCTCGGGCAGCGGCTCCGGTGCGGATTCGACGCGGAGCACGCGACATGCGCGTCCCTCGGCCGTGGCGCAGAGGTCGCGCTCCACGTCCTGGGCCACCGGGGCTGGGACCGCCACCAGCATTGCCTGCACCGCGTTGCTCCTTGCGCCCCGCGGTGCGTGACACCCGCGCCGCCAACCCGCATTGCAGCCCTCCGGGGCCAACCCGTCAACGAGGGGCCATGGTGACCGCTTGCAAACATTTTCAGGGTCTGGTGGGACTCAGACTTGCAGGGAAATGCGCGCGACGAGGCGGGGACCCACCTTGCACGACGACAGCAGGGAGCACCGGACACAGTGCTCGGGCAGCGTCTTCGCGGGGCAGGCCCCGCTCATCCCGTAGTGGCACAAAGCAAAGTCGTACCGGACGGGGTCGTCCGGGTCGAGCGCGCGCAGGGACGCGGTGACCTCCTCGGCGGTGCGCCAGGTGAGGTCCGTGCGGCGGGTGAGTCCCAGGTGCAGCGCCATGCGGCCGATGTGGGTGTCCAGCGGGACGAGCAGCACCGACGGGGGCACCTGCCTCCAGATGCCGAAGTCCACCGCGTCCGGGCCCCGCACCATCCAGCGCAGGTAGAGGTTGAGGCGCTTGGCGGCGCCCGGCCCCAGCGGCGAGGGCAGCAGGTGGTGCAGGCCCCGCTCGGGGCCCATCGCCTCCCGGAGCGCGTCCATGGGCACGTCCCGGAGCGCGGCGGTGAAGGCCGCGAGCGCGCCGTGCAGCGTGCCGCTCGCCTTCCAGCCCCGGACGAAGAGCGCCTCCAGGCTGCCGTGTTCGCGCAGCGCCCGGCCCATGCCCAGCAGCAGCACGGCCAGGTCGGTGCCCACGTTGAAGCGGTACACGAAGCCCGTGAGCAGCGCCTTCGCCCCGGCGACGTCCAGCGTGCGCACGAAGGCCGCGGGGGATGTGCCCATGCGCTGGAGCAGCCCGTCCACCTTCGGGCGGAACAGGTCCGCGCGGCCGTACGCCAGCGCCGCCGCCAGCAGCGCGCTGACCTCCACGTCGCGCGGGTCCCGGTAGCGGTGGGGGAACTCCACCGGGTCGAAGCCGATGCGGGCCCGCGCGTCGATGGACGCCAGGAAGGCATCCAGGCGGGGGCGCAGCCGCTCGGCCGCCTGGAGGCTCAGTCCGGTGTGCGCGCCTCGGCGCTTCTTCATCTGCCGCGCTCCTGCGTCTCTTGAGGGGGCGCGGCGGGGGTGCCGCGCGCCCTTCCCTTCTTAACGGGTGAGCTCGCGCACCGCGTGGCCCAGTTCCGGGAGGATGAGGGCCTCCAGCGCCAGCCGCACCGCCTGCGGCGAGCCCGGCAGCGCGAAGAGGATCATCCCCTGGTACGTGCCCGCCGTGGCGCGCGACATCAGCGCGGGGCTGCCGATCTGCTGGTACGACAGCATCCGGAACAGCTCGCCGAAGCCGGGCAGCTCCTTCTCGAACAGCGCGCGCAGCGTCTCCACGGTGCAGTCGCGCCGGCCAATGCCCGTGCCGCCCGTGAAGAGCACCGCCCGGGCCCCCGACGCCTGCGCCTGCGCGAGCGCGCCCCGGATGGCCTCCGGATCATCCTTCACCACGGTGTGCCCGGCGATGGTGTGCCCCGCCGCGGACAGGCCCTCGCGCAGGTCCTTGCCGCTGCCGTCGTGCGCCGCGTCCCGGCTGTCCGAACACGTCACCACGAACGCGCTGACATGCACCGGCGCCCGCGACTTGTGCTCCGCCGCCACCGTAGAGCCCTCGTGCAAGTGCCCGTGGTCATGACCGTGGCCGTGGCCGTGGTCATGGCCGTGCTCGTGCGAGTGGCCGTGCTCGTGCGAGTGGCCGTGCTCATGTGAGTGGCTGTGCTCGTGCGAGTGGCTGTGGCCGTGGTCATGGCCGTGCTCGTGCGAGTGGCCGTGGCCATGCGGGTGGGAATGGCCATGACCGGAGTCATGGTCGTGATCGTGTCCGTCGTGTCCCATGGTGGACGCTCCTGGAGAAGGCGAGGGGGCGGTGCGGGAAGAGGTCAGGCGTCGGGCAGCTCGACGACGAGCGTGCCGTCCTCGACCGCGAGTCGCACCGTCGGCTGGTCGTCACACACCCCGGGAGAGGTGACGTTCTGGCCGGTGTCCATGTCGAAGCCGACCTCGTGGCAGGGGCACACGACGGTGTTGTCCTCGATGCGGCCTCCCGACAGCAGGCACCCGGCGTGGTTGCACCAGTCGTCGAGGCCCTTGTACCGACCGTGGATCTTCGCGATGCAGACGTTGCGCTTGCCGACCTCGTAGCCGCGCATCTCCCTCTCGGCGAAGTCCGCTGGCCCCAGCTTTATCTTCGTCATGGCGTTCCTTTTCCCGCGTTCCTTTTCCCACAACGCGTCCAGGCCTGCACCCACCTTCCCAAGGCATTAATTTCCCGGTCGTGACTTCCGACGTGACACCCTCCACCGCCGTGCTCACCGACAAGGCGACCGTCGCCCAGGTCCTCCGGGACATGTCCCTGCTGCTCCAGCTCCAGGGCGAAACCGGCTTCCGCGTCCGGGCCTACGACATCGCCGCGGACCGCATCGCGAACCTGCCGCAGGACCTGGGCGCCATCGTCACCGAGGGCCGCCTGCAGGACCTCCAGGGCATCGGGCCCGGGCTCGCCGAGAAGCTCTCCGAGCTGGTGAAGACCGGCCGCATGAGCGCCTTCGAGGAGCTGAAGGCCCGCTTCCCCGCCGGCCTCCTGGAGCTCATGAAGCTGCCGGACGTGGGCCCCAAGAAGGTCGCCGTCCTCTGGAAGGAGCTCCAGGTGGGCAGCGTGGAGGACCTGGAGCGCGCCTGCCAGGAAGGCCGCGTGCGCGAGCTCAAGGGCTTTGGCGCCAGGAGCGAGACGAAGCTCCTGGACGGCATCGCCGTGTACCGGCGCGCGAAGGGCGAGCGCAAGCTGCTGGGTGACGCGCTGCCCCTCGCGGAGCAGCTGCTGGAGCTCATCCGCGCGGCCCCGGGCGTGGTGCGCGCGAGCCTGGGTGGCAGCGTGCGCCGCCGCGCGGAGACGGTGTCCGACGTGGACATCATCGCCTCCGCGGAGGAGGCCGGGCCGGTGCTGGATACCCTCGCTCAGGCGCCGGGAGTCGCGACGGTGCTGGGCAAGGGCGACAGCAAGTGTTCGGTGCGGATGACGGCGGGCGACCTCCAGGTGGACCTGCGCGTGCTGCCGGACGAGGACTTCGCCACCGCGCTGCACCACTTCACCGGCTCCAAGGGCCACCACATCCGGCTGCGCAACCTGGGGCACGAGAAGGGCCTGAAAATCTCCGAGTGGGGCGTGCACCGCGAGGACGGCACCAAGGTCCCCGTCCCCGACGAGGCGACGCTGTACCGGCTGCTGGGCATGCAGGAAGTGCCTCCGGAATTGCGCGAGGACTCCGGCGAGGTGGAGGCGGCGCGGGCCGGGAAGCTGCCGGAGGACCTGGTGACGCTGGAGGACGTGCAGGGCGCGGTGCATGCGCACAGCACCTGGTCCGACGGGCGCAACTCGCTGGAGGAGATGGCCCGCGCGGCCCAGGCCCTGGGCCTCAAGTACCTCACCATCACCGAGCACAGCGAGGCGGCCATCCACGCGGGCGGCCTCAAGGTGGACGACCTCAAGCGGCAGTGGGAGGAGATCGACCGCGTGAACGCGGCGGTGCCCGGCGTGCGGCTGCTCAAGGGCATCGAGGTGGACATCCTGGAGACCGGCGCGCTGGACTATGCGGACAGCGTGCTGGAGCAGCTGGAGGTCGTCATCGCCTCCATCCACGTGCGCCACTCCATGGACGAGGACCAGATGACGCGCCGGGTGCTGGCCGCGCTGGACAACCCGCACATGCACATCCTGGGACACCCCACCGGGCGCCTCATCCAGAGCCGCGAGCCGTACCCCCTGCGCATGGAGGAGGTGCTGGAGCGCGCCGCCGAACGGGGCGTGGCGGTGGAGGTGAACGGCAAGCCGCAGCGGTTGGACCTGAAGGCGGAGTACGTGCGACAGGCCGTGTCACGCGGGGTGAAGCTGGTGGCCAGCTGCGACGCGCACCGTCAGGAGGACCTGCGCAACCTGTCCTACGCGGTGGCCACCGCGCGCCGGGGCTGGGCGCGGAGGAAGGACATCCTCAACACCCTGCCCGCGGCCAGCTTCCTCGCCGCCCTGCGAGAGCGCTGATAGGCTCGCGGGCGCGCTGATGTTCCGCCCGTCCGTCCTCGTCCTCGCCCTCCTCTTCCTCCTCGTCACGCCCACCCGGGCCGGCGCGGAGGCCCGTCCGTCGCGCGCGGACCTCCAGCGCGTGCTGGAGCTGCACGCCCGCTCCGTGGTGCGCGTGCGAGGCCCCCAGCACGCCGGCCCCGGCATCATCGTGGGCAGCGACGGGCAGGTCCTCACCGCCGCGGCGCACGTGGGCGCCCAGTCCGCCCAGGTGGAGCACGCGGGCAACGCGCTGACGGCGCGCGTGGTGCTCACCAGCGCGGTGCTCCAGGTCGCGGTGGTGGCGGGCCCCCAGGGCGCGTGGCCCGCGGCGCCGGTGCGGCTGGTGCCGGAGGGGCTCGCGGGCCGCTGGGTCGTGGGCGTGATGCCCGCGAGCACGGGCAAGGGCAGCGCCCGCCGGGACACGCCGCGCGCCGCGAAGGCCCGGGCCGCGCCCGCGCCCTTCTTCGACGTGCCCCTGACGCTGGCGCCGGGCAGCCCCCTGTACGACGCCGAGGGGCGGCTGGTGGCCGTCGTCGTCGAGCGCCGGGGCAAGGGCGTGCGCGCGCTGCCCCTGAGCGCGGTGAAGGCGGAGCTGGCGTCGGCGGACGCGCCGTGAGCCGCCCTCCGGGGCCACCCTTCCGCGTGAGCGCGGTGCAGGAGGCGGTGGGCCTGTGGGCCCTGGGCTTCCTGGGCATCGTGTTCGCGTTCCTCGTGGCCGGCGGCACCAGCGTGCCCAAGCTGGTGGCCACGGTGGGCTTCCTCTACCTGCCGCTCATCCCCATGCGCTGGCGCGACGAGGACTACCGCGACTACGGCCTGTCGCTGCATGCGTGGAAGCAGGACGTGCGCCTGTTCGTCGTCCTGTCGCTCATCGTGGGGCCGCTGTTCTTCGTGGGCTTCGCCGGCTTCGTGCAGGTGGTGCCGCACCTGCCGCCCGCGCTCGCGCAGCACCTGACGCCCGTCATCGGCGAAGGCCACTTCCAGCCGCGCCTGCCCCCGCGCTTCGGCGAGTGGGTCATCGACCAGCTCTTCGTGGTGGCCCTGCCGGAGGAGTTCTTCTACCGGGGCTACGTGCAGGCCCGCCTGCGCGACGCGTGGCCCCAGGGCCGCGTGGTGCTGGGCGGCCGGCTGGGGAAGGCCTTCTGGGTGACGGCGCTGCTCTTCGCGCTGGGCCACCTGGCCATCTTCCAGACGTGGCGGCTGGCGGTGTTCTTCCCCGCCCTGCTCTTCGGCTGGATGCGCGAGCGCACGGGCACCATCCTTGGCTGCGCCCTCTTCCACGCCGCGTGCAACCTCTACGTGCGCTTCCTGGAGGTGTCCTTCTTCGGCGGGCCCTGAGGCCCGCGCGGTCCTCCGGACTTCAGGAAGGCGGCAGGTGCTGGACCTGGAGGTCCGCCCCCACCGCGAGCGTCGTTCCCGGCGCCAGCTCCACCCAGCCCTGCGTGCGGGTGACGTGGGTGGCCACCACCACCGTCCGCCTCCGACGGTGCGCCCCCACCGCGGGCCGCGTCTCCGGCGTGGCGGCGTCCACGCCGCAGCGCTCGCACTCCGCGCTGCCCTCCAGCCGCGTGTAGTACAGCGGGGCCTCCCCGCAGCGGGTGGCCACGAGCACCGCGCCATTGGTGGCCACCAGGTTCAGCGGCGGCGTGCGCACCCGGCCTGCCCGCACGAGCGCGGCCTCCACCTCCCGCACCGTGTCGCGCAGCAGGCGGCCCGCGACGTCCGGCTCCAGGCGCGGATCATCCGTGCGGCCCAGGTCGCGCAGGCGCGTGAGGAACAGGGCGAAGAGCACCTCGCTGTCCGTGGCGCCCACCACCTGGCGCTGGAGGTGGTCCGGCACGCGCTCCAGGAGCGGGGCGCGCAGGGGCGCGAAGTCCGGCAGCGGGCCCTGGTGGGCGAACAGCCAGTGACGGGCACGGAAGGGCTGCGTGTTCTCCTCGGGCGACAGCCCGGGCGGCAGGCGGCCGGCGTGGAAGAGCACGGCCTCGGATTCGTGCGGAGGCCCCAGGTCGTCCAGGCGGACGTCCGTCCCCGGGGCCAGCCGGCGCAGCAGGACCTCCTCCTGGGCGTAGGAGCCCACGCCCAGGGCGTTGGCCTGGGCATCCGGGCGCAGGACGACCTGGGAGGTGAGGCGGTGCAGCTCGCACCGCAGGAGATTGGGATCCGACGACAACGCGGCGAGAATCGAGGACATGCGCTGTACCCCCCTTCCCTTCAAGGGATAAGGCCGCGGCGGGTGCGCTTCAGCGCTGCCCCCCTGCTCCCCTGCTCTGGCGCTAAGCCCTTGAAATGGCTGGCATTTGGTCTGCCAGTGAATTGACACGTCACACCGTGGGGCCTAACCTCTGACCGCTTCCCGGCAGTCCCCCCAGGGGGGAGCCGGGGTGCAGGTCTTTACCGGAGACGGAATGGCGGACGACATCGCAATCGGCATCGATCTGGGCACGTCGTATTCGTGCGTGTCCGTCGTCCACGAGGGCCAGCCCACGGTCATCCCCAACGAGTGGGGCGAGACGACGCATGCCTCGTGCGTGTCCTTCCTGGAGGAAGGGTCCGTGCTGGTGGGCAACGCGGCGAAGAAGAACATCATCACCAGCCCCGAGAACACGGTGTACTCGGCCAAGCGGCTCATCGGTCGCTACTACTTCTCCGACGAGGTGAAGAAGGCGCAGGCGGTGATGCCGTACCGCATCGTCGAGGGCGAGAACAACTCGGTGCGCATCGGCGTGCGCGAGCGCAACTACTCGCTGCCGGAGATCTCCGCGCTGGTGCTCAAGGAGATGAAGGCCGTCGCGGAGACGTACCTGGGCCGCGAGGTCACCAAGGCCGTCATCACGGTGCCGGCGTACTTCAACGACAACCAGCGCCAGGCGACGAAGGACGCGGGCCGCATCGCGGGGCTGGAGGTGCTGCGCATCCTCAACGAGCCCACCGCCGCGGCGCTCGCGTACGGGTTCGGCCGGGACGTCAACCAGCGCGTCGTCGTGTACGACCTGGGCGGCGGCACGTTCGACGTGTCCATCCTGGAGATCGGCAAGGACGTCTTTGAAGTGCTCGCCACGGCGGGCGACACGTACCTGGGCGGCGACGACTTCGACGACCGCATCATGACGTGGATGGCGGACGACTTCCTGGCCCGCACGCGGCTGGACCTGCGGCAGAACAAGTACTGCCTGCAGATGCTCAAGGACGCGGCGGAGAAGGCGAAGATCGACGTGGGCACGTACGGCACGGCGGAGCTGCTCTGCCAGGGCATCTGCCAGGACGCCAACGGCAACGTGATGGACCTGCGCAACACGCTCAACCAGGACCAGTTCAACCGGATGGTGATGGACCTGGTGCAGCGCACGTTCAAGGTCTGTGACGAAGCGCTGCAGAGCGCGCGGCTGACGGCGGCGGACATCGACGCGGTCATCCTGGTGGGCGGGCCCACGCGGCTGCCCATCATCCGCAACTCGGTGAAGCACTACTTCCAGAAGGAGCCGCTGGAGGGCATCAACCCGGATCAGGTCGTGGCCATGGGCGCCGCGCTCCAGTCGCACGCGCTCCTGGACAGCAAGACGGAGACGTTCCTGGTGGACGTCACGCCGCTGACGCTGCGCATCGGCACGGTGGGTGGGTACACCGAGAAGATCATCGACAAGAACACGCCGGTGCCCATCGACCGCTCGAAGACCTTCACCACCAGCCGCGACGGGCAGGAGAAGGTGAAGATCCGCGTGTACCAGGGCGAGTCCAACCGCGCCGAAGAGTGCGAGATGCTGGGCGAGTTCGAGTTCGCGGGCTTCCGCATCGGGTATCGCGGCGAGGTGAAGATCGAAGTGACGTTCGAGATCAACACGGACGGGCTGGTGAACGTGTCCGCGTGTGACGTGGAGACGGGCCAGAAGACGTCCACGTCGATCACGCTGTCCTCCGGCATGACGGAGGCGGACATCCAGCAGTCGATCCAGGCCAACCGCAACACGCGGCTCGCGGGCCACGACGGCAACGACCTGCCGGCCATGGCCAACTAGGCACCACCGATGTCCGAGCCTTCTGATCCGACGTCTGGCGCACCGCCGGGGCCCCCCGCGCCCGCGGTCCCCTCGCGTCCGGCGGCGCCCGCGCTGCCCCGTCTGACGGCGGCGGTTCCCCCGTCCGTCACGCCCCTGGCGCCCGCCGCGCCCCGGCCCCCGAGCGGCGCGGTGCCGTCGGTTCCGCCGCGCGCGGCCCCGCCGGGAGCCCGTGCCACGCCGCCGCCTGTCGCGCCCCCGGTGGCCCCAGCGGTGCCGAAGGCTCCGACGTCGGGCGCCATCCCGTCGGTGCCCCCGGCGAGCGCGGGAGCGCCGCCGCGTTCGACCCCCGCGGGCCTGCCGTCAATGGGCGCGGGTGGAGCACCACCGCGTTCGACGCCCGCGAGCCTGCCGTCGATGGGCGCGGGGGGAGCACCGCCGGGCATCACGCCGGTGGGCGAGGCAGGAGCACCGCCGCGTCCGACACCGCCGGGCATCGCGCCGGTGACATCACCTCCGCGCGCTGCGCCACCGGGGATTCCGCCCGTGGGGGCCCCGGCCGCGACGCGCCCCACCGCCGCTGGGATTCCCGCCATCGGCGCGGTGACGCCGCCCCAGGCTGGGACCGCGCCCGCACAGGCAAGGCCCACCATCAGCGTCCCTGCCGTCGGCGCGGTGATACCGCCCACCCAGGGCGCGACACCTCCAGCCGCTACACGGCCAACCATCAGCGCCCCTGCCGTCGGCGCGGTGACGCCGCCCCAGGGCGCATCGCCTCCAGCCACTGCACGGCCCACGGTCAGCGCCATCCCCGCCGTCGGCGCGGTGACGCCGCCCCAGGGCGCATCGCCTCCAGCCACTGCACGGCCCACGGTCAGCGCCATCCCCGCCGTCGGCGCGGTGACGCCGCCCCAGGGCGCGGCCATCCCCGCTCACGCCCGGCCCACGGTCAGCGCCATCCCCGCCGTCGGTGCTCCGCCTCCGGTTGAGCCGGTTCCCGCCCACGCCCGGCCCACGGTCAGCGCCATCCCCGCCGTCGGCGCGCCGTCGCCAGGCACCTCCGTTCCCGCCCACGCCCGGCCCACCGTCAACGCGATCCCCGCCGTCGGCGCGGTGACGCCGCCCGTGGCCCCCGCGTCGATGCCTCGCGTCGCGCCCATCGTCCCGCCCACCGCCAGCGCGGCCCCCTCCGAGCCGACCGCTCCCGCGATGCCCCCCGCCATGCCGCCCAGCATGGCCCCCATCGCAGCCGCGAAGACGCCCGCGACCCAGGGACAGACGCCTCCGCCCATCGCCCCCGGAGTACCTCCCGTGGCGCCCGGCGCGCGTGCCGCACCGACCGGGGCCCCGGCGGTCGTGCCCGCTGCTCGCGTCCCCGGTGCGCCGCCCTCGAGTTCCGCGGTCCCTTCCGTGGCCCCAGCAGTCGCGCCCGCCGCGCGCGTCCCTGGTGCGCCACCCTCGGTCCCTTCCGTGGCCCCGGTGGTCGCGCCCGCCGCGCGCGTCCCCGGTGTGCCCCCCTTGAGCCCCGCGGTGGCTCCCACCGGCCCGGCCACGCCGCCCTCCTCTCCGCGGACCCCCGCGGTGCCGTCCATCGCGCCGGCACCGCCGTCCGTGCCCGCGGGCGCGCGCCCCGTGCCCGCCATCGGGCCCGTCACCCCGGTGCCGCTCGCGCCGCGGATCAACCCGCTCACGCCCGTGCCCGTGATGGCCCCCGTCGGGGTGCCTCCGGTGCTCGCCGTTGGACAGGTCGTGCCGCCCATCGCCCCGGCCGGCTCTCCGCCGCCGCGCCCTGGCAGCCGGCCCACGGTCTCCCTGCCCGCCGTCGCGCCCGCCGGAGCCCCGCGCCCCCCGTCGAGCACGAACCTGGCGCCCGCCATCTCGCCGGTGTCCGCCCTCACGCCGCCCCCGCCGCCGTCCGCCGCCGCGGGTCCGGCGCTCAGCCTGGAGCAGCTCACGGAGCTGGAGACGCGCTGCGCGAAGCTGGACCAGACGGACTACTTCGAGCTGCTCGCGCTGGACCGCTCCGCCGTGCCCTCCGACATCAAGAAGGCCTTCTACCGGGAGAGCCGCGTCTACCACCCGGACCGCTTCTTCCACCTGGAGTCCAAGGCGCTCAAGGAGCAGGTGCACGAGCTCTACAAGCGCATCACCGAGGCCTATTACGTCCTGCGCGACGACACCAAGCGCAAGAAGTACCTCGTGGACATCGCCGGCCCGGACCGCGCGCAGAAGCTGCGCTTCACCGACGCCTCCGAGGCGGAGACGAAGGCCGCGGTGAAGAAGGAGCAGGAGGAGCAGATCGGCACCCACCCCAAGGGCCGCCAGTTCTACGCGCAGGCCCAGAAGGACCTGGACGCCGGCAACCCCTCCGCCGCGGAGCGCAACCTGAAGATGGCGCTCACCTACGAGCCCTCCAACGCCCGTTACAAGGAAGCCCTCGCGGAAGCGCAGAAGCAGACCGCGGAGAAGTCCAAGGGCGATTCGTCGTTCAAGATCCGCTGAGCGCGCGCGACCCCGGGAACCCCCTTCATGGCCATCGACCTCATCCTCCTGGGCCTGGTGCTCTTCTTCGGCTTGCTGGGCGCCCTGTCCGGCGCGTCGCGGCAGGTGGCCAACACCGCGGGCCTCGCGGTGGGCTACTTCGTCTCACGCAAGCTCGCGCCCATCATCGGCCCCAAGCTGGCCGCGGCCCTGGGCGCCCCGCTGCTCGTGGGCACCCTGGCCGGGACGGTGCTCGTCTTCGTCGTGACGTGGCTCACCGTGCGCTACGCCCTGAGCGCGCTGCTCATGCGCTTCCTCTCCGGGAGCAACCCGGACGAGCGCGGCGTGGACCGCACCCTGGGCTTCATCCTGGGCGGCGGGAAGATGGCCGCCATCTTCTGGGTCTGTCTGAGCGCGCTCACCTTCATGGAGCAGCACGTCGTCATCGCCGGCAAGCGCGTGGGCGTGTCCCCCATGGGCTCCGTCTCCTTCGAGATGGCCCGCCGCTACAACCTCTTCGAGCTCACCCAGTTCGCGCCCCTGAAGGACCTGGTGCACGTGGCCCAGGCCACCCAGGATCCGCAGCGCGCGCGCAGGCTCCAGGACGACCCGGCCTTCAAGGCCCTCCTCATGGATCCGCGCTTCCAGGCCGCCCTCAAGCAGCACGACCTGAAGGGCGCCCTCCAGCGAGGCGACTCTCAGGCCCTGCTGCGCAACGACGCCATCCTCCAGCTCATCCAGGACCCGCAGACGGCGGCGCGGTTGGGCGCCGCCGCGCGGGCCGCGGAGAAGACGTCCCTCAAGCGTTGAGCTCCACGTCGTCCAGGCTGGACAGGCGCGCCTTCACGAAGTCCGCGTCCACCGCCACCTGACGGTGCCGCCGCTCCGGCGCCTCGAACATCACGTCCGACATGACGTGCTCCAGGATGGAGCGCAGGCCGCGCGCTCCCAGCCCGCGCGCCACGGAGTAGCGCACCACCTCGCGCAGGCCGCCCTCCGGGAACTCCAGCTCGATGTCGTCCAGGGACAGCAGCTCCTTGAACTCCCGGGTGATGGCGTCGGGCGGCTCGGTGAGCACGCGCAGCAGCTCCGGCTCGCCCAGCCGCTCCAGTTGCACCATCACCGGCATGCGGCCCAGGAACTCCGCCATCATCCCGAAGTCCACCAGCTGCCGGGTGGAGATGCGCTTCTCCTTCTTCTTCACGTCGCCCGCGTCCGAGCCGAAGCCCATCGTCCGGCCGCCGTCGTCGCCGAAGTCGTGCAGGTCGCTGAACGTGCCCGCGCAGATGAAGAGGATGTCGCGCGTGTCCACCTGCACGAAGTCGCTCTTGTTCCACGCCTGGGTGACGTTCATGGGCACGTGCACCTCGCGCCCCTCCAGCAGCTTCAGCAGGGACTGCTGCACGCCCTCACCGCCGATGTCGCGGCTGCCAGCGCCGTTGCGCGCGCCCTGGGTGCGGCGGGCGATCTTGTCCACCTCGTCGATGAAGATGATGCCCCGCTGGGTGTCCTCCACCGAGTGGTTCGCCTTGAAGAGCAGGTCGGACACCATCACCTCCACGTCCTTCCCGTAGTAGCCGGCCTCCGTGTACTCGGTGGCGTCGACGGTGGTGAAGGGCACTTGGAGGATGTCCGCCAGGTTGCGCGCGATGTGCGTCTTGCCGCTGCCCGTGGGGCCGATGAGCAGGATGTTGGACTTCTTGATGAGGGACTGACGGCGCATCCGGCGTGCCTGGATGCGCTTGAGATGGTTGTGCGCGGCGATCGCCACCGCGCGCTTCGCGGCGTCCTGTCCGATGACGAAGCGGTCCAACCGCTCGAAGATCTCGCGCGGGGTCAAAGGTGCTTCTTCCCTGCGTGCGGACGACTCCATGTACCCTCCCCTTCTCTCCACTCGGCCTCCCTGGGCTTCCAGGTGGAAGGGTAGGAATTGGATGCTGACCGGCCCAGCAGGGCCAGCACCGGAATGGGGCCCCTGCCCGCCTGCCTGCTCCTCGAACAGGCGGCTATTGAATGCCCGGGACGTTTCCGATAGTCCGGCCCCCTCCCTTGTTCATGGGAGTTCCATCCGCCGCACGCTCCTCCCGGAGGCAACGAAACAACGATGCCCGCTACCGCCCCTCAGCACCGCTGGACCCTGGCCGATGCCCATGAGCTGTACGGCATCCGCAACTGGGGCTCGCCCTACTTCGGCATCAACGACAAGGGCCACGTGTGCGTCCACCCGGACGGGCCCACCGCTCCGAGCATGGACCTCAAGGAGCTGGTGGACGAGGTCCGCCGCCGGGGCATCGGCCTGCCGCTGCTCCTGCGCTTCACGGACGTGCTGCGCCACCGCGTCGTCCACCTGAACAACGCGTTCAAGAAGGCCATCGCGGACCAGGGCTACAAGGGCCTGTACCGGGGCGTGTACCCCATCAAGGTGAACCAGCACCGCTACGTGGTGGAGACCATCATCGAGGCGGGCAAGGAGTTCACCTACGGGCTGGAGGCCGGCAGCAAGCCGGAGCTGCTCGCGGTGATGGCGCTGCTCGACAACGAGGAGGCGCTCGTCATCTGCAACGGCTACAAGGACGAGGAGTACATCGAGACGGCCCTCTTCTATTCGCGCCTGGGCCGCAACGTCATCCTCGTGGTGGAGAAGCCCAGCGAGCTGCCCCTCATCGCGGAGGTCGCCCGCCGCACCGGCATCGCGCCCCGGCTGGGCATGCGCGTGAAGCTGTCCACGCGCGGCGCCGGCAAGTGGGAGGCGAGCGGAGGCGACCGCTCCAAGTTCGGCCTGTCCTCGTCGGAGCTGATGTCCTGCATCAGCTTCATGAAGGACGCGGGCCTGCTGGCCTCCTTCGAACTGCTGCACTTCCACCTGGGCAGCCAGATCTCCAACATCCGCAACGTGAAGAACGCGCTGCGCGAGGTGGGCTGCTTCTACGTGGAGGTGGCCCGCCAGGGCGCCCCGCTGAAGTACCTGGACGTGGGCGGCGGCCTGGGCGTGGACTACGACGGCTCCCAGACGAACTTCGCCTCCTCCATGAACTACACGACGGAGGAGTACGCCAACGACGTCGTCTTCGGCGTGATGGAGGCGTGTGACCGCGCGGGCGTGCCGCACCCCACGCTCGTCTCCGAGTCCGGCCGCGCCGTCGTCGCGCACCACGCCATCCTGGTGGTGGACGTGCTGGGCACGAGCGAGTTCGACCCGACCCAGACGCCCGAGAAGGTGGACGACAAGGCGCCCTCCGTGGTGCGCAACCTCTGGTCCACCTTCCGCGAGGTGACGAACAAGAACGTCATCGAGGCCTTCCACGACGCGCAGGACTCCAAGGAGGAGAGCCTCCAGCTCTTCTCCCTGGGCCACCTGTCGCTGGAGCAGCGCGTGGCGGCGGAGAACCTCTACTGGGCCATCTGCCACAAGATCCTGCGCGTGGCGCGCGAGTCCGGGGAGATTCCGGAGGAGCTGGAGGCGCTGGAGAAGCAGCTGTCGGACACGTACTTCTGCAACTTCTCCGTGTTCCAGTCGCTGCCCGACTCCTGGGCCATTGATCAGCTCTTCCCCATGATGCCCATCCACCGCCTCGCGGAGAAGCCGACCCGGCGCGCGACGCTGGCGGACATCACCTGCGACTCGGACGGGAAGATCGAGCACTTCATCGACAAGCGGGAGGTGAAGGACGCGCTGGAGCTGCACGCGCTCAACAGCGACGACTACTACCTGGGCATCTTCCTGGTGGGCGCGTACCAGGAGATCCTGGGCGACCTGCACAACCTCTTCGGGGACACGCACACGGTGCAGGTGTCGCTGGCCCCGGGCGGCGGCTACCTCATCGACCACGTCGTCGCGGGCGACACCGTGACGGAAGTGCTCAACTACGTCAGCTACAACAAGGACGACCTCGTCGCGAAGCTGCGCAAGTTCACGGAGCTGGCGCTGCGCCAGGGCCGCATCACCCTGGACGAGTCGCGCAACCTGCTGCGCGTCTACGAGGACGGCCTGTCGGGCTACACGTACCTGGAGCGGGAGGTGGACGCGACGTTCACCTCCGCCAGCCAGCTGCGCCTGCTGCCCGGGCCGGAGAACGGGGCGGTCCGTCCCCCGGTGTCCCCTTCGGGCACCTGATTCAGATTCACGGAAGGACTACGCCTCCGTCGGGACCGGGATGTCCTCTCCGGTCTCGACGGACGCGTCCATGAACGCGGCCTCCGTCGCGCGCAGGCGCAGGTTCTGGAGCGTGAGCAGCTGTCCCTCCGCGCGCTCGGCCAGGAAGGCGAAGTCGAACCGCGCCAGGCGCGGCTCCTTCGCGGCCACCTTCTCCAGGCTCTTCCACATGGACACCCGCCCGTGGGAGCCCACGCACAGGCCCTCCAGCTCCACCAGGCGGCTCAGCGGGGAGTAGCGCAGCCAGGAGCCGTTGAGCTTCAGCCGCGACAGCTTCTCCACCACCCACGCGCCGCCCACCTTCAGCGGATCCGGCTTCACCTCCAGCGAGGACATCACCGCCAGCAGCGTGGCGCGGTCCTGCTCCAGGAGCGGAATCAGCGTGGACAGGTACGTGCCCACCGGGTTGCTGCGGTTCTCCTGCTCTGTCCTGCGCGCCAGGTCCACACCCACCGTGGAGCCCATCAGGTGGTCGTTCAGGTAGATGCCCAGTCGCTTCAGATTCATTCGGCGTGCCCTCCCCGGAGCGTCAATAGCCTCAGCCCAGGGTGGGCATCCGGGCGCGTGGCCGCACCTTGAATCCGGTGGCCGGAGGGCGGGCGGCCAGGCAGACCCCCGCCAGCCCTCCAGCGGGTGCGGCGTCAGTCCGGGTAGCCGAACGACGCCGTCACCTTCACGTCCGGGTGCAGGCTGCGCGCCACCGGACACTCGTGGACGATCTTCTCCAGCATCGCCCGCTGCGGCGGCGCGAGGCCGGAGGGCAGCAGGATGGACAGCACCAGCTCCGCGATGCGGCGCGGCGGCGGGCTCATCCGCTTCTCCACCGACGCGCTCACCTCGCCCAGGGTGAAGCCCTCACGGGTGGCCGCCAGTTGCATGGTCGTCACGACGCACGACGCGAGCGCCGTCGCCATGAGGTCCGTGGGCGAGAAGCTGCCCCCGGTGCCCCCGTTGTCCTTCGGCGCCTCCGTGGGCAGCTTCGCGCCCGACGGTCCGTGCGTCACCTGCGTCTTGAACTGGGGAGCGCTCACCAGGGTCATCACCACGCCCGTCGCGGGCACCGCGGACTGCTGACTCATCACCGGCTCCTTGGGACTTGAGGGACTTCCAGGCAGGGGACCTTCTCTAACGGACGTAGGCGTCGTGGGCCTTCGCATCCTTCTCGGTGGAGGGCTCGGCGTCCTCGACGCTCCAGTCCAGGGTCTTCATCAGCGCCTTGCTGCGCTTCTTCACGGCCGCGTCCAGGAACTTCACCGCGGCGTCCATCTTGTCCATCAGCCGCATGGGCTTGCGCTTGTTCTTGGGCTCGCTGAACAGCGCGTGCGTGAGCCACGGGAACACCGCCGTCACGTCGCAGTGCACGTACATGGAGCCCGTCTCCACCGCCTCCACGGACACCTTGCCCCAGGTGTGGCCCTCACCGGCCGGGCAGCTGGACAGCGCGCCGTTGTCCACCGGGTCCACGCAGAACTGCACGTCGATGTCGAAGCCCGACGTGGGGACGTTGAGGATTTGATCCAGCAGGGGCTCGCCCTGGAGCGTGTAGTTCTTGGGCACGCCGCCGCCCAGGATCCAGATGGCCAGCTTCCCGCTGCCGTTGTGGCGGCAGTAGTGCTGCATCGCGGCCATGGAGAAGACGTCGTCGTTGATGTCGAGCTCGAACTTGAATTCGTCGCCCAGCAGGCGCTTGAGCTTCACGACGTTGAGGAAGATGGAGCCGTCCTGCACCGCGCCCACCCAGATGGGGACGCCGTGCTTGTAGCAGGTGGACAGCAGCGACGGCTGCTTGACGCCCAGCTCCTTCTCGATGCCGTGGATGGCCTTGCCGAGCAGGTAGTGGAACTCCGGCGTGGTCATCTTCTTCTGGAACTGGGGCTGCCGGAGGATGGCGGAGAAGAGGCGGTCGGTGTCGAGCAGCGCCTCCTCCCAGAAGCCCAGGTCGTAGATGCGGATGATGCGCGCCAGGCGGTACTGGAGGTCGCCCGCGTTGGGGTTCACCTCGCGGATGCCGTGGCCGATGATGCGGTGGGCGTCGTGGTAGAGGTTCGCGCCGGTGGTGGTGATGGCGGAGATGATGCCCTTCTCCACCAGCGGGATGAGGCAGGACTGGTGCAGGCCCGCGGGCGTCATCGCGCCCGACAGCGTCAGGAAGATGGACGCGTCCTGCTGCACCGACTGCTGCATCAGCTCGAACGCGGTGCGCTCCTGCCGGCCCACGTAGGCGCTGAAGGCGTGCGCGAGCAGCTCCGCGGGCTTCTCCTTGCCGGTGATGGGGCGAGGATCCGCCTTGCGCGCGTTCGCGTAGGCGGCGCGAAGGGTGGACTTCTTCGGGGTCGGGGTCTTGGCCATGGCGCGGCGATCTAACACCGCCAGCCGGACAAGGGGAGGCCCGGCTTCACCCCCACCCCTCCCCGGAAGACAGGCAGAGGACAGGAACAATCCGGCCGCCGTGCTGATTCACACAGGGCCTGCTCTTCCGGCCCCCTCCCGCGTGGAAGTGGCATAAGGGAGCCTGCCCAGCCGCCCGGCCCCCTGGAGGGCCCGCCATGATCGACCTGCATTCGCACACCACCGCCAGTGACGGCCAGTACCCGCCCGCGACGCTGGTGGCGCGCGCCGCCGCCGCCGGGGTGACGGTGCTGGCGGTGACGGACCACGACACGGTGGCGGGGCTCGCCGAGGCCCGGGAGGCCGCCCGCGCCCACGGGGTGGAGCTGGTGCCCGGCATTGAACTGTCCGCCTTCGTCCACGGCAGGGAGGCCCACATCCTGGGCCACTTCCTGCGCCCGGAGGACCCGGAGCTGGCGCGCTTCGCGGACCGGCTGCGCGACGAGCGCACGCAGCGCATGGAGGCCATGGTCGCCCGCATGCGCGAGCTGGGCTTCCCGGTGCGCATGGAGCACGTGCTGAAGGTGGCCGGGGACGCGCAGCTGGGGCGCCCGCACCTGGCGCGGGTGCTGGTGAACCAGGGCTGGTGCATCGACATGAAGGCCGCCTTTGATCGCTTCCTGGGCACGGGGCGCGCGGCGTGGGTGGAGCGCTTCAAGCTGGAGGGCGCGGAGGCCATCCGCCTCATCCGCGACGCGGGCGGCACCGCGACGCTCGCCCACCCCGGCTCGTCGAAGATGGAGCGCGTGGAGCTCAAGGCGCTGGCGCAGGCGGGCCTGTCCGGCCTGGAGGTGCTGAGCGCAGACCACAACCCCGGCCTGCGGCAGAAGTACCTGGCGCTGGCTGCGGAGTTCGACCTGGTGCCCACCTTCGGCAGCGACTTCCACGGCGAGGAGGTGTCGCCCGACCACCGCCTGGGCGTCGCGGCCATGCCCCCGGAGCTGTTCCAGAAGCTGCGCGCCCGCGCGCCGTCCGCCTCCGCCTGAAGTTCCGCCCCGCTCAGGAGCGCGGCGGCTGGGTCCTGAAGCGGCTCGTCACGGCGGTGAGCCCCTCCGCGACGGACTGGAGGTCCTGGGCGATGCGGGTGGTGCGGCCGGTGGCGTCCACGCCCTGCTTCACCAGATCCGCCACGTTGCGGGCGCCCTGCACCGCCTGCTCGCTGGACTGACGCTGCTGCCGCGTGGCGATGGTGATCTGCCGCGCCGCCTCGCTGGTGCCGCGCGCCAGGTCCACGATGCGCAGGAAGACGGCGGACGCCTGCTCGGCCACCTCCACGCCCCGGTCGCTGGTCGCCATGCCCACGCGCGCCTTGGAGGCCGCCTCCTCGCCGGAGTCCTGCACCTTCTCCACGATGCGGGCGATGTCGCGCGCGGACGCGGACACGTTCTCCGCCAGCTTCCGCATCTCCGCGGCCACCAGCGAGAAGCCCCGGCCCACGTCGCCCGCCTTGGTGCCCTCGAGCGCCGCGTTGAGCGCCAGCAGGTCGCTGCGCTCCGCCACCTGGTTGATGACCTGGGCAATCTTGGAGACCTGCTGCAGGTCCTTGTTCAGCCCGACGATGGCGTCCGCCACGCCCTTGGACTCGGTGCGGATGTCGTTGATGCCGCCCACCACCTGGGCCACCACCGCCATCGCCTCCGCCACCGCGTCATGGGTGCGCCGGGCGCTCGTCTCCACCACCTCCGTGGAGGAGGAGATCTGCTCGGCGGTGCGGCTCAGCTCCTCGAACGTCGCGGCGATCTGCTGCGCGTACGCGGCCTGCTGGCTGATGACGTGCTCCTGATCCGCGGACGCGCCCATGAGCCCGCGCGACGCGCTGGACAGCTGCTCCGTGCGCGACACCAGCTCCATCACCGTGGCGCGCAGCGTGCCCAGCATCTCGTTGAAGGAGGTCGCCATCAGCCGCACCTCTCCGGCGGCGGACACGTCCAGCTCGCCCCGGGACACGTCGCCCCGGGCCACCTCGCGCGCCACCTGCGTCACCCGCGACACGGGATCCGCGATGGCGCGGCTGATGATCACCGCCAGCCCCAGGCCCAGCACCGCGGCGCCCAGGGAGCCCAGCAGCGAATAGCCCTCCGTCGCGGACATCACGGCCTGCACCTCCTGGGTGCCGAAGCACGCGCGGTACACGTGCCCCCCGTGCTCGCAGCGCACCACCACCGACTCCGGCAGCCGCGTCACGGAACATCCTCCGGAAGAGGGCGTCGTCGGAGGCGCCAGGCCGGAGGGAACCTGGCCGCGGGACTCGATGACGGTCCCGTCCTCGCGGGACAGCTCCTGGAACAGGATCGTGAAGCCGCCGGACTCCACCTGCGCGAAGACGTCGTCCCGCCGCGCGCGCGCGTCCGGGGCGGAGTCCGGGAGCGCCAGCGCCGGGTGTCGGGACACCAGCGTCCCCACCGTCAGGGCCCGCCGCGCGAGCACCTCCAGGGCGGTGGCGCGCTGCCGGGCGGGGAAGTACACCCCGCTGAAGAACACCACCGCGAGGCACGGGAGCAGCACCGCGATCGCCACCTGCATCCGCAAGCTCAGACGGCCCCACATGTCGGGTGCTCCCAGCAGATGATCGGAAAGGGGCTGACGCTAGGCGTCGGCCCCCCGAGCGTCAAACGCGGGCCGGAAGCTTCCCTCCCCCCAGGCCGGCGCCTGCGTCCGGGCGGGACGGCGGGTGGAGGAGCAGGCGGGAGGGACGGGGCATTTCGGCCGTCTTCTCAAGGGGTTGGCGCTCCGCGGGCGGGGGCGTTTCCCTTTGACACGGCGCCAGCGGTGTCATTAGGTTCCGCGCCCGATGACTACACCCCTCGCACCGTACCTGCCGCTGCTGGTGGTGCTCCTGCTGGCCGGCGTCCTCGCGATGATCATCCCGCAGGTCACCAGCCGCCTGGGGCCCAAGCGCCCGAGCACCACCAAGTCGGCCCCCTTCGAAGCAGGCTCCGAGTCGAGCGGTCCGGCCCGCCAGCGCTTCGCCGTGAAGTTCTACGTGATCGCCCTGCTGTTCATCGTGTTCGACGTGGAAGCGGTGTTCCTGTACCCCTGGGCGGTGAACTTCCAGGCGCTCGGCTGGTTCGGCTACATGGAGATGCTGGTTTTCGCGTCAACCCTGGTCGTGGGCCTTATCTACGTCTGGAAGAAGGGCGCCCTGGACTGGGAGAGCTGAGACATCATGGCCGACACCGACATCGCACCGATCATCGCCACCCGCCGGGACGAGGCCACGGGCTTCTTCCAGAAGCTGGTGTCCAAGGGCCTGGGTTGGGCCCGCAAGTACTCCCTGTTCACGTACCCGTACGCCACCGCCTGCTGCGGCATGGAGTACATGTCCGTGGCCGCCAGCCGGCACGACATCTCGCGCTTCGGCGCGGAGTTCCCGCGCTTCTCGCCGCGTCAGGCCGACCTGCTGATGGTGGTGGGCACCATCAACCTGAAGCAGGCCCCCATCCTCAAGCGCGTCTACGAGCAGATGACCGAGCCCAAGTGGGTCGTGTCCTTCGGCGTGTGCGCGTCCTCGGGCGGCTTCTACGACAACTACGCGGTGCTCCAGGGCATCGACCGCATCATCCCGGTGGACGTCTACATCCCCGGCTGCCCGCCGCGGCCGGAGCAGGTGCTGGACGGCCTGATGCTGCTGCAGGACAAGATCGGCAACCAGGTTCACCGGCTGCGTGACACCGGCCAGCCCAACGAGACGGCGGCGAACCACGCCCGCATGCTCTCCGCCGGCAAGTAGCCCCTCTCCACCGACGCCGCTGCATGAACGGGCCCCGCGCTGCCTCCTCCACGAGGCCGGCGACGGGGCCCTCGGCGTTCCAGGAGGGCTACCAGCGGTGGTACGCCGGGTGGCCTTCCTTCACCGCGACGAAGGTGCCCCGGCAGGTGGCCGTCACCTTGCCGCCGGCGGTGAGCGTGGCCTCGATGACGGCGCGGTCGGCCTGGATGTCCACGGGCTTCGCGGACAGGTGCACCGGCCCGTCCATGGGCGTGGGCCGCTTGAGGACGATGGCGTAGTCAGCGGTGACGGTGCACGGCGGGGAGTCCGCGCCCTGCGCCTTCATCAGGTGGTAGGCGGCCGTCCAGTTGCTGTGGCAGTCCAGCAGCGCGCCGATGATGCCGCCGTTGAGCACGCCGGGGAACGCCTGGTGGTGGTCCTCCGGAGTCCAGTCCGCGACGACCTGCTCCCCCTCCACGCGGCTGCGGATGCGCAGCCCCTTCGGGTTGGACGGGCCACACCCGAAGCAGGTGTTGTGGGGGGCGTACGTTTCCTGGAGGCCGGGGGATTCAGTCGTCGACATGGCCGGCGACTCTACGTGAAGCGGCCCCGTCGGTGCGCTCCCGCACGGCGTCCAGCCACGCCGCCAGCGCCTCCGCGTCCGGCCCTTCACACTCGCCCGAACAGGTCCGCCGCACGCTGCCGTCCGCCTGCGGCCGGTCCACCCACCAGCGCTGGCCGTCGAACGCGCCTTCGTCCTTCTCGCGCAGCACCGCCGCGTCCGCCGCGTCGCTCATCTCCACCACGCCGTCCGGGCGAAGGCGGTAGGCGTCGAAGGTGCGCGGCGAACCGGGCCAGTGGCCAGGGTCGAAGACCTCCGGGCTCACGTGCGTGTAGCCCGTCTCCGCGTACAGCGGCGCGAGCGGACGCGCCTCGCCGCGCAGCAGGGGCGTGAGCGACAGGCCGTCCGCCTCCGGCAGCGCGGGCAGGCCGGACAGCTCCAGCAGCGTGGGGCCCACGTCCACCAGGCGCGCCAGGGCATCCACCTCCGCGGGGCCCCACCCCCGGCCTCCGGGCGGCTTCACCGCGAGCAGGATGCGGTTCTCCTCATCGCTCAGGCGCGCGCCATGCGCTGGCGTCGCGCCGGCCAGGTCCGGGCGATCCGCGTGGAAGCTCTCGCCGTGATCCGACAGCAGCACGATGGTCGCGTCGTCGTAGCGGCCGGAATGCCGGAGCGCGTCCAGCACCGTCCCCACCTGTGCATCCGCCTGGGCGAGCAGTTCGTCGTAGAGCCCCTCGGAGCCCTCGCGGGTCCACGCGCCCTTCGCGCCCGGCGTCACCGGGGCGAAGTGCATGCGCAGCCGGCGCTCCAGCGGTTCGGTGGGCGGCACGTAGCGGCGGTAGAACGGGTACACCGGATCGCCGGGGAAGTGCGCCGCCGTGGCGTGGAAGGCGAAGAGCAGCGGGCCCGCCTCCGCCTCGGCCACCAGCCCCCGGGACAGCCGCCGGGCGTAGCCCATCGGATCATGGATGCCCGCCAGCGCGCGGTTGTCGATGAACTCGGGCACCCACGCGGCGCCCACGGCGTTGTCCGCGAAGAGGCCGAGCGCCCGGTAGCGCAGCTTCTCCAGCGCGAAGTTGAGCGCGCCCCGCGGGGGCTGCCAGCGCCGGGTGAAGCCGGACGCGGGCCCCTCGAAGTGGAAGCGCGAGCAGTCGGTCGCGAACACCGTGCGCCACCCGGCCTCCGAGAAGCGCTCCGCGAACGTGGGCGCCAGCACGAGGCGCGCATCGGACGTCAGCGGGTAGCGCACGCCGGTGCGGTACGGCCAGCGCGCGGTGAGCAGCGAGCGCCAGGCGGGCTCCGTCTGCGCCACCGGTGTGTAGGCCCGGGTGAAGAGCGTCGCGTCCTCGAGGAAGCGCTCCACGTGGGGCGCCACCCCGCGCCCCGAGCGGCCCAGCCGGTCCGGCCGGAACGCGTCGATGCCGATGACCACCACCAGCGGCTTGCGCTCCGCTTTCGCCTGGGGGCGCACCACGAGTCCCGCGCCCACCAGCACCAGGGTCAGCCCACCGCCCACCGCCCACCTTCCAAAGCCGCCTCCCCTGCCAGGAGGCAGAGCGAGCACTGGGGCCACGGTCGGCAGCGCGACCGGGGCGGCCTCTGGACCCAGCACCGACACAGGCATCAGCGTCGAAGCCGGGGTGGCCACCGGGGCCTCCGACACGGCCCGACGGCGCAGCGCCAGCACACCCCGCGCGCCCAGCACCGCCAGATGGACCACCACCCACGTCCCCACCGCCAGCCGCGCCTGCCACGGCTCACCGTGATCCACCAGCCACGCCAGCACGGGCCGCACCGCCGGGAGGTCATCAAAGAGCGCGGGCCGCTCCAGGGCCCGGTCCCACGCCCAGAACAGGAGCAGCGCCACCCAGTGCAGCGCCGTCACGCCCAGCGCCACCCACCCGCCCCGCCCCGTCCAGGCCCGGGCCAGCACCGCCGAGGCGAGCCCCAGCAATCCTCCCGCCACCAGGTAGACGGTGGCCACGCGCAGGACGACGCCCGGCAACAGCGGACGCACGGCCGCCGCGAGCGCCGCGTACGGGCCGTCCAGCGGGATGTCCACGCCCACGACCCCGGCCTTGAGCAGCCAGGCCGTCTCGGCGGCGAACAACATGAGCCCCAGCAGGGCGCCAAGGGCCAGGCGCACCGAACCGGCGCGGAGCAGGGAGGCGACGGACCGCACGGACATGACCCCTGCGTCTACTCCGTCCGGGCATTCCCTGGCCACGTCTGTGTTCCACCGGGCTTTCAAGGACTCCCGGACGTGCGCCGCAGGCCGCCTCGTTGCAAGATGGCCTCGGGATTGTTCCGGGTCGACACGTCCGTCGGTCGGGGGGACCTCTTGCCTTCCAGCGCCACGCGCAGCGACAGCCTCCAGGAGTCCGTACGCCGCGCGCTTGCCGTGGAGCGTCAATCCAACGGCCGCCACCTGGCGTGGGTCCGTCTGGGCGCCGTGAGCATCCTGTTCGGCATGGCGGTCTACCTGGGCCGAGGGCGCGACCTGCACGACTGGGACGTCTACCTGGGGCCGTTCGCGCTGTACCTGGTGTGCACCTCCGTCGTCGCCGTGGCGGTGACCGCCTCCTCGCGCGTCGCCCGCTGGGCGTCCCTGTCCGTCGCGTTCGTGGACGTGCCCGCGGTGTACTGGCTCCAGCACCTGGCGCTGCCCGTGTCCCCGTCTCCAGGCGGCGTGGCCGGCTTCACGCTGGGCATCTTCGCCGCGCTGGTGCTGCTGTCCGCATTGAGCCTGCGCCGGTCCGTCACGCTGCTCGTCACCGTCATCGCCATCGTCGCGGAGGTGGCGCTCCAGCGTCAGGCCTCCATCGGCGGAGGGGCCCAGGTGGCCGGCGCGGTGATGCTGGCCATGACGGCGGCGGGCGCGGCCCGGCTGCTCCAGCGCATCCGCCTGCTGTCCGCCGCGGTCACCCAGGAGGAGCTCCAGCGCGCCCGCCTGGGCCGCTACTTCTCCCCCGCCGTCGCCGAGCGCCTCCAGGACCGCGACACCCCCGCCCCGGAGCTGCGCGAGGTGTCCGTGCTGTTCGCGGACGTGCGCGACTTCACCTCGCTGAGCGAACGGCTGCCCCCCGAGCAGGTGGTCACCATCCTCAACGAGTACTACGGGCGCATGGTGGAGGTGGTGTTCCGCCACGGCGGGACGCTCGACAAGTTCATCGGGGACGCACTCATGGTGTACTTCGGCGCCCCGCTGCCGGATGCCCACCATGCCCGGAGCGCCACCCGGTGCGCCCTGGAGATGGTGCGCGAGCTGGAGGCCGTCAACGCCGAGCGCGCCGCCCGGGGCGAGGTGGGCCTGCGGATGGGCGTGGGCGTGCACTCGGGCCCCGTGGTGCTGGGGAACATCGGGTCGCCCTTCCGGCGCCTGGAGTACACCGCCATTGGCGACACCGTGAACCTGGCCAACCGCATCGAGCGGCTGACCAAGGGCTTCGGGGTCGCCGTGCTCGTCTCCCAGGCGACCCGCGAGCGGGCGGGCGACGCCTTCCGCTGGGCCCCCGCGCCGGTCGCCATCGTCCCCGGCAAGAGCCAGCCGGTGGTGACCTTCGTCCCCTACACCGACGAGGGCGCGCCCGCCCTCGGGCCTGGCGCGGCGGCCTGAGCGGCGCCGCCTGCTCGCGGCCAGGCAGGGGGTGGATCGCGACGCGGGCTACTGGGCCACCTAAGTGGCCTACATGGTTGAGGGTTTACGTTGACGCCTCCCGCGAACGGTCCTTATAAAGCCGCGGTTTCCTCTGTCGTTATTCGAGGCCCCCCTTGAGCATTTTCGCGTTGGACCGGGTCGCCGCCCAGTTTCCCGAGGCGGTCGCGGAGCGCTATGTGGACCGCGCTGGCGGAGCCTGGGCCGTCATCCATGCGGAGTGGCTGCCGAAGGTCGCCACGTTCCTGAAGATGGACCCTGAGCTGGACTTCAAGCTGTTCGGCTCCGCGGACGCCGTGGACCGCCTGCACCTGGCGGAGAACGATCCGCGCTTCGAGATCGTCTACTTCCTGTACTCGCTCAGCCGGAAGGAGCACGTGCGCCTGAAGGTGCGCGTCACCGAGACCCGGCCGGAGGTGCCCTCCCTCGCGGCGGTGTACCGAGGCGCGAACTGGTGGGAGCGGCTGGCGTTCGACTTCTACGGCATCCGCTTCGTGGACCACCCGGACCTGCGCCGCATCCTCCTGTACGAGGAGTTCCAGGGCCACCCCCTGCGCAAGGACTACGCGCTGCGTGACCGGCAGCCGCTGATCCCCGAGCGCCCCATCAAGGACATCTTCCGCGGCCCCGGCACCAGCGGCGTCGCCTGACGAGACCTCCCATGGCCGACAGCCACAACACCGACGCGACGAAGCCCTTCAACCCCGACACGGATGGGTTCGCCCACGAGGAGTCGGAGCTGGAGTCCCATTTCCAGTCGAAGCACATGGTCATCAACATGGGCCCGTCCCACCCGGCCACGCACGGCACCGTGCGGCTGAAGGTGGAGCTGGAGGGCGAGACGATCGTCAAGATCGACCCGGAGATCGGCTTCCTCCACCGCGGCTTCCAGAAGAGCTGCGAGAACGTCACCTGGACGCAGTGCCTGCCGTACACGGACCGGCTCAACTACCTGTCCGCGATGATGAACAACTTCGGGTTCCTCAACGCCGTGGAGAAGCTCATCGGCCTGGAGATCCCCGAGCGCGCCCAGTACATCCGCGTCATCGGCAGTGAGCTGCACCGGCTCACCGACCACCTGACGTGCGTGGGCGCCACCGGCCTGGAGATGGGCGGCTTCGCGCCGTTCCTCTACGGCATGGAGGCGCGCGAGCTCCTCCAGGACCGCGTCACGGAGCTCACGGGCGCGCGCCTCACCACCAGCTTCGGCCGCGTGGGTGGCATCAACCGCGACCTGCCCGAAGGCTGGATCGCGAAGGTCCACAAGACGCTCACCCGCACGGAGGAGCTGCTCCAGGAGATGGACGGGCTGCTCACGCGCAACCGCATCTTCGTGGACCGCACCAAGGGCACCGGCATCATCTCCGCCGCGGACGCCATCGACTACGGCTGGACGGGCCCCGCCCTGCGCGCGTGCGGCGTGGACCACGACCTGCGCAAGACGCACCCGTACTGGGTCTACGAGCGCTTCGACTTCGAGTCCGTGGTGGGCGAGCACGGCGACAACTACGACCGCTACCTCGTGCGCCTGGAGGAGATGCGTCAGTCCATCCGCATCCTGCGCCAGGCCATGGACACCATCCCGGCCGGCCCCATCATCGTGGACGACTGGCGCATCGCGCTGCCGCCCAAGCCGGAGGTGTACGGCACCATCGAAGGCGTGATGGCGCACTTCAAGCTGGTGATGGAGGGCATCCAGGTGCCCCCCGGTGAAGTCTACGACGCCACCGAGGCCTCCAACGGCGAGCTGGGCTGGTACCTGGTGAGCGACGGTCGCGGCCGGCCGTACAAGGTCCACGTCCGGGCCCCGGGCTTCCCGGTGCTCGCGGCGCTGCCGCACATCATCCAGGGCAAGATGCTGGCGGACCTCGTTCCCACCTTTGACACCATCAACATGATCGGCGGCGAGGTCGAGCAGTGAGCGACAACGACACGAAGAAGCCCACCGGTGACGCGCAGACGCCCCCCAAGGGCGCCCCCACCGACACGCCTGCGGCCAAGATCGGCCCGGAGCCGTCCAACCCGCCCGCCGGGCCGAAGATGGACACCCCTCCGGCGGCCGCCAGCGGCCCCACCGGCACGCCTCCGCCCAAGCCGGCCGGCGGCCCTCCGCCCAAGCCGCAGCCCAAGAACCCGGGCTTCGTGACGGCGGTGGTGGACGGCAAGGAGGTCGTGGTCAAGCCGGGGACGAACATGATCGAGGCGGCCAAGTCGGTCGGCTCGGAGATCCCCTACTACTGCTACCACCCGCGCCTCTCCATCGCGGCCAACTGCCGCATCTGCCTCATTGAAGCGTCCAACGCGCCCAAGCTCGTCCCCGCCTGCCAGACGCCCATGGCCGAGGGTCAGGTCATCAAGACCACGACCCCCAAGGTCAAGGAGCAGCAGCGCGCGGTGATGGAGTTCCTGCTGCTGAACCACCCGGTCGACTGCTCCATCTGCGACCAGGCCGGTGAGTGCAAGCTGCAGGACTACTACATGAAGTACGACTACCGGCCGTCGCGCCTGGAGGGCACCAAGGCCCTCAAGCACAAGCGCAAGGTGCTGGGGCCCCGCGTCGTGCTGGATCAGGAGCGCTGCATCATCTGCACGCGCTGCGTCCGCTTCATGAATGAGATCCCGAAGGAGCCGCAGCTGGGCGTCTTCGGCCGTGGCAGCCACGAGCGCATCGACGTGTTCCCGGGCAACGAGCTGGACAGCAACTACTCGCTCAACACCGTGGACGTGTGCCCGGTGGGCGCGCTGCTCAGCCGCGACTTCCGCTTCAAGGCGCGCTCCTGGTTCCTGTCCGCCACGCCGTCCGTCTGCACGGGCTGCTCGCGCGGGTGCAGCATCTCCGCGGACTGGATGTCCCAGGACACCTACCGCTACCGCCCGCGTGAGAACGAGGCCATCAACAAGAGCTGGATGTGCGACCAGGGCCGGCTGTCCTACCGCGACCTGAACGTGGGCCGCGTGCTCGCCGCCCAGGTGGGCCGCGGCATGACGGCGCGGGACACGGTGCAGCCGGCGCTCACGCGCAAGGACGCCGTGGTCGCCGCGGCCAAGGCGCTCAAGCCGCTCGTGGGCGCCTCCCAGCTCGCGGTGCTGGCCTCGCCGCTCGCGTCCAACGAGGACCTGCTGGCGGGCCTGACGTTCGCGAAGCAGACGCTGGGCGTGACGACGGTGTTCGTGGGCGGCCGGCCGCAGGGCAAGGCCGACCACTACCTGATGACGGCGGACAAGAACCCCAACCGCCAGGGCCTGGCGCTCATCGCCAAGGGCCTGGGGCTGTCGCTGAAGGGCTTCGAGGAGCTCAGCCCCGCCATCAACGCCGGCAAGGTAAAGGCGCTGTACGCGGTGGGCACCGAGGTCCCCACGGACGCGGCCGCCTTCGCGGAGGTCGCGGCGAAGCTGGAGGTGTTCGTCGCCCAGGCGCAGAACGAGTCCCCCGTGACGGCGCAGGCGACGGTGCTGCTGCCGGCGAGCGCGCACATCGAGGACGAGGGCACGTTCACCCAGCAGGACGGCATCACCCAGCGCTTCCGCAAGGCGTACCCCTCCAAGGGGGACGCTTCGCCTCACTGGAAGTGGGCCACGGAGCTGACGCGCGAGCTGGGCGGCGAGGCCGCGCACGCCTCCGCGCGCGACGTGTGGCGGGCGCTGTCGGCCAAGGTGGCCGAGTTCGCCGAGTTCAACTGGGACAAGGCCTCTCCGCCGGACCGGGAGAAGCCGGGCATCAATCCGCTGCCGTCGGGGGCCGACGGCCGTCCGCCGGGCTACCGTGAATTCGGCGCGCCGCGCGTGAGGGGCATCTGACCATGAGCCGCATCCTGACAATGTTGTTCGCCATGGCCTTCTGCATCTTCGCCCTCGCGGGCGGAGTGGCCACGGCGTACCTCGTGGGCGGGCTGGTGGAAGAGCACCTGTTCACGGGCGCCAGCCGCCTGACGAACATCCTCTTCCTGATGCTCACCTTCGTGATGATCATCGCCACGCTCCTCACGCTCGCCGAGCGCAAGTGGAGCGCGTTCATGCAGGACCGCGTGGGCCCCAACCGCGCGCGCCTGGCCATCCCCGGCCTGGGCAACCGCTCCCTGGGCGGCATCCCGCACATCATCACCGACGTGCTGAAGATGCTGACCAAGGAGGACTTCGTCCCCGGCACGGCGAACAAGTTCCTGTTCAACCTGGGCCCCATCCTCGCGTTCGCGCCGGTGTTCGCGCTGTTCGCGGTGGTGCCCGCCGGCCCGTCCGTGACGGTGTTCGGCAAGACGGTGGACATGGTCGTCGCCACGCCGGACTTCGGCATGCTGTACGTGCTCGCCATCGCGTCGCTCGCCGTCTACGGCACGTCGCTGGCCGGCTGGTCCTCCAACAACAAGTTCGCCCTGCTGGGCGGCGTGCGCGCCTCCGCGCAGATGATCGCCTACGAAGTGGCGCTGGGCCTGGCGCTCGTGGGCCTCTTCCTGGCGTTCTCCTCCGTGCAGCTGCCCGCGCTGGTGGGTGACGTGGGCAACGCGCTGGTCGCCGGCACCGGCCAGGCGCGCTACCTGTGGCGCTCCGACGGCGCCTTCGACCTGGGGCTGCCCGCCTGGGGCATCTTCATCCAGCCCCTGGGCTTCATCGCCTTCTTCGTGGCCTCCTTCGCGGAGACCAAGCGCGCGCCGTTCGACGCGCCCGAAGGCGAGTCGGAGATCATCGGCTACTTCGTGGAGTACTCCGGCATGAAGTTCGGCATGTTCATGATCTCCGAGTTCATGGAGGTCGTGGTGCTGGCCGGCGTCACGACGGCGCTGTTCTTCGGCGGTCACCACCTGCCCTTCGGCGGCGAGTGGCTGGCGGCGCAGCCCCTGATGCAGGAGCACGGCTGGCTGTACGGCACCATCCTGGGCACGGTGTTCTGGATCAAGGTCGTCCTGCTCATCTGGGTGCAGCTGGTCATCCGCTGGACCTTCCCGCGCTTCCGCTACGACCAGATCCAGAACCTGGGCTGGAAGATCCTCCTGCCGGCGGGCCTGGCGAACGTGTTCATCAGCGGCGCGCTGGTGCTGTGGGATCCGTCCCTGCGGCTGCTGGGCATCGTGGGCCTGCTGCAGATCGGCTTCGTCGTCGCGCTGACGATGTCCAGGGGCTCCAAGGCGGCGGGCGCGCACGACACGGCGCACGGCCACGGGCACGACGCCCACGGGCAGCCGGCGGGCGGCGGGCATGACCTGCCGGCGCACGCGGACCCCCACTCCCATTCCCCGGCGGGCGCGCACTAGCGGCGCTCCGTCCGGCACAGCCCTTCGCCGGAAGCGAGACAAGACACCATGGCGTTCAATGCTTCCCAGGATCCGCGCACGGACATCCGCGAGCGGATGTACATCCCGGAGCTGCTGCGCGGTCTGGCCATCACGACCAAGCACTTCTTCCGCAACATGTTTGGCACGCGCGATCCGAACCCCGAGGTTCAGGACCGCACGGGCATGAACCTGATGACGACGGTGGAGTACCCGGAAGAGAAGCCCATCTACCCGGAGGGCTACCGCGGCCTGCACCGGCTGGTTCCGCGCGACGACGGCAAGCCGCGCTGCGTGGCCTGCTACATGTGCGCGACCATCTGCCCGGCGCAGTGCATCTACATCGAGGCGGGTGAGTACGAGACGACGGACGCCGACTCGGAGTCGGTCGTCATCGAGAAGTACCCCACCCAGTTCGTCATCGACGAGCTGCGCTGCATCGTGTGTGGCCTGTGCGTGGAGGCGTGCCCGAAGGACGCCATCCGCATGGACACGTACATGCACACGCCGTCCGAGTACAACCGGCAGAACTTCGTCTACGACATCCCCAAGCTGCTCAAGGGGCCGGCCGTCTCGCACCCGTCGGATCCGTGGAACAAGCGCGACAGCTCCTCGGAGCCGCACCACGTCCACAAGGAAGCGCACACGCGCATCGGCGAGGGCCTGGTGGAGCTGAAGACGCCGCACTCGCTGGGGGCTGGCCACGGCCACGGTGGTGGCCACGGCCACGGCAAGGCGCTGCCCTCGGGTGGACAGGCGGTGGTGACGCAGCAGGGTCCCATCCAGGTGACGAAGTTCCTCAAGTAGCTTCTGGCAGCACCCTACGGGGCGGGTTGTCCTCTTCCGCCCCTTCGTACGCATCCCGGCCCGCCTCCTTCCTCGTCTTCACGGAAGGGCGGGCCGCCGCCGTTTCAGGGGGCATGTGGTGACGCTGAAGCTCTTCAATGCGCGTGGTGCCAACCGGGCACATCGGGTCCGGCGATGAAGCGCTACCGGATGTCCGTGTGCAAGGGTTCCAGCTGCCGCGAGGGCGGCTCGGACGCGGTGCACGTGGCGGCGCGCGAGGCGCTGGCGGCGCGGGGACTCCAGACGCGCTGCGAGCTGTACCGGGGCGGCTGCTACGGCTTCTGCCACATGGGGCCCAACGTGGTGGTGCGCGAGGACACGGGCCGCAAGCGCGACCCGCTGTCCCCGGAGGACTACCAGCTCATGGGGTGGCCCGGTGAGGTGTACTACTCCGGCATGACGGCGGAGAAGATGACCCGCGTGGTGGGCGAGCACATCCAGGACGACGCTCCCGTGAAGGAGCTGTTCGGCCAGCCGGACTCCGGCGACGACGGCCAGCCTATTTGAGGTCGGAGCTGCGCCGGCGCCAACGGATGACGCCATCCCAGTCCGCCGGGGGCGGCGTCAGGACGTAGCCCTGGCAGCGCTGGACGTAGACGTGGGCCACCGCGTCGCCGTGCTCCACCGCGCAGCGGCGGAACAGCTCCTGGGCCACCAGGAAGTCGCGCGCGTAGTAGGCGGTGAGGGCCTTCTCGTACAGGGCCATGCCGGCCTGCTTCTCCGGGGAGAACTCACCCTTGCGGCCCAGCAGCTCGTGCACGCGCACCGGCTGCTCGCGGTTGCGCACGAGCACGCGGTCCACCTCGCGGAAGACGTACGCGTCGCTGGCGAGCTGCGCGGTGGCCTCGCCCACCAGCACCTGGGTGCCGTACTGCTTGTTGGCGGCCTCCAGCCGGCCGGCCATGCCCACCGCGTCCCCCATGACGGTGTAGTTCGACTTGAGCTCGCTGCCCATGTCGCCCACCAGCAGGTCCCCCGTGTCGATGCCGGCGCGCACCGACAGCCGGTGGCCGAACTGCTTCTCCCAGAGGGGCTGGCGCTGCGCGAGCACGGCCTGGAGCTTCAGCGCCGCCTCGCAGGCCAGGTGCGCGTGGCGATCCGTGCGCACGGGCGCGCCCCAGAAGGCCATCACCGAGTCGCCGATGTACTTGTCCACCTGCCCCGCCGTGGCCCGCACCACGGACGTCATCTCCGTGAGGAAGGTGTTGAGCAGGGGCACCAGCTGCTCCGGCGGGAGGACCTCCGACAGGCGGGTGAAGCCCTCGATGTCGCAGAGGTACACCGTCATCTTGCGGCGCTCCGGCCGCATCAGGCTCACGTCGCGCGCGACGAGCCGCGCCACGTCCGGGCTCACGTAGCGGCCCAGGGCGCTGTGCACGAAGTCGCGCACGTCCTGTTCGGTGCGGAAGGCGTAGACGGTCGTCACCAGGAACGCGAGCCCCATGGACCACAGCGGGCCGGCCACGGCGATCCACAGCCGCTCGTTGACGAAGAACCAGCCGGCCGCGCCGACGTAGCCCGCGCCCGCGGCCACCACCACGCTGACGAAGAGGATGGCCCCCCACACCGAGCGCAAGAGCCAGCTGAACGACAGCGCCAGGAACGCGCCGATGAACGCGAGCCCCATGGTGGCCACCATGTCGACGCGGGACGGCACCCGGGTGATGCCGTCCGACGCGAGGATGTTGGCGAGCGCCTGTCCCAGGATGGCGCCGTTGGCGATGCCAGGGCCGATGGGCGTCACCCGACGCTCCGGCGCGTAGCTGCTGGTGTTGGTGAGGATGACGGCCCGGCCGTCCAGGTCGTGGTCGAAGCGGGCCGGGCGCTCCGCCTGGATGTCGAAGAGGTTGAGCAGCACGTTCCACGCGCGGATGGAGCGGGCCAGCGGGCCCCGGGCGCCCCGGGTGGCGGACGGCGCCTCCCAGCGCAGCAGGCTGTAGCCGGACGCGTCCATGGGCACGGAGTACGAGTCCCCGATGAAGAGCCGCCCGTCCGCGTACCGCAGCTTCTGCGTGCCCGCGAGGCGCATGGCGGCCGCCAGCGGCAGCGAGGGCAGCACGTAGCGCTCGCCGCCGCGCGGGCTGTACGCGACCAGGTGGGGCACGCCGCGCACCACGCCGTCGGGGTCCGCGGGCAGCGTCGTGGCGCCGTAGCCGCTGGAGGTGCCCAGGAGCGGCGTCACCGGGTGCTGGAGCTGGCGCACCTCCAGGAGCTTCTCCGGATCCAACCCCGCCACCTGCACGGAGGCCAGCGCGAGGAACAGGTCCGCGGGCGCCACGCGGAAGGCGTCGTCCGCGGCGCGGCGCTCCTGGATGGCTGCCGTGACGGCGCCCAGCTGCTCGCCCAGGCTGCGGCCCTCGCCCTCGTCGGCGACGCCGGCCCAGACCTCCAGGCCCTTGCCGGCGGGGATGAGGAAGGCCGGGCGCTGGAGGGCGAGCACGGACTGGGCGCGCGCGCGGGCCTCCGAGGGGCCGGGGTAGCTGCCCAGGCGGACCCGGTAGGGCCACAGACGTCCCGTGGGCGGCAGGCTGCGGGTGCCCTCCGCGCCCCAGCGGAAGGCGAGCACGGAGTGGCCGGGGTCCTTGTCCAGGAGGTCCCGGAGCGCGTCGTCGTCCTGCGACAGCGCGCCCCGCCCGGTGCGGGTGGGGGTGACGCAGGCGCGCGGGCTGAGCTCCGGGTAGGCGAAGTCCAGCATCACCACGGAGGCGCCCTCCTCCACCAGCCGGTGCACCATGCCGCCCACCACCTGACGCGGCCAGGGGTACGCGGCGATGTCGGCGCGGGGGCCCTGCTGGGCCTCCGCGAGCGTGTCATCGTCGATGGAGACGAGCACCACGCGGTCGGAGCGCTCGGAGCGTTCGCCCAGCTGGCGGATGCGCCAGTCGTAGAAGACGCGCTCGCCGCCGTCGAGCCAGCCCGACAGCAGGTCCACGATGCCGGAGGGAGACAGCAGGGGCGCGGGCGTGTCGTCCGGACGCACGGGGCGCGACACGCGTTGGGACACGAGCAGGCCCAGCAGACAACCGAACACGGCCGCCTGGACGAGCGAGAAGCCAAGGCGCTGGAGGAAGCGGCGGCCGGAGGAGTGGATGCGGAGGCGTTGCACGGGCGGCCCCCAGGATAGCGCGTCGGGGCCCAGCGCCTATGGGACATACGCGGGGTATGGTTGGCTGCCGCATCACCTGGCCCGAGCCCCCTCCGAAAGAGCCGCCCATGAAACGCCTGTTGCTGTCCGCCGCCGCCGCCGTGTCCCTGCTGTCGCCCCTGGCCTGCGATCTGGAGAAGACGGGCAACCAGCTCTCCGCGGATCACGTCATGGTGGGCACGCTGCTGGCCACGCCGCAGGTGGACGTGTCCGCCACCGCGATGGCGGGCTACGATGCGGGGACCTTCGGCGACGGGGGCATGGACGTGGTGTCCTTCCCCGCGCAGACGGCGGCCTTCGTGTTCTTCGGGACGAAGTCGGGGGCGAACTCGCAGCCCGAGGGCGTCAGCGGGGCCACCGTGGCGTTGCAACCCGTGGGCTCGGCGACGCCGGTGGCGCTCAACGGCCAGGGCGGCGGCAGCTACGGCGTGACGAGCGACTCCACGGACGACCTGACGTACGCGTCGGGGGCCACGTACTCCTTCACGGCGAACAAGGACAACGTGCGGTACGTGGGCCAGGTGGAGAACTCGCCCACGAAGGAGGCCATCACGGCGCTGCATCCGGCGGAGGGCTTCGTGCGGCTCAACGCGAACACGGCCTTCGGCTTCGACAGGCCGGCGCCGCCTGCGAACACGGACCGCACGCTGGGCTTCGTCACGGTGGTGCCGTTGAGCGCGAACGGCGAGAAGGGCACGGCCACGTACTCCAACGTGCCGACGACGCCGGTGGAGTTCCTCCAACTGGCGGCGGTGCCGGCCACCTTCCGGGAGGCGCGCGTGACGATCCCCGGCACCGCGTTCCCGAACCCGAAGCAGACGTACCTGGTCATCTTCCAGGCCGTGCGCATGGGCGGCGCGGAGTCCGACAACCTCTTCCTGGGCAGCGTGATGCTGGCAGGCACCGCGGAAGTCGGCATCGTCCGGACGAACTGAGCGCCGGCTACCCCGCTTCGATGTCCAGGCCGATGCGCCCCTCCAGCTTGAGGCGCAGCAGGTGGCCGGCGAAGCGCTCCGCCTCCTCGCGGGTGAGGATGCTGCGGAAGTCCGGGCCGTCCGCGATCTCGACCTCCATCACGGCGCCGCGCTGGAGGAGGCGGAAGAAGTCCTCCCCTCCTCCGGGACGCGGCACGCGCAGGGGCACGAAGCCCTTCAGGGGCAGGACCTCCGCGCTGGCGTCGATGACGGACAGCAGTCCCCGGGCATCCGGGCGCACGCCGTCCTCGGGGACGGACTCCTCCGGGTAGAGCGGCGCGGGCGCGAGCGCCAGGTCCTCGGTGGAGTCATCGAAGAGGAAGCCGTAGCGCGAGGGCACGCGCGCGGTGAGCAGGTAGCAGAGCAGGACGGCTTCGTCCGGCCGCACGCGCGCGACGTGGAGGATGGAGCGCTCCGCGCCCACGCGGCGCAGCAGCAGCGTGAGGTGGGGCCGGAGGCTTTCGAGCGAGCGGCGGACGCGGTCCAACAGCGTGGCGCGCACTTCGGTGAACGCGGCCTGATAGCGGGCCTCGCTCTCCGCCTCACGCTGGAGGACGGCGTCGCGCGCCTTCGCGAGCTTGGATTCCGCGTCGCGCAGGAAGTCGCTGGCGGCGCCCTGCGGCTGGAGGCCCGGCCCCGAATTGCCACCGGAGTCCATGCCGGCCGCGCGCACCGCGCCCAGGAGGAAGGCGCCCTGCTGCGCGAGCCGCGCCTGCTCTTCGCGGAACTGGATGAGCGAAGCCGCGTGGTCGCGCTTCAACTCCGCCCAGGCGTCATAGGTGGACTCCAGCGTCTCCAGCGCGCGCAGCTGGCCCAGCGCGGACTCCGGCCCGGAGGTCATCCCGCCCCACGGCGTCTCCGGGTTCCGGGCGGACAGGGCCGCCGGGTCCACGGCGGGGACATCCACGGGCGTGTCGTGGCGCAGGGGCCGGGACACACGGCCCGGAGTCACCTGGGGCTCCTCCGTACCGGAAGGCGGGGTCTGCTTCGTCCGCCGATTCTTCGCCGCGCTCACGGTGCGTGCTCCTGACAGGACATGACCGGGAATCTCTGGCCATTGAAACACGAAAGCCCCTCCCCGCTCGCGGGAAGAGGCTTCGCGTGGACTTCAACGCCCGCCTGGAATCAGGTCGTGCGCGAACCCGGCGGCACCGTGGAGCCCGCGCCCTGCTGCGTCTCCGTGCCGCGCGCGTTGTTGATGGCGCCCACGAGCTTGTCCTGGCCGCCCTGCAGCCTGGTGCGCAGGTCGCCGCGCAGCTGCGTCCCCGGCTTGTCCGCGAGCAGCAGGCCCACGCCCACGCCCACCAGCAGGCCGGCGGCGAAGATGCCCAGCGCGGGCAGCGTCGCCTCCGCGGTGGTGCGGCGCGTCTCCAGGCCGACGAGGTCCAGCAGGTCGTCGCGGTCCAGCTTCTTCAAGTCCTTCAGGCTCAGCATGTCCGACTCCGGGGGAGGAGACTTCAGTGGAAAAAACAAACGCGTGTGGCGCGGATGAAACCTAGACGCTGCCCGACGGCGGCGGACCACGGCCCGTCTGGTAGCCCTGGAAGGCCGACTCGGCCATCCCGACCAGTTCGTCCTTCACGAAGGGCAGCGCGGCCAGCCGCACGCCCAGCTTCAGGATGCGCGCCGTCAGCGGCGTGAAGAGGCCTCCGCCCAGCACGTAGCCCACGCCCGCGGCGATGGCCAGGGTGCCGTACGGATTGCGCTCCACGCGGCCCTTCAGGTCCAGCGACTGCCCCAGGTCCGCCACCGCGCTGCGCGCGTTGTCGATGAACTGCTGCGCGTCAGAGCCCAGCTGATCCACCCGCTGGCCAAAGCCCGCGTCGTCAGCGTGCTCACCGGCGCTGCCATTGCCCGTCGTGCCCGAATACGTCGTCATGGTCGTGCTCCCTTCCAGGACCGTCCCGAAGGGCGGTCAGCGCGAGGCGATCCGGCCCACCAGGAAACCCACCGCGATGGCGCCCAGCAGGCACGTCCCGGGGTTCGCCCGGATGAAGCCCACCACCTGGCGGTTCAGGTCCACCAGGTTCTGCCGCGCCTCATCCACCTGCGGCATCACCTGGTCCTGAAGCTGCCGCGCCCGGTCCGACATCTGCTGCGGATTGATTTCCATGGAAGCCCTCTGCTGTGCGTTCGTTCTCGATGCGTCCAGAAAGAATGTGTTCATCACCGCCCGCCAGCGCCTGCCTTCAGCGCCGCGAGCCCACCACGTACCCCACCAGGAAGGCGGTCCCCACGCAGGCGTAGGGATGACGCCGCACCCACTGGCGCCAGTCGGTGGCCACCGCCACCTCCTCGCGCAGCGCGCTCACCGACGTGGCCAGGTCGGCCCGGGTGCGCTCGATTTCCTCGCGAAGCGCCGCGCTCGTGCGCGGCAGTGTTCCATTGCTAGCGGCCATCCCGCGACTCCTTGAAGACCTTGCCCGTGTCCTTGAGCGAGTTCACCCCGGGCGCCGCCACCGCCTGCGGGCGCGCCGAGGTGAGCGCCGCCATGCTGCGCGACAGCTCGCTCGCGCTGTCATCCATCATCTGCCGGGACTTCATGCGCTTCACCGCGCGCAGGATGCCGAAGCAGCCCCCGACGAGGTTCACGCCGCCCACCAGCGCCAACGCACCCGCCCACCCCAGCCAGGTGGCCAGGAGGGCCGCCAGCGCGCCGCAGACGAACGCGTAGCCCACGAGGAGGAAGGGCACGAACACGGCGATGCTCGCCACGTCCAGGCCCACCGCCTTCGCGTCCTCCGCGATCTCCAACCGCGCCAGCTGCAGGTGCTGCGTCACCAGCCGACTGAAGCCGTCCGCCATGCGCCCGACGAGTGCGGCCACGCCGCGATCCGTCTGTTCACTGCCCACGTGCATGCGCTCTCCGGCCGACGCTCACGTCCTGTGCGCGTGGGCGCCAACCTAGGCACCCCTGCCCGCCGCGACAACCACATCCCGGCGAAACTGTCCGGCGTTCGCAAGCGTCGGCCACTCAACGCGAGAAACCTCCGGACCCCCGTCACCCTAGCCCATCGCGCCGCGCTGACGCGGGTCCCTTAGCCGATCAACTCCACCGGCGGCGCCTGGGGCGGCTGCACGGGGATGGGCGCTTCAAAGCGCATGACGAGCGGCAGGTGGTCGGACGCCACCCGGCTCAGCGGGGTGCGGTGCGGCGTCACCGACACCGGGCGCACCCCCGAGTCCACGTAGATGCGGTCCAACCGGAACAACGGCAGCCGCGTGGGGTACGTGCGCGCGGCGGCGCCCAGTTCGAACGCGGCGTCGTGGATGGCCTCCCGCACCAGCGACGACACCGGCCCGTTGCCCCAGGAGTTGAAGTCCCCGCACACCACCATCGGGTCCTTGCGCGCCGCGTCCCGGAGCAGGTCCGCGGACAGGAGCAGCGACTCCTGCCGCCGCCGTTCACTCACCGACAGGCCCAGGTGGAGGCAGAAGACGTGCAACTGCTTGCCGTCCCCCAGGTCCAGGTCGCATCGCAGCGCGCCCCGGGGCTCGCGCCCCGTCACGCTGAGGTCGTAGTTCTTCGACTTGATGACGGGCAGCCGGCTGAGGATGGCGTTGCCGTAGCGCCGGCCGTTGCGGACCACGTTGGGCCCGAAGGCCATGTGCAGGCCCAGCATCTCCGCCAGGTGTTCGGGCTGATCCTCCCGGGACGTCTTGCCCCGGAAGTCGCCCACCTCCTGGAGGGCGACGATGTCCGCGTTCACCTCGCGGAGCACCGCGCCCACGCGGGACAGGTCGAAGTTCCCGTCCACGCCGATGCCGCTGTGGATGTTGTACGAGACGAGGGTCAGCTCCACGCGTCGTCCACCCTCCCCTTCGTCAGCCCGGGATGATGCGGCGGGCCGCCAGTCGGACCACTTCCAGGGGCAGCGCGGCCAGCCGCTGCACGGCCGACGCCACGTCGCCCACGCCGGACTGGATGGCCTTCAGCTGCCGGCGGGCCTCGTCGACCAGGTCCGTCAGCTGGCCCTGCGACGGCAGCGGCTCCTTCGTGGTCGGCAGGGCCCCGATGGGCGCCGTCGTCCCGATGATGGGCGCCGAGGCCGCCTTGCGCTTCTTGCCGCCCCCGCTGGAGCGCGCCGGCTGCGCGTGGCTGAACTTGGCGTCCGGCTCCGGACGGGCCAGCTCCTCCAGCTGACGCTCCATCTTGCGCGCCATGAGGATCTCCTCCGTCTGCGCGTGGCTCTTGCCGTAGTGGACGCCCTCCTGGTCGTCGACCATCACCTGCGAGGACTGGACGAGCTGCTCCTTGTCCCGCTGCCGCAGGCCGCGCTTCTGCACCGGCAACGTCTTGGGAACCTGGAAGTGGTCGAAGCTATAGGAGCGAGGCATGCGCGCTCTCCCTTTCGAAATCAATGCGCTGCGTTGATGGGGAGAAGCTAGGGAGCCCTCCTGCGTCCGTAACGGCTTGACAGTGAGGATCCGAGACGGCTGCCTGCCGCACGTCCGGCCAAGAACACACTTTCGCCTTCCAGGGCACGCAAGTACCGACAATGGCACGCGTTCGCCGCCCGCCTCCGGGGCGGGCGACCAGACGTCGGACAGCAGACCTCCAGGCGGGCCCTTTCGTCCGGCAGTGCGGCCAACCGACACCTGCCACGCCGGTCCGGGAAGGTTCCGCGCGCGCGTGGTGTAAAGAACGGCCCATGCCCGCCCGGAATCATTCCGCGTCCTCCGTCCTGCTCCTCACCCTGCTCGCCTCCGGGCCCTCGGCGCTCGCCGCCGCGCCGCCCGCCGCCCCCGCCTCCGGGCTGACGGGCGCCACGCCCACGCCGGGCCCTCGCGCGCCGGGCGCCGTCGTCCACGGTGAGATGGCCCCCCTGACGGTGAAGGCCGCCCAGGGCGCGGTGCTGGACCGGCCCGCGCTCGCGTTCCAGCCGACCAGCGCGAAGCCGGGGGATCCGGTGCTGGTGATGGTGCGCGGCGCGTCCGCGCTCCCCACCGGCACGCTGGGGGGCAGGCCGCTGCGCTTCTTCGCGTGGAAGGAGGGCCACGCCGCCCTCACCAGCCTCCCGGTGGAGCTCAACGCGGGCGCGGAGGTGCTGGACGTGGTGGCCCCCGGCAAGGGCCTGCCGGTGGCGCTGTCGGGCACGCTGGAGGTGCTGGCGCCGGGCTACCGCGAGCGCCAGCTGCGCGTGGCCGGCAAGTACGTGTCGCCGCCCAAGGCGGTGAAGGCGCGCATGGCGGCGGACCGCAAGGCGTTCGCCGAGGCGTTCGCGCAGCCGTTCCAGGCGCCGCTGTTCGGACAGAACTTCGCGTGGCCCCGGCAGGACACGGTGACGGCGCCCTTCGGCGACCGCCGCTCGTTCAACGGCAAGCTGCAGAGCCAGCACTTCGGCGTGGACCTGGATGGCGACCCGGGCGCGCCGGTGTTCGCCGCCAACGACGGCACGGTGGTGATGGCGCGCGACAACTACGCCTCCGGCAACACCGTGCTCGTGCACCACGGCGCGGGCCTCTACACCGCGTACTTCCACCTGTCGCGCATCGACGTGAAGAACGGCGCGCGGGTGAAGCTGGGGGACGGGCTGGGGCTGGTGGGCAGCACCGGCCGCGTCACCGGTCCCCACCTCCACTGGGGTGTGAAGGCGGACGACCGGTGGGTGGATGGCCAGACGCTGCTCAAGCTGGACTTCCTGGGCGAGCAGGAGTCGCCGGGCGTGGCCGTCAGCTCACCCGACCTGGCGAATCCCTAGCGCCTCGTCGGGCGTCACCGGTTCGCGCGCGTGGAGCTGCACCACCGCCGCGCCCGCCTCGTGCGCGCGGCGGACTACCGGTCCTTCCACTGCGGGGGACGCTTCTCCAGGAAGGCCGTCACGCCCTCGGCCGCGTCGTCCGCGAGCACGTTCAACGACAGCTGCGAGGACAGGAACTCCAGCGCGGCCGGCAGCGTCAGGTCCTCCGCCGTGAAGAAGGCGCGGCGGCCCAGGGCCAGCACCGCCTGGCTCTTGCCGGCGAGCTTCCCCGCGAGCGCGGCCACCGTGGCGTCCAGCTCCGCGGCGGGCACCACGCGGTTGAGCAGGCCCAGCGCCAGGGCGTCGCGCGCGGGCAGCCGGTCCCCGGTGAGCACCAGCTCCAGCGCGCGCTTGCGGCCCAGGTGCCGCTGCAGCAGCGCCATCATCATCATGGGGAAGAGCCCCACGTCGATTTCGGGGGTGCCCAGGTCCGCGCCCTCCACGGCCACGGCCAGGTCGCACGCGAGCACCAGGCCCAGCCCGCCCGCCAGCGCGTGGCCGTTGACGCGGGCCACGGTGGGCTTGCGCACCTCCTGGAAGCGCGTGAGCAGCCGCCCGTAGGAGCGCCGCCCCTCGTGCGTGGCCAGGAAGCCGCCGTCCCCGGCGAGCGCCCCCAGGTCCCCGCCCGCGCAGAACGCCTTCTCCCCCGCGCCGGTGAGCACGAGCACGCGCACCGCCGGATCCGCGTCCGCGCGCTCCAGCGCGTCGAGCAGGCCTTGAATCACGCCGGGCGACAGCGCGTTGCGCGCCCTCGGCCGATCAATGGTCAGCCGCGCTTGGGCGCCTTCGACTTCGTACCGGACTTCTCCCGCTTCCATGTGGACTCCTCCGGGGGGGGCTCGCTCTTTGGATCGTCGACCTTCGACGGCTCGCCCTTCAACGGCTCGGGCTGGGACGGCGCGCTTCGGGAAGGCTCGCCGGTGGAGACCAGGACGCCGTGGAGGAAGGAGTCGGCGATCTGCGCCTTGGCTCGCTCCAGCATCACGGTGTCGCGCGCGTCCGCGAGGCCCACCACGAAGGCCGTGAGCCCCATCTCGATGGAGCCGAAGAGGAGCGCGGAGGCGAGCAGCGGGTCCACGTCCGGGCGCAGCTCCCCGGACTCCTTCGCGCGGGTGAACATCTGCGCGCTCAGGCGGATGACGTCCACGAAGGCCGTCTGCCGGTTGATGCGGGCCCCCGCGGGGCTGCGGGCGATTTCAAGGATGAGGACCTTCACCGCGCGCGGGTCGACACGGTAGGCCTCGAAGGCCACGTCCGCGATGCGGCGCACCTTGTCCACCAGCGGGCCTTCGCTCTCCGCCACCAGCCGCGCGCGGGAGATGAAGCCGCTCCAGCCCGTCTCGAAGACGGTCTCCAGCAGCTCATCCTTGTTCTTGAAGTAGTGGTAGACGAGCCCGTACGCGACGCCCGCCTCCTTGGCGACGTCCGCGATGCGGCAGCCGTGGTAGCCCTTGCGGGCGAACACGTCGATGGCGGCCCGCAGGATGGTCCGGCGACGCTCGCTCTCCCGCGTCCCGGCTTCCGGTGCCGACTTCTGCTGGCCCACGCGTCCTCCCATGGCTGGTTGATTCGAAAATCAGTCAGCCACGCTACGGACGCAGGGCCCCGGGGTCAATCCTTACGTGGGGCCTTCCGCCACGCCGAGGGGGAGGCGGGCGGAAGGCTTTGGATGGGCGACAGCCTGCCTGGAAGGCGTCAGGCGGCCGAGCCGTTGAACATCACCCGGGCGACCCCCAGGAGGCGGTCCACGTCCCGGGCGTTGAGGCCCCGGGCGCGGGCGAAGTCCGACAAGGGACGCAGCAGATCCTCCGTCTGGGCGGGCGTCTGTTCGGTGCCCGTGAAGAGCTCACCGAGGCTGACGCTGAGGGCGTTGGAGAGCGCCGCGAGCGTCTCCACATGGGGGACACGCTCGCCGCGCTCGATCATCGACAGGAAGGACACGCTGATCTGTGCCCGCTCAGCGAGCTCCTCCTGCGTCCATCGCTCCGGGCGCTGCGTGCGAAGCTCGCGAATGCGCTGGCCAATTCTTTTTCCGAGGTCCGACACGAAAGACTTCTCCTGGGGGGGATGTTTCGAGGTGAGTGCAACCCTCGCGTACGACGGGTGATTCCTAACCCCCCGAACCGAAGGATCCGAAACCGGCGACGCTGAAATTCACACCGGCGAATTCCGGCGACTGATTGCGCCGCAGGATCACCACCCCCTCGATGCGCCAACAGTCACAGGCGGGCCCGTAGGACACGCCAAAGGTCTGCTGGGCAAGGGGCTGACTTTCCTGGGTAGACGGATCCTTATAGAGGGGCTGCACCAACGCTTCGTATCGCAACCCGAGCCCGAATCCGAGCTTGATTCGCGTACCGGCAGTGAGAGCCTGCGTCCGTTCGGTCGGTGAGGGGTCGAGCTGATCGGTGTGTGACGGCAGGGGGCGGGGTGCGTCTCCCACCAGCATGTCAATGCCCCGCCGCACGAAGTCGGGCCCCTGCGCGAGCGGATCCAACCCCCGGTCGATGGAGAGCTGCTTCACCGCGAGCAGGTCGTCGTAGCGGCCGTACAGCGCGTTGCCCTTGCCGTTGTCGATGGTGAAGTCGGCGCCCAGCTGGGTGAGGTTCCCCGTCGTGGGGTCCATGCGCACGAGGGCGCCCGCGGTGAGGACGCCGGCGCTGGCGGACAGGCGCGCGAAGGTGTCGCGCAGCACGCCGCCCTGCACGGAGTCCCGTCCGGCGATGGGGGCATGGCGGGACAAGTCGAAGCCCTGACCGATGCGCAGGCGCAGGGGTTCGCGGGTGGTGGGGCCCTTGCGCACGCGCAGCGACTGGTCCACGGCGACCACGGCCTGGAGGAAGCCCCGCACGCGGCCGTCGGACTGGAGCGGCACCGCGGTGTCCACCTCGTCGTAGACGAGCGGCACGGTGCCGGGGCCCTCCGCCCGCGCGGCGGTGAGCGTCCGGCCCCAGCCGCCGGGCACGTAGCGCAGCGCCACCGACGGGGACACCGTGTGGCGGTAGAGCGTGTCCTTGTCGGTGAACGTGCGGGCCAGCTGCGAGTCCAGCACCAGGTCCGCCATCGGGTAGCCGCGCTGGGCGGTGCGGCCGGAGGACTCGCCCACGGAGAAGTCCTGGCGCACCGCCAGCGACGGCGTCAGCCGCGCCCAGGGGCCCAGCCCGTAGGACGTGGACAGGCGCGGCAGCAGGGTGACGCGGTCGCGGCCCTCGCGCTCGGAGGCGTCGAGGCGGCCATTGCCCTCCAGTTCGTCCACGGGGAGGCTGAAGTAGTCGACGTTCAGCGGCGCGGACGCCGGGCGCCAGAGGCCGTACGGCGCGAACATGCCGTCCCGGCCGTCGTCCGCGAAGGCGCTGCGCAGGGGCGACAGGCGGCTGTACTCCACCTGCATCCCGCCCATCACGCTCCCGCCGAAGAGGGGCCGCTCGGGGAGGGCCAGGGTGATGCCCGGCAGCCGCTGGAAGGTCGTGGGCCCGTGGGGGTCCACCGCGACGTTGTCCGGGGTGGCCACCGCGGGGATGACGTTCATCCTGAAGAAGCGGTAGGGGTAGCGCAGGTCCTGGCGCAGCGACACGTCCAGCCCCAGGTAGCGGTCCTCCTTGCGCTGGTACACGACGGCGCTGCTGCGCAGGTAGTTGTTGTTCTGCACCAGCAGGTCGGCGGTGAGGTCGCGCGTGTAGAAGCCGTCCGACACGACGTACGCGTCCACCCGATCATACCAGCCGTCACCCAGGTCCTGCGTGTGCTGCCAGGAGGCTTCGCCCCGGAGCCCGCGCTTCTCGTCCACGATCTGCTGGGACAGCTGGGTGGGCGGATCCGTGGCGAAGTCATAGGGCCGGAAGAACGCCCCGGTGATGGGGTTCAGCCGGGGCCGCAGGTCGTAGAGCAGGCCCAGCGTGGCGCGGCCCCGGGTGCGGTCGCTGGGGACGTAGCGGAACTCCGTGTGCAGCCGGGGCCCCTGCACGCCGTTGGGGCGCGGCTCGCGGACGACCACGTCGTTCACGACGTTGTCGATGTCGCCTCCGCCCGTGTAGTAGCCGGGCGTGAGGGTGATGTCGTAGCTCTCCCCCAGCGTGAGGAAGACGGGCACGTCCAGCGCGAAGCCGTTGAGGCCGGAGTTGGCCGGGCGGGGAATCAGCAGGCCGGAGCGGCGCTCGGCCAGGGGCAGGTACAGCCACGGCAGCGCGAACACCGGCACCGAGCGCACGTACACCACGGGCCAGGTGAGGATGGCCCGCTCACCCATGACGACGCTGGCCTCCTTCGCCTCCACGCGCCAGCCAGGCTCACCCGGGCCGCACTGGCACGGCGTGAAGGCCAGGCCGTCCACGGAGAAGGACGCCTCCCCGGTGCGGCGGATGCGCGTGCCGCTCAGCAGGACGGGCGTCTCCCCCAGCTTGCGCAGTTCGTCCGGGGTCTTCGCGGCCTGGAGGGCTTCAGGCGTGACGCCCTTCTTCTGCATGAAGAGGCCGCCCTTCACGTTGGCCTCGTTGGAGCGCAGGTCCACGCGCACGTCGTCCGCGATGGCCGCCAGCGTGCCGCTGACGAACATCACGTTGCCGGTGGCGGTGGCCACCTGGGTGGCCTCGTTGTACGTGACCTCGTCCGCGCGCAGGACGTTGTCGCCGCTGCGCAGCTCGCAGTGGCCCCGCGCGGTGAGGATGTCCGATTCGTAGACGACGTAGTCTGCCGCCAGCTCCACGACCTCGCCGGTGGGCAGTTCCACCTGGGTGGCCAGCGGAATCTGGGCCGACACCAGGAGCGTCAGGGCGACCGGAGCAAGGAAGGTCATGCAGGGGGCGGGGGTGGTGGGCGCCGTGCCGGCAACGGCGCCCGCCCCGTCCTAGCGGCCCGGACGCGGGAAGTCGAGGGTGATGAGCCCCCCGTCCTGCCGCGTCTGGTAGCGAACGCCCTGCCGCAGCTGGATGACGACGCGCACGGTGTTGCCGGCGCCGGCGAACGCCTCCACGCGCGTCACCGCCGACGGGAAGAAGTGCGTGTCCAGGGGCAGCGTGTTGTTGGACTCCACCACGCGCGTGTTCTCCAGCTCCAGCACCACCTGGTTGCCGGACTCGCTCACGTTGTAGGCCACCGCTTCGTTGGTGCGCACGAACACGCGCGAGCTGTCCGGCTGCTGCTGGAAGCCCACCAGCGTCATCGTCTTGCGGCGCGACGACGTCTGTCCCCCGCCGCGCGCGCGCGCCGCGCTGCCCTGGCTCGGGGCGCGCGAGGGCGTCGCGCGGGACGCCACCGTCCGCTCCTGGCGGCGCTCGCGGGCCTCCTGGGCCTGCTGGCGCTTCGCCTCGGCGGCGGCGACGCGGGCCTGCTGCTGCTCCTCGCGGCGGGCCTGGGCGGAGGCCTGGGCCTGCTCCTGCTGCTGGCGCTTCGCCTCGGCGGCGGCCTGCGCGGCGGCGCGCTTCTCCTCCGCGGCGGCCTGGGCCGCGGCGCGCTTCTCCTCCGCGGCGGCCTGGGCCGCGGCGCGCTGCTGCTCCTGGGTGTTCTTCGCGGAGGCCTGGGCCTGCTCCTGCTGCTGGCGCTTCGCCTCGGCGGCGGCCTGTTCGGTGGCGCGGCGCTCGTCCTCCGCGCGCTTCGCGGCCACGCGGGCGTCCTCCTCCTGGCGCTTGCGCTCGGCGACGGCGGCCTCCTCGGAGGCCCGGCGCTCCGCGTCCTGGCGCTGCGAGGCGAGGCGGGCCTCCTCCTGCTTCTGGCGCTCGGTGTCCGCGTCCGCCTTGGCGCGGGCGGCGGCCTCGGCGGCGGCCTTCTCCTGGGCCTCGCGGTCCGCGCGGGCGGCGTCGGCGGCGGCCCTGGCGGCCTTCTCCTGGGCCTCGCGGTCCGACGCGGCGGCGCGGGCCGCGTCCTGGGCGTTGGCCCCGGTGGGCGCGTTGCCCGCGGCCGCGGTGCCCTGCGGCTGCGCCGGCGTGTTCGCGGCGACGGCCGCCCCGCCGCCGCCCAGGACCTTCACCACCAGCGTGTTGCCGGAGGACTGGATGTCGGTCTCCACCTCGCGCTCGTAGCCGATGAGGATGCGCGCGATGGAGGCGGACTCGGTGCCGTACGTGGCGGTGCGGATGCCGGTGACGGTGCCGTTGCCCACCGGCTGCTCCTCATCCACGCCCTGGAAGACGGCGCCGGACACGTCCAGCACCAGCCGGGGGGGATCCGTCATGGTGAAGCTGTTGAAGTCCGGCTTCTTGCTGCCGGTGATCTCCACCGTCCCACCGTTCACGCTGATGCGGGTGATGGTGTTGAGGTCCGCCGGCGCCGACTGCTGCGCCAGCGCCACCAGGGGCACGAGCACCCATCCGAGCAGCGACACCGCAAAGGCCTTCATCGACCACTCCCATTGACGTACGTCAGAGGCGCGCGAAATTAGCACGCAGCCGGGAGGCTCCAACTTTTCAGGTCGGCCGGAACGTCCGCGCTTCAACGCAAGCGAGGCAGGCTTGGCGAGCGCGTGCGGTGCGTGCGTGTGTATTCAATGAGATTCTTGATGTCGTAGCAGATCTGCCGGATGTCGTGCCCCATGGTCAGCTCGACGTGGCTGTTGCCCTTCACGGGCCGCCACAGCAGGTATTCGCTCTTCGCCGCGCGATACACGCTGCGGGTGGACTCCACGGAGGCCAGTGGATCCAGGTCCCCGAAGATGATGGCCATGGGGATTTCAATCTTCCCGAAGCCGCGCTTGAAGTCGTAGTCGGTGCGGTAGCAGACCATCTCGCCCCGGCGGATCCACCGGGCGAACTGCTCAATCACCTTGCGCGGCTCGCGCTCGCCGCCCTCGCGCAGCAGCCAGCGGATGTCGTCGCGGCTGACGCGTTCGGTGTTGACCAGCCGGTTCAGCTTGCGCGTGAAACGCTGATACAGCTTGGAGTCATCCGCCTGCGCCAGCTGTCGCTCCGCGAACTTCAGGACGACGTCCACCGGCACCGCGTTGAACACGAGCGACTTCGGGGTGTCCCCCGTCAGGCGCTTCTGGAGCTCCGGGTTGAAGGCGCCCGCCCCCTTCGCCAGCAGCGAGCGGCCGAACGACGTCGCGCGGCGGTTCAGGTTCATCCCGCCCAGCGCCATGTCCACCGCGCTGGCCAGCAGCGGCGAGCCGTGCGCCAGCATGCGCAGCAGCATGAACCCGCGCCCCAGGTCCGCGGGAGCGCCAATGGTGATGAGGCCCTCGAAGTCGTCGTGGATGCCGGCGTAGCCGTAGCCCAGCATGCCGCCCATGGAGTGGCCGCAATAGAAGACGCGCTCGCGGCGGGTGATGCGCTTCACGCCGGAGACGGCCGCCGGCAGGTCGTAGAGGAAGTAGCTGTCCAGGTCCCAGCCGTAGTCCAGGTCCGTGGGCAGCGGGCGCTTGAAGCGCTCGGCGCGCTCCTTCTGGAACGCGATGGAGCTCTTGCCGTGCCCGCGCAGCTCCAGGATGTGGATGTCCACGCCGAAGAACAGCAGGTTCTTGACGAACTGGCCGCTGGTCCAGGTGTGCCGGTTCTGGGAGAAGCCGTGCACGAGCAGCAGCGGCTCACCGAACAGCGGCTGCGCGAACGCCTGTTTCACCGGCCGGTATCGCGTGATGACGAGCGACCATCCGTCCGCCGTCTCCACCACGTAGTTCGTCTTCGAGTACAGCGCCCGGAAGTCGACTTCATCGACGGTGGGCATCGGAGGGCCCGGGAGGGCCGATCTCCAGTCCGGCAGGCGCATGTCTCAAAGTTACTGCCGCTGCTGCGCTGCGCCAAGGTTTCACGCGAGCAATCGCTTCACGGCGCCGACCAGGAAGAGGGAACCTGTACAAAGGACCCATCCCCCCGGGTTGCCGTCAGCATCGACCCGGGCTCCGGCCAGGGCCTCCGCCAGGGAGGCATGGGCGACCACGCGTGAACACGCGGCGCGCGCTTCGTCCAGGTATCGCTCCGGCGCCAGCGAGCGCGGCGTGTCCAGCGGCGCGAGGTGGACGGAGGCTGCCCGCGGAAACAGGGCGCGCATCATGGGGCCCCGGTCCTTGTCCGCCACCACCCCGAACACCAGGTGCAGGGGACGCCCCGCGTAGAGGGCATCCAGGGCCTCCAGCAGCACCGCCACGCCCGCCGGGTTGTGGGCCCCGTCCACCACCACCGGGGGATGGGCCGCCACCTCTTCCAGCCGGCCGGGCCAGCGCGCGGAGGCCAGCCCCTCCCGGGCCGCCTCCGGGGTCACCGCCACGCCCCGCGCCTGGAGGGCTTCCAGGCAGGCCAGGGCCACCGCCGCGTTCTGCCGCTGGTAGGGTCCCCGCAGGGACAGCGTCAGGCCGTCGAGCGACCAGACAGGCCCCCGGTACGCCAGCCCGCCGTCGGCGCCGGCCTCCAGGTGGAAGTCGCGCCCCTCCACGACGACGGGGACGCCCAGCTGTCCGGCGCGGCGCAGCAGCGCGTCCATCGCCTCCGGCTCCTGGCGCGAGAGCACCACCGGCACGGAGGGCTTGAAGATGCCCGCCTTCTCCCAGGCGATGTCCCGGAGCGTGTGGCCCAGGTACTCCATGTGGTCGAAGGACACCGGGGTGACGCAGGTGACGACGGGGCTCGCGGCGCTGGTGGCGTCAAGCCGTCCGCCGAGGCCGGTCTCCAGCACGGCCACGTCCACGCGCTCCCGCGAGAAGTGCCAGAGGGCGACCACGGTGCCGAACTCGAAGTACGTCATCGGGTCCGTCAGCGCGGAGGGGCAGCGCTCCAGCACCTCCAGGATGCGCTGCCCGAAGACGTCGTCCGGGATGTCCTCGCCCGCCACGCGGATGCGCTCGTTGACGCGCACCAGGTGCGGCGACGTGTAGAGCCCCACGCGGTGGCCGGCGGCTTCGAGCGCGCGGGCCACGAAGGCGCAGGTGCTGCCCTTGCCGTTGGTGCCGGCGACGTGCAGCGCCGGGTAGTCCCGCTCCGGGTGGCCCAACGCGAGGAGCGCGTCCCGCACCCGCTCCAGCCCCAGCTTGATGCCGGAGGGGTTGAGCGCCTGGAAGAAGCGCAGGGCCTCTTCGGGAGTGCGGGGCGCGTCCATGGCGGAAGAAGCGACCGCCCTACCCCAGCAGGCCCAGGAGCTGCCCCAGCTTCGCGCGCAGTTCCTTGCGGTGGATGATGGCGTCGATCATCCCGTGGTCCAGCAGGAACTCCGAGCGCTGGAAGCCCTCCGGGAGCTTCTGGCGGATGGTCTGTTCGATGACGCGCGGGCCCGCGAAGCCGATGAGGGCGTGCGGCTCCGCGAGGATGACGTCCCCCAGCCAGGAGAAGGACGCGGCCACGCCGCCGGTGGTGGGGTTGAGCATCACGGACACGTACGGCTTGCCGCTGTTGCGGAAGCGCGCGATGGCCGCGGACGTCTTCGCCATCTGCATCAGGGAGAAGATGCCCTCCTGCATGCGCGCGCCTCCGGACGCGGAGAACACCAGCGCGGGGCACTTGAGCTCGTAGGCGCGCTCGAACACGCGCGTCACCTTCTCCCCCACCACCGAGCCCATGGAGCCGCCCATGAACTCGAAGAGGAAGCAGCCCACGGAGACCTGGTGGCCCTCGATGCGGCCCACGCCGGAGATGAACGCGTCGTTCTCGTCCAGGTTCTTGCGCGTGGTCTTCAGCCGGTCCTTGTACTTCTTGGTGTCGCTGAACCCGAGCGGATCCAACGGCTCCAGTCCCTTGTCGAACTCCTCGAAGGAGTCCGGATCCAACGTCGCCGCGAGCCGGGAGCGCGCCGTCCAGGCGTGGTGGTGTTCGCAGTGCGGACACACCATCCAGTTCTTCTCCAACTCCTGACGGTAGATGATCTCGTCGCAGCTCTCGCACTTGGCCCACAGGCCCTGCATGCGGGACGGCTGGGGCTCGGCGACAGGCTCGGGGTCGACGGCGATACGGGGCTTCTTGGAGAACCAGGCCATGAGGGCGCCAGGGGTTAGTCCGCCCGCCGACAGCCGTCAATACCCCCGTACGGCGCGCCGCGGCACGCCCCCCCTCTTCCAGGGGCGCGGGGCGCCTAGAACTGGAAGGTCTCCCCCAGCTCCAGGACGTTCACCGGCAGTGGGGCCAGCTCCTTCTTGAGCTGGGAGATGAAGGCGGGCTTCAGGTGGTAGAGCATCACCTGGGCGCCGTTGCGGTCGAACTTGCGCAGCTCCGAGCCCACCGTGGCGGGCGTCAGGTGGCCGGAGATGTCCGCCAGGGCCTGGAGGCTGTTGGGGAAGCTGGCCTCCAGCAGCAGCGCCTTGAGGTTCTTCGTGGCGTTGAGCGCCTTCCACAGCTTGTCCGTGGGGCCGGTGTCGCCGCTCATCGCGAGGGAGGACTTCCCGTCGGAGATGATGAAGGCGCACGACTCCACCGGGTGGCTCACCGGCACGCTCTTCACTGTGTAGGGGCCCACCTGGAAGGTGCTGCCGGCGCGGAAGGTCTTGATGGCCAGGACGGGCTTGTGGCGCGTGGGGATGCGCGTGAAGTCCGGCCACAGCGCGTTGTTGAACATGTTCTCGCGCAGCGCCCGGGCGCACTCGCGGGAGGCGTGGATGGTGACGGGCTTGTCGCGCCGGCCGATGACCAGGTCGGCCAGCAGCGGCAGGTCCTTCACGTGGTCGAAGTGGCTGTGGCCGACGAGGATGTCGTCGACCTTGCACAGCTGCTCCAGCGAAAGCGTCCCGGTGAGTGCGCCCGCGTCGAGCGCGAGCACGTCGTCCACGAGGAAGCAGGTGCTCCTGCACGTGGGAAGCTCGCCGCCGTGGCACCCGAGGACTTGCAGCTTCACGCTAGAGGTCTCCGAACTTCCACTTCATCTCAAGGTAGTTGAGGAAGTCATGCAGCCGGGCCGTGTCATACACGGTCAGTCTGTCACCGCTGCGCTCGATGAGCCCCGCGCGCTCCATCCGGTCCAACATGCTGCGCACGGCCGGTTCGCCCACGCCGATCTGCCGGGGCATCTCCCGCACCGCGAAGTCGATCTCCACGCCCTCCTCCTGCTGCCGGCCCCGCGCCTGGCAGGTCTGGAGGATCTGATGGACCACGCGGCTGGCGGGGTCGCCGTGGAGCAGGTTCTCAATCTGGGCGTCCGCCTCCGACAGGCGCTCGGTCAGCTTCTTGATCATCCGGACGGCGATCTCCGCGTTGCCGCGGATCATCGCCTCGAAGGTCTTCGGGTCGATGACGAGCAGCTTCGCGTCGTCATGGACGATGGCGGAGGCGTTCCGGGGCTTGTTGGAGATGATGGCCATCTCACCGAAGAATTCGCCCGGTCCCAGGACGGCCAGGACCTTCTCCACGTCGCGCACGCGCTTGGAGATGGCGATCTTCCCGGACTGGATGACGAACATCTCCTTGCCGATCTCTCCCTCGCGGAAGAGCTCGGTGCCCTTGGGGAACTCCTTGCCAAATCTTTGAAAGAGGGTTTCCTCGGCGCCCATCTGACCAACGAGTCAATCAGCCCCCACCCCACCGGTCAAATATCCCAGAGCGATATCGCCCGGGCGCAGGCCGGCGGGCAGGGGGGCCGCAAACCCGACAGAGGGGCTCCGAGCCCCGAGACAGGGGCCTCCGGGAGGGGTACAAGGCCGGCCCGTGGGAACGACCTATAAGCAGAGCGGCGTAGACATCGAGGCGGGCGACGCCTTCGTCGAACGAATCAAGCCCCATGCCGCGCGCACCACGCGCCCCGAGGTGATGGGCGGGGTGGGCGGCTTCGGCGGCCTGTTCGCGCTGCCGCCCGGCAAGTACCAGGCGCCCGTGCTGGTGGCGGGCACGGACGGCGTGGGCACCAAGCTCAAGGTGGCCTTCCTCGCGGGGCGGCACGACACGGTGGGCATCGACCTGGTGGCCATGTCGGTGAACGACATCCTCACCTGCGGCGCGGAGCCGCTGTTCTTCCTGGACTACTTCGCCACCGGCAAGCTGGACGTGGACGCGGCGGCGGAGGTGGTGAAGGGCATCGCGCTGGGCTGCGAGCAGGCGGGGTGCGCGCTGCTGGGCGGAGAGACGGCGGAGATGCCGGGCTTCTACGCGCGCGGCGAGTACGACGTCGCGGGCTTCTGCGTGGGCGTGGTGGAGCGCTCGGCCATCATCGACGGCAAGACGGTGGCGCCGGGCGACGCGCTCATCGGCCTGACGTCGTCGGGGCTGCACAGCAACGGCTACTCGCTGGCGCGCAAGGTGCTGCTGGAGGACGCGAAGCTGGCGCTGGACGTGGCGCCGCTGGGGTTGGATCGCCCGCTGGGTGACGCGCTGCTGGAGCCCACGCGCATCTACGTGAAGGACGCGCTCGCGCTGTGCCAGGCGGTGAAGGTGAAGGGCATGGCGCACATCACCGGCAGCGGCATCCCGGGCAACCTGCCCCGGTGCCTGCCGGACGGGACGCGCGCGGTGCTGAGCGAGGCGGCGTGGAAGAAGCCGGCCATCTTCGACCTCATCGCGAAGACGGGCAACGTCGCGCGCGACGAGATGTTCAGCACGTTCAACATGGGCCTGGGCCTCATCGTCGTGGTGGCGAAGGAGGACGTGGCGAAGGCGCTGGAGGTGCTGCGCGGCCGGGGCGTGGAAGCGTCCGAGGTGGGCCGGGTGGAAGCGGGCCAGGGCGAGGCCACGGCGGTCATCGACCCATGAGCGCGAAGCGGGCGCGGCTGGGGGTGCTCATCAGCGGAGGCGGGAGCAACCTCCAGGCGCTGCTCGACGCGGCCGCGCAGGCGGACTTCCCGGCCGAAGTGGCGTGCGTGGTGTCCAACATGCCCACCGCCTACGGGCTGGAGCGCGCGCGCAAGGCGGGCGTGCGCGCGGAGGTGGTGGACCACAAGGCCTTCGCGTCCAAGGCGGACTTCGAGTCGGCGGTGCGCGGCGTGCTGGCCGACGCGGGCGTGGAGTGGGTGTGCCTTGCGGGCTTCATGCGGCTGGTGAGCGCCGACTTCCTGAAGCACTTCCCGGGGCGCGTGCTGAACATCCACCCCTCCCTGCTGCCCGCATTCCCGGGGTTGCATGCGCAGCGCCAGGCGCTGGAGCGCGGCGTGAAGGTGGCTGGGTGCACGGTGCACTACGTGGACGCGGGCACGGACACCGGGCCCATCATCGCGCAGGCGGCGGTGCCGGTGCTCCCGCGGGATGACGAAGCGAGCCTGAGTGCGCGCATCCTCGCGGAGGAGCACCGGCTGTATCCGCTCGCCGTGCGGCTGGCGGTGACGGGCGCGGTGACGCTGGAGGGGATGCGCACGCGCGTGGACGCGATTGTCACGGGAGATGGGACGGCCCTGCGCAGTCCGGGTGCGCCGAAGTGAAGCAGGACGCGGGGCCGCACGCGCCTGCCTCCCCTGCGTCGAGCGCCCCAGGCGACGGCGCGGTGGACTCCGCGCCAGGCGCTTCGGCGCGGGAGGCACGACGGCAGGCCCTGCGCGATGCGCCCGTGGTCCTGGTGAGCGCGTGCCTGCTGGGTGAGGCGTGTCGGTATGACGGACGCTCGCAGCGCTCGGAGCGGGTGCTGGCGGCGCTGGAGGGCAAGTCCGTGGTCCCCATCTGTCCGGAGGCCGCCGCGGGCATGGGCATTCCCCGGCCTCCCGTGGACCTGGCCGGTGGCACGGGCGTGGACGTCTGGGCCGGCCGCGCACGCGCCCTCACCCGGGACACGCGCGAGGACCGCACCGCCGCGTTCCAGGACGGGGCCCGGCTGGCGCTGGACGCCGCGAAGCGGTTCGGTGTCCCGGTGGCACTGCTGAAGGAGAAGAGCCCTTCGTGCGGCAGCCAGCGCGTCTATGACACCGGCGTGCTGCGTCCCGGCGAAGGCATCACGACCGCGCTGCTGCGCGCGGACGGACGCACCGTCGTGAGCGACGAGGACCTGTAGGCCCTCTTCCTCGCGGCTCAGCCCAGCGAGGGCAGCACCAGCTCGTCTCCGGGGCGCGGGGCGAAGCACGCCTCCACCTGCGCGTCCGTCACCTCCGCGAGCGTGGCCGGGCTCCAGCGCGGCTGCTGATCCTTGTCCACCAGCACGGCCCGGATGCCCTCCCGGAAGTCCGGCCGCGCGGTCAGCGCCTGGCTCAAGCGGTACTCCACGCGCGCCATCGCGTCGTAGTCCCGGCCGCGCCCCTCGCGAAGCTGCCGCAGCGTCACCTTGAGGCTCGTGGGCGACATGCGCAGCAGCGTGGCCCGCGTCTGCTCCGCCCACGTCGAGCCCTCCCGCTCCAGCGCCGCCAGGATGTCCTCCACCCGGTCCCCCCGGAAGCACCGCGCGATGGCGTCCGCCCGCGCCTCCAGCGCGGAGGTCCCCGGCTCCGCGAGGAAGCCCGCCAGGACGTGCGCCACCGCATGGTGCGCGGGGGCGCTCCAGTCCGCCGCCACCAGCGCGGCCAACACCTCCTCCATCCTGGAGGACTCCACCCGGTGCGTCGCATACCCGAGCCACACCGCGTCCGCCGCGTCACAGCGCGCGCCCGCCAGCCCCAGGTACGTGCCCGTCTCGCCCGGGAAGCGCGGCAGGAACCAGCCACCGCCCACGTCCGGGAAGATGCCGATGGCCGTCTCCGGCATCGCGAGCACCAGCCTCTCCGTGACGACGCGGAACCCGCCATGCATCGACAGGCCCAGCCCGCCGCCCATGCAGATGCCGTCCACCAGCGCGACGAAGGGCTTCGGGAAGTGGTGGATGCGGTGGTTGAGCGCGTACTCCGCCTGGAAGAACTCCCGGGACAGCGACGCCTCCCCCTCCGGGCGGTCCACCGAGCCAGCCACCGCGCGCACGTCCCCTCCCGCGCAGAACGCCTTGCCCCCCGCCCCACGAATCACCACCGCCTTCACGGCGGGATCCGCCGCCCAGGCGTCCAGCCGGGGATGCAGCGCCCGGCACATGCCCAGGGAGAGCGCGTTGAGCGCCCTCGGGCGGTTGAGGGTGACAAGGCCCACGGCTCCCCGGGTCTCCAGCAGCACGTCCTCGCTCATGCCTCCGGGGATATCAGGCCGGCCGTGCACACATGGGAGATTCAGGGGTGACAAGGCGGCTGAAAGCGGTATGGGAAGCAAATGACTCCCGCAGCCGCCCCCCTGCGCGCCGCCGTCTTCGACATGGACGGCACGCTTGTCGACAACATGGACTTCCACAACCGGGCCTGGGTGACGCTTGCCCGGAAGCTCGGGCTGGAGGAGCTGACCGCCGAGCGGTTCCAGAACGACTTCGCGGGCAAGAAGAACGAGGAGATCTTCCCGGAGCTCCTCGGGCGCACGCTGTCGGTCGCGGAGCTGGACGCGCTCGCGGAGGAGAAGGAGTCCCACTACCGCGCCATCTACCGGCCCTACCTGGCGCTGCACCGGGGGGCGGAGGGGTTCCTCCACCGGCTGCGGGACGCGCGCCTGCCCATGGCCGTGGCCACCGCCGCGCCGCAGGGCAACCGCGAGCTGGTGCTGGACGGGCTCGCCGTGCGGCCGCTCTTCGCGTGCGTCGTCGGCGCGGAGCAGGTGAAGCGGGGCAAGCCCTCGCCGGACATCTTCCTGGCGGCCGCCGAGGCGCTGAAGGTCCCCCCGGAGTCGTGCGTGGCCTTCGAGGACGCCATCAACGGCGTGCTGTCCGCGCGCGCCGCCGGCATGGTCACCGTGGGCATCACCACCACCACCACCGCCGAGCTCCTGAAGAAGGCCGGCGCCCACTACACCGCCGCGGACTTCGACACGCTGCCCCCGGAGCTGCTGGCGCGGCTGTTCGCCGCGCGTCCCTGAAACCGACGCTCCAAAAGGGCGCCAGACGCGGTGACGTTGTGTAGTGTTCGGCGGCCATGTCGACGTCCGCCGCCAAACTCAAGCTCCCCTCGGGCCCGTCCCGGCACGTGTATGACGTCATCGTGCTGGGCAGCCAGGTCGGCGGCGCGCTCGCCGCCGCGCTCCTGGCCAAGCGCAACCACCGCGTGTTGCTGGTGGAGCACGACGGCATGGGCCCCGGCTACGAGCACGACGGCTTCCTGCTGCCCTACGCCCCCTTCGTCGCGCCGCCCCTCAAGGCGATGCCCGCGGTGGAGGAGGCCCTGGCCGAACTGGGAATCTCCACCGCCATCGGCCGCGCGCTGCGCCCCCACACGCCCGAGCTGCAGCTGGTCCTGCCCCGCAACCGGGTGGACCTGACCACGGACGCCGCGCGCCGCCGCGCGGAGCTGACGCGCGAGTTCGGCGAGGCCGGCGAGGGCATCCAGGGCGCCCTCAGCGGCAGCGCCGCCCAGCACGAGGCCACCGACGCCTTCTTCAAGACGGGCCCCCAGCTGCCGCCCGACGGCTTCTTCGAGGGCTGGAAGCTCAAGGGGCTCATCAAGGAACACCCGGGCCTGGAGGCCACGCCCCGGCTCGCCAGCGAGGACCCCGCGCTGTCGCTGGTGCGCGGCCTGCTGCCCTTCGTGGTGCACCTGGAGAAGCCCTCCGCGCCGCTGGCGCTCACCCGGGCCCTGTCCCAGGTGCTCGCCGCCCCCTCCACCTACCCCGGCGGCATGGACGCCCTGCGCGACGTCTTCACCCGGCGGCTCGCGGAGCTGGGCGGGGACGTGCTGGGCCGCGACAACCCGGCGGGCTTCATCGTCGAGGAGCTGGCGTTCGACGGCAGCAAGTTCGCGGGCGTGAAGCTGGTGCGCTCGGAAACGCTCTACCGGGCCTCGTGCCTGGTGACGGCCACGGACTCCGGGGCCCTCCGCCGGCTGGTGACGGACAAGAAGCACCACCGGGGCCTCCTGGAGCACCTGGACCAGTCCAACACCCGGTCGCTGCTCTTCACCGTGAACTGGGTGGTGCCGGAGTCGGCGCTCCCGCGCGGCCTGGGCGAGCTGGTGCTGGTGGACACCCAGGACCCGGAGCTGGGCCCGCTGCTCGTGCAGCAGCACCCGGCGCGCACGTCCTCGGCGGGCAGCGGCAAGGACGTGGAGGGCGTGCGCGTGGTGTGCGCGGGCGCCTTCGTGCCGGCCTCCGCGCGCGAGCTGGGCGAGGAGCACCTGCAGGCCCTGGCGACGAAGATCGACGAGCACCTGGACCGGCTGATGCCCTTCACGAAGCAGCACCGCGCGCTGCGGTCGGCCCCCTACCTGGACGCCGGGGGAGTGCGCGGCAGCCGCCTCATGCCCCACCCCCTCTACAGCTTCGAAGCGGAAGCCTTCCTGGGCGTCACGGGGTTGAAGCAGCGCACGCCGGCCAAGAACGTGATCCTGGCGGGCCGCGAGGTGCTGCCCGGCCTGGGCCTGGAAGGCGAGCTGCTCGCGGGGATGCGAGCCGCGAAGCTGGTGCAGGACATGCTGAAGAAGAAGGATCCCCTCAAGGGGTAGACATCCGGCACGGATCCGGCTGGATTTTCGGACTGTTTCTGGTAGGTTCCGCCGCTCTTTTATGGGCTGTTGTAGAACGCCCCAGTTTTCAAGGAGTTAGCAGTCATGGCGTGGAAGTGCGACCTCTGTGGGAAGCGTCCGCTGGTGGGTAACAACGTCAGCCACGCGAACAACAAGACCAAGAAGCGGAGCCTGCCGAACCTGCAGAAGCTGCGGGCCAACGTCGGTGGCAGCATCGAGCGCGTTCTGGCCTGCACCCGCTGCATCAAGGCGGGCAAGGTGACCAAGGCCGCCTGAAGTCCGGGGTCCTTCCGGTGGGCACGACGCGCGCCCCAAAAGCAGCGCTTCCGCCCACCGAACGGCTCCACCCCCGCGCGGATGATCTGGACCTCCTCCCTGTCGAGGCGGTCGTCCGACGGTTGCATCAAGAAGACCTGATCGCCCTTCGCTCGGTGCGCGAGGCCCTGCCGGCCCTTTCGGCGGCGGCCCGGACCGTGGCGGAAGCATTGCGCGTCGGTGGCAGGCTGCTCTACGTGGGCGCCGGCACCAGCGGACGGCTCGGCGTGCTCGACGCCAGCGAGTGTCCCCCCACCTTCGGCGTGCCGGCCACCCGCGTCCAGGCGGCCATCGCTGGTGGCAGGCGGGCCCTGACGCACGCGGTGGAGGGCGCCGAGGACGACGTCGGGGCGGGAGCCCGGGCGGTGCGGGCCTTCCGGGCGACGGCGCGCGACGTGGTGTGCGGCATCACCGCGAGCGCCTCCACCCCCTATGTCCGGGGGGCGCTGGACGAGGCCCGGCGCCTGGGGGCGCACACGGTGCTGGTGTGCTGCAACCCGCCCGGGAAGGCCATGCGGGCGGACACGGTGGTGCTGGCGCGCACCGGGCCGGAGGTGGTCGCGGGCTCCACCCGGCTCAAGGCGGGCACGGCGACGAAGCTGGTGCTGAACGCGCTCACCACGGCGGCCTTCGTGTCGCTGGGCAAGGTGTACCGGGGGCGCATGGTGGACGTGCGCCCCACGAACGCGAAGCTCAAGGCCCGCGCGGCGCGCATGGTGGCGGAGCTGACGGACGTGTCTCCCGTCAAGGCACGGGCCCTGCTCGCCGCGGCGGGGGACAGCGTGAAGCTGGCGCTGGCCATGCACTTCACCGGGCTGCCACCCGCCCAGGCGCGGCGCAGGCTGGAGGACGGGGGGCTGCGGGCGCTCGCTCCTCCTGTGCCCAGGCGGACAGCCGCGTCCCATAAGAGCGGAAAAAGCCCCCGGCGACGTCGGTCCTGAACACCGGAGGGACTCGCGGGGCCGGGGTCCGGCGAGCGTGGGAGCAGGGCTTTAGACTTCAGGGCATGCGCCCCGCCCCACCGACCTCCCCCTCCCTGCCGCCCCGGCTGTGCGTGGGCGTGCTGTCCGGCACCAGCGTGGACGCGGCGGAGGCCGCGCTGTGCCGCGTGGAGGGCACCGGCGCGGAGGTGACGCTCCAGCTCCTGGCCCACGTCTCGCGCCCCTTCGCGCCGGAGCTCGTCGCGCGGGTGCTGGGCCCCCAGGACGCCCGGAGCCTGTGCGCGCTCAACTTCGAGCTGGGAGAGCAGTTCGCCGAAGCGGTCCTCGCCGTCATCGCGCGCGCGGGCGTGGCCCCCGGGGACGTGCACGTCGTCGGCTCGCACGGCCAGACGATGGCCCACCTGCCGCCGGACCTGTCCTCCACGCCCTCCACCCTCCAGTTGGGCGAGGCCGCCGTCATCGCCGAGCGCACCGGCCTGCCCGTCGTCAGCGACTTCCGCACCCGGGACATGGCGGTGGGCGGCCAGGGCGCGCCGCTCGTGCCCTATCTGGACTGGGCCGTCTTCCGCAACCGCGAGCGGCCGGACGCCACGCGCGCGTTCCTCAACCTGGGCGGCATCGGCAACGTGAGCGTGGTGGGCGAGCACATGGAGGACACGCTCGCGTTCGACACCGGGCCCGCCAACATGGTGCTGGACGGACTGGCGCGCCGGATGACGGGCGGACGGCTGGGGTGCGACCGGGACGGGAGCCTGTCCTCCCGGGGCCAGGTGCTGCCGGCGCTCCTGGAGGAACTGCTCGCCCATCCGTTCCTCGCCCTGCCGCCCCCTCGCAGCGCCGGGCGTGAGAGCTTCGGCGAGCCCCTGGTGGACCGCATCTGGGCGGCGGCGCCGGGGCGCCCCCACGACCTGATGGCCACCGCGCGCGCCTTCACCGTGGAGGCCACCGCGCGCGCCTTCGAGACCTGGGTACACCCCCGCTTCGCCCACCTGGAGGCGGTGTACGTCTCCGGCGGGGGGACCCGGAATCCGGCGCTGATGGAGGACCTCCGGGCGCGCCTGGCCCCGTTGCCGCTGGAGCGCCTGGACGCGCTGGGCTTCCCCGAGGAGGCGAAGGAGGCGGCCCTCTTCGCCCTGCTCGCGGCCGAGCACCGGGCCGGAACGCCCGCGAATGTTCGCCCCGCAACTGGCGCGAGGCGCCGAGTCGTTCTAGGTAAGCTGACACCGTGAGCAGCGTGAACCTGATGGCCCGTGAAGTGGCCGCGAAGATCGTCTTCTACGGCCCGGGCCTGTCTGGGAAGACGACGACCCTGCGGAAGGTCTACGAGACCGTCCGCCCGGCGCACCGTGGCGAGATGATGTCCATCGCCACCGAAGGCGACCGGACGCTCTTCTTCGACTTCCTGCCGGTGAAGGTGGAGCGCGTGGGCGACTGCTCCGTGCGGCTCGCCCTCTACACCGTGCCCGGACAGGTCTTCTACAACGCCACCCGCAAGCTGGTGCTCCAGGGCGCCGACGGCGTGGTGTTCGTGGCGGACTCGCAGGCGGAGGCCATGGACGCCAACCGCGAGTCCCTGGCCAACCTGGAGGAGAACCTCCTGGAGAACGGCATCCGCCTGGAGCGCTTCCCGCTGGTGATGCAGTGGAACAAGCGCGACCTGGAGGGCACCCTGTCCGTGGAGGAGCTGCGCCGGGAGCTCAACCCGCGCGGCGTCCCCGACTTCGAGACGGCCGCCACCAACGGCCGCGGCGTGCTGGACACGCTCAAGACCATCACCCGGCTGGTCATCAAGGACCTGCGCGCCAAGCGCATCGTCCCCCCGCCCCGCCCCGCCCCGCCGCCGCCCGGCGCCGCCCCCGCGGGCCTGGAGGCGCAGCTCGCGCAGCACCTGACCCACCGGCAGCAGCCGTCCACGCCGCCGCAGGTGCCCCCGACGCAGAGCCCCACCGCCGCCACCATCGCCCCCACGCCCGTGCCCCGGACGCTCACCACGCCCGCCCCGCCGCGCGTGGAGCCCGCGCCCATCGTCGTGGCGAGCACCGGCCCCCGGCTTCTGGGGCCCACGAGCGCGCTGGCGCCCGGGGACCTCTTCGACCACGCCCGGGCCGCGGAGGCCGCCTTCACCGCCGGGGACTACACCACCTGCGTCACCGCGTGCACCGACGCCGTCCGGCGCGCCATGGCCTTCGCCGGTGAGGGCTCCCTGGCCCAGCAGGCCTTCCTGCTCCACGTGGATGGCGCGGACCTGCTGCGCCTGCAGGGCCTGTCCACCCAGCCGCACCTGCGCGTGGACGACGCCGCCTTCTCCCTCTACGTCCTGATGCAGGTCTTCGTGCGCCTCAACGCCGTGGGGCTCCCGACCGCCGGGTGAAGTCGCGGGGACAGGGCTCCCAGCGCGATAGGACGACAGGGCCCCGGGTGTCCCAAGTCCGGCTCGCGGGGCGATAGCGCATCAGCGTCTGACGGAAGTCCAGCCAGGTGGCGCGCATGCGCTTTCCTCGGCGATGCCGCGCAGGAAGTCCGTGGGCTCCATCGTCGGGCCCTGGACCCGCGGCTCCCGCTCCACCTCGCGAGGACGCGCGTTGGCGCGGCTCCTTCTCAGCCGCTCAGAATCCGGTCAGCCCCGGGAAACGGGGCGAAAATACCGCCGAGAATAAAGAAATACGCCTCCGTATACCCATTGGAAGTGAACACAAGGGGCGCTCCGATACACGGAGCGAGACCGTTCATCGGGGCCGTGGGATGCAACCATCGGACGAAGACTGGATGCTGCGCGCGATTGAGTTGGGGCGACGCGGGCGTCCCGCACCGAACCCGCATGTGGGCGCGGTGCTGACGCGAGGCGGAAGGCTCATCGCTGGCGGTCACCACGAGAAGGCGGGCACCGCGCACGCGGAAGTGAACGCCATCGCCAATGCCCAGGGCGACACGCGGGGCACGACCTTGTACGTCACCCTGGAGCCGTGCAACCACCACGGTCGAACGGGACCCTGCACGGAGGCCATCCTCCAGGCGGGCATCACGCGCGTCGTCGTGGGCGCCGTCGACCCGAATCCCCACGTCCGGGGCGGCGGCATCGAGCGCCTGCGGGCCGCGGGCGTGGAGGTGCGCACCCTGGTGCTGTCCGCCAGCGCCGAGGCGCTCGTCGCGCCCTGGGCCAAGGTCCAGACGACGGGCCTGCCCTACGTCCTGCTGTCCACGGGCACGGGCTCCCGCATCCTCCCCATGGAGATGGATGCCTTGTGGATGGGCGCCAGGGAATGGGACGCGGCCCCCACCGCCTCCGCGCCGCTGACGGTCGTCGCCGCGCCGGGCGTGGAGCTGCTGCGCCGCGTGGCACGCCGGAGCACGTCCACCACCGACCGGTGTCTGGTGTTCTGCCCGGAGGCACGGCACGCCGAGTACCTGCTCGCCACGGGCTCCGCCGCCATCACCGTGGTGCCGCTGCCCTACGCGGACGGGACGCCCCTGCCGCTGTCCCAGGCGCTGCGCGAGCTGTCCCGCCAGGGCGTCGTGACCCTCTTCGTGGACGCGGAGGAGCCGCTGGAGCAGGGCCTGCGCGACGCGGGCCTCGTGGACGGGGAGTTGGAGCGCCAGCCCGACCGGAAGGTGGGCACGTGATGACCTCGACCGCGGTCCCACTGCCCCGTCACCCCACCCTGCTCGTCCTGGCGCGCGCCCAGCTCCCCACGCGCGCCGGCACCTTCACCGCGGTCTCCTTCCGGCACGCCTCCGGCGCGCAGTTGGAGGACATCGCGCTCATCCGGGGCCAGCTCGACGGGCCCGCCCCCGTGCCCACACGACTGCACTCCGAATGTCTCACCGGGGATGCCCTGGGCTCGCTGCGCTGTGATTGCAGGGACCAGCTCGAGCAGTCCCTGGAGGCGCTGGCCCGGGAGGAGAGCGGCGTCCTGCTCTACCTGCGCCAGGAGGGCCGGGGCATCGGCATCGCCAACAAACTCCAGGCGTATCAGGCGCAGGACCGGGGGCTGGACACCGTCCAGGCCAACCTGCACCTGGGGTTCGACGACGACCTGCGCACGTATGACATCGCCGCGGGCATGCTGGCCGCGCTGCGCATCCAGCGGGTGTCGCTCTACACGAACAACCCCCGGAAGATCGCCGGCCTGGAGACCCACGGCATCGAAGTGGAGCGCCGGGTCGCCCTCGTCGGGCCCACCCGCCCGGAGAACGTCCGGTACCTGGAAACCAAACGCATCAAGTCCGGCCACCTGCTCTAGACCTCCCATGCCCACCCAGGACCGATTGAAGCTTGCGTTTGTCATTGGCAGCCACCGCGCGCCGTCGCAATCCGCGAAGGTGGGGCGCTTCGCCCGGGACCAGTTCCTCCAGGGCGGCCCGGGCCGGGAGGCCAGCTTCCTGGACCTGGCCGAGACGCCCCTGCCCCTCTGGGATGAGGGCGTCTGGAGCGGCACCGAGGCGTGGGGGACGACGTGGGGCCCCGTGGCCCGGGAGCTGACGGACGCGGACGGCCTGGTGCTGGTGACCCCGGAGTGGGGCGGCATGGCCACGCCCGCGATGAAGAACTTCCTGCTCCTGTGCAGCGAGGGCTGCCTGCGGCACCGGCCCGTGCTCATCGTCTCCGTGTCGTCAGGCCAGGGCGGCGCCTACCCGGTGGCCGAGCTGCGCATGAGCAGCGGCAAGAATTCGCATCTGTGTTTCATCCCGGAGCACATCATCGTGCGCAACGTCGCCCAGGTCCTCAACGACGGGGCCGCGCCGGGAAGTGATGAAGATTTGTATTTGCGCGAGCGAATGTTTTACGCGTCGAACGTATTGATTGAGTACGCCCGGGCCATGAAGCCGCTGAGAGCGCGGCCCGGCATGTTCGAGAAGAGATTCCGCTACGGAATGTGACACCAGCCGCTTCAAACCCATCCACATCCGGTCAGCGACACGAGCTTCGGTGAAGGGAAGTCTTTCCATTCCCTCCGCCGAGGACCCGCCACGCGTGCGTGACGGGGACAACCCCACACACCCAGGAAACAAACCCATGAACAACCAGACCATGAGCGCCCCCGCTGCCTTCCCCGTGCAGGTCAAGAGTGGCGTGAAGGCCGGCGCCTTCACCTTCCCCACGGGTCCGATCATCACCAACCCCGGCCCGATCATCACGGGTCCGATCATCGTCCGCCCGCCGATCATCATCGCGGCCCCGGCCTAGTCGTCGTCCCCCGGCGGTGGGGCGAGACGTGCTTCGCCCCCTGCCGTTCTTCCTTCCCTCCAACTGCCCTCCTCCCATGCCCCTGGCCCTCACCCGTCCCGCGCTCGAACCCGTCGAGCTCATGCCCATCCCCGCCGGAGCCTTCCTGATGGGCTCCACCGAGGAGGAAGTGGCGCGGGCGTCGCGGCGGTGGGGCCCCACGCTGATCAAACCGGAGTACCGCGCCACGTTCGGGTCCTGGCTGCTCAAGGAGATGCCCCTGCACCGCGTGGAGGTCGCGGCGTTCCAGTTGGCGCGCTTCCCGGTGACGAACCAGCAGTACGGCGCCTTCGTGGCGCTGACCGGCCATGCGCCGGCCACCTCGCTGCGCCAGGGCCTGCCGGACGACCACCCCGTGTGGGGCGTGACGGCCACGGACATCGCGCGGTACCTGGAGTGGGCCCGTCAGCGCACCGGACGCGCCTGGCGGCTGCCGACGGAGGCGGAGTGGGAGTACGCCGCTCGCGGCCCCGAGCACTGGGACTATCCGTTTGGCGACGAGTTCGACGCGCGCCTGTGCAACACGCGCGAGGCGGGCCTGGGCGGCACCACGAGCGTCACACGCTACGCCGCCCATCCAACCGCGCATGGCGTCTGTGACATGGCCGGCAACGTGGAGGAGTGGACCTCCACGGACTACGCGCCCTACCCGGGCGGCCGCTTCATCGAAGACAACCTGACCGAAGCGCTGGGGCCCGTCTATCCGGTGCTCCGGGGCGGCTCCGCGGAGTGTGGCGGTGACCTGGCCCGCTGCGCGCGCCGGCACGGCCCCCACCCGAACTTCAACTTGTTTGGCTTCAGACTCGCGCTGTGAGCCCCGCTGGCCCGGCGTGAGCCGCGGCTCCTGGAGAACCCTCATGAACTACCTCCGCAAATCCTCCGCCTTCGCCGTGGAGCCGTCCGAACAGTTCATGTTCGCGGCGACCATCGGTGGCCACCTCCTGTCCGTGAGTGTGGATGACTTCGCCATCCACACGGACCTGGTCGCGCACGCCGCCAGCATCGAGTCCATCGCGGTGCACCCGACGCTGCCGTACCTGGCGACGCTGGGCATCGACTACACGGTGTCCCTCTGGGACCGAAGCGATCCGCGCAAGCTGCGCAAGCTCCAGGACATCTACCTGCGTGACATCCGCTCGGAGGGCTACGAGTTCGTCGCCACCCTGCCCCTGTCGTGCCCGCTCGCGTTCCATCCCACGGAGCGCAAGCTCATCACCCACAACGCGGACGGCGCGCTCACGGAGATTGCCTTCGACGACACGCGCCATGATCCACTGTGGGCCGCGGGCTACTTCCAGGATCCGGACGGCATCGCGTACGACATCGACTACGTCCGCTACCTGCCGGACTCCGGGAACATCTTCGCGTCCACCTTCGGCGGCCACGTGGCCGTCGTGGATCCGAAGAAGCCCAAGGAGCCGGTGCTGCGCTACCGCTATGACCGGCGCACCATCCACTGCGCGGAGCACCTGGGCGGCTCCATGTACCTGCTGGCCAGCGACACGCGCCGGGTCATCCGGTTCGACGCCAGCGGCAAGCAGGAGCCCTTCGTGGGCCCCCCGGTGGTGCGCGACCACCTGGAGCAGCTCTCCATCAACCGCGCGTCCGGCCGCGTGCTCGCGAGCGGGTTCGACCGCACGGTGGTAGAGATCGACCCGGAGACCTGCGCGAAGAAGGGCGTGGTGCTCCAGACGCCGTTCAAGCTGCGCTGGCTGCACCACCTGGAGCGCGACCCCGACCTCGTGCTGGTGCAGTGCCGCAACGGCGCCTTCTACAAGGCGAGCCTGTCCGGCAAGCGCCCCACCGCCGTCATCAAGGAGACGCCCAACGCCCTGTGGACCGGCGTCCGGGTGGGCACGCACGACCTGGCGTTCGCGGGCGAGGGGCCGGAGATGCTCCACGTCCACGTGGACGGCGCGAACCCCGGCACCCTGGAGACGAAGGTCTCCACCCGCTGGGAGACGGTCGCCGCGTCGCGGGGCTCCTACGCCAAGCGCATGGTGTTCCACCCGCCGACGCAGGCGCTGGTGCAGGGCCGCTCGGACGGAACCATCCTCAGTGTCCGCAACGGCATCACCCGCCCGGTGACGAAGCTGACCGCGCCCCTGCGCGACATCGCCGTGTCGCAGGAAGGCTTCGACCTGTTCGCCATCTCGGAGGACTCGCGCGCCTGGCGCATCGACCTGGAGACGGGCGAGGCGAAGGCGGAGGTCCACACCGGCGAGGAGCCCCTCTGGGCGCTGGCCCACAACCCCACGCGCAAGGTGCTGGCCGTGTGCGAACGCCAGGGCCTGCTGCGCCTGCTGGACGCCACCACGCTGAGCCCCCTGCTCACGGTGGAGGGCACCTGGGCGCCCAAGCGGATGCAGTGGCGTGACGCGGACCGGCTGCTCGTGGGCCGCGGCGCGGAGCTGTACGAGCTGAACGTGGCCACGGGGGCCATGACGCAGGTCATCCCCCACCTGGGCAACACCATCGAGGACTTCGCCTGGGATGACTCGGGGCGGTTCCTGGCGCTGTGCACCTACGCGCGGCGCATCCACCTCTTCGACTTCAAGACCTTCCAGGAGCTATCGGTGACGGGCTTCGACATGGACTACCCCAAGGGCCTGCTGTGGATGCCCGCGAACCGCGCCGAAGGGGCGCACCCGAACGAACTCGTCGTCTTCGGACGCTCCGGGGTGCTGCGCCGGTACTGGGCCCACGACGGACGGCTGCACTCCATGGGCACGGTCGACGCGCCGCTGTCCGCCGCCATCCACGATGACGCCGGGGTGTACGTCCCGTGATCAACCATCGCTCCCCCATCAGCGGCGTGGCCTGCCTGGACGACCGCTACGTCGCGACGGCCGGCTATGACAGCCAGCTCATCCTCTGGGACGCCCGCACGCAGACGGCGGTGGCCCGGGCCCGGCACGACCACCTGGCCAACCACTGCACCTTCAGCCCGGACGGCCGCTTCCTCTTGTCGGGCAGCAGCGACCACACGGTGCGCCTCTGGAGCGTGCCGGACCTGGGGCTGCTCGCGGTGATGCGCCACTCGGACGACATCGAACGCGTCGCGTTCTCCCCCCGGGGGGACCGCTTCGCCACCGCGTCGCGCGACTACGCCATCCGCGTGTTCGACCTGACCGGACGGCGCGTGCACCTGCTGGAAGGCCACGCGGCGGACGCCGTGTTCGTGGAGTTCTCCCCGGACGGCCGCGAGCTGTGGTCCACCAGCGACGACGCCGACATCCGCCGCTGGGACGTGGAGACGGGTGCGCTGCTCCAGCAGGTGTCGTTCGGCGACGTGCAGCTGGACACCATCGCGATGGGGCCCGAGGGCGTGCTCTACGCCGGCAACGACGCCGGGGAGATCCTCATCCTCAAGGACGGACAGGTGCGCACGCACCAGGCGCACGCGCTGGGCATCAAGTGCCTGGCGTACAGCGGGCGCGAGGCGCGGCTGGCGAGCACCGGCTACGACGGCTTCCTGCGCACGTTCCGCACGGCGCCGGACGGCTCGCTCACGCTGGAGGCGGAGACGCGGCCCCCGCGCGAGGTGTGGCTGCGCACCTGCGCGCTGGACTCGCGCGACCGCGTCGTCGTGGGCACGTTCGGCTCCAGCTACGCGACGTTCGACATCGGCTCGCGGCGCTGGGACCTGTCCCGCGTGGGAGACACGCCGGGGCTCAACGCAGTGGGCGTGCACGCGGGCGCCACCATGGCCATCGGCGACGCGGGCGTGCTGTACCGCGACGGCGTGGCGGTGCGGCGCATCGACAGCCTGTGCAACTTCCTCCTGTCCTTCCACGGCCGGCTGCTCACCGGCGGGCAGACGGGCACGCTCTTCGACGCGCTCACCGGCCAGGTGCTGTTCGAACAGCCGTCGCCCATCAACTGCGCGGTGGAGGTGCAGCGCGGAGGCGAGGCCCTGGTGGTGCTGGGGACGTACTCCGGCGACGCGTGGCTGCTGGCCAGGTCCGAGGGCCGGATGGTGCTGCGCGAGCGGCTGTCGGTGTTCCGCGCCGCCATCAAGGGGCTCGCGGTGCACGGCGACACGCTGTTCGCCACCTGCGCGGACCGCACCGTGGCGCACGTCTCCCTGTCCACGCTGGAGGTGACCCGCACGGCGAACGCGCACGAGCGCATCACCAACGGCGCCGCCGCGCTGCCGGATGGTCGCTTCGCCTCCGTGGGGCGCGACCTGATGCTGCGCGTCTGGCGCGAGGGCCAGGCGAGCGTCCACCGCACGCCGCACGGCCGCTCCGTGCGCTGCGTGGCCAGCTGCCCCCGGACGATGCTCCTGGCCACGGCGGCGTATGACGGGACGCTGGCGCTGTTCGACGCCGAGCGCGGCGAGTGGCTGAAGACGGAGCGGCTCACCGACTTCGGCATCTCCACCGTGTCCCGGGGCCACGAGCCCGGGCAGTTCCTGGCGAGCGCCTACGACGGCTGCGTCTACGAGGTGTCCCGGGACGCGGCCCCGCGCCGCGTGTTCCGCGCGAGCGTGGAGCCGCTCCCGCCCCAGGCCCTGGCGGCGTAGGCGAGAGCCCCCATGTCCTACGACTTCCGAGACTCACTGGCCTCGCTGGACGAAGGCCGCCGGAGCACGCCCGTCATCGCCACGGTGCTGGTGTTCCTGGTGGCCTGGGGGGCCTGGCTCGGCCTGGGCCGGGTGTCCGTGTACGTGAGCAGCACCACGTCGCGGCTGGAAGTCGAAGGCGCGGCGTTCCCGGTGGAGCCGACCATCGCGGGGCGCGTGGCTGCATCCTCGCTGCGCCTGGGCCAGAAGGTGCGGGCGGGCGAGGTGCTGGTGCGCCTGGAGTCGCAGGAGCAGGAGTCGGTGCTGCGCGAACAACTGGCGCGTCAGGCGGCCCTGGAGGCGGAGGCCGTCGCGCTCCGCAAGCAGCGGGACGCGGAGCGCGAGGGGCTGGAGGGCTACCTCCAGCTCACGAAGGCCACGCTCGGAGAGGCCACGGCGCAGGAGCAGCAGGCGGCCGTCGTCGCCGAGCAGGCCCGGCGCCAGGCGTCGCGGACGGAGGGACTGCTGCGCTCGTCCTTCGTCTCGGAGGCGGAGTACGAGGCCGCCGTCAGCGAGGCGACCCGTCACGCGGCCTCCAGCACGGTGCTGCGCTTCTCACAGGAGCGCCGCTCGGCGGAGCTGCGCGTGGGACAGAAGGACCGGCTCGCGAGCATCGCGGCGCTGGAGATCCAGTTGAGCCGGCTCATCGGTGAGCAGCAGGCCGTGGAGGCCGCCCTGCCCCGGCTCCGCGCGGAGGTGGACAAGCGGAGCATCACCGCGCCGACGGACGGCACCATCGGCAGCGTGCTGCCGCTGCACCCGGGCATGAACCTGACGGCGGGCCAGCAGCTCGCGATGCTCGTGCCCGAGCGCGCCCTGCAGATCATCGCGTACCTGCCGGCACCCACCGCGCTGGGCCGCGTGCGGCCGGGACAGGAGGCGCGGCTGCGGCTGGATGGCTTTCCGTGGACGCGCTTCGGCGCCATGGAGGCCCGGGTGGCGCGGGTGGCCCAGGAGGCCCAGCAGGGGCTCATCCGCGTGGAGCTGAGCGCCTCGCCCGACTCCCTGCGCGAGGTGTCGCTGGAGCACGGCCTCAGCGGCAGCGTGGAGATCGAAGTCGAGCAGCTGTCCCCCTTCGCGCTCCTCTTCCGGGGCTTCGCCGAGACCCTGGGCACGACTTCATGACCGTGCGAGATCCCCAGCGACGGGCGCCTCCTCCGCCTCCGGCGGTGTTTCCGCCCGTGGACGGCGGAGCGAACGATGTCCCGGACGACGCGCATGTCGCTGGGAGCACCGGGGCTCCGGCGCCGGTGGAACCGCCGGCCGGGGCCCCGGTTCAGACGGCCCGGAAGCCGCTCGCGCGGCGCTTCTTCATCCCGGAGGTCATCCAGTCCTCGAAGATGGACTGCGGTCCCGCGGCGCTCAAGGCACTGCTGGGTGGCTTCGGCATCTCCGTGCACTACGGCCGTCTGCGCGAGGCCTGCCGCACGTCGGTGGACGGCACCTCCATCGACACCTTGGAGGAGCTGGCGGGGGCATTCGGCCTGGACGCTCGGCAGACGGTGGTGCCCACCGACCACGTCCCGCTGCCCGCGGCGAACGCCCTCCCCGCGCTGGTGGTCGTGAAGCGGCCGCACCTGGGCAACCACTTCGTCGTGCTCTGGAACCGCGTGGGGCCGTACGTGCAGGTGATGGATCCGGCGGCCGGACGCATCTGGGTGCGCTGGTCGGAGTTCGCGCCCTCGACGCTGAAGTACCGGGCGACGGTGCCCACGAAGGACTGGCGGGCCTGGGCGGAGAGCCCCACGTTCCTGCGGCCCCTGGAGGCACGGCTGCGCGCGCTCGGCGTGTCGCGGCGGGACGCGGAGGCGCTCCTCGACCTGGCGCGGGCGGCGGACGGCTGGCTGGGATTGGGCGCGCTGGACGCGGCCGTGCGCTTCTGCGCGTCGCTCCAGCAGGCGGGCATCGTCCGGGGCTCCGAGGCCCAGACGGTGCGGGCGATGGTGGAGCGGGTGCGGACCTCCTTCGCGGAGCGCTTCGACCTGCTGCCCCGCCCCTACTGGTCCGTCGAAGGCGAGTCGCCCGACGACGCAGTGGTCGCGTCCACGGGCGTGCTGCTCGTGCACGCGAGGCTCGCGACGGAAGCCCGGGCGCCGGGCCTCCTGCACACGGCCGAGGAAGGCACGGCGCTGCCGAAGGAACTCCAGGCCGCGCTGGACACCCGCGACGAGCGGCCCGAGCAGGAACTGGCGAAGCTGCTCGCGGGCGAGTCGCGGCTGGGGCTGGCGCTGCTCACGGTGGGCGCGCTGATGACACCGCTGGGGCTCCTCTGCCAGACGGTGCTGCTGCGCCGGCTGTTCGACCTGGCGCCGGACCTGGGCATGGGCATGCAGCGCGTGGGCGCGGGCGTGCTCGTGGTGGGCTTCCTGGCGCTGCTCGGGGCGCTGGAGGCCGGCGTCTACGCGGGCATGCAGCGGCTGGGACGGGTGCTGGAGCTGCGCCTGCGCCTCGCGTTCATCCAGAAGATTCCCCGGCTCCAGGACCTGTACCTGCAAAGCCGGCTCAGCTCCGACATGGCCGAGCGCAGCCACATGATGCACGTCGTGCGGGGCCTGCCCGCGCTGGCCTTCACGGGCGCGCGTGCGCTGGTGGGGCTGGTCGCGACGGTGGTGGCCATCGGCCTGATGGACTCGCGGCTGTGGGGGGGCACCGTCGTGCTTGCCGTGCTGAGCGTGGTGCTGCCGCTCGCCTTCCGCCAGCGGATGACGGAGCAGGACATGCGGGCCCGCACGCAGCTGGGCGGCCTGTCGCGCTACTACCTGGACTCGCTGCTGGGCGCGGTGCCCCTGCGCGCGCACGGGGCGCAGACGGCGCTGGGCCGCGAGCACGAAATCCTCCTCACCGGCTGGATGCGCAGCAGCCTCCAGTTGCTGCGCACCATGGTGTCCCTGCGCTTCGTCCAGGCCACCGTGGACGCGGGGCTGTGCATCACCCTGCTCACGCTGCACCTGGGCTCCCAGGGTGTCACCGGCGGCATGCTGCTCGTGGCCTACTGGATCATGGGCCTGCCGGACCACGCGCAGCAGCTCGCGGGCGTCATCCAGGGCTACCCGGCGGCCCGCAACGTCGCCCTGCGCTGCATGGAGCCCCTGGGCGCTCCCGAGGTCGCACCGAGGCCCGCGGTCCCCGCGCCGCTGACGGACGTCTCCCGCTCACAGGCCGCGGCCCTCTCGCTCCATGGCGTGTCCGTGGAGGTCTCCGGCCACCGGCTGCTCCACGACATCGACCTGGACGTCGCCCCCGGCGCGCACGTCGCCATCGTGGGCAGCTCCGGCGCGGGCAAGTCCACGCTGCTGGGCGTGCTGCTCGGCTGGTATCCGGTGGCGTCCGGCACGGTGCGGCTCGACGGAAGGCCGCTGGAGCCGTCGGACATCGAGGACCTGCGCACCCGGACGGCGTGGGTGGATCCGGCCGTGCAGCTGTGGAACCAGAGCATCGCGGCGAACCTCACGTACGGGCAGGAGCAGGTGGGCAGCGGCGACATGGCGCGGGCGCTGGAGTCCGCCGACCTGGAGACCGCGCTCCAGCACATGCAGGGCGGGCTCCAGACACGCACGGGTGAGAACGGCCTGCGGCTGTCGGGCGGAGAGGGACAGCGGCTGCGCCTGGCCCGCGCGCTCTTGCGTCCCGGGATGCGGCTGGCGCTCCTGGACGAACCGTTCCGAGGCCTGGACCGCACCACGCGCCGCAAGCTGCTGGGCCGGGCGCGCGAGCACTGGAAGGACACCACCCTGCTGTGCGTGACGCACGACGTGAGCGAGACGCAGGGCTTCGACGCGGTGGTGGTCATCGAGGACGGCCGCGTCGTGGAGCGCGGGACACCGCAGGCGCTGCTGTCGGTGCCCGGCTCGCGCTACCGCGCGCTGCTGGAGGGTGAGGCCGTGGCGCAGGGACTGCTGCATGACGCTCCGGCCTGGCGACGCTGGCGGCTGGAGGGAGGGAGGCTCGTCGAATGACCGCGCTCGTGGCACAGGAGTTTCCGGAGGCCTTCTCGACGGCGTGGCCGTTCGAGCGCCTGTCCGACGCGGTCCTGCTGCTGGCCCGCCGCACGGGCTTCGTGGCGGAGCCCCGTGAGGCGCTGGCGTTGGATCGCCAGATGGCGCCGCACGACATCGCGGGCATCCACCGCTGGTTCCAGTACGCGGCGGACGCGCTCCAGGTCGAGATGCAGTTGGTGAGCAGCCGCTACGAGGACGTGGACGGGCTCGCGTCCCGGTGCGCGCCGGCCATCATCCGCCTGAAGGCGCCCACCGCGGACGAGTACCGCTTCCTGGTCATCCTCCGCGCGGATCCAAAGCACTTCACCGTGCTGCTGCCGGACGGGCGCGAGCAGACCCTTCCGGTGCCCAGCCTGCGCGCGGCCCGCTTCGCCGCGTTCGAAGAGGAGATCGACACCTGGCTCGCGAAGCGCCTGGGCCCCCTGGCCGCGAGGGTGGAGCGCGGAAGCCAGGAGGCAGTGCGGCTGCGCGCGGAGTTCCGCTCCGACCTGACGCTGACCAACTGCTGGCTCTTGCGGCCAGTGCCGGGCCGCACGCCGCTGAAGACCCTGCTGAAGCGCGAGCGCATCCTGCCGAAGCTCGGCGCCCTGCTGCTGGTGCACGGGGCGATGGCGCTGGTGGCGGTGTTGATGTGGATGAACCTGGGGACCAACGCGCTCGCCGGGCACAAGCCGGATGGCTGGCACGTGGCGTGGGGCCTGCTGGTGCTGCTCCAGGTGCCGCTGATGAGCCGGGGCGAGTTCCTCCAGTCCCTGCTGGGGCTGCTGCTGGGGCGGCAGTTCAAGCAGCACCTGCTCCACGGCGCGTTCCGCATGGACCCGGACGCCGTGCGCCAGCAGGGCAGCGGCGCGCTGCTGTCGGCGGTGTTCGAAAGCGAGTCCATGGAGATGCTCGCGCTGGAGACGGGCTTCCAGGCGTTCGCCATGGTCATCAACCTGGTGCTCGTGCCGCTGGTGCTGCTGGCGGGGGCCGCGCCCATGGCCCAGGTGGGGCTGTTCCTGGGCTTCGCGGTGTTCATCGTGGCCCTGTCCGGCTGGCACCTGCGCGCCCGGGAGCGGTGGACGCGCGCCCGGCAGTCGCTGACGCAGGACCTGGTGGAGAAGCTGTCCGGGCAGCGCACGCGCCTGGCGCAGCAGCCCCGCTCGCTCTGGCACACGGGCGAAGACGCACAGCTCGCGGCCTACGCGCGGCTGTCCCGGCCCATGGACGCGGCGAGGCTGTGGTTGGTGTACGCGGCGCGCGCGTGGTTCGTGCTGGCGCTGGCGGTGTTGGGGCCGGCGCTCGTGTCGGGCGCCTCACCGGGCCTCGTCGCGACGAGCGTGGGTGGCCTCCTGCTGGGCTGGGGCACGCTCCAGCAGCTGGGCCAGGGCGGGCTGACGGCGGGCAGCGCGGTGGTCGCGTGGCGCAGCATCGCGTCGCTGTTCCGCGCCGCGCGCAACGAGCAGACGAGCACGGGCGAGCGCGGGGGTATCATCCTGGATCCGCCCTCCGGCACGGGCGAGGTGGTGGTGCAGGCGCGCGACCTGGTGTTCCGCCACCCGTCGCGCGTGCGGCCGGTGCTGGATGGCTGCTCGTTCAAGATCCTCGCGGGGGACCGCATCCTGTTGCAGGGCGCGTCCGGCGGCGGGAAGACGACGCTCGCGGCGCTGCTCGCGGGCCTGCGCCGGCAGGACTCGGGGCTGCTGCTGCTAAGGGGCGTGGACCGCGCCACGCTGGGCGACCGCGAGTTCCGCGAGCGCATCGTGCTGGTGCCCCAGTTCCACGAGAACCACATCTTCGCCGCGAGCCTCGGCTTCAACCTGCTGATGGGGCGCCGCTGGCCGGCGGATCCCGCGGACCTCGCGGAGGCGCGGACGGTCTGCGAGGAGCTGGGCCTGGGCCCGCTGCTGGAGCGCATGCCGGGCGGACTCAACGAGCTGGTGGGCGACGCGGGCTGGCAGTTGTCCCACGGCGAGAAGAGCCGCGTGTTCCTGGCCCGCGCCCTGCTCCAGGACGCGGACGTCATCATCCTGGATGAGAGCTTCGCGGCGTTGGATCCGGACACGCTCGGCAAGGTCATGGCCTGCGTGGACTCGCGGGCGCGGACCCTGATGCTCATCGCGCACCCCTGAACCGCGCGCTGCCGTCAGCGCGGCAGCGTCAGGTTCAGCAAGCCCATGCGGTGCAGCTTCGCCAGCGTCTTGAGCGTCTCCAACTCGCGCGCGGGGCTGGCCAGCACCAGCGTGGACACGTCCCAGGTGCCGCTGACGAGCCCGGCGATCTGCCGCTCCTCCGGCTTGAGCATCACCATGGCCTGGGGCGCCTGCACCAGCTGCGGCACCACCAGCGGCGGCAGGTCCGCGTAGAGCGCGGCCACGTGCTCGCGCTGCACCAGGCGCGCGAACTCGCGCACGCGCCGGTCCGCCGGGTCGCTGGCCAGCAGTGACGAGCACACGATGCCGGCCGCGTCGTACTGACCCTCGCGCATCAGCACCGCGCCCTTCTCCAGCATCTCCGCCACCGGATCCGCTTCCACCTGCGGCGCGCCGTCCACCTCCACCAGCTTCGCGCGCAGCAGCTCGTGCACCCGCCGCGTCACCGACGAGCGCGACACGCCCATGGACAGCCGCAGCCGGCCCAGGTTCTGCGGCGTCGTCGTCAGGCCCAGGATGATCCGGTGCATCAGCGGCTGGCTGGGGCTGGGCGGCGACAGCGCGCGCACGCTCATCGCGTCGATGGGCAGCGCCCTGTCCACGTCCGCCTGCTCATCCACCCAGCGCAGGGATTCAAAGAGCAGCTCGCGGATGCTCATGTCGGACGGCACCCAGTCCTCGCCGGTGCGGTCCGCGTCCTCCGTCCAGTGGAACGTGCCCCGCCCCGCGATGGTCAGGTCCGTCATCGCCGCGAACAGCTCCTCGCGGCCCAGGTCGCGCACCCACCGCGCCTGCACCCCGTGCGCGTCGAAGGCCGCGTCCACGTCCGGCGTGCGCGTCAATTCGTCGAACGCCGCCAGCACCCGCTGCCCCTGGGCCAGCTTCGGCAGGGACAACAGGCGGGCCACGCGGCCGCGCAAGCCGTCGCTCGCGGTGGCCCCCACCTGGCCGGACAGGAGGAACAACTTGCGCTCGCCCGCTTCCCACGACAGCTGCAACGTCCCCGTCTTGCGGGAGCTGTCCAGCCATTGGAGGAATTCGGGCAGCGGGTAGCTGAAGAGGTCGCCGTGGATGGCCATGCGTGTCGGATTCGAGGATACAGTTCCGCGCCGTGCGCGTCGCGGTCCTGTTCATCGACGGGGTGGGCGTCGGGCGGAATGACCCGGCGGTGAACCCCCTGTCGGGCCGGGACCACCTGCTGTCCTGGTTCCAGGACGCCCCCGCACCCACCCTGCCCCACGGCGGCTTCGGCCTCCCGGTGGACACCACCTTCGGCGTCCCTGGCCGCCCCCAGTCCGCCTCCAACCAGACGGCCATCCTCACCGGGGACCCCGCCCCCGCCCTCGTGGGGGGCCACGTGCTGGGCTACCCCAACGCCGCCCTGCGAGACCTGATGGCGGAGCGCTCCATCGTGCGCCGCCTCAAGGCGCAGGGCCGCACCGCCACCTTCGCCAACGCCTACCCCGCGCCCTACCTGGACGCGCTCGGCATCTCCCGGCGCCCCTCCACCTCCCCGCCGGAGTTCACCCTGCCCCCGCGCACCGCGCGCAAGGTGCGCGCGTCGGCCGCCAAGCTCGCCTTCGCCGCGGGCGGTGAGCTGCTGCGCACCCTGGACGACGCCCGCGCGGACGACGGCCTCACCCACGACATCACCGGCGCGCAGGCCCGCGCCCACGGCCTGTCCGTCCCCACCCGCACCCCGGAAGAGGCCGCCGCCCTCTTCTGGCGCATCGCCGGAGGCGCGGACTTCACCTTCTTCGAGCACTACCTGGCGGACGAGGCCGGCCACGCCCAGGACTTCACCGCCGCGAGAGCCGCGCTGGACACGTTCGATGCGTTCACCCGCGCCGTCGCCGCCACCCGCCCCGCCGACGCGCGCGTGTTGGTGTGCAGTGACCACGGCAACGTGGAGGACCTGTCGGTTCGCGGACACACCGTGCACCCGGTGCCCATGCTCTACTTCGGGCCCTCCGCCCCGGAGGTAGCGTCCTTCACCACCGTCGCGGACGTGGGACGCGCCGTGATGCGCTGGCTTGGGGCCAACTGAGGGGCTCGGGATGCGGGTGGGCGGTACCGGTGGACGCGGGAGCATCATCGTCGTGGCGCTGGCCCTGCTGTCGGCGTGCGCGTCCATGCACAAGCCCCCCGTGGACCCGGACGCCTCGCTGGAGCTGCCCGGCGGTCGGTTCCACTTCGCCCATGGCCCCAGGGAAGCCCAGGCCGCGGACATGGTGCGCCGGGCCGTGGAGCACGCCGGGCCCCGGCTCGCCCGCTGGGGCGCCTTCCACGAGCCCGTCACCCTGGTCATCCACCCCACCCACGCCGCCCTGGAGCGCGCCGCCAACCGCCCCGACCACGACTTCCTGCGCGCCTGGGCCCGCTTTGAACAGGTGGAGGTCCAGAGCCCCCGCACGTGGACGCGCTCCGGGGCCTCCCAGAAGCAGGTGGACGAGCTGCTCCTGCACGAGCTCACCCACAGCCTCATGTACCAGGTGTCCGCCAGCCGCATGACCTGGACGAAGAAGGGCATCCCCCTGTGGTTTAGCGAAGGCATGGCCTCCTACACCGCGGGCCAGGGCTACCGCGTCCCCAGCCTGGAGGACCTGTCCCGCTTCCTCCACGAACACCCCCAGGCCGACCCGCTCGCACGCGCGGAGTCCCTCTACGAGTCCGAGAACGCCACCGTCTACGGCGCCGCCCACCACGCCTTCACCTTCCTCATGGCCCGCTACGGTGAGGTGCGCGTCCGCGACACCTTCCACGCCATGCAACGGGGTCAGGACTTTCCCCCGGCCTTCCAGGAAGCCATGGGAATCCCCGTGGAGGCCTTCCTGCGCGACTTCCGCCGCTACGTGTACCTGCGTGGCTTCAAGGGTGGGCGGCTCGCACCGGCAGTGCCTGCCGTGGACCGCTCGCGCGGCGAGAACCGGGGGCTTCCCTGGATTCCTTTGTTCTCCAAACCATTGCCCCCGCCTTGAGGCCCGCCAGACACAACTCTGGAGGGCACAAGCCCGAAAAGATGAAGACGCCCGCGATGCGCGGGCCGTCGGAGGATTCCCCCCGTGAGTGACTCCAAGATCAACCGCCCGACCCGCGCCCAGGCCCCCGCCACGGCGTCCACCACGGTCGACGCCGACAAGGTGCTCGCCCAGCAGAAGGCGGCCGCCGCCAGGGCCGCCGCCGCCCGCCGGAACACGTCCGCCTTCGAAGCCACCCCGACCGCGAGTGCGAAGGGCCCGGTCGCGGGGTCTGGCACCCTGGCCCGCTCCGGCAACACGGAGGCCCTGCTGGGCGCCTCTCCCACGGCCCCGGTGCGTCCGGGCGCCTCGGTGGAGAAGCCCGTCACCCGCACCATCACGTTCACGTACGACGCGGGCCCGCACAACCAGCTCACCCACCCGAAGCTCAAGGGCAGCTGGGACGCGGACGGCCGCTTCAGCGCGCAGTGGAGCGGCGGCGGCATCCCCATGAAGCCCCTGGGCAATGGCAAGTACGAGGCGACCGTGAAGGTCGCGGACGACGGCCTCGCGCGCAACTGGGAGTGGGGCGTCAGCGTGGACGGCCCGTCCGGCAAGGACCAGTGGGCGGTGATGGGCGAGGGCAACCTCAAGTTGGACTTGTCCAAGCCCACCGCGTCCTATTCGCCCACGACGTACCACCAGATGGGCGCGCAGCGCTCCGGCCAGGACGTGTCCTTCAAGTTCTGGGCGCCGGACGCGCGCGCGGTGCAGGTGAAGGTCACCGACAAGCAGGGGCAGCAGCAGCGCATCCCGCTCACGCGCGACGAGGGCGGCAACTGGACCGCCCAGGCGAAGGGCGCCTGGAGCCAGTTGGAGGGCAAGTCCTACGTCTATGAAGTCGTGGACTCCACGGGCGCCACCAGCGACCGGCCGGACCCGTACGCGCGCCGGATGATGGGCGAGCAGCGCGGCCTGGACCGGCTCTTCCTGGACCCCATGCGCGGCCAGGAGGTGAACCGCTACTTCCCCGGCGCCACCGAGCTGATGCGCTTCGACGTGGACGACGCCGAGGACGCGGACAGCGCGTACCTGGTCCTCAAGGACGGCGACGGCAACCCGCTCGACAAGGCGCAGCTCCAGGAGCGCCTGGGCACGTTCGACGAGACGCTCGTCGACAAGCTCCGGGGCGGCGCGGCGAACAGCGACTTCTGGTCGCGCAACGTCACGGACGACGGCCGCATCAAGATGAAGAACCAGGGCGGCGCGTGGACCGCGCTCGTCAATGATCCGTCGAAGCTCGAGGGCCTGCGCTACGAGTTCCAGGTGTTCGACAAGGACGCGCAGGGCAAGCTGCACCTGCGCGACGACGTGAACAGCGACGGGAAGCTGTCCCAGGCGGAGCGCATCGCCTCGTCGGAGAACGACCCCTGGAGCGACCTCATCACCGTGGGCAGCGGCGTGGACTTCCGCGGCTCCATCTTCACGGACCCCACGACGTTCCAGTTCAAGAACGACAACGTGCCCCGTGAGAAGGACCCGTCCAAGTGGACGGTGTACCAGCTGCACGCGGGCAGCTTCCTGGGCCAGGCGGGCAACGCCAACCGCTCCACCATGGAGGACCTGCTCAAGAAGCTGGATTACTTCAAGGAGCTGGGCGTCACCACGCTGGAGCTGCTGCCCACGAACGAGGTGGAGGGCAGCCGCAACTGGGGCTACCTGGGCGTCAACAGCCTCGCGGCGGAGAGCTCGCTCGGCTTCGAGGACGACACGGGCCAGTGGGTGGAGGGCGACGAGGCCCTCAAGCGCTTCATCGACGCGGCCCACGGCAAGGGCCTCAACGTGGTGTCGGACGTCGTCTACAACCACGTCTTCGGCGACCACAACGGCCTGTGGAACGTGGGCGGCCCCAGCAACCCGTACTTCAACTGGTCCAAGGAGCCGGGCAAGTTCGAGCAGCGCGACACGGCCTGGGGCGCCGTCCCCGCGTACAACACGCCGCAGGTGAAGCAGCTCTTCATCGACCACGCCGTGCAGCAGGTGCAGGAGCTGAAGTTCGACGGCCTGAGATTCGACTTCACGGAGCCCATCAAGGGCACGGGCGGCAAGGACGGCTGGGAGATGCTCCGGGAGATCAACCGCCAGGTGCACTTCGTCAACCCGGACGTGTGGACCGTGGCGGAGCAGTTCGACTACGACCCCTCCATCTCCCGCCCCGCGCAGGCGGACGGCACCGGCGGCGGCTTCGACGCGCAGTGGTACACGGAGTTCCAGCACCGGCTGGTCAACGACAACAGCAAGCCGGGCCTGGTGCAGGCGGCCGCGCGCGGGCTGAAGACGGACATGGACGCGTTCGTCAACCTCATGACGGCGCCGCGCGGGCTGGACAGCTGGCAGAAGGCGCTGTCCATCATCTCCAACCACGACGAGGTGGGGAACGCCCAGCGCACGATGAACACCGCGGAGGGTGAGAACGCCACCGACTTCCCGGACCAGTGGACGCGCGGCGCCGCGCGCTTCACCGGCGGCATGGGCATGGCCGGCCCCGGCATCCCGATGTTCTTCCAGGGTGACGAGTTCGGCGCGCAGAACGACTTCCGCTGGGGCAACCCCTCCACCTGGGACAGCGACTGGAGCTGGCAGGACGTGGGCAAGGGCGTGGACTTCGGCAAGGTCACGTTCAACGACGCGACGAAGGCCACCTACGAGCGCCTCTTCACGCTCTCCCCCGACGCGCAGGCGAAGGACGCTGCCTACAAGGCCTTCTCCGCGGACGACCGGAAGCTCTTCAAGGAGATCTCCAGCCTGCCCGCCTCCGAGCGCAAGGACGCGATGCTGGACGTCACCCGCCGGCAGAGCTTCAACTTCTACAAGGACGCCATCGGCCTGCGCAACAGCAGCCCGGCCTTCAGCGCGGCGGCGGAGGTCAAGCGCGTCTACACCCACAACGACGACAGCGTGCTGGCCTTCACGCGCAAGTCGGGCAACGAGGAGTTCCTCGTGGTGGGCAGCCTCAACAAGAAGAACCTGGACGGCTACACCCTGCCGCTGCCTCCCGGGCAGTGGAAGGAAGTGCTCAACAGCGACGCGGGCGCGTACGGCGGTGGCAACTTCGGCAACTTCGGCGCCACGCTGAACGGCGGGAACACCAAGGTGAACATCCCCGCCGCCGGCTACGTGGTGATGAAGCGGGTCGGCTAGCCCCCGCGCTTCGCCTCCGGTCCGGTCGCCGCCTGCTTCGGGGCGGCCGGGCTGGGGAGCAGGGGCGGCCGGTCCTTGCCCTCCATGGCCCGCTGGAGCTCCAGCTCCTGGAGCAGCACCGCGGGCGCCACGGTGGACACCGGCACGTTGCCGCTCTCCGCGCCGCAGAAGCCGTTGAACACGCCCAGGCGCTGGCCCGTGGCGAGGATGCGGTTCACCGACGACAGCGGCGTGCCGACAATCTCCACGCCCCGCACCAGCGTCTCCTCCCCCGTCTTCACGTCCACGCGGTACACCATGCGCGGCACGCCCTTGAAGGCCTGGTAGCCGTAGCTGGACGTGTTGGTGTTGCCGCCGGTGATGTCGCGGATGATGAGCCCGTATGGCTTGCCCTGCCGCTTCGCCTCCGCGACGAGCATCTTCTTCAGCTCCGCGTCGCTCACCTGCTTCGTGCTGTCCACCAGCAGGTTGCCCATGCGCGCCACCGGCTGGAGCGTGCCCTGGCCGCGCCCGTGGCCGTTGGACTTCGCGAAGCCCTCCACCGGGTGGCGGCTCATCAGGTAGCCCTTGAGCACGCCCTTCTCCACCAGCGTCACCGGCTGCGCCTTCACGCCCTCCTCGTCGTAGAGGTAGTAGCCGTTGAGCGGCTCGCCGTTCACCTCCCGCCTGGAGGGATCATCCCGCAGCGACAGGAAGGACGGGAGGATCTGCTTGCCCTCCTGGCCCTTGAACGTCTTGCCGTCGCTGTCGCCGTCCTGGCGCTCCGCCTCCAGCCGGTGGCCCAGCGTCTCGTGGAAGAGCACGCCCGCGGCCTCCGGCGCCAGGATGGCGGGCCCCGCGTACGGGACGATGGCGGGCGCCTGCCGCAGCGCGAGCAGTTCGTCGATGACCTTCTGCGCCGCCGTGTGCACCTTCGCCGCGTCCGGCATGCCGGCCTCCGTGGGCAGGTAGAAGGTGCGCGAGTTGTCCAGGAGCTGTCCGTCCGGCGCGCGCGTCACCGCGGAGACGTGCAGCGCGTACAGCGTCTCCTCCGTGATGAGCTTCGTGCCCTCGGAGGAGACGAACAGCCGCGTCGCCTTGTCCGCGGTGATGCGCACCTCCGAGTCGAACAGCTCCGGGTGGTGGTTGAAGCGCGCGGACACGTCGCGGGCCAGCTTGCGCCACTTCTCGCGATCAAACGGGAAGGCCACCGGCGGCTGCACGTAGGTGGAGGGCGTCTCGCGGGAGAAGGACGCCGCGCGCTTGGGGTCCTCCACCGCGTAGACGTCCTCGCCCTTCTTCTTCAGGAACTGGAAGAGCGCGGCCTTGTACTTCTCGTCGGTGACGAGCCACAGCGCGGTGCGCAGCGCCAGCGGGGACGCGTCCAGCGGCCCCTCCTTGCGCGCGGTGAAGCTCGCGCCCTTGCTGGTGCTGAAGCCGAAGTCGAGCGAGTCCGCGACGGAGCTGTCGAAGTCGTAGCTGCCCACGCGCACGTCCACGCCCAGCTTGCGCTCGCGGTAGTCGTCGTCCTGGAACACCGCGCCGTAGCGCGCGACGAGCAGCCGCGACTCGTAGTCCTTCACCAGGTAGCTGATGAAGTACGGCGCTTCGTGGCCGGTCACCTTCAGCTGCTGCTGGTTGCGCGTCAGCTCCGTGGACATCGCCTCCAGCAGCTGGGAGCGCGGATCCGGCGCGGGCGCCGCGCCCATCAACAGGGACGCGGCCACGAACAGCGGGAACAGGGGACGGGAGGCTCTGGGCACGGCGCGCACTGTAGCCAAAAAAGGACGAGGGCCCTCCCCTCACGCGCAGCCCCTCCCGGCGGCGCGTGAAGCGAGGACCCTCTCGCCTGGAAGCTGTACCTTCCAGCCCTACGCCTTGATGATCTTCTCGCGTCCCTCCGTGACGGCCTTCGTCGCGTTGCGCGTGTCGATGACGATGTTCGAGCGCTGGACCAGCTCGTTGTAGTCGATGTGCGAGTGGTCGGTCAGGATGATGACCGCGTCGTACTGGCCCAGGGTCTCCGCATCCAGGGGGACGGACTTCATCTCCATGTTGAAGCCGTGGCCCTTGTGCAGCTCCTTCACGAACGGGTCGTGGTAGCTGATGTCCGCGCCCTTCTCCTTCAGGAGCGTCATCACGCGCAGCGACGGGGACTCACGGAAGTCGTCGATGTCCTTCTTGTACGCCGCGCCCAGGCAGAGGACCTTCGCGCCGTTGAGGACCTTCTTGCCCGCGTTGAGCGCCTCCATCGTGCGCTGCACCACGTAGTACGGCATCTGCCAGTTCACCTCGCCGGCCAGCTCGATGAACTTGGTGTGGAACTCGAACTCGCGCGCCTTCCACGTCAGGTAGAACGGGTCGATGGGGATGCAGTGCCCGCCCAGGCCGGGGCCCGGGTAGAACGGCTGGAAGCCGAAGGGCTTCGTGCTGGCGGCCTGGATGACCTCCCAGACGTCCACGTTCATGCGGTCGCAGAGCATCTTCATCTCGTTGACCATCGCGATGTTCACGCAGCGGTAGATGTTCTCCAGCAGCTTGGAGAGCTCCGCCACGCGCGTGGAGGACACCGGGACGACCTCCTTCAGCGCGCTGCCGTAGAGCGCCACCGCGACTTCAAGGCACGCGGGCGAGTAGCCGCCGACGACCTTCGGGATCGTCTTGGTGTTGAAGCCCTTGTTGCCCGGGTCCTCGCGCTCCGGGCTGAAGGCCAGGAAGAAGTCCACGCCCGCCTTGAGGCCGCCCTTCTCCAGCAGGGGCTTGAGGATCTCCTCGGTGGTGCCCGGGTAGGTGGTGGACTCCAGGATGAAGAGCTGGCCGGGACGCACGTACGGCGCCAGCGCCTCGCCCGTGGCGATGATGAAGCTCATGTCCGGCTCACGCGACGCGGTCAGCGGCGTGGGCACGCAGATGATGACGCAGTCCAGCTCACGCGACTTGGCGAACTCGTTGCTCGCCGTGAGCTTTCCCGCCTGGGTGAGCTTCGCCAGCGGCTCGCTGGGGATGTGCTTGATGTAGCTCTCACCCTTCGTGATCTTCTCAATCTTGCGCTGATCCACGTCCAGGCCGGTCACCATGAAGCCGGCGTCCGCGAACGCCATGCCCAGGGGAAGACCGACATAACCGAGCCCCACCACGCCCACCTTCGCCTCCCGATTGCTGATCCGCTCCAGCAAGGGGTTGCCAACCATCACGCGCATTGTCGTTACTCCCAGCAATTGACAGGCGGCCTCGCCGGCTCACCTGTCCCGACCCACACCGTTCACCTGAAGACGAACACCCACCCCAGCCTCGCCGGAGGCGTCTGCTGCCTCCGGAACTCCACCGACACCGACGACACCACCCGCCCATACCCGGGCGAGTACTTCGACGGCACGAGCGAGGTCTCCAACCCCCGCTCCAGCAGCACCCAACCCACGGGCGCCCGCGCCGGTCCAATCTCGACAGCCCGTGCCTCGAAGGATTGAGGTCCTTCCTGCACGCGCTGGGCCCGCGCCAGCACCGCCGCGTCGGGCTCGCACCACCGCGCCTGCCCATCGGGCAGATGCAAACGTCCCACCACTTCATGACGGCCCGTACCGATGAGCCGGTCTCCCACGGCCAGCGCGCGAACGTGCCGGTCCAGGAGGAAGGTCCTCTCAATGCCTACCGGCGACGCCAGGTGGCGGTAGCCGTCGTGGCGCACCACCAGCCGGTCATGCCGCGCGCCGGGCTGGAAGGCCACGACGCGAGCCCGTGCGTCCTCCGGCAGCGCGAACAACCGCGCCGGATCCAGCGGGGCCTGTTCGGCCCCATCCACCTGAAGCGTGTTGTGCGCCGCGGTGCTCCGCATCGCGTTGCGCAGCGCCGGATCCCGCGTGTACGAACCGGTTCCCGGGTCGACGATGACGGGGCGGCCGTCGACATGGAGCTCGAAGGAAAGCTTGTCGTTGTGGCTGTGTCCCCCGACGCCCCGTTGCCCTTGTTTTCCGGCCGAGACAGTGAGCACGACCCCAGCGCCGCGCAAGGTGTGAAATCCACCTTCCGGGAAGCTCACCGACACGGGCGCCGGCGCCACGGGCAGCGCGAGGAAACGCGTCAGGCCCGCGCTGCCCAGCAGCCACGCCGCCTCGTCCGGGAACACGCCGCCGGACAGCCCCGCGTCGTTGAAGAGCGCCGCGCCCAGGCCGGACAGATAGCCCTGCTCGCGATCATCCCGGTCCTGGAAGGGAAACACGCGGCCCGAATCATTGTCGCCCACCTGCGGCGCCAGGCCCGCTTCGGAAGACCACGCGCGCGACGCGACATACATCAATCGCAGACGCGCCTCGTACGCCGGCCCCAGGGACACGCCCGCGCCGCGCGCGACCACGAAGGCCAGCGTGAACAGCTCCACCGACAGGCGGTGGTAGGGAATGGAGCCCTCGAAGGACGTGCCCTCCGGATGCACCTGCGCGTCCATCTGCGCGCGCAGCCCGTTCACGGCGAGCGCCACCTGACGGGGCGCGCCCGGCAGCTCCGGGAACAGCAGGCCCACCACGGCCAGCCCGACGTGGTTGGACACCAGGTGGTTGTTGGGCACCGCGCCGTGGTCCTCCAGGTGGGCCTCCACCCACGCGCAGTGCTCCGCGAGCGCCCCCAGCACGGGCACCAGGAACTCCGGGCGGCGCACCCGCGGCGCGTCCGCGAACATCACCAGCGCCTGCGCGACGTTGGCCGCGCGCAGGGCAATCTCCATGGGGCACGTCCAGTGGACGCCCATGCCCACGGGGTTCGCCTGGAGGAAGTCCAGCGTCTGCGCGACGAACGCCGTCGCCAGCCGCGAGCGCTCCTCGGCGGAGTCCGTCACCCACGCGCCCTGGGCCAGCGCCACCACGCTGTCGAGCCGGCCCATCACCCAGGGGTACTTCGGATCCATGCCCGGCACGAGCAGCCGCAGCGACTCCACGGCCTCCACGGGATAGCGCTCACCGCTCAGCGGATCCAACGACCAGTCCACCGGGCGGCCCTCGCCGAAGGACACCGGCGTGCCGAAGACGTTCCACTCCTGCTTGAGCGCCTGCGCCGCGCGGGCCTGCGTGCGCTCCTGCGCGCCCGGCAGCTTCGCGATGGCGGCGCGCACGGACTCGCGCTGGGACACCTCGCACCAGGCGCGCGAGGAGCGGTGATCCAGCGCCAGCGACACCAGCTCCTCGGCCCGGGTGGCACCGAAGGACTCCAGCAACTGGGCCTCGTCCACCTGCTCGCGACGGCGGTAGAGCGCCTGCCGCGCGACACCCTGGACACGGCGGACCGCGCTCTTCGCCAGGGCCCCTGGCGCCATCCGAGCAATCGCCGCGTAGTACTCGAGAGTTCCCATCCGCCCCTTCCGGACCGCCTGACGAGGAGGGCTGATAGCAAGGGCCCGGCCAAAACCTTTTCCCAATGGGAGCAAGGGGTTGGCGCAGGTGGGGCACCCGAACGGCGGTAAAAATGTCCGCTTCTGCCGATCACGTTGGAGAAAGGATTGCCGACCCGCGGCGCGCGAAGTTCCCAGCACGGGAACCCGTTGCGCCTCCACCGGGGCATGGCCATTCCTTGGCGCGTGCGGGCTGGGGCTTGGATGGGGCGGCGCATCGAGGACGACCTCGATGCCAGGGTGGAAACGACGCTGACGGCGGTGGCCGAGCAGGCGCTGCGCAAGGGAACGCGCGCGGGCCTGGAGGCCCTCCTGAAGGCGACATTGCGGCTGACCGGCGCTACCGGCGCGGCCCTCTACGAAGGACGGGCGTGCGTGATGAAGGTGGGGCGTCCCCCCGCGCATCACGACGCGACAACGAAGCCGGGCGCGCGAAACGCCGCCCTCCACATCTGGCCGGCGCCGCTGACGACGTCCCAGCGCCACGTGGTCGCGCGCTTCAATGCGTTCGCCCCCGCGCTGCTCAAGGCGCACGCGCGGGAGGTGGCCCAGGGCGAGCGGCAGGCGCGCCTGCTTGAAGCGAAGCTGCGCCTGGAGCGCACGGTGGTGACGCTGGAGAAGCGTCGCTCCCGCGCGGCGCATGACCTGCGCACGCCCCTGATGGTCATCCGGGGCTACGTGGACATGATGCTCAAGGGCACCGCGGGGCCGCTCAACGCGCAGATGCAGCGCTACCTGGAGCGGCTGGCGAAGTCCGGCACGGAGCAGAAGGAGCTCATCGACCGGCGGCTGTCACCCCTGGCCCCGGGCCTGGACGACCTGCGCCCCGTGCTGGAGCGCGCCTTCGCGCCCACGCCCGGGCGCCGCCGGGGGCCGCCCCTGCTGACGCTGCCGGCGCAGCAGCCGGTGAGCGTCAAGGGCGCCCGCGCGGACTGGGAGCTGCTCACCCGCACCGTGGCCCGGAGCACCGCCAACGCCGTGGCCGTGGACGTCCACCTGGGCCCCGCGCCGGACGCGTCCCAGTGGCAGCTGCGGGTCCAGGCCTGTCCGGGCACGCCCCTGCCCCCGCGCACCGAGTCCGTGCTGCGCCACCTGGCAGGGCGCCTGGGAGGCACGCTGGCCGTGCAGCGGGAGCCCCGGCTCGAAATCACCCTGCGCTGTCCGCGGGATGAGGTCTTCGCCGTGCCTGCCCACCGCTAAGCGTGCGGGATTGCAGGGAGACGTCAGGGCTTCGCACGAAAGGTAGGCAGAGGTCGCAACTCGCCTACCCGTGACTGCGATAAAAGGGAAAGCTGTATTTCTTCCTACCCTCGAAGGCCTCCCCCATGAAGCTCTCCCGGAACTCGAGCGTCCGCTCCACGAAGTCCGACTCGGCGCCGTCGTCCCCGCCTCCGCGCCGCAGCAACTCCGTGGATTCGAAGCCGAACACGACGACGACGTCGTCCCCGACGCGGCCCACGCGCTCGAACTCGGCGCCCCCGCCCGCGCGGCCGCAGCCCGCGGACGTGACGGGCGGCCCGTCGCGCACGCGTCCGCGCGACCCGGACGGCGCCGCGCGGGTGAATGGCCCGGACGCGGCCCCGGTGAAGAAGCCCACGACCAACAGCGAGATCCGCAACTGGTACAACCAGAAGGTCGCCAGCATCCCCGCGAACGACGCGAAGCTCGCGGCGCAGGGCGCGTCCCTGGAGGACCGCGCGAAGGCGGCGGTGAAGATCCGCCACGAGGCCCGCCTGGAGGCGCGCAGCTTCATGAGCAACCCGCTCGAAGTCATGATGCTCAAGGCGCGTGACTTCTTCACCTACGGCCGGCTGGACGGGCCCTCCTTCGACCAGCTGGTCAAGGGCGCCAAGGCGAAGGGGTTGACTGGGGACGACGTCTACCAGAGCCTTATCGACAGCTCGAAGCGCACCAACCAGACCGTGAACAACCACTTCGCCAATCCGCAGGCCAAGCTATGAACGGTGAGCAACTCCTGAAGCAGAAGCTGGAATGGGTGAAGACGACGGACGTGCTGCACCCGCTGCGCGCCAAGGCGGACGGGCAGGAGCTGCGCATCCGCATCGGCGACTTCCCCGAGGAGTCCATGTACACGCTGCTCGTCGGGGAGCAGGAGGTCGCGCAGTTCGACGACTGGCCCAAGGCCTGGAGCCGTCCGTCGAAGTGACGTGTCCGCCCCCCCGGGCCGTACCGACGCCCTGTCCCAACGCTCGCGCGGGGACGGGGCGTCGTCTTTCGTGCCCGCCCCGCGCGCGGGCGGTCAGCCCGAGGTCGGCAGCAGCTGCCGCACCAGGTCCAGCAGCTTGCCGCGCTCCACCTCGCGCTTGACGAGGTAGCCGTCCGCGCCGGCCTCCAGGCCCTCCATCCGGTCCTCCTGGCTGTCCAGCGACGTCACCAGGATGATGGGCGTGCGGCGGAACATGGGGTGCCTCTTCATCCGCCGCGCCAGGCCCACGCCGTCCAGCCGGGGCATCTGCCAGTCGCTGACGACGAGCTGGCAGTGGACGCGGTCCAGCACGGACCAGGCCTCCTCGCCGTCCGCCGCCGTCACCACCGGGTAGCCGGCGATCTCCAGCAGCGACTTCATCGCGAAGCGCGTCGTGAGCGAGTCGTCGCACACCAGGATGCGCGGCATCTTCGTCTCGCCCACGGCCGAGCGCATGTCCGGCTTCGCCGCGCGCAAGAGCTCCAGCGCGTTGAGCACCGGCACCACGCGGCCGTCGTCCAGCACCGCCGCGCCCGCCAGGTGGGGGACGCCCTGCAGGTGCTTGCCCAGCGCCCGGACGACCAGCTCCTGCTGCCCCACCACCTCGTCGATGGCGTACAGCACGCGCTCGTCCCCCAGCGCCAGCAGCACCGCCGTCTGCCGCCGCCCGGACTCCAGCGCCAGCTCCAGGCGGGGCAACCCGATGGCCTCCGACAGCGTCAGGAACGTGAGCTGTTCGCCATCCAGCCGCGCCACCACGCGTCCGGCCACCGTGCCGATGTCGTCCCGGTCCAGCCGCAGCACCCGCTTCACGGTGTCGGAGGGGATCGCGGTGATGGTGTTGCCGGTGCGCACCAGCAGGCCCAGCGCGGCCGCCAGCGTGAGCGGCAGGTCCACGATGAAGCGCGTGCCCTTGCCCGGCGTGTACTCCACGTCCGCGGAGCCCTGGAGCCGCTGCGCGGTGGCCAGCACCACGTCCAGGCCCACGCCACGGCCCGACGTGGACGTCACCTCGTCGCGCGTGGAGAAGCCCGGCTGGAAGATGAGCCGCGCGGCCTGCGCGTCCGTCAGCTTGTCCGCCGCCTCCTGGTTCATCAGGCCCCGGCGCACCGCCGTCGCGCGCACGCGCACCGGATCCAGGCCCGCCCCGTCGTCCTCCACGATGACGCCAATGCGGGTGCCGCGCGCCTCCACGCGCACGGTCAGCCGGCCCGAATCCGGCTTGCCCGCCGCGCGCCGCGCCGCCGGCATCTCCAGCCCGTGGTCGATGGCGTTGCGCACCAGGTGCACGAGCGGATCCTTCAGCGCGTCCACGATGCGCCGGTCCAACCGCACGTCGGTGCCGCCCAGCTCCAGCACCACCTCCTTGCCCAGCCGCGACGCCGTCTCGCGCACGGTGCGCCGCAGGGGCTCCAGCACCTGCGAGGCCGGCACCATGCGCAGGTCGCGCAGGTCGTCGCGCACCACCTGCGCCACCAGCGCGTGCTGCTCGCCGTCGCGGTGCGCCTCCTTCGCCTGCTCCAGGAGGCGCTTCTGCATCTGGCGCATCAGGTTCACGCCCGTGCGCAGCTGCTCCAGCGCCGTCCCCCCGCCGGACAGCGCGAGCTGCGAGGCGACGCGCTCCAGGTGCAGCAGCACCTCATGCGCCTGATCCGTCAGCGCGCGGTAGCCCTCCGTGCGCCGGCCCTGCTGCGCGCGGCCCGCCACCAGGTGCTCCACCTGGAGCGCGAGCGAGTCCAGCGTCTTCACCGACACGCGCACCGCGCGGTCCACCGCCCCGCCCCGCGCCTCGGACGCCGCCGTCGCGCGCGCCGCGGGCTTCGGCACCACCGGCGTCGCCATGGGCGCGGGAGCCGAGGACGGGGCCTCGCCCGGGTCCTCCGACAGGCCCAGCGCCACCCGCAGGTCCACCAGCGCGCCCGCCACCTCCGACGCCGCCTGCCCCGCCGCGTCCCCGCCCTCCTCCATGCGCGTGAAGCCCAGCGCCGCGGCCTCCGCCAGCGACGCCACCTGCTCCGCCTGCGCGGCCTCCGCGCTCTGGCGCAGGGCGTGCGCCCGCTCCACCGCCGCGCGCACCGCGCCCGCCCGGTCCTCCACCTTGGGAGACACCAGCCGGCCCAGCGCGGCCTCCAGCGCGGAGAGGATCTTCAAGCCCTCCGAACCCAGCGCGCCGGAGTCCGGGCCGTCGTCCGACGCCGCCGTCGCCGCGTCGCCATGGCCCAGGGCCTGGAGCAGCGCCTGGACGCCGTCCACCACGGGCTGCTCCCCCGCATCGCCCCGGTTGAGGGCGTTCTCGATGGCGGACAGGCCCCGCAGCATCGCCTCCACGGCGGTGCGGGAGATGGGCTCCTCCACGTTGACGTGCGACAGCCCGTCCTCGATGGCGTGGACGATGCGTTCGATGTCGTCGAGTCCCAGGCTGGCCGCGGAGCCCTTGAGGCTGTGCACCACGCGCTTGAGCGACGGCAGGAGGTCCGGCTCGCGAGCGGTGGCCGGCTGCTCCAGCCCCAGCACCTTCGACCCGATGGCTTGAATCTGCTCCCGCGTCTCCGCGGCGAACACCGGCCAGATGCTGCGCAACAACTGCGGATCCATGAAACCCCAGTCCCCTCTAGCCGCGTCGAGCGGCCGCCGGGTTGCCCAGCTGTGTCAGGTCCAGCACCGTGAGCCGGTCCGGCGTCAGGAACAGGAACGGGCCCGGCGGCGGCTGGGACAGCTCCGCGCGCGGCAGCTCCTTGCGTCCATCCACCACTTCCGCCGCCAGGCCGAACGCCTCGTCCTCCACCTCCACCACCAGCACCTTGCTGAGGTCGGACATGCCGCCGCCCTCCAGCCCCAGCAGCTGCCGCAGGTCCAACACCGGCACGATGCGCGAGCGGCTCACCAGCGCCCCCAGCACGTGACGCGGCGCCCCAGGCAGCGCGCACATGCCGCGCGCCTCCAGCACGTGGTCCACCATTTCGATGCGCACCGCGTACCGCTCGCCGCCCACCTGGAAGGCCAGCACCGTGACGACCTCCTGGCGCGTCTCGTGACGCGAGTTGGCCAGCGCCACCGCGCGCGTGTGCAGCACCTCGCGCCGCCTGTGGGCGCTCACCACCTGGCCCCCCTCGAGCAGCATCTGCGCCGCGTCGAGCGAAGCCTTCAGCTCCTCGAAGTCGATGGGCTGGAAATTGGGGTCGTCGGCTGGCATCGCTTTAGTACTTGGTGGCCGGCAGCTTGAGGAAGTCCCGCACCTTCGAGCGCAGATCATCCACCGAAACCGGCTTGTTGAGGAACGCGCTCGCGCCCACGAGCTTGCCCTTCTGCCGGCTCGCGTCGTCCTTCAGGGACGTGAGCAGCAGGAAGGGCGTTTCGCTCAGCTTCGGGTCGCTGCGGATGGCGGCGCACAGCGCGAAGCCGTCCATCTCCGGCATCTGCACGTCGGAGATGATGAGGTCCGGCTTCTGCTCGCGCGCCCGCTTGAGCCCCACCGCGCCGTTGGGCGCGTCCACGAAGTCCAGCCCCCAGCCCATCAGGTACACCTGGAGGAGGTTGGTGATGGTCTTCGTGTCCTCCACGATGAGCACCTTTGCGGCCTTCTTGGCCCCGCCCGTCACGTTGCTGTTCATAGCTGGTACCTGCCCACTAGATCCGAGAAGCGCTTCGACAAGGTGGAGAGGTTGCCGGCCACCTGTTCGATGCGCCGGGTGCCCTCCACCGAATCACTCATGGCGGAAGTCAGTTCGCCCATCGCCGTGGCGATCTGCTCCACCCCGATGGTCTGCTGCCGCGTGTTGCCGGCGATCTGCCGCGCGGCGCCCGAGGACTCCCGGATGACCTCCGACAGTCCCAGGATGGTGTTGCCAGCGCTGCGCGCCAGCTCCATCGCGGCCTGTGCCCGCCTGCTGCCTTCGTCCGTCGTCGTCACCGCCACGCGGGTGCCCTTCTGCACCTCGCCCAGCAGCACGCGCACCTGTTCGGCCGCCATGCGGGACTGCTCCGCCAGCGTGCGCATCTCCGTGGCCACCACCGCGAAGCCGCGGCCGTGCTCGCCCGCCTTCGCCGCCTCGATGGAGGCGTTGAGGGCCAGCAGGTTGGACTGCTCCGCCACGTCCTTCACCTGCCCGATGATGTCGCTGATCTGCAGCGTGCGCTCGTTCAGGTCGGTGATGGCCAGGGCGATGGCCTTCACCTGCTCGCCCAGCTTCTCCATGCCCGTCACGCTCTCCGTGACGACCTTCTGGCCCTCCGCGCTGAGCGACTCCGACTTCTGCGTCTGGGCGATGACCGCGTCCGCGTAGGACGTGGCCTGCTTGGACGTCTGGGCGATCTCCGCCACGGTGGTGCTGGTCTCGTTGATGGCGGACGCCTGCTGGTGCGCCATCGCGGACTGCTGCGTGGACGTGGCCAGCACGTTCGCCGCCTCGAACTCCAGGTCCGTCGCCGCGCCCCGCAGGTCATGGAGCAGGTGCGCCAGCGCGTCCGCCATGGTGGCGAAGCTGCGCGCCAGCTCGCCAATCTCGTCCGTCCCGGCGGTGTCGATCTGCTGGCGCAGGTCCCCCGCCGCGATGCCCACCGCCGCGCGGGCCAGCCGCTCCAGCGGCACGATGAAGAGGCCCGCCATGCCGGCCGCCGCCAGCAGGCCCACCACCAGCACCAGCAGGCCGATGCCCGCCGTGCGCCAGGTGCTCGAGGAGAGCGACGCCACCAGCGCCGCGCGGTCCACCGCCAGTTGCACGGTGCCCACGCGCAGGGCCGTGGCCCCCGGCCGGGCGAAGAGGACGGGCGCCGTCGTCTCCACCACGGGCAGCGTGCCCACGGTCAGCTGGCGGTCCACCGCCGCGTCGCCGTCCGCCGGCTCCACCGCCGTGGCGCTCGCGAAGCTTTCGCCCGACGCGCGCGCCAGCACCTTGCCGGACGCGTCCCGCACGACGATGTACGCGACGTCCGGCATGCTCTTGAGGGCCATGTCGGTGGCCTGCTGCAGCGCCGCCGCGTCCTGGGCGGCGGTGGGCGCGGCCACGTTGAACGCCATGGCCAGCCCCACCGCGCGCGAGCGCTTGGTGAGTTCGTCCAGCAGGCCGTCACTCATCTGCATCCAGAACGCGAAGGTCAGGATGCCGACCAGCACGATGCCGAACATGCCCGTGCCGACGAGGATCTTCGTCCGCAGGCTGAGCCGCGCCGAGTCCAGCCCTTCGGGCAGCGCCACCTTCATCCCTTGCACTTCCACGTTGTCTCCACCTCACGTCCGGACGGACGCCGTCAGCGCGCGCCCTGCCAACCCACCTGCGAAGGCCGCGGAGAGAGCGCCTGTCGGAGCCCGCCCGCGGTCATCGTCGTCTCCACCCCTCGCAGCGGGTGCTCGTCATCCAATCCATCCAGCGCACGCAGCGCGTTCTGCCGCGCGCGCTCCGCCTCGTCGCGCCGGTCCAGGCGGCTGTAGAGCGCCACCAGCGTCGCATGTCCCATCGCCAATTGCGGCTCCAGGTACAGCGCCTTGCGCACCGCCTCCACCGCCGCGAACAGGTCGCCCCGCGCCTCGGCCACCATCGCCAGCAGCAGGTAGGCCTCCGGGCACATCGAGCGGGCCGCCTCGCGCGCCAGGGCCTCGGCGTCCTCGAAGTTCCCCGCCTGCGCCGCCGCCAGCGCGCGCGTCAGCAGGCCGTTCTCGTCTCCGGGCCGGGCCTTCGCCATGCCAGGAGGCGGGGGCGACGGGGGCGGCCTTGCCACGGACGCCGCGGCCGGGGGCACGGGAGGGCGCGACGCGGGCGCGGGCGCGGGACGGCGCGACTCCAGCCGCACCACGTTGGCCGGAGGCGGCGTGTCCCGGCGGAGCGCGGCGGCGGTCAGGGACACCGGCGTGTCCCGGCGCGCGTGCGCGGACGCGGCCTCCAGCGCGGGCCACGGCTCCAGCGGCACGCGCAGCACGGGCGTGCCCTCCGCGTCCAGCGTCTCCAGCCCCAGCCCGTTGGTGAGCGGCACCTCCGCGGGCGACACGAAGAGCAGCCCGCCCGGCGCGAGCGCGGACACCAGCCGCGCCAGCACCACGCGCACCAGCTCCGGCGTGAAGTAGATGAGGACGTTGCGGCAGAAGATGGCCTGGAACCCCATGGACGGCACCGCGTCCGTGGCCAGGTTGTGGCGGCGGAAGTCCACCGCGCGCATCACCTCCGGCACCACGCCGTGCTGCGGATCCTGGCCCGGCTGGCCCGGCAGCAGGGTGAGGAAGCGCCGCTCCAGGTCCGGCTCGATGCGGCGCAGCGACCACGGGCTGTACACGGCCGTCTTCGCGCGCAGCAGCGCCCGGCCCGACACGTCCGTCGCCAGCACGCGGAAGCGCCCACCGTCCCCCAGCCCCGCGGCCATCAGCGCCATGGCGATGCTGTAGGGCTCCTCGCCGCTCGCGCAGCCCGCGCTCCAGACGTGGAACGTGCCCGGGTGGACGCGCGCCCGCGACGCCAGCGCGCGCAGGTGCTCCGGGTGGCGGAAGAAGTACGTCTCGCCAATGACGGCGTGCTCGATGAACGCCTCCACCGCCACCGGCTCGCGCAGCAGCAACTGGCGCAGGAAGGTCACCTCCGACAGGCCCCGCGCCAGCGCCGCGCGGGACAGCGCGGGCTCCAACGAGCGACGCAGGCTGCTCGCGAGCGTCAGGCCGCAGGCGCCCTGGAGCACCTCCTCGACCTTCGCGAGCGTGGCGTCGTCGAGGAGCCCGTCGCTCACAGGCCCTCCATCCCGGTCAGCACGGCGCTCGTGCGCAGCAGCGGACGCAGGCCTTCAGGGGTGCGGCACAGCCCCGCCATCAGCCCGGTGCCGTCCCACGGCAGGGCCTCCTCGCCGCCCGGAGTGCCGTCCAGCAGCACCGGCGTCTCCACCAGGTCGCGCACGCGGTCCACCAGCAGCGCCACCGTGCGGCCCGTCTCCACCACCACCAGGTGCGAGTCCAGGTCCGGCACGCGCTTGACGCCCAGCATCCGCGCCAGGTCCACCACCACCGCCGGGCTGCCGCGGTACACGAACGTCCCCGCCACGTGCGCGGGCGCGCCGGGGAGCGGATCCAACGCCACCAGCCGCACCACCTCGCGCACCAGCCGGGCAGGCACCAGCGCGGACGTGTTGCCTGCTTCCACGGTCAGGTAGAGGCCGGGCAGACGCAGCTCGCCCTGCAGGGAGGCAAGCTCCTGCCGCAGCAGCACCTGCTCCGCCTCCAAGGCGGTCAGCCGCTGCTGCACGGAGACCCGGCGGACCTGGGGTTGAACGGGGGATTTGGGGGTTTCGGCCATCAGGGAACTCCGCCCACCACAAGGCGGGCAGGGACAAAAACCGTAAACCGGGAGGCCCGTCCAACGCAATGCGGGGCAGCCAGAAGTTGCCCGCCCGGGCCCTGCCCTCAAGCGCCGGGTCGGTGTTGCCCCGACGTGGTGGATTCTGGACCCCCTTGGGGTGCGCCCGACCGTGGAACTGTGCTTGGATGAGGACCTGTCGTGATTGCCGGAGAAACCATGCTGCAAGCATCCAGGGGACACGAATGATCAAGAGCGATTCCCCGAGCCCAGAAGCCCCGGGAACGGATCCGCTCATCGGCCGGACGTTGAACGGCCGCTTCAGCATTCTGGAGCCCCTTGGAGTGGGCGGCATGGGCAAGGTGTACCGCGCCCTGCAGGCACCGCTGGAGCGCGTGGTGGCGCTCAAGGTGCTCAACCCCAACTTCCCGAGCAGCCGCGACCCGGGCTTCCAGAAGCGCTTCCTCCGGGAAGCGTCGCTGACGTCCAAGCTGCGGCACCCGAACACCGTCACCGTCATCGACTACGGGCAGACGGACGACGGCATCTACTACATCGCGATGGAGTACCTGGAGGGCCGCACGCTCGCGCAGGTGCTGGGCCAGGTGGGCCCGCTGCCATGGATGCGCGCGGTGTCCGTCGCGCAGCAGGTGTGCCGCTCGCTGCGCGAGGCGCACAGCCTGGGCATCATCCACCGCGACCTGAAGCCCGCGAACATCATGATCCTCAGCGAGTCGGATCAGGAGCTGGTGAAGGTCCTGGACTTCGGGCTCGTGAAGTCGGTGGCGCCGCAGGAGGGGCCGGTCAGCCCTGAAATCACCCAGAACGGCACGTTCCTGGGCTCGCCGCAGTACATGGCGCCCGAGCAGGCGCGCAACGTGGCCGACGCGCGCAGCGACGTGTACTCGCTGGGCATCATGCTCTTCCAGATGCTGATGGGCCGCCCGCCGTTCATCGCGCGCGACCACATCGAGCTCATCTTCGCCCACTACAAGGAACCGCCTCCCACGTTCCAGGCCGTGCGCCCGGACCTCGCGGTGCCGCCGGAAATCGAGATGGTGGTGCGCCGCTGTCTGGAGAAGGAGCCGTCCCGGCGCTTCCAGACGATGGATGAATTGCTGGAGGGCCTGCGCGAGGCGCACATGTCCGCAGGCGGCAACAGCGGCGTGTTCCGCCGGATGGGCGGCGCCAGCACCACCGGCCCCTACCCCTCTCCGCCGACGACGGGCCCCTACGCGTCCCCCATCTTCGCCAACGTGGGCAACCACGACGGCAACGACGGGCTCGCGGTGGACATCAGCGTGGAGGTGCCGCAAGACGTGCAGCGCGCCCGCCAGCGCACGCTCCTGATGGGCGGCCTCGTCGGTGGCGTGGTGGTGGCGGGCCTCGTCGGCACGCTGCTGTTCTTCATGCGCGGCGGCTCGGAGGACAAGCCCGCGCAGCCGGTGGCCCAGGCGGCCGCGCCCGCCCAGCCGGCGGTGGCGGAGGCCCAGGCGGCCCCCGCGGCGGGCAAGGTGCGCTTCCGGCTGATGAGCCAGCCGTCCGGCGCGCGCGTCTTCCACAAGGGCAAGGAGAAGGGCACCACGCCCTTCATCCTGGAGCTGCCGCTGGGCAACGAGGGCAGCATCACCGCGGAGCTGACGTTCGTGATGGAGGGCTACCAGACGGAGACGGTCGTCACCGGCGGCTCCGGCGAGGTGGTGCTGTCGCAGAAGCTGTCGAAGCGCCGGGGCGGTTCGGAGCGTCCGGGCCGCGTGGAGCTGAACAACGCCACCACCCCGGAGGACTTCGAGAACGTGGCCCCCGCGACGCCGGGCGGCCTGGCCGCGCCGGTGATGATGCAGGCGAGTTCGGCCAACGCCGCCGTGCCCGCCACCGCGAGCGACACGTCCGCGGGCGCGCTCGGCGCTTCGGCCGCGACGGTGCAGGTGAGCGCCGCGGGCAGCCTCGCGGTGCCCTCGCTGACGACCGGCGCGCTGGCGCCCGTCCGGGCCGACGCCGTCATCCCCTTCAACGAAGGCATGGAGCGCCCGGTGATGCTGGAGGAGGGCCGGTCCATGGCCTACTCGCGCGAAGCCCTCGCCACCAAGTCGGAGGGGCTCGTGGCGGTGCGCTGCACCATCACCACCAAGGGCCGCGTGGAGAATTGCCGCGTCCTGAAGATGGTGCAGCACATGGAGCGCTCGGTGCTGGATTCGCTCCAGTCCCGCGTCTACAAGCCCATCCAGTACCAGGGCCGTCCGGTGAACGTGGACTACACGTTCACCATGCGCCTCGTCGCCCCGAAGCGCTGAAGCCGCGGCCAGCCCCCGCCGCGTCCCTGGGCCTCAGGGACCGGTGGAGGGCAGCAGCGGCGGCGAGGGTGGGACGGACGAGGCGGCGCCTCCGGGAGGCACGCCCCAGTCCACCACCGGCCAGCCCCGCCGCCGGGCCGCGCGCCGCAGCCGGTGGTCGGGGTTCACCACCACCGGACGCCCCACCACCTCCAGCACCGGCAGGTCCGTGTACGAGTCCGTGTAGAAGGCGCACTCGGACAGCGGCACGCCCGCCGCCTTCGCGGTGGCCTCCGCGTAGTGCCGCTTGCCCTCGCCGAAGCAGATGCGGCCCAGCGGGCGGCCGGTGTGTCGCCCCTCCGCGTCCAATTCGAAGCGGTTGCACAGCACGCCGTCCAGGCGCAGCTCGCGCCCCACCAGCTCGGACAGGTAGCTGGAGGACGCCGTCAGGAGCACCAGCTGGTCGCCTGCCTGGCGGTGCGCCTCCAGCGCGGCCAGGGCGCCCGGCCGGTACTGCCCCCGCACCAGCGCCGTGTAGAAGTCCTCGGAGCGCAGCTCCAGCTCACGCGCTTCCGAGCCCGTGAGCAGGGCCGTGGCGCGCAGCAGCACGTCCTCCATGGCCACGAAGCCCAGGTGATAGCGGGCCAGCAGCACGCTGGCGCGCAGCGCCTGCCACCGGGAGATGTGCCCGAGCGACAGCTCGCGACGCACCCACAGCGACGCCGAGTTGGCGGCGAGCAGCGTCCGGTCGAGGTCGAAGAAGGCGACAGCCACGCCCACAGTCTAACCGCGTCGCCATTCCCGGGCAGCCTGGAGCGAGCCGGGAGGCAGGCCCCCCGCGCGCTGGCCCCCACGACGTCGCAGGAGCGCCGTGGCCCAGAGCAGCAGGGCCGCCACCCCGGGCCCTCCCGCGGTGGCCCCGCAGCCGGAGCCCTTCCCCTCCGCCACCAGCTTGAGGCCCGGATCCTCCGGGACGCGGCACTGGGTGGGGGGCAGGCCGCGCGGATAGATGGCACAGAAGCCGGCGGCGGAGCCCGCGTCGATGATGCGCTTGGACGTCTCCCCCTGTGAGGCCGTGGCCTCCATGGTGGAGCCCGCGGAGAAGACGTGGTCCAGGCCGACGACGTGGCCAATCTCGTGCGTCATCGTGTTCTGCACGTCCATGGCGACGCAGGTGGCGGCCGGCCCGTCAGCGCCGCACGGCGGACCGTTGACGGTGGTGAAGAAGAAGGTGGGCCCCCAGGCCGTCTCCGCCGCGTTGAGCTCGATGTCCGAGTCCACCACGCGCCCGTCCTTGAAGCTGAACGACGACGTGGTGAGGGCGATGGTGGCGCCCCCGTGCGCCCAGCACTGGTACACGTTGCCGCACGTCTCGTCCGCCCAGCACACGTCGTCCGCGGGGGCGACGTCCTGGCAGTTGCGCTCACGGAAGGTGACGACGTTGTAGTTGTCGAAGGGGTGTTCCTCGTCGTAGCCGATGTCCACCGTGCGTCGCCAGTCGTCGCCCCGGATGAAGCGGAAGTCGCTGCACGTCGCGGACACCGCACGCCACGCGTCGAACGCGGCCTCGATGGCGGAGAACTCCGTGGCGTCGGGCGCGCGCGTGCTGCCGGCCACGTCCAGGTGGTAGACGTAGTCACGCCCCGGCCACACGAGGCACAGCGGCCGGCCCGGCACGAGCGTGCGCCTGGAGTCCTGCTGCGCCCCCGCCACCTGCGCGCCCAGGAGCACCGCGAGCAGCAGGAGGTGACGACTCACCGCATCCCCCGACGGCGGCGGCGCGCGAGCAGCGACGCGGCGGCCAGGAGCGGCAGCACGGCCAGCCCCCCCGTCGCCGCGGAGCAGCCGTCGTCGTCATCGTCCCCGCCCCCATTGGGGTCCGGCGGCAGCGGGATGCAGGGCTGGCTCGCGCTGCCCCTGGGGTACGCGGCGCACACGAAGGACTTCGAGCCGGTGTCCAGGATGCGCTTGGACACCTCGCCCGGCGGCGCGCTGGGGTTCATCGTGGAGCCGGTCGCCAGCGTGTGGTCCAGGCCGACGAAGTGGCCCACCTCGTGCGTGGCCGTGTTCTGCACGTCCGTCTCCACGCAGTCCGGGTTGGCCACGATGCCGCACGGCCCGCCGTTGCCGGTGGTGAAGTTGAAGGCCGCGGCGTTGAAGGAGATGTCGGAGTCGTAGACGATGCCGGTGCGCTCGTCGTAGGTGGTCAGCGTGATGGCGATGGTGCCGTTGCTGTCGTCCCAGCAGTCGTAGGTGTTCGCGCAGGTGTCGTCCGCGAAGCACGCGTCCGTGGGGGCCACGACATCCCGGCAGCTCCGGCTGCGGAAGAGGATGAGGTTGATGTTGTCGCCGGTGCGCGCGTAGCCCACCGTCCGGCTGTCGACACGCGGGCCCTCCGCCAGCGTCAGGTTCCCGCAGTTGGCGAAGACGTCCTGCCAGCTCTGGAACGAGTCGGAGATGGCCTTGAACTCCGTGTGGTTCGTCACCTTCTGGTTGCCCACGGTGCTCTGCTGCCAGACGACGCGGTTCTGCGTCCAGTACAGGCACTGCGTGGCCGCATCCCCGGGCGTCACCCGGCTGCGCACGTACGGCGCGGAGCTCTGCCCCAGCGCCACCGCCAACACCACCCATGACGCGAGCGCGCCCATCACTTCGCCCCCTTCTTCGCGGGCACGGCCTGCTGCGCCTGGAGCGCCGCGCGGATGGCGCTCTTGAGCTGCGCGAGCGTCACCGGCTTCGCGTTCGACGCGCTCTCCTGATGCGTCTTCGGATCGACGAGCACCGCGTCCCCGGTGGGGGCCGGAACCGCCATGGCGCCGACGTCCGAACCGGAGCCGGAAGCGGAGCGCCGCACCTGGTACTTGCCCTGCGCCATGCCCGACAGCTGGAACGCCGCCGCGCCCTTCTTCTCCAGGAAGACGACGACCTCCTCGCCCTCGGAGAACGTGGCGAGCCCGCCCACCACCTGCCCGATGTCGCCCACCCGGCCTCCCGGCTGGGTGACGAGCACCGTGCCGCCGGGCTCGCCCTTGAGGGACTCGGTGACTTCGATCTCCACGTCGGTGACGATGCGCCGCTTGTCGCCGCTCCACCGGCTCTGCACGCGCCGGACGACGCCCTGCACCACCGCGTCGGAAGCCTGCGCCATCTGGGGAAGGTCCGCGCGCAGCATCGTCGTGGCCCCCACCGGCAGCCCCCCGAGCAGGGCGGCCAGCACCAGCGTGCGAACTGCGTGTCGAATCGACATGTGAAGTCTCCTTGGCCGCGAAGCCTAACTCCAAGAGGGCGGCTTGCGTTGACCCTCGTGCAGTCCTCCTGCTATCGCGCGCCTGTCCTATGGCCCCGTCCAAACCTCGCGTCCGCTTCGCTCCGTCACCTACTGGATACCTCCACATCGGCGGTGCCCGCACCGCGCTCTTCAACTACCTCTACGCGCGGCGTTACGGCGGCACCTTCATCCTGCGCATCGAAGACACGGACCAGGAGCGCTCCACCCCGGAGTCGGTCAAGGCCATCCTGGACGGCCTCAACTGGCTGGGCCTGGACTGGGACGAAGGCCCCGGCAAGGAGGGCGGCTTCGGCCCCTACTTCCAGACCCAGCGGCTGGACACCTACCGCGCCCACGCCGACCAGCTCATCTCCGAGGGCAAGGCCTTTCGCTGCTACTGCACGCGCGAGGAGATCGCGGCCCGGCGTGAGGTGGCGGACAAGGAGAAGCGCGCCTACCGCTACGAGGGCACCTGCTACGACCTGAAGGCCCCGCCGGAGGGCAGGAAGCTGGAGGACGCGGTCATCCGCTTCCGCATGCCCACGGGCGACGGCAAGGTGTCGTACGACGACAAGGTCCTGGGCGTCATCACCAAGCCGTACTCGGACCTGGATGACTGGGTCATGATGCGCGCGGACGGCATCCCGCTCTACAACTACGGCTGCGTCATCGACGACCACCTGATGGAGATCTCCCTGGTGGCGCGCGGCCAGGAGCACATCAACTCCACCTTCCCCCAGCTGATGCTCTACCAGGCGCTGGGGTGGACTCCGCCCCAGTTCGCGCACCTGCCGCTCATCCTGGGGCCGGATCGGGAGAAGCTCTCCAAGCGCAAGCACCCGGAGGCGGACGTGATGCTCCACGCGCGCACCGGCATCCTGCCGGAGGGCCTGCTCAACTTCGTCATCCGCCTGGGCTGGAGCCACGGCAACGACGAGGTCATCTCCCGCGAGCAGATGGTGGAGTGGTTCGACTTCGACGGCGTGGGCAGCACCTCCGGCGTGTGGGATCCGGTCAAGCTCAAGTGGTTCAACCAGGAGTGGCTCAAGCGCCTGCCCGCCGCCGTCATCGCGGAGCGGCTCCTGCCCTTCCTGGACGCCCGCGGCTTCGAGGCCCGGGGCGACGCGCGGCTGGAGCCGATGGTGGTCGCGCTGCGCGAGCGCTCGCAGACGCTGGAGGAGATGGCGAACACCGCGTCCATCTACTTCCGCTCAGGCGTGACGCTGGATGAGAAGGCCGCCGCCAAGCACCTGACCGGGGACTCCCTGGGCCTGCTGCGCCAGGCCCGGGAGCGGCTGGAGGCGCTGCCCGCCTGGACGGTGGAGCTGCTGGATGGCGTGGTGAAGGCGGTGAGCGAGGCGGCCGGCGTGGGCATGGGCAAGGTGGCCCAGCCCCTGCGCGTCGCCATCACCGGCAACACCACCAGCCCCGGCATCGGTGAGACGCTGCTCTTCGCGGGGCGCGAGGAAGCCCTGCGGCGCATCGACGCGGCGCTCGCGCGCGGCGGGTGAGATTGACGGTGGACGCGGGCGTCGCCGGGCCCTATCTTGGCCGGCGATGACGCGACCGCTTGACAGCCTGCGACCCCATTTCTATAAGGCGCGCCCGCTCGGGGTGGTGCTGCTCGCCCTCTGGGCAACGGCGTCGGGCGCCGACGTGGTGAACGGCGCCCAACTCCCGGATGGCGTCCAGAAGGTGGGCGAAAACCGGTACCGGGCATCGCGCGACTACGAGGCGACGCTCGACTACTACAAGACGGTCTATCCGTCCTCGAACTACCCGAGGCGGTCGATCGTCAACCAGCCGGGCGTCAAGGCGGTGCACATCAGCAACCCGTCGGGGAAGAACTTCGAGGGGTTGAACATTTACGAGGCGAACGAAGAGGTTCGCATCTACATCGTCCCGCTGCAGGGGGCGGCCAAACCGGCGAAGAAAGAAACGAAGCCGGTCAGGAAAACGAAGTAGTTGAAGTCGAGCAGAGAAGTGGGTAGTAGAAGCGCCCGAAGTCGCAGGTCCCGCAGGTCCTTGGGGAATCGTCTAACGGCAGGACAGCAGACTCTGACTCTGCTTATCTAGGTTCGAATCCTAGTTCCCCAGCTGAAGTTCCTGGTTGACGTCAGCAACCAGAAAATGTAGGAAGCGCCGGCAGCAAAGGCGCGGTTGTAGGAAAGTCGGCCCTGTCGTCTAGTGGTTAGGACGGAGCCCTCTCACGGCTCAAACTCGGGTTCGAATCCCGGCAGGGTCACTGAGACGCCCACCTTCTGAAAAGAAGGTGGGCGTTTCGCTTTTGCGGGCTTGGGATGGCAGGCGCGGCGCCGCGGGAAGGGGCGGAAGCGCCGCCCCCGCCCCCGGGCTCAGGCCGACGTGATGCTCTGGCGGAAGGTGTCCAGGGCCGCGGTGAGCTTCTCCTGGGCGCGCTGGATGCCCCGGCGCATCAGCAGCATGCGCACCTTGTCCGGCAGCGCACGGGTGGCGTTGGCCTGGCCGTAGCCCACCAGGTCCATGCGCAGGGTGATGGCCTCCAGCAGGTCGCTCAGGTCGGCGTCCGCGCCGGCCAGGAGCACCACGTCGGGAGAGCGCCCCTGGAGGCGCTCGGCCAGCGTGCGCCACTGCGGATCCCCGGTCTCCACCACCACCACGTCCGCGCTCTCCAGTTGGGGGGAGTAAGGCGGCAGGTCCAGCACCTCGAAGTGCGCTTCCTTCAGCACCTTCACGGCCTCGCTGCTGCCCACCACGGCCACGCTGCCGTGCTGGACCAGGCGCACCGTCTCCTCGTAGTTGCGCAGCTCCGACTCCAGCGCCACGTGCGCGGGCTCTGGCGCGTCGCGGCCCGCGTCCAGCAGCGCCGCGGCCTGACGGGCCATCTCACGGGCGCCGTTGCGCGTGCGCACGCGCTCGGTGCGGCGCTCCAGCGCGGCGCGCACCTTGGCGCGCAGCACGCGCAAGTCGTCGAAGGGCTTGAGGATGTAGTCGCTGGCGCCCGCGGCGAACGCGGCGATGACGGACTCGGAGCTGGCGTAGGCGGTGATCATCACCGCCTCCAGCGCGGGCTGCATCCGGCGCGCCTCCGAGATGAGCTCCACCCCGCCCATGCCGGGCAGGTTCTTGTCCGTCACCAACACGTCGATGCGCTGGTCCCTCAAGAGGGTCAACGCCTCTTCCGCACTGCCCACCGGGAACACGACGAGGTCCGCCTCGCGCCCCAGAAGGCGCACGCAGATGTCGAGCACCACCGGCTCGTCATCCACCAACAGCACCTTCGAGGCGAGCGTCCCCCGCCCTTCCCCTTCACCTGCACCGGTCTCGAACGGGAGATCCATGAATTGGGAGGATCGCACAGCTCACGTCCAACTTCGAGGGTGGGAACACGGTGGTGTGCCTATGCTCAGGGAGTGAGCTTCGAAGACGCGCTCCGGGAGAACCGGGTGCCGCCGCTGCTGGGTGACGTGCGGCTGTTCTACGACGGGGGGCGGCTGGTGGGAGAGTCCCTGCCGCCGCCCTGGACGCTGCGGGTCCTGCCCTCGCTGTGCCTGGGGCTGGCCGGGGTGAGCACCGTCGTGGGCATGGTGATGCTCGTGCTGGACACGGCCCGGACTCCCGGCGCCGCGTCCCTGCTGCTGGGCCTCGCGGGCGCGCTCGTCGTGGGGGCGCTCGTGCTGGAGGCGCGGCTCAAGCGCCGCCGCTTCGTGCTGCACTTCAAGACGGAGTCGCTGCGGCTGGAGACGCTCGCCTGGGCGCCCGGGGCCGCCCGCACGCAGACGCTGCCCTTCGACGACGTGCGCGCGGTGCACATCGTCCAGCCTCCGGGCGGCCGCTATTCACTCGTGGTGGAGTACGGCCCCGAAGAAGCGCCCCAGCGCGCACTGTTGGTGCGGGGCGTGCGGCCCCAGGAAGGCGAAACCCTCCACCGGGTGTGGCGCCTGCTGCACAACGCCTTCGGGCTCAAGGGGGCGGGGCTCGCCGGAAGGTGAGCTCTATCTCCGTCCCCTCGCCCGGCGTGGACGACAGGCGGAGCTGGCCTCCGAACTGCGTCACCAGCTCCCGGCAGATGGACAGGCCCAGGCCCGTGCCGACGCCCACGGGCTTGGTGGTGAAGAGCGGCTGGAACACGCGCTCCTGCAGGGCGGCGGGGATGCCGCAGCCGTTGTCCACCACCGACAGCACCACGTCGGACTCGGTCGCCGCCCAGCGCACGTCGATGCGGCCCGTGCGGCCCGTGCCCTCCATGGCCTGCGCGGCGTTGACGATGAGGTTGAGCAGCACCTGGCACAGCTTCACCGGCCCGAAGATGATGCGCACCGGGTCGCCGCTGCTCGTCAGACGCGCCCTGTCCCGCACCTCCGCCCGCGCCAGCTTCACCGCGAAGGACACCACTTCGGCCACGTCCGCGGTGGCCTCCAGGTCCTCGCCGCGCGCCTGCGTCCTCAGGCCCAGCGCCACCTCCCTCAGGTGGCCCGCGCCCTCCGACAGGTCCTTGATGAGCGCCGGCAGGTCCTCGATGGTGGAGGACACCTCCGCGTCCGGGTCCGTCGCCAGGTGGCGCGACACGTACTGCACCACCCGCTGCATGTCGCGCTGGAGCGAGGACACGTTCTGCGTGAGGTAGCCCACCGGGCCCATCAGCTCGTGCGCGATGCCGGCGGTCACCTGCCCCAGCGTGGCCAGACGCTCGGACTTCATCATCCGGCCTTCCACCTCGCGGATGCGCAGCTCCAGCCGGGCAATCTTGAGCGCGTCCTCCAGCGCCGCCAGCAGCTCCGCGCGGTCCCACGGCTTCACGAAGTAGCGCGTCACCTGACCGCGGTTCACCGCGTCGATGACGGCCTGCATGTCCGCGTACGCCGTGACGAGCATGCGCTTGGCGTCCGGCGCGATGGTGCGGGCGCGCTCCAGCAGCTCCACGCCCGTCATGCCCGGCATGCGCTGGTCCGACAGCACCACGCCAATCTCCCCGCGCCGCTGCTCCAGCAGCGCCAGGGCCTCGTTGGGGGACGAGCACCGGAAGATGCGAAACTTCTGCCCGAAGTTGGCGTCGAACACCCTCAGGTTGAGGGCGTCGTCGTCCACGTACAGCACGGCGGGCAGGTCCGAGGCGTTCATGGAGCTCCTCCAGACCGTGGCTTCCTCATCCGGAAGGCAGGCTGGTCGCGCGAAGATACCGCGCGCGTCCGACCGCGCGCCTGGGGGTAGCTTCCACCCACGCCCGGAAGCGAGCGGTGGAAGTCAAACCGGGGGCCATCCCCGACTCAGCCGGCGGTGTCCTCGAGGGCGTGGGCCACGGCCTCCACCGAGGAGAAACGCCCCCGTGGCAGCGAGCCCAGCAGTGACACCACGTGCGCCGGCGCTTCGTTCTCACGCGCCACCCACGTCAACTGCTCCGCGGTGAGCGGGAACACGGCGCCGTGAAGCGCCTGCTGCAGTGAGTGCGCCAGGGACACCGACGGAACCAGGGGAACCGGCGAAGGCTCCACCTCCCGCAGTCCAAGCCCCAGGCGCTCGCGAGTCATGTCGTCGTTCATTGAGTGAGAAGTTAAGCAGCGAACCGCGCCGCCTGCCGATCTTTTTTCGCCATCCGAAGGGAGTCAGGCAGGCGAGCCCTCCCCGCCCACACGCCTCCGGGTGGCCACAGGGGCGTGGGCATCCCACCGTACCGCCACGACAAGGCCCTTCACGCCCCGACTTCCGGGGGGAGGAAGTGACACATGGCGGACAAGAAGCATCAGGACCCGAAGGCCGTGAAGCACGTCCAGGCGACCCGCCCGGACCCGTGGCCCGGCATCCAGGGCCGCTCGCAGGACCACGAGGCGGAGCTGGACACCGACACGAAGCGGGCGGACCAGGCCAGCGTCACCGACGCGCAGCGCAAGCTGGAAGAGGACGTCGAAGCGGACGAGAAGACGCGGGAGTAGCCAGCGCCCTCCCCTGCCCCCGTGCATGACGCACGGGGGCAAAGGGCGGGCGGCCGCTCGACCGCTAGAACAGCAGCCGCGTGGGGTGCTCCAGCAGGCCCTTCAGCTCGCGCAGGTACTCCGCGCCGGTAGCCCCGTCGATGACGCGGTGGTCACCCGACAGCGTCACCGTCATCACCTTGCGCACCACGACCTGTCCGTCGCGCGCCACGGCCTTCTCCGCCACCGCGCCCACCGCGAGGATGGCGGACTGGGGCGGGTTGATGACGGCGATGAACTGGTCGATGCCGTACATGCCCAGGTTGCTCACCGTGAGCGACCCGCCGGTGTACTCGGCGGGCTTCAGGGCGCGCTTGCGGGCGCGCTCCGCCATGTCGCGGGACTCGGCGGAGATGGTCTGCAGGCCCTTGAGGTCCGCGTCGCGGATGATGGGCGTGATGAGCCCGTCCTCGATGGCGACCGCGATGCCCACGTCCACGGTGCCGTAGTGCAGCACCTGGTCGCCCTGGAGCGACACGTTCATCTTCGGGGAGCGGCGCAGCGCGATGGCCGCCGCCTTCACGATGATGTCGTTGACGGACACCTTCACGTCCAGCGCCTTGGCCTCCTCGCGGATCTTCACCGCGGCCTCCATCTCCACCTCCACGGTGAGATAGAAGTGCGGCACGCCGGGCTTCACCTCCGACATGCGCTGGCCAATCACCTTGCGCATGGAGGACATGGGCACGGACTGCGGCTCCGGACGCGTGCCGAAGGCGCGGGCCTCGGGCTGCGCACCGGCCTTCTTCGCCGGGGCCGCCTGGGCGGGGGCCTTCGTCAGGCCCTGCCCCAGCGCCTGCTCCACGTCGCGCTTCACCACGCGCCCGAGCGGACCGGAGCCACGCACCTGGGAGAGGTCCAGCCCGCGCTCCTGCGCGATGCGCTTCGCCAGGGGGCTGGCGCGAAGCCGGCCTCCCCCGCTCGCGGTCGGAGCGGCCTCACGGCGCGGCGCGCCGCCCTGTCCCCCGGCGGTCGCGGACGGAGCCGCGGCGGCGGGAGCCTGGGGTGCGGCCTTCGGCGCGGCGGGCGCGGCCGCCGGAGCGGAGGCCCCGGCCTTGGCGCCCTTGGGCGTTAGGAACGCGATGGGCGCACCGACGGTGGCCAGGTCGCCCTCGTTCACGACGATGCGCGCGAGCGTGCCGTCGTCGTACGCCTCCACCTCGAGGTTGGACTTGTCCGTCTCCACCTCTGCGATGGCGTCCCCGGAGGAGACCTTGTCGCCGGCCTTCTTCAGCCACTTGACGATCTTCCCCTCCTTCATCGTCGGGGAGAGCGAGGGCATCAGGATGGCGATGCCCTCACCGCCGCCAGCGGCGGGGGCCTGCTGGGCGGGCTTCGCGGCGGGCGACTCCGCCTTGGGCGCGGACGGGGCCGCGGCCTTCGGGGGCGCGGCGGCCGCCGGAGCCGGGGCTCCGCCGGAGACCTTCTCGCCCTTGGCGCCGAGGTAGCCGATGGGGGCTCCCACCGTCGCGACCTCGCCCTCGGGCACGGAGATCTGCAGCAGGTAGCCGTCGTCGAAGGCCTCGACCTCGAGGTTGGACTTGTCCGTCTCCACCTCGGCGATGGCGTCTCCGGAGGAGACCTTGTCGCCGACCTTCTTCAGCCACTTGACGATCTTCCCCTCCTTCATCGTCGGGGACAGGCTGGGCATCTGGATGGGCGTCGCCATCGCTCAGGCTCCCTCGCGGTACAGGACCTTCTTGATGGCGGCGATGATCTTGGGCGCGTCCGGCTGGGTCGCGTTCTCCAGATTCGCCGCATACGACATGTTCACATCGAGCCCGGTGACGCGCACGACCGGCGCGTCCAGCTCGTCGAACGCCTGGGACTGGATGAGGTCCACCACGGACGCGCCAATGCCGGCCAGCGCCCAGCCCTCCTCGCAGATGACCGCGCGGTTCGTCTTGCGCACGCTCTTGAGGATGGCCTCCTCGTCCAGCGGGCGCAGGGTGCGCAGATCCAGCACCTCCACGCTGATGCCTTCCTTCTCCAGGGCCTCCGCGGCCTCCATGCAGAAGTAGTACATCCGGCTCCAGGTGATGAGCGTGACGTCGGTGCCCTCACGCTTCACGTCCGCGACACCCAGCGGGACGATGTGCTCACCCTCCGGCACCTCGCCCTTGAGCGCGTAGAGCCGCTCGCCCTCGAACATGATGACCGGGTTCTCGTCCCGGATGGCGCTCTTGAGCATGCCCTTGGCATCCGCGGGCGTCGCCGGCGCGATGACCTTCAGGCCGGGGAAGTGCGCGTAGTTGGCCTCCAGCGACTGGCTGTGCTGGCTGGACAGCCGGCCGCCCGCGCCGCCCGGGCCGCGGAACACGATGGGGCATCTCAGCTGGCCGCCGCTCATGTGGCGCAGCTTGGCCGCGTTGTTGACGATCTGGTCCATCGCCAGGATGGCGAAGTTCCACGTCATCATCTCCACCACCGGGCGCAGGCCCACGGCGGCGGCGCCCACGCTCAGGCCGGTGAAGCCCAGCTCGCTGATGGGCGCGTCGATGATGCGCGCGCTGCCAAACTTGTCCAGCAGGCCCTGGGACACCTTGAAGGCGCCGTTGTAGCGACCCACCTCCTCGCCAATGAGGAACACATTGGCGTCGCGCTCCATCTCCTCGGCGAGCGCCTGGTTCAACGCTTCGCGATACATCAACTCGGGCATCGTCGGCTCCGAAACTCGAACTCGAAAGGGTTGTGCCTGGGGGGAAGGACCCGAGCGCTAGCGGCTCAGGCCCGCCTTCTTGTCAGCGGCCTCGGCCTCTGCGCGAGGCTCCAGGTCCCACGTCACCTTCAGCTCCTGACCGGACGGGTACTTCGGCCAGTTGGTGACCTTCACGCCCAGCACGCGCTCGCGCGGGCGCACGTCCTCCTCACCCGGCTCCACGATGGTGTCGCGCCACAGCTCGTCCACGCTGGGCTCCGGCGACTCGTCGGCGAACTTCACCGCCGCGTCCACCGTGCGCTTCTCCTCCTCCTCAATGGATTCGAAGTCCGCGTCCGACAGCCCCAGGCCCTGCTTCAGCGCGTACTCGCGCAGCTTGGGGATGGGGTCGTTGCGGCGCTCGTCCTCCACCTCCTGCTTGGAGCGGTAGTTGGCCGGGTCCGCCATGGAGTGGCCACGGAAGCGGTACGTGTTCGCCTCCATCAGCACCGGGCCCTTGCCCGCGCGGCAGTACTCCGCCGCGTCCTTCACCGCCTCGTACATCTTGAGGACGTCCATGCCGTCCACGGCCTCGCCCCGCATGCCGTACGCGGAGGCGCGCTTGTGGATCTCCGGCACCGCCGACGTGCGCGCGATGGCCGTGCCCATGCCGTAGCGGTTGTTCTCGCAGATGTAGATGACCGGCAGCTTCCACTTCTGCGCCATGTTGAAGGTTTCGTGGAACGCGCCCTGGTTCGCGGCCGCGTCGCCGAAGAAGCACACCGTGACGCGGTCCTCGTTGCGGTAGCGCGCCGCGAAGGCCATGCCGGCCGCGAGCGGAATCTGCCCGCCGACGATGCCGTAGCCTCCGTAGAAGTGGTGCTCGATGTCGAAGATGTGCATCGAGCCGCCCTTGCCCTTGCTGTAGCCGGAGCCCCGGCCGAACAGCTCCGCCATGACCATCCCGGCGTCGCTGCCGCGGGCGAGCGGCTGGCCGTGGTCGCGGTAGGCGGACAGCATGTAGTCATCCGTACGGATGGCTTCATTGCAGCCCACCGCCACGGCCTCCTGGCCGATGTACAGGTGGCAGAACCCGGCGATCTTCCCCAGCGTGTATTGCTGGCCCGCGCGCTCTTCAAAGCGACGCAGCAGGTACATCTTCCGGTACATCTTCAACAACAGGTCCTTCGAGTACGCGCTGGCCACCGCGGCATGCCTCCATCTGGGCCGCCCCTGTGGACCCGAGGGGGAAGGGCGGCAACGCCGTGCGCCTCTTAGCGCGCGGCCAAGGGACTTCCAAAGCCTTTCAGAACCACCCTCCGCCACGCCTTTCTTTCAGGCGCGGTGCGTCACGTCCTCCAGGGCAAAATGGGGCACCGACACGATGCCGTCCAGCAGCTCCACGGCCCGGCCGGAGTGGTCCGTGGCCAGGTGGATGACGGTCGCCTCCGGGAAGCGCTGGCGGTAGTCATTGGCATGGGTGGGCTCGTTGTCGAACGCGGCCACCACGGTGCCCATCCGCCCCAGGCGCGCGTGCGCCTCGCGCTTGAAGGCGTCGTCGTCCTCCTTGAGCGTGGGCTTCATCACCAGGTGCACGCGTCCGCCCTCGCCGGGGGGCGTCACCATGCCGCACCGGGCGAGGCACGCGACGGTGCCCTCGCGCATGGCCTCGTGGCGGCCCGTCAGGTACACGACCTGGGCGCCAGTGGCGGCCACCGCCTGCATGAAGGCCCCGGCCCCCTCAATGGCCTCGTCGGACACGCAATAGGCGCTGGTGAAGAAGCGCTCCTGCCAGAAGGCGCGCGCGTCCGCGAAGCGCTGCTCCACGTCCGCGCCCTCCAGGCCGCACGCGCGCATGGCGGCGCGCATGTCCCAGCCCGTCTCCCAGTGGTGGGGCTCGCACGCGGACAGCAGGCCCAGGGCCCGCGCGTCGCCGTACTCGCGCAGGATGCGCGCCTGCCGGGGCCGGTTGTCGAAGAGCGTGGAGTCCAGGTCGAACGCCAGCACGGCCTGGGGACCGAGCGAGCGGGCCCTCTCCAGGATGCCCTTCAGGGTGTCGCGCCAGTCAGGGCGGATTCGCTGCTTGAGGTCTTCAAAAGCCATGGGCGCCGGAAGATACATGCCCCCGGCGCGGGGCTGGTGCCCAAATCACGCGCGGGCGCGCAGGGCGGCTGGCTGGACGGGCACGGTCCCTGCGGCCTCCGGGGCCGCGACGGGCTGCGGGAAGTTCTGCATGCGCTGGATGCCGTTGCGATCCAAAACCAGCCGGACCCGCTGCGCGGACTCCTTGCGCGTGCCCGCCTCCATCACCGTGAAGCGGAACACCAGGTCCACCGGGTAGCGCTTCGCGCCCCGGATGTGGCCCACGGAGAAGTCCTCCAGGTCCACGTATTCCAGCGCGAACTCCGGCTCGTCCATGTCGCGCAGGAAGCGCCCCACGTTGAGCCGCAGGATGTCGGTGACGCCCGTGAGGCCCCGCTCGGAGCGGGGCAGCAGGCGCGCGTCCAGCACGATGCGCTTCTGGTAGCGGATGACCGCTTCGGACAGCTCCCCCTGGGACACGGTGAGGAAGTCGTCGTGCAGCCGCAGGGCGGACACCCCGGCGGGCACCTTCACCGCCGCGCCGTAGTCCACCCGCTCCTCGCAGATGCCGATGGCGCGCGCCGTGACGGGGTCCACCAGGTCCGTGGTCCTGTCGTACAGGTGCGTGGCGGCGAAGCGGCTGAACATGCGCCGCAGACCTTCCTTGATGCGGTCCTTCATCATGTAGCCGACCACGGCCACCAGGAAGAAGTTGAGGCTCACCTGCGTGAAGCGCACCTGCGCCCAGATGGCCACCGACGTGGCGAAGGCCATGGCCACGCCCGCCGCGATGGCGAACAGCACCTCCTCCCAGCCCTGCCGGCGCTGGCGCCGACGCGAGGACAGGAAGAGCACGTTCATGCAGAACTTCTTCAGGAAGCCCAGCCGCTGCATGTACTCCTCGTTGTCCCCCGTGGGACTGAGGACGCTGCGCAGCCGGTGCTCCTTGCGGTAGGACTCCTCGCGCAGCACCGCCTCCATCAGCCCCTTGCGCAGCGGCAGCCAGGGCCCGGTGCGCGGCAGCGCGTCCATGTCCGCCACCGCGCGGCGGAAGAACTGCTCCACCAGCAGGCTGACGTACTCGTCCACGAGCCGCAGCGACGCGCGCGTCTTCTCCTGCAGCTTCGCCTCCCCCGTCGCGCGCAGCCACGCGCGGAAGCGCTCCAGCACCGCGGGCACGCACTCGCCCGCGGAGCGCACCACCGTCTCCAGGTCCGCGCGGGCCGCATCGCCCGTCTTCGCCTCGCAGCGCGTCTCCACCGTGGTGGCGAACCTGCGCAGCGCGCCGCGCAGGACGCAGGACAGCAGCTTCGCCTGGTAGACGACGTCCGCCTCCGGCGCCAGCCCCGTGCGCTGCCACGCCTCCAGCTTCATGAGCGGCGAGCCCTCCGACGCGAGGATCTCCGCCAGGCCCATCACCGGCGTCTTGAAGCGCACGTAGTTGTGGATGTCCGCGTAGAAGTCCGCGCGCGGGTACGTCTCCGAGTCGATGTTCAGGCTCGACGGGAGGAAGAGATAGGCCTCCACGAGATAGCGCGTCTCGTCCGCGCCCGTGGGCTGGTACTCGAGCTTTATCTCGAATTGCTTCCGGTCGTGGACGTCGAACCGGCTGTGGAGCGCTTCAGGGACCTGGGACACGGCCCCACTCTACGTCACGCGCCTGTCACACGGGAGCCACCCTGGACGAACGGATGGAGAGCGTCAGGGGAGACACACCCCTGACGCCTCCGGTGTTGGCCGCTAACCGTTGGTCCCCGTACGAGAGGACGCACCCGGCACGGCCCCCGGGACGACGTCGCCCACGGGCAGCGGCGCGGCCCTGGGCTGCGGCTTCGCGTTCCACACCCGCGAGGCCAGCACCAGGCCCACCACCGCCAGGGGCAGCATGGCCAGGGGCCAGGGGCTCCAGTTGGCCGGGTCCTTCATCGCGTCGCCCGTGGGCAGGATGCGCCCGTAGACGAGCGCGTGGATGGCCGTGCCCGCGTACACCGCGCCGTCGATGATGCCCACCACGACGCCCGCGTTCTTCTTGCCGCCGAAGTCCATGGTCGCCGTGCCGGACAGCATGCCGTGCACGCCGATGACGCACAGGGACATGAAGACCACGGCCCAGCCCGCGCCCGGCGTGCCCAGCAGGAACACCGCGGCCACCGCGCCCAGCAGCAGGCCCGCGTAGAGCACCGTGGAGACGGGCCCGCGGCGCGAGTCGAAGATGCGGTCGCTGATGACGCCCGCGAACATGCCGCCCAGGATGCCGGCGACGCACGACAGCATGCCCCAGTTGGACGCGACGAAGGCGCCGCCCTCGCCCACCGCCTTGGCGTACTTGGGGTACCACTGCATCACCGCGTTGCGCAGGAAGCCGCTGCAGAACTCCACGCCCAGGATGATGAGGATGACGCGGTTGCTCAACAGCTTCTTGAACAGCTCCGGCACGGAGGGCGCGGGGCCCGTGTCACCGCTGGACGCATCCTGGGTGTCGAAGTCCGGGTGGCCCGTCTGGGAGGGCGTGTCGCGGATGACGAACGAGTCCAGCACCAGGAAGGCCACCAGCATCCCGGCGGGCACGAAGAACACCCACCACACCGGCGCCGCGTCCGCGATGAAGCGGCACCAGTCGAACGCGAAGTACAGGCCCAGCGAGATGAGGATGCCGAACACGCCGCCCAGCTGGCCGCGCTCGCGCACGTGGAACCAGGCCGCGTTCACCTTGACGATGGAGACCGCGCCGAAGCTCTGGAAGTACATGTTGACGCTGTAGAGGAACGCCAGCCACGCGACGACGCCGCCCGGGGGCGCCCAGCCGTTCTTCAGCACCGCGTAGACGACGCCGCCCATGGCCACGTTCGCCGCCGCGGAGCCCGCCGCCGACAGCAGGATGGTGAAGCGCCCTCCCAGCTTGTCCGTCAGCGGGCCGTTGATCAGGAAGGCCACGCCGTAGGTGAGCGTCCCCCAGAAGAAGATGGTCGCGAAGTCCGCGTTGGACGTCTGCTGCCCCATGGCGCTGGTCGCCACGTTGAGGTTGTAGCGCCCCATGTAGAGGAACGCGTACGTGAGCCCCAGCGGGAACCAGTTGAAGAAGCGGCGGCGGCGGAACGCGTCGCTGTGCCCCAGCTCGACACGGGGCAGCCGCGAGAGCACCAGGCCAATGGCCCCGAGCAGGATGACGATGGGCAACAGCTGGGTCAGCCACGGGGGCAACGACGGCATGCGACGAACCTCACCTGGGGGAGAGAACGAACGGGGGGCACCCTACCCCGTCCGTCCACACCCCGGAAAGTCGCAAGCCACATAGGACGCGGGGCACCGGCCCCCGGCGCCCACTACCCCTGGCGGCTCAGCCCAGCCGGGCGAGCAGCCGCGTGAGGGAGACCTCCGTCTTCGCGTCCGCGATGTCGCCGCGCCGGCACGCCTCCAGCACCGTGGCCACCGGCCGCCATTGGAGGTGGATGCCCTCCTCTAGAGGCGAGCCATCGCCTTCCACCTCCCCCTGCGCCACGCCCGTCACGTCCACCGCCGCCGGGAAGACCTTCTCCGACAGGATGCCCGGCGCGAGGAAGAACGCGCCGCCCAAGAGCTGGATGTCCTCCGGACGCACCGCGTAGCCCGCCTCCTCCTTCACCTCCTCCGCCGCGCGGCGGCGAAGCCCCTCCTCGCCCTTGTCGGACGGCTCCAGCAGCCCCGCGACGATCTCCTCCACGCGCAGGTAGCTCACCGGGTCCGGCACCGTCATGGACGACGTCTGCTCGCGCCGGAAGTACGCCGCCGGCCGCAGGTTCAGCCGGGTCAGGACTTCCAGGTTTCCGTCTGACGCACGGCGGTAGACGAGCACCGACACCGCGTCCAGCCGGGGCCGGTCCACCACGTCCACCCGGTACACCGACGAGGACGACCCGTCCGCGCGCCGGTTCCTGCACCGCAGACGCCGCACCCGGAGAAAACCTTCGTCACAACGCGCCGTGGCGGAGAAGTCCTCGATGATCTCGATGTCAGTCACATTGGAACTGCTGGGACGCATGTCTGCCTGCTCTCCTGCTGCCCTGGTAGGTGGAGGTGCCACGGTGGCGTTGCTTGCCCGTGCACCCTTGATCCCGTAGGTTGCGCCGTCCTCAAGTCGTCACTCTCTTGAATCACGGATCCGCCACGAATGTGTCGCGCACTGCTCGGCCTCTTCTGTGCCTGCGCCCTGGCCCTCGCCTCGTGCATGCCTGTGCTGGAAGGCCAGGATTACCACCTCGAAGGTCAAGAGGTGCGTCTTACCCTCCTTCATACCTCTGACATCCACTCGCGCCTCGTTCCGTACGACTTCACCCCCCTGAAGACGGACCAGGACCTGGAACTCATTCCGGAGGCCGGCCCGTTTGGCGGTGCGACGCGCATGGCGTCCATCCTCAAGCGCGAGCGCAAGCGCGGCGACCGCGTGCTGCACGTGGACTCCGGCGACTGCTTCCAGGGCGCGCCCATCTTCAACGTGAACACGGGCGAGGCGGAGTTCCGCTTCCTCTCCGAGGTGCGCCTGGACGCGGCCGTGGTGGGCAACCACGAGTTCGACGCCGGCGCGCTCAACTTCACCCAGAAGGCGCGCAACTTCGCCAACTTCCCGCTGCTGGCCGCCAACTACCAGTGGGATGACCCGAAGGCCGTGGGCAGCAACGGCACGTCCATGGTCACCGCCCCGTACAGCATCCGGACCGTGAAGGGCCTGCGGGTGGGCATCATCGGCATGGCCAACATCTCCTCGCTCAACTCCATCGTGGAGGGTGGCAACAGCCTGCAGGTCACCCCGCTGGAGCAGAACGAGGTCGCGCGCTCTTATGTGGAGTTGCTGCGCCCGGTGACGGACGTCATCATCGCGGTCAGCCACCTGGGCCTCCATGAGGACCAGGACATGATCCAGGGCTACGAGGCCTTCTACGAGTACAGCCGCGCGAAGCCCTTCGTGGAGCGCGCGAAGGACGCCTGGAAGGTGCTGGAGTGGTTCGGCCCCGTGGGCGACGACAAGTCGGTGGTGCGCGTGCACATCGCGGGCGTCAGCGGCCTGGACGCGGTGATGGGCGGCCACCTGCACGTGGTGCTCAACCCCCCGCAGGTCGTCAGCGACCCCAGCGGCCGCAAGGTCGTGCTGGCGCACTCGGGCGCGTTCGCCAAGTACGTGGGCCGCCTGGAGCTGGTCGTGAAGATGCCCTCGCAGAAGGGCGCGGACGAGGGCGCGGAGATCATCAGCCAGGACTACCGCGCGTTCCCGGTGGACGGCCTCTGGTGCAACGAGGCGATGCGCAAGCTGCGCTTCGACGCCAACGAGTTCTGGGATCCGGGCGAGTTCATCCAGCGCCCCGGCGTGCGCGAGGCCATCGAGGAGTGCCGCAGGCAGGAGGATCCGGCCGTCTCCGACATGCTCATCCCCTACGTGCTGGGCATGGACTTCAAGCTGCAGCTGACGTCCATCTTCTCCTACGCGCCGCTCGACGTGCAGCGCCGCAACAACTCCAACGGCGGTGACTCGCCGCTGGGGAACATCGCGGCGGACTCCATGCGCAAGCGCAACCGCGTGGAGGCGGAGATGGCGCTCACCAACTCGCTGGGCATCCGCGACAACCTCTACGCGGGCGTGGTGACGCAGGAGGCGATGTTCAACGTGTTCCCGTTCGAGAACACCATCAACATCATGTACCTGTCCGGCGCGGAGATGCAGGAGATGTTCGACTTCGTCACCGACCGCTCCGCCGAGCGCGGGTGCGTGAGCCAGGCGCAGGTCTCCGGCGCCCGCTTCACCATGGACTGCGCCCAGGTGCAGCTCAACGAGCTGCGCATCCCCTGCACGCCGCAGACGGTGGAGCAGGACTGCCCGCAGACGGGCCGCGAGGGCCACGCCAAGTGGCAGTGCCTGGAGGACACCAGCGGTTCGCGCTGCTGGGCCCACACCGGCATCGACATCCAGATCAACGGCAAGCCGCTGGACATCACCGGCACGTACAAGATCGCGGTGAACGACTACATCGCCAAGGGCGGCTCCGGCTTCACGGTGCTCAAGCGCAACACCACGCGCATCGAGACGGGAATCAGCCTGCGCGACTCGCTCATCGGCTACATGCAGGGCTTCTGCTCCTGTTCGGACCTGCTCGCCGGCCGTGAGACGTCCAGCAACGGCACGCGCTGCGGCTCGCTCGTCAACGGCGCCTGGACGGTGGATGAGAAGACGCTGGGCTCCTGCCGGGAGTCGCAGGCCTTCGAGGCCGCCCTCAACAAGACGATTGGAAGCTGCTCCTGCCTGGACCTCATCAAGCTGCCGGCGGATGCCTCGCAGCGCTGCGGCGTGCCGGACCTGACGCCGGAGGCCATCCAGGCCCAGTGCGCGGTGCCCCAGGGCCCGTACACGGGCCGCTGCAGCTGCCGCGACCTGCTCACCGGAAACAATCCCACCTGCGGCACCGTGACGAGCCAGCTGCGTTCGTTCTGTGAGAAGCCCACTGCCATGCCCATCGCGAACGCCATCGAGGATGGCCGCATCGGGCGGAGGGTGAAGTGATGAAGCGACTGCTGCTCCTGACGTCCCTGGCCCTGAGCGCCGGCTGCTACACGAAGGAGTCCGAGGAGCCGACCGGCCTCACCTCCTTCCGCGTGGAGGTCACGAAGGTGACCACCGGCGACTCCGCCGCCGCGCTGCTGCCGGTGGTGAACGCGTGCGTCGCCCGGTACGGCAACGACCAGGCGGCGGTGCCGCCCTCCGTGCGCGGCACCCCGGAGTGCCTCTACAACCTGCCCCGCGGCAACATCGACATCGGGCTGACCATCACCGCGCTGGACGGCAACGGCGGGGAGATGACCTCCTTCAACGGACCGGTCTCCTTCCGCGTCGTCCCGGGTGACCTCACCGGCGACTACAGCCAGCGCTGGGCCATGCTGACCGACGGCAAGGGCACCGGCAGCGTGCGCGTGGCCCACCTGTACGGCGAGACGCACGTCTGGGTGCAGGACCAGCCCTTCGACCTGGACTATTCGGATGGCGGCGTCGTGGGCGACCTGACCCAGGTGCCCCAGGAGCCCGCCACGCGCACGTTCGCGACGGGCCTGTCCAACCCCATCCGCTTCGAGGAGCCCAGCATCGCCAGCCTCCAGACGCCGGAGGGCGGCACGGAGACGAGCGTCTTCGTGAAGCAGTTCCTGCGCATCGGGCGCAACCCGGAGGCAGGCGAGCCCCTGGTGCAGAACTGCGACCCGTCGGATCCGAACAACGGCCAGCAGATGAAGCTGCTGGTGACGGGCACCGACTCCAGCGGCTTCTACGTCACGGACATGACGGCCTGCCGCGTGCTGGAGAAGAGCGTCTCTGGCGCGAACATCCAGACGCCGGAGCCGGACGGCTTCAACCCGGGCCGCTTCAACAGCCTCTACGTCTACAACTACCAGTTCCCGGAAGGGCTGGACTCCGGCGACCTCATCTGGACGCTGTCCGGCACCGTGGCGGAGTTCACCAACACCACGCAGGTGAGCTTCCCCGCCTGGACGCTGCGCGAGAACGTCCGGCTGCTGCCCCAGACGGAGTGGAACAAGTACCTGGACCAGGTGCCGCCGGTGGAGATCAACGGCCGGCTGTGCGGCTTCAGCGGGTCCCCGTACCTGGACGACCTGCTGTGCGGCTACAGCTACAAGAACTTCAAGATGGAGAGCCTGGAGTCGTCGCTCGTGAAGCTGCGCCGGGTGAAGTTCCCCCGCGTCTTCAAGAACTGCGACGCCAACGGCAACAACGACATGCCCATGTTCTGCCCGTCCGGCAGCGGCGCGTCGCGGACGTGGAAGAACTGCTTCGAGGAGCCGCCGGATGATCCGGACCTGCCGGAGCGCCAGTGCGTCATCGACTGCACGCTGGGCATCGGCGAGTTCGCCGGCACCATCTGCGCGGAGCGCACGACGTACACGAGCTTCGGTCAGTTCGTGGTGGAGATGAACGCCTCCGGTCCGGCCTCCGCCAACCTGGACGCGTCCGTCCCCGGCCGCATCACCAAGCTCACCGCGGGCACCACCTCCGTCAACTCCAACAAGCTGCTGTCCGAAGGCACCCGGCTCAACCTCGTCTGTGATCAGCCGGTGCGCGTGCGCTTCGGCCAGGGCGGGGTGACGGCGACCGCGGGCGACACGCTGCTCGCGGCCAACACCGCCCTGGAGTACACCCTCAAGGGCTCTGAGACGACGGTCGCGGTGGTGCGGGATGCCACGGCCACCGCCGACGCCACCTGCCAGTACGCGCCGGACTCCCGCACGCGCATCAGCCTGCAGATCAAGGACGCCGTGCCGGACCTCAACCCGGACTGCAGCGAGAGCGACGCCGACGCGGCGAGGGCCCTCCAGTGCAAGCAGTTGCACGCGGCCACCTTCGACGTCGTGGGCCACCTGAAGCATGTAGGCCCCGCGCGGCCCCGGTGGAACGTGTTGCCGCGTGACCAGGACGACCTGTGCTGCTACCCCGGGCCCGGCCTGGAGTGCCCGAAGCCCATCAAGCCGTGCCCGTAGTCTTTCACTTTTAAAAGTCGCATCGCGCCCCGGTGGATGCCGGGGCGCAGGGAGGAGCGGTCTCCCCCGGACCGCTTCCTGGAGGGACATTGAAAACGTTGCAGACGCTGGCCCTGACGGGCCTGACAGCTCTTTCCGCGCCCGCATGGGCCGGGGACTTCGTGGACACCCGTTTGTCGTTCGTCTTCGCGGACGACAACGTGCTCGCGGGCGCGGGTGAAACCACGCCCAACAGCCCGAACGCGCGGTTTGGCGCGGGCAACCAGAACACGCAGTTCTACGACAACTTCAACACCAAGTTCTCCGGGTTCGAGTCGCTGTCGAACATCGTGCTCTACAAGCGCATGCCGGCGTTCTTCGAGGGCCTCACCACCGAGGCGGCCCTCACGCTGCTGGTGCTGGAGCGGCCCTCTGGCGGCGTCGACATCCTCGACAACTCCAGCTACGTGCGCCTGAACTACCAGCCGCCCGGCTGGGGTGAGAAGGAAGGCCTGTCGCTCACCGGCTTCCCGGTGTCCGCGGACCGCTTCCGTCTGGGCTACGCGTACCGCATCTCCTGGGGCGGCAGCCCCATCTTCACCAACCGCGCCGCCGCGGCGGGCGTGCCGGGCGCCAAGCTCCAGCTCACCCGCGACACCTGGTACGCGTACCTGGGCGGCAAGACGGCGCTGGTGCTCAACGACCTGGTGCTGGAGCAGGAGACGCTCTACGGCGTGATGGGCGGCGCCGGCTGGGACATCCTGGAGACGCTGCGCGTGGAGGCCGGTGGCGGCTTCTTCCAGAAGGGCATCGTCCCGGGCCTGGCCAACCAGGGCATCGAGGCGAGCGTCAACGCCGCGGGCGTGTCCGGCCAGATCGTCTACCACGTGGGTGTCCCCGTCGGGACGAGCATCGACTTCCGGCTCTACAAGAACGACCCGGAAATCTACCAGCGCTTCTTCGCGCCGGAGCAGTACCCGGGTGGCCTGTCCTACTCCGTGTCGCTGGAGGGCAGCTACCTGACGCAGACGCTGCAGGACCCGGACACGTTCGGCGCCACCAAGCCCCAGGGCGCCACGGCGCTCGCGCTGCAGGGCCGCGCGAAGTTCAACCTGCTGCGCTTCAACGTGCTGGCGCTCTACCGCAGCCTGTCCTTCATCCAGTTCGACGTGCCGGGCTTCCCGCCGTTCCAGGACTTCCCCACAGGCACGGAGCTGAAGCCGGAGATGTTCGTCGCGGTGGGCGCGGACTACCACCTGCCGGACCTGCACCTGACGCCGGGCTTCATCCTGGGCGTGCAGCAGCCGGCGTCCTTCCGCAGCCCGCAGCCGCTCATTGGCGGCAGCAACCCGCCGCTGGGCATCAGCGGCACGCGCACCGTCGTGGTGCGTGACGCCAACCAGCTGAGCATCCTGCCCAGCACCTGCGGCAGCGGCGTGTGCGAGGCGGAGCCCATCCTCTCCGCGAAGGCGACGTTCCGGTGGGACCTGTCCGAGTCCGTGGCCGCCGTGGGTGAGGTCTATTACACCTACGACACCAACCGGACGACGTTCGAGGACGACGTCACCGGCATCGCGCAGCCGAACTTCGAGAAGCCGCACGCGCTGGGCTTCAACACGCTGCTGCAGGCGCGCTTCTAGGCCCTGGCCTTCCGTCGTGTCGCATCCGGGGCCCGCCGTGCATCACGGCGGGCCCTTCGTGTTTCAGAGGGCGGACGTCATCCGCACCACCTCGTCGAAGGCGGTGAGGCCCTGGGCCAGCTTGCGCACGGCGGCCTCGCGCAGGGTGCGCATGCCGTTCTTGCGGGCGGCCTTCACCAGCTGCTCGTACGGGGCCTCCTGGGCGATGAGCTCCCGCACCTCGTGCGTGGTGGAGACGATTTCAAAGACGCCGGTGCGGCCCGTGTAGCCGGTGCCCCGGCAGCGCACGCACCCCGCGCCCTTCAAGAGCCGCACCCCGCCCGGCAGCAGCGGCAGGGGCGCCTGGAGCGCCTGCAGCTCATCCGACGTGAGGACCGCCTCCTCCGCGCAGTGCACGCAGACGCGGCGGAGCAGGCGCTGGGCCATGACGCCCAGCAGGCTCTGCGCCAGGAGGAAGGCGGGCACGCCCAGGTCCTTCATGCGCGCCACCGCGCCCAGCGCGTCGTTGGTGTGCAGCGTGGAGAGCACCAGGTGGCCGGTGAGCGCGGCCTGGAGCGCGTTCTCCGCCGTCTCCGCGTCGCGGATTTCGCCCACCATGATGACGTCCGGGTCCTGGCGCAGGATGTGGCGCAGGGCCCCGGCGAAGTCCAGGCCCACCTTGGGCTGCACCTGCACCTGGTTGAAGGCGTCCCACACCATTTCAATGGGGTCTTCAATCGTGGTGACGTTGACGTCCGGGCCCGCCACCGCCTTGAGCGCGGAGTAGAGCGTCGTCGTCTTGCCGCTGCCCGTGGGGCCCGTCACCAGGATGAGGCCGTGGGGCTGGTCGATCCACGACTCGAAGTGGCCCTTCTCATCCGGCTCGAAGCCCAGCTGGGCGATGTCCTGCACCAGCGTCTCCGGGTCGAAGATGCGGATGACCACCTTCTCGCCGAAGGCGGTGGGCAGCGTGGAGACGCGCAGCTCCACCTCGCGGCCGTCGCGCTCCGTCTTGATGCGGCCGTCCTGGGGGCGGCGCTTCTCGGAGATGTCGATGCGCGACAGCATCTTCACGCGCGACACGATGGGCGCGTGCACCTGCGCGGGCAGCGTGTAGACGGGGTGCAGCACGCCGTCGATGCGCAGCCGCACCACGCTGGTGGCGCGCTTGGGCTCCAGGTGGATGTCCGACGCGCGGTTGTCGAACGCGTAGCGCAGCAGGTAGTCCACCGCCTGCACCACCGGCCTGTCGGAGGCTTCCAGCTCCTGGGTGCCGCTGAGCGACACCAGCTGCTCGAAGTTGCTCATCGGCTGCGCCTGCGTGCCGCCGAAGTCGTCCGCCGCGCGCGCCAGCGTCTTCTTGAAGCCGTAGATGTCCGCGATGGACTTGAGGATGTCCGCCTTCGCTGACAGCACCGGCTCCACCGGCTCGCCGGTGAGCCGGTGGAAGCTTTCGAACAGCTCCCGGTCGAAGGGGTTGGCCACCGCCACGCGCAGCCGCCCCTGTTCGGTGCGCTCCAGGGGCAGCAGCACGTGCTTCTGCGCGTAGGGCCGGGACACCGTGCGGGTGGCCAGCGCCATGTCCATCTTCAGCGGGTCCAGCTTGCGGTACTCCAGCCCCGCCGCGCGCGCCGCGGCCTCCGTGACGCGGTCCTCGTCCAGCACGCCCCGCCCGCCCGGCGCGGGGATCTGGAAGGCCGCGATGAGCTCCACGGGCGACACGTCGTAGCGGGCCGCGTCCTTGCCCGCCCCACCCTGCGTCTTGAGCACGCGGGCGCGCGCCGCCGGCTCCCGCACCAGCACCTCCTGCGCCTGCTGCGGGGTGAGCAGGCGCTGGGCCACCATCGCCTCCAGCAGGAAGGCGAGGGTGAAGTCGGTGCTGCTACGGGACGGGCCGCCGCTTCCGGGGGGGGATGCCTGGGTCAACCGTTCCTCCTCTTTCGGGTGGCCAGGAGCAACACCCCGAGCCCCGCGAGGAATGCCGCGGCGGAGGTGGGCGCGCCCTGGCAGCCGCAGCCATCCGGCCCGTCCGCGGGGCCGCCCGTCCCGCCATCCGTGGGCGGCGGCGGCGGGGGGACACCCGCGTCACCGCACAGGGCGCAGGTGCCGCCATCCGTCTGGGCGAACGGGTCGTAGCACTTGCCGCCGTTGCCGCAGTACAGGCCGTTGGGGCAGTCCTGGCTGTTGCGGCAGGGCGCGAGGCAGGCGGTCCCTTCCGCGAACGGCACGCACTGCAGCGGAGAGGCACAGGTGCCGTCCGAGCAGTCGTGGAAGCAGAAGCGGTCGCCACCGGTGCCCGCGGGGCGGCAGGTGTTGCCGGGGCTGCACGTGCACGTGGCCACCGAGCACGGCTCCGCGCAGACGCCCTGCGGGTTGCCGTTGACCTTCAGGCACTGCTGGTTGGTTCCGCACTCGGTGTCCTGCGTGCAGGGGTCGCCCACGTTGCGGCTCCCGGTCTGCTGCTTGATGCAGGCGTGGTCGCAGGAGCGGCAGGCGAAGTTGCCGCCGCAGTCACTGTTGGTGGCACAGTCCGCGACGCACACGTCCCGGCCCTCGGCCACGGTGGTGCACGTGTAGCCGCTGCGACAGTCGCCCGTTCCCGGACGGCAGTCCTTGAGACAGCGCTTGCCGACGGCGCCGCCCACGTCCGCGCAGGTCGACCCCCGGGGGCAGTCCGCGCCAGAGACGCAGGACTCGGTGCAGTAGCCTTCCTTCCAGCTGGGGAAGCCGGTGGTGATGTCGGAGGGCGTGAGGCAGCGCGACTCCGCCGCGCCGCACTGGCTGGGACTGGTGCAGGGATTGCCGACCTTCGTCCCGCCCCCCAGCGCCGGGAGGCAGGCGAACGACGAGCCCGCGACCACGGTGGAGGCGCGGCACACGTAGGGGTCGGGGCAGAAGCCAGGCACGCCGTCCGGGCAGGCCTTGGCGCAGATGCGCAGGGACGCGCCGCTGGTGGTGGACGGGGTGGAGACGCAGGTGAGTCCCGCCGAGCAGGAATTGCTGTCACACGGCGAGCCCACGGCGCCCGTCTGGGGATAGCGCTGGCAGAAGGCGCCCCGGTCGTAGGCCGTCAGGGTGCGCTGCTGGAAGCCCGGTCCCAGGTTGAAATACATCACCGCATTCTCGTCGCTGTACGTGCTGGCGAGCCCCAGGCAGTGACCCACCTCGCGCATCATCGCGGTCTGCAGGTCCACGAAGTTCGCCGGGGTGGGGTTGAGCGTCGTGAAGTTGTAGTCCACGTCGTTGAGGTAGATGTCGCACTGGTAGACGTAGCCCGCGTGCGACAGCACCACCGTCTCCGACACGCTGTCGCCCTCGTTGAGCACGTCCTTGTAGCTGGCGCTCGTGGAGTCGTTGATGAAGATGGCGGAGACGCTGAAACCATCCAGCCGGTCGGCGACGTTGGGGATGGGGACGGTGGTGGAGCGGCCCTTGTAGGTGAAGGCGGGCCACGCGCAGTCCGCGTCCTGCCAGACCTGGAAGGCCTTCTTCACCGCGTCTTCCACCAACGACAGGCTGTTGCCACCCGGCTGCGCGTTGGTCGAATCCAGGTAGTACGGGAACGGATCCTGGCTGTTGTTGAGCACCCAGTGGTCCAGGTACTTGTACTCCACAGGATCCTGCGCGCTCGCCGTCGCGGCCAGCGCCAGCAGTCCGAGCAGGAAGACACTCCGCTGCAAGCCACGCTTCATCACCCGCACCTCTTCGCGTCACGCGCGCGCGGGCACCTGACTGGCACCCGGAGCGTCACCGGGCGGGCAGTCTAGCCGTGAACGGCGCGGACGGTGGCATCCACGAGCGCTTCGGGCGTGGGGCGCTCCGCGACCGTGGCCACGTCGATGCCCAGCTGCCCCAGCGCGGTGGCCGTGGTGGGGCCAATGGCCACCACCTTCGCGGCCGCCAGCGGTTCGCGGCCCGCCCCCTCCAGGAAGGCCTCCGCGGTGCGCGGCGAGGCGAAGAGCACCACCTGCGGCGGCGCCTCCGTCAGGTGGGCCAGGGCCTCCGGCGGCAGCGGCGCGGGCGTGGAGCGGTAGGCCGTCACGCGCGTGACGCGCACGCCCAGGTCGCGCAGGCCGTCCTCCAGTTCGCGCCGGCCCTCTTCCGCGGACGGCAGGAGCACGTCGTCGTCGGGGCCGAGCAGGTCCTTCAGGGCGGTGAACAGCGCCGCCCCCGTGCCTTCGGAGGGCTCCGCGGCCACCGTCAGGCCAAAGGCCTCCACCGTCCTCGCGGTGCGCGGCCCCACCGCGGCCAGCTTCACGCGCGCGAGCCGGTCCAGGGTGCCCGCCAGCCGCAGGGCCTCCAGGAAGGCCTCCACCGCGGAGGGGCTGGCGAACAGCACCCAGTGGTAGCGCTGCACGTGCTCGGCCGCGGACGCGAGCGGCCGGGGGTCCTCCGGGGGGCGCAATTCCAGCAGCGGAAGGCTGAAGACGTCCGCGCCTTCGTCCTCCAGCAGGAAGCACAGCTCCTCGGCCCGCTCACGCGGGCGCGTCACCAAAACTCGGATGCCTTCCAGTCGCCGGTCCACGGGCCGGCACTCTAGGCGCGGGACGCGCCGTCGCGTCGGCCGAAATCGCGCAGGATGTCACCCGCGCCGCGTGACAGCAGCTCGTCCGCGAGCGCCTCCCCCAGCCGCTCCGCCTCCGGCACGGGGCCCCGCACCTCGCCGCGCACGACGTGCGTGCCGTCCGGACGGCCCACCAGGCCGCGCAGGTGCACCTGGCCGTCCACCACCGTGGCATGGCCCGCCAGAGGCACGGAGCAGCCGCCCTCCAGCTTCGCCAGGAAGGCGCGCTCGGCCCGCACCGCGCCGCGCGTGGTGAGGTCCTCCAGGGGCGCGAGCAGCGCGCGCAGGTCCGCGTCCTCGCCGCGGCACTGGATGGCCAGCACGCCCTGCCCCACCGCGGGCAGGCTGTCCGCCACGGGCACCACCTGCGTGATGTGGTGCTCCAGACCCAGGCGCTTGAGGCCCGCCGCGGCGAGCATCGCCCCCGCGAGCCCCAGGTCGCGCGTCTTCTGGAGCCGCGACTGCACGTTGCCGCGCAGCGAGACGATCTCCAGGTCCGGGCGGCGCGAGCGCAGGATGCAGCTGCGGCGCAGGGACGACGTGCCCACCTTCGCGCCCGGCGGCAGCAGCTCCAGCGTGTGCCCGTCCGGGCTGCAGAACGCGTCGCGCGGATCCTCGCGCGCAGGCACCGCCGCCAATATCAGACCGTCCGGGAACACCGACGTCATGTCCTTGAGGCTGTGCACCGCCACGTCCGCACGGCCGTCGAGCAGGGCCTGCTCAATCTCCTTCACGAACAGCCCCTTGCCCCCGACGGCGGACAGGGGCGCGGACAGGAAGCGGTCACCCTCGGTGGTCATCTCCACCAGCGACACCTCCAAACCCGGGTTGTGCCGGGTGAGCAGCGCCGCCACGTGGCGCGCCTGCCAGAGCGCCAGCGGGCTCTGCCGCGTCGCGATCCGCACGGCCTTCATCGCCGGCTCCCGGTGGCCACCACGTTCGCCAGCGGCACGGCCTCCGGCTCCGGCGCGATGGCGGCGGCCTCCTCCTCCGTCAGGCCGAACAGCTCCGCGGCGGCGCCCGCCAGGCGGTTGCCCTCTCCCTGCGGCCCCACGGCGCGCAGCCGCGCGGTGGGCTCATGCAACAGCTTGTTCACGATGGCGCGCCCCATGGCTTCAATGCTCTTGCGCTGCTTGTCGGACAGCCCGTCGCCCAATCCCAGCAGCGTGCGCTCCACCTCCGCGCGCGCGATGGCCTCCGCGCGCTGCCGCAGCCGCGCCAGCACCGGCATGCCTTCGCGCAGCGCGCGCTCCCGTGCGAAGCGCGCGACCTCCTGCGCCACCAGTCCGCCCGCCTTGTGCGCCTCTTCCGCGCGCTGGGCGGCGTTGTCCGCGACGAACTTCTGGATGTCATCCACGTCGTACGCGTGCACCCAGTCCAGCGTGCCCACCGCCGGGTCGACGTCGCGCGGCACCGCCAGGTCCACCAGGAACAGCGGCCGGCCCCGGCGGGCCTTGCCCAGCGAGCCCACGTTCTCCCGGGTGAACAGCGGCACCGGCGACGCGGTGCTCGTCACCACCACGTCCGCGGACAACAGCAGCGTGAAGAGTTCCTCGAAGGGCCGGGCGACGCCGCCCACCTGCGCCACCAGGGCCTCCGCGCGCGCCAGCGTGCGGTTGGTCACGATGAGCTTGCCCGCGCCCGCGTTCATCAAGTGCCGCGCCGCGAGCTCGCCCATCTCCCCCGCGCCCACCACCAGCACCGTCTTGTCCTTGAGCCCGTCGAACACCTTGCTCGCCAGCTGCACGGCCGCGGACGCCATGGACGTGGCCGCGCGCCCCACGGCCGTCTCCGTGCGCACGCGCTTGGCGCAGCCGAACGCCGCCGCGCACGCGCGCGTCAGCTCCCCGCGCACCGCGCCCGCGCCCTGGCCCCGCTCGAAGGCGTCCTTCACCTGCCCCAATATCTGGGCCTCGCCCAGCACCATGGAGTCCAGGCTGGAGGCCACGCGGAACAGGTGCACGAGCGCCGCCTCGCCCTGGTGTTCGTAGAGGTGCTCCAGCGCCTCCTCGCCCCCCAGGGAGCGCAACGCCTCACGCGCGCGCTCCCGCGCCTGCTCCGCGGTGGGCGCCGCCAGGTACACCTCCACGCGGTTGCAGGTGGACACCCAGAGCGCCTCCACGGGCGCCTGGGCCAGCCGCTGCAACAGCTCTGTCTGCCGGGCTTCGGGCAATGCCAGCCGCTCCCGGATGCCCAGCGGGGCGGTGCGATGCGAGACGCCGATACAGATGAAATCCATGGCTACGGCATCCCCGGGCCAGCGGCGGACAAGTCGTAGGACGACAGGAAGGACACCAGCACCAGGCAGAAGCCGGCCATGGTGAGCAGGGCGACGCGACGACCGCGCCACCCCGCGAAGATGCGCGCGATGACGAGCGCGGCGAAGACACCCCAGGCCACGAACGTCGCCAGCTGCTTGGCGTCCAGGCTCCACGCGAGCCCGGGCACCGTGGAGACGAACAGCGCCCCCGTCGCCAGCGTCAGCGACAACGCGATGAAACCCCACACCACCAGCCGCCGGTTCAGCGTGTCCAGGAACTCCAACGAAGGCAGCCGCGCGAAGAGCAGGCCGAAGTGCTTGGCCTTCACCTGCCGCTCCATCAGCAGGTACATGACCCCCACCCCCGCCGCGACGCCAAAAGCCGTCATCCCCAGCAGCGCGATGGTGACGTGCACCGGCAACAACGGCTGACGCACCGCGGCCGGGAGCGGCGCCGGCCCGCCATGCAACAGCATGCCGACGAGCAGCACCGCCACCGCCAGCGGCGTGAGGAACGCCCCGATGACCGGCTTGCGGTAGCGCATGTCCAACGCCAGGAACAGCGCCAGCAGCAGGAAGGCGAAGGCGGACATGCCCTGCGCGGGCCCCACCGGCCGGCCTCCCTGGGCCCCCAGCAGCTCCACCAGCGCGACGCAATGCATCAGCAGCCCGGTCCCCACGAGCACCCGCCCGGAGACGGCGAGCACCTGCGACTGGCGCACCAGGTACGCAAGGTAGACGAGCGCGGCCAGCCCGTAGGCATGGCAGGCAAGAGAGACGAGCATGTGGCTCATGGCGGCAGGCTCATAACCCCGGCCGAGGAGGCATTCAGCCCGTCCTCAGCCCATTTTGTTGAGAATGAAGGCCGCCAGCAGATCGGTCTCCGAGTTGGGCTTGCGCTCCGGCGCCGGCGCGCCCACTTCCGCGACATAGCCCGGAACGACCTCGTAGGCGGAGTCCCCCACCAGGATGGAGTCGGCCATCTGTTCGGCCCCCAGCCGGGCGAGCTGCTCCTCCGTCTTCACCTTCGACACCAGCTGGTGGGTGTCCTCGCCGGACACCAACTGCAGGACGTGGACGGCGGGGGTGAGGGGCCAGTCGGTCCCTCCCTCGGCCGCCACCACCAGGCGGCCCTCGCGCAGGTCTGCTTTGTCCGCCAGCGCCCACTCCTCGAGCTGCGCCTGGGACAGAAAGAGCTTCGTCACACCGTTCAGTCTACACCAGCGCCCCACCGGGCGGGCTGTGAAATGGGTGCAACCCCCCGGCGCCCTCCGCATCCGTTGTGGCGGGGGCCGGGCCCGCTCCCGCGGCTTGCGGGGCCCCCGGACGCGTACTAACAGGGCGCCCCGTCGGCAGAGTGTGGACCGCCCGAGGAGACGACATGGCTGGCGAAGTGCAGGAAATCAACGATGCGAACTTCCAGCAGCAGGTGCTGGACTCCCAGGAACCCGTGCTCGTGGACTTCTGGGCCACCTGGTGCGCGCCCTGCCGGGCCATCGCGCCCTCCGTGGATGCGCTGTCCACCCAGTACAAGGGCCAGGTGCGCTTCACGAAGATGAACATCGACGAGAACCAGGACACGCCCCAGAAGTTCGGCATCCGCTCCATCCCCACCCTGCTGATCTTCAAGGGCGGCAAGGTCGTGGAGCAGATCGTCGGCGCGGTGCCCAAGTCGAAGATTGAAGACGCCGTCAAGAAGAGCCTCTAGCCGCACGGGCGGACGAACCCTCCCGTCCCGCCCTTCACGTCCCCTCCCGCCGATGACGCACCGGGCCCCGCTCTGGCCCCGCGCGCGGTGCGAGGGGACGTGTCGCGTCCGGCCCCCTCCAGCCGCGGGCACGGACGGCAGAAGACACCCGCTTGTGACAGCTCACGCGTTCGTTCTGTCTGTAGAAAGACAACTCACCGGGACCGTAAGGGCTTTCACGTACCGGGTGCCAAACGCCCCTCGAGAGAGCCGTTTCTCTGGTGTTGAGACAAACGCCCTGACAGGACGGGAGGGCGATCCTCCCGTCGTGTTTTGTTCAACAGACATTGAAATTACATTGCGAGTCAAACAAGACCCCAACGTGTCTTGTTGACAGAGTTCGCCACACCAGACACAAGGCAAAGGTACACGCCTGTCTTGATTGGCGAGTTTCAACAGGAGTTCTTCATGGCACGCCTTCGCAAAGAATTGACCTCACAAGCGCCGCTGACCCCTGCCCTCACGTCGTGGGCGGAGGCGTTGGGTGACGCCATCGGCCGCGGCATGCTGCGCGCGCTGAACACGGGGATGCCGGCAATGGGTAGCGTGGCGCCGTCGCCGGGCAACGGCGCGGTGATGGCGGGCCGCCGCCGGGGCCGTCCTCCCAAGACGGTGGCGGGCGGGCCGGTGCCCATGGATCGCCGCTGCACGGTGAATGGCTGCACCCGCGAGCAGCGCTCCAAGGGCCTGTGTTCCGCGCACTACCAGGCCGAGCGTCGGCGGCAGATCGCCACCGGCAAGCCCGCCTGAGCGTCGGGGGACCTACTCGCCGCGCCAGGGATCGCCGGGCGTGGTGGCCTTGAGCAGCTCCCAGGCCGCCATCACGTCGATGACCCGCTCCAGCTCATTGGGCAGGGAGCGGGCGCGGGCGGATTTGAGATAGTCCTCCGTGAAGGCCCGCAGGCGCGCGCCCAGGAAGAGCCGGGCCAGCGCCACCTCCGTCTGACCGGAGAAGTCCAGGAAGCGCAGGGCGAAGCCACTCTTGCCCTCTTCCTCCGGACCCCGCTCCTCACGGACGATCTCCGCGCGGGTCTCCACGGGCGCCGCGCCCTCCTCCAGGGCGAAGCGCGCGCGCAGCACGGTGCCCATGGGCAGGAAGAACGTGCTCGCCAGGAAGGCGCCGCTGACGCTCACGTTGATGGAGACGAGGTTGGCGGAGAAGCGCCGGCCTCCCTCCCCATCCTCCATCCAGAGGTCGAAGTGCGTGGCCAGCTGCGCGCGCGGGAAGTGCCGGTGCTCCGGCTCGCCCTGGTTCATTTCGATGCGCGGGGCCACGCCGGGCGTGGGCACGACGCGCGAGGCCGCCGGGCCTGCCCCAGGCCCCACCGGCGGGACGAACGCGCGCGGCGCCACCGCGCCCCCCAGCTCCCGGACACCCGGGCTGGCCTTCACGGCACCCTTCCTCTGCACCATCGAAGCCTCCGGCCGTCGTCAGAACATGTGACGGCGCATGCTGATGTTCACCAGCAGCCCGATGCACAACATCACCGACAGCATCGAGGAGCCGCCGTAGCTCATGAGGGGCAGCGTGATGCCCGTCACCGGCAACAGGCCAATGACCATGCCGATGTTTTCGAACACCTGCCAGAAAAGTGTGGCCACCACCCCCACCGCAACGAACGCTCCAAAACGGTCCCGCGCGCTGAAGCCCACGCCCAGCCCGAGGATGAAGATGCCGCCGTAGAGCAGCAAGAGCAGCAAGCATGAGAAGAAGCCGTGTTCCTCGGCCCACACGGAAAAGATGAAGTCCGTGTGCTGTTCCGGCAGGAAGCGCAGCCCTGTCTGGGTTCCCTCGCGCCAGCCCTTGCCGGTGAGGCCGCCACTGCCCACGGCGATCTTCGACTGCGCGGCGTGGTAGCCGGAGCCGCGCAGGTCCGCCTCTGGATCCAACCAGCCGGAGATGCGCTGGCTCTGGTGCTTCTTCAGGTGGTGGCGCACGACGGTGGAGCGCGGCTCGGGCATCTCCCGCACGTAGTCGTTCCAGATGATGAGACCGCCCACCAGGACGCCCAGCACCAGCGTGCCGGCCAGGTACCAGCGCACCTTGCCGAAGAGGATGACGGTGCCGGAGGACAGGAAGATCATCAGCGCGGTGCCCAGGTCCGGCTGCACCAGCACCAGCACGAAGGGCACCATCACCACCAGCACCGGCTTCCACAGGCGCATGAGCCCGTAGGACGGTTGGTTGGGCTGGAAGTCGTCGTGGTAGACCTTGGCGAGCATCAGCACGACGCCAATCTTCATGAACTCCGCGGGCTGCAGGCGGAACGGGCCGATGACGAACCAGCTCTCCGCGCCCTTCGCCGTGTGTCCGAAGACGCGCAGCGCCAGCAGCGCCAGGATGTTGGCCACGTAGATGGGGAAGGCCATCCGCTGGATCCAGCGGTAGTCCACCAGGCACACCATCATCACCGCGCCCAGGCCCACGGCCAGGTAGAGCGCCTGGCTCGTCCAGACGGGCGCCATGGGGGGCCGGGACGCGGACGCCAGGTTCCAGATGCCCAGCAGGCACACGCCCAGCACGCACACGACGAGCCCCCACGGCACGTGGGGCATCATCCGGCGCTCAATCCGCAGTTGCACTGTCGTCTCCGGTTTCCGAGGGCGGCTGGATGGGTTCCCCGGGCAGGTTCACGCGGGGTGGCCGCACCACGGCGCGCGTGAGCGTCGTCGTGTCCAGGCTGGGCGCCGGCGGCAGCGACGGGGTGTAGGGCTGGTTGGCGCGGGGCGGCGGGGACGTGGCGTCCTCGGCCTTCAGTTCGAAGTACTTCTTCAGCACGGCCATCGCCGTGGGCGCCGCGTCCACGCCGCCGTGGCCGCCATGCTCGTTGAGCACCACCACCGCCAGCTCCGGCTTGTCCGCCGGGGCGAAGCCCGCGAACCACGCGTGGTCGCGCTCGAAGTAGCTCATCTGGTGCGTCTTCAGGCGGATGGCGCCAATGCGCGCCACCTGCGCGGTGCCCGTCTTCGCCGCGATGGACATCTCCGGCGGCAGGCCCGACTTCAGCTTCGCGCGGTACGCGGTGCCGCCGGGCTCCTGCGCCACCGCGACGAGCCCCTCCACGATGACCTTCAGGTGCGCGGGGTTGATGTCCACCTGGCTCACCACCTCCGGCTTGAACTCCTCCATCACCTGGCCGTCCAGGTTCTCCAGCCGCAGCACCATCTGCGGCTTGTAGAGCTTCCCGCCGTTGGCGATGGCCGCGTACACCAGGGCCAGCTGCAGCGGCGTCACGTTGTCGTCGCCCTGCCCGATGGCGCTGTTGAGCGCCATGCCCTTGGTGTAGCCGCCGGGGGACGCCTTGTCGTGGTACGCGCTGGACGGCATGATGCCCGGCACCTCCGCGACCACGCCGATGCCGGTGGGACGGCCCAGGCCCAGCGACTTGCCCATCTCCGCGATGGGGTCCAGGCCGATGGTGTCCGCCACCTTGTAGAACCACGGGTCGCACGACGCCTTCATCGCGGCCCTGCCGTCCATGGGCCCGTGGCCGCTGTCCTTGTGGCAACGCCAGACGCGCGCGCCCAGCCGGTAGCCGCCGGAGCACTGCACCACCGTCTCCGGACGGAACATGCCGGACTTGAAGGCGGCCAGCTGGGTGATGACCTTGAACGTGGAGCCCGGGCTGTAGTGCTCGGCCGCCACGCGGTTGATCATCGGGTGGAGCGGGTCTCTGGCCAGCGTGGCCATCTGCGACGGCGTCACGCGGCCCGTCAGGAGGTTCGGGTCGAAGCCGGGGCGGGACACCAGCGCCTTGATGAAGCCGGTGTTCACGTCGATGGCCACCACCGCGCCCGTCACACCCGGGAAGGAGCGCTCCGCAGCCTCCTGCAGCCGCATGTCGAGCGACAGCACCAGGTTGCCGCCGGCCGTGGGCGGAATCACTGAATGCTCCCCCAGCTTGACGTTGAGCTCTTCAATCGTCTGGCCGCGTGCGTTCACCACTTCCTTGCGCACGCCGTCCTGGCCCCGCAGCTTGGATTCGAAGTAGCGCTCCAGGCCGCGCCGGCCGATGTAGTCGCCCAGCGCGTACTTCGCGCCGTCCCCGTTGAGGCGCTCCAGCTCCTCCTGGGTGATTTCGTTCATGTAGCCCAGCACGTGCGACAGCACCGTGTCCGCGCGGTAGTTGCGGTGCGGCACGGGCACCACCTCCACGCCGTCCAGGATGTCGCGCCGGGCGTTGAGCCGATCGTACTCGTCGCGCGTCAGGTCCACCCGCACGGGCACCGGCATGAAGGGCGCGTTGCGGCGGCTGGAGCGCACCAGGTCTTCAATCTTCTTGCGCTGGTCGGGGTCCCACTGGAGCAGCTCGCCCAGGCGGGGGATCACCTGCTCGAAGCAGTCCGTGCAGAAGGCGGGCGTCACGAAGGCGTCGAAGGAGGGGCGGCTGTCCACCAGGATGGTGCCGCGCGCGTCCTTGATGACGCCGCGGTCGGCGCGCAGGCGCACCTCCTTCACGAAGTTCGCCACGCTCTTGGCGGCGTACTCGTCGTGCCGGATGAGCTGCAGGCGGTAGAGCTGGATGGCCAGCGCCACCATGCCCAGCGACATCGCCAGACCCAGCCACAGGAAGCGGCGCTTCAGGTCGCGGCCCGGGGTGGTGTTGCCAATCGTCGGAGGCGTCAACGGAGCATCCCCACCGGGCGCTCCTGGGCCACTTCGAAGCGCTTGAAGAGCGGGAAGAGCAGCAGCGCCGCCACGCCCGTGAGCGCCAGCTGCACCGGCATGCCCGCGAACAGCGGCGCCGTGGAGCCCTCCTTCACCGTGAGCCAGGTGAAGAACGTGGCCAGCAGGGCATGGCCCAGGTCCGCGCCCATGGCGAACAGCGCGAAGGCCACCGGGCCGCGCACGTCCACGAACGACGCCACCAGCCGGCCCACCAGGAAGGTGAACACGGCCAGGAACGTGAACAGGCCGGTGGGCTGGCCGCTCATCAGGTCCAGCAGGTAGCCCACCGCGAAGGCGGAGCACGCGCCTTCGGTGAGGCTGGCGCGCAGGGCGAGGAAGGCCACCAGCACCACGGTGACGTCCACGCGGCCCAGCACCAGCCCCGCCTGCTGGACGAACACCGACTCCAATGTGAGCAACGCCAGGGCGAGGGCCACTGTCACCAGGAACTTCATTTCTGCGCGCCTTCCGCCGAGGCCCCGCCGGAGCCCATCTCACTGTAGGGACTGCCCACCACGAGCACCTCCTCCAGACGGCTGGTGTCCACCGCCGGCTGGATGTCCGCGCCCTGGAACATGCCGTGTTCCTTCTTCTCCAGGTGTGTCACCCGTCCCACCACGAGCCCCGGCGGATAGATGCCGTCCGTGCCGGAGGTGATGATGAGGTCGCCGTTCTCCACGTCCTCGGTGCGCAGCATGTTCTCCAGGTTGAGCGGCCCGTTGCCCGCGCCCGCCGCCGTGCCGCGCGCCCGCGAGCGCTGCACCCGCACGGCCACCCGGCTCTGCGGATCCGTCACCAGCGCCACGTCCGCGTAGCCGCCGGTGGAGCGGATGACCTGCCCCACGATGCCGTCCGGCGTGACCACCGACATGCCCCGGAACACCCCGTCCTTCTCCCCGCTGCTGATCCGCACCGACAGCAGCTTCGCCACCGGGTTGACGCCCACCACCCGGGCCGGAATCTCCGGGCCCGGCGCCGCCTCTGAGTAGGCCAGGAGCTTGCGCAGCCGCCCGTTCTCCGAGCGCGTCTCCCCCAGCACCTGCACCGTGGCCCGCAGCTGGAGGTTCTCCAGTCGCAGCGCGTCATTGTCCTGACGCACGCCGCGCAGGTCCAGGTAGTTGCGCACCGTGCCGACGATGCCCTCGATGCCGGCGGTGAGGCCCTGCTGCACGGGTGCCGTCAGGGCGATGACGCCCCGGTCGATGAAGTTCGGATCCCTGCCCCGCCGCCCCCCCAGCAGGAAGGCGCCGAGCGGGTACAGGAGGAGGGCGGCCACGAGGAGGAAGCGGCGGTACCGCTTGAGAAGAGACAGCACGGACGGGGGCTTTCCCGGGGTGGACGGGGGACTGCGGAAGAGGGGGGAAGGGGTGGGCTAAACTCTCTGAATCGCTTGCATTTTCCGGTCTGTTGTCCTAGGCAGTCAAGGCCCGGATGAGGGGGGAATGCAGGTCCACCCCCCACCGGCCGGGCTACCAACAACACGGCGCCGCGAGACCTTCCGCAAGGGTGAATCGCGGGCGCTTCCGACCGTGAAGTGACGACAATGGACGGTTTGAATCTCCGGAAGGTCTTCTCCCTCCTGTTCATCTTCGGCATCGCCGTGGTGTTCACGCTCCAGTTCGGGCCTGGCAGCAACGGGTTCAGCACGGGCGGTGACGCCGCGCCGGCCTCCGCTGGCGCGGCCGCGGTGGTGAACGGCAAGGAGATCCCCCTGCGCGACTTCAGCATGGCCTGGTCGCGGCAGATGAACTTCCTGCGCTCCCAGGGCAGCCCCATCCCGGAGTCGATGGCGCGCCAGTTCGGCATGGACAAGCAGGTGCTCGACCGCCTGGTGAACGCGGAGCTGCTCGCCCAGTCGGCGGAGCGCCACGGCATCAACCCGTCGGACGAGGAGCTGCGCAAGCTCATCCACCAGAACACCGACTTCCATATCAAGGACGGCGGGTTCGACTTCGCGCGCTACCAGCAGGTGCTGCGCGACTTCTACCGCCGCACGCCGCAGGAGTACGAGCAGGAGCTGCGCCGGCAGATGGCCGCGCAGAAGATGCTCGACGTGGTGCGCACGGGTGCCGTGGTGTCGGATGACGAGGTCCGCGCGCGCTACGAGAAGGACGGCAACCAGGCGAAGCTGGTGTTCGCGCGCTTCCTGCCCACGATGTTCGCGGACAAGGTCCCGGCGCCCACGCCCGCGCAGCTGGCGGAGTTCCAGAAGGCGCACGAGAAGGAGATCGCCGACTACTACACGGCCAACAGCTTCGTCTACAACGTGCCGGAGCGCATCCGGGCCCGGCAGATCCTGGTGAAGGTGGCGCCGGACGCGACGGCCGAGCAGAAGGCCGAGGCGAAGGCGAAGGCGGAGGGGCTGCGCAAGGAGGTGGAGGCGGGCAAGGACTTCGCGACCGTGGCGCGCGCCAGCAGCGACGACGACGTCACCAAGGCCAAGGGCGGCGAGCTGGGCTGGGTGGAGCGCAACTCGTGGGACCCCATCCTGGCCAACGCGGCGTTCGCGCTGAAGGCCGGCGAGGTGACGCAGCCGGTGGAGTCGCCGCTGGGCGTGCACCTGGTGAAGGTGGAGGAGAAGCGGGAGGCGCAGAACAAGAAGCTGGAGGACGTGAAGGCGGAGATCGCCACCACCCTCTACAAGCAGGACAAGGCCAGGGGCCTGGCGAAGGCGGAGGCGGACAAGGCGCTGGCGGCGGTGAAGGCCGGCAAGTCGCTGAAGGAGCTGTTCCCGGTCGCCGAGGGCCAGCAGCCGGCGCTGCTGCGCTTCGAGACGGAGACGAAGCCGGAGGCGGTGGAGACGGACAGCTTCACCGCGGCGGGTGACTCCGTGCCGCACCTGGGCCCGGCGCCCGGCCTGGTGAAGGCCACCTTCGAGGCGTCCGCCCCCAAGCCGCTGGAAGAGGTCTTCACCGTGGGCGAGGCGAACGTCGTCGCGCAGGTGGTGGAGCGGGAGAAGCCGGACACTGCGGGCTTCGACAAGCGCAAGGAGGAGCTGCGCACCCAGGCCCGTCAGGCCAAGCAGATTGAACTGACGGAGTCCTTCCTCAAGTCGCTGCGCAAGAGCGGCAACGTCGTGATGAACACCGAAGCCATCGACTCGGTGCTGGGCGCCGCGGGGTAGTCCCGCCGGACAGCGCGGGGTGTTTCAGCGGGCGAAGGGGACCTCCATGCGGGGGACCTCTTCGCCCGTCACGCGTTCAGCGACGGCGACGGCGTCACGCCCCTTGGCCTTGGCCGCGTACATGGCGAAGTCCGCCGCGCGGATGAGGTCCGTGGAGGACGTGGCGTGGTCCGGGAAGGACGCGACGCCGACGCTCGCGGTGAGCGCCACGTCCAGCCCCTGCTCGCGCAGGAAGCGCTGGGCACGGAAGGCCTCGCAGATGCGCTGGGCGATGACGCGGGCCCCGTCGGTGTCCGTCTCAATCAACATCACAGCGAACTCGTCGCCGCCGTAGCGGAACACGGCGTCCAGGTTGTGGCGGCCCAGGCTGATGAGCAGGTCGCCCACCTCCTTGAGCGTGGCGCTGCCCACCAGGTGCCCATGCCTGTCGTTGATGGACTTGAAGTGGTCCAGGTCCAGGAACACGAGCGACAGCGGGTGGCGGAAGCGCGCCGAGCGCTTCACCTCCTGCTCCAATTGCGCGCGCAGGTGCCGCGCGTTGAAGCAGCCGGTGTGCTCGTCGGTGATGGTGAGCTCCTGCACGCGGCGGAAGTTGCGCGCGTTCTCGATGGCGATGGCCGCGTAGTCCGCGATGGCCGTGAGGGTGGTGAGGTCCTCGGGCGTGAAGCCCGGCTCGGTGGGGCCGTTGACCAGCTCGATGACGCCCAGCACCCGCTCGCGCGCCACCAGCGGCACGGCGAGCAGGGAGCGGGTGTGGAAGGCGGAGGCCTCGTCGAAGCGGGGCGCGAAGCTGGGGTCTCCGCCCACGTCGTGCACCAGCCTGGGGGTGGCGGACGCGAACACCGCCCCGGCGATGCCCTCCCCGGGGTTGAGCTGCAGGCCCTTGAGCGCCTCGGCGCCCTCGCCCACCGCGATCTCGAAGTAGAGCTTCCCGCTGCGCTCGTCCTGCAGGATGAGCGACCAGTTGCGCGGCCGGAGCAGCGCGCTGACCTTCTGCATCACCAGCGTGAGGACTTCGCGCAGCTCCAACGTGGAGGTCAGCGCCTTGGCCATCTCATTGAAGGCGGCCAGTTGTTCCACTGTCCGCTTCATGGCCGACAGGAGGTCCGCGGGGTTCATCGGGATGCCCTCCGGAGCGCGCTTCTGCTAAGGCCCGCGAGTCAGGAAACCTGACCCGCCCATGGATCCAACCGCTTTGCTCGTTCTCGCCTCCGCTTCGCCCCGGCGCAAGGATTTATTGGCCCAGCTGGGCCTGCGCTTCACCGTGACAGCAGCGGATATCGATGAAACGCCGACGGCCGGAGAAATTGCGCGAAACTATGTGAAACGGCTCGCGGAGGAGAAGGCGCGGACGGTGGCCGGCCGGCACCCGGACGCGTGGGTCCTGGCCGCGGACACCACGGTGGCCCTGGGGTCGGAGCTGCTCGGCAAGCCCCGGGACGCGGCCGAGGCGCGCGACATGCTGGGTCGGCTGTCTGGCCACACCCATGAGGTCTTCACGGGCATCGCGGTGGCGGGCCGGGCCCGGGCGTCCCAGGTCGTCCGCACCCAGGTGACCTTCCGGGCGCTCTCTCCGGAGGAGATCGCCTGGTACGCGGACACCGGCGAGCCCCTGGACAAGGCGGGGGCCTACGCCATCCAGGGCAAGGGCGGCTTCCTGGTGGCGTCCGTGGACGGCAGCCCCACCAACGTCATTGGCCTGCCGCTGGGCGAAACGCTGGCCCTCCTCCAGGAGGCCGGGTTCCCCCTGCCATGGAAGAAGGCGGGTCCCACATGAGCGGCACGGTGGCGGACAACCTGGCGAGGGTGCGCGAGCGCGTGGCGAAGGCCTGCGCGAGCGCGGGGCGGCCGGAGTCGTCGGTGACGCTGGTGGCGGTGTCCAAGCTCAAGCCCGCTTCCCTCATCCGCGAGGCGTACGCGGCCGGGCAGCGCGACTTCGGGGAGAACTACGCCCAGGAGCTGCGCGACAAGGCGGTGGAGCTCCAGGACCTGGACGGCCTGCGCTGGCACGCCATTGGCGCGCTGCAGACGAACAAGGTGAAGTACGTGGCCCGCGTCGCGCACGCCTTCCACGCGCTGGAGCGGTGGGAGGTCGCCGCCGAGCTGTCCAAGCGGCGCGAAGGCGTGGCCCCCCTGCCCTGCTACGTGGAGCTCAACCTGGGCCAGGAGGACACCAAGCACGGGCTGGCCCCGGAGGCGCTGGGGGACTTCCTCACCCAGGTGCGCGCGCTGCCGAACCTCCAGCCGGTGGGCCTGATGGCGCTGCCGCCGCCCACGGACGACGTGGCGCGGATGCGCGAGGGGTTCGCCCGGCTGCGCGAACTGGCACGGGCCCATGCGCTGCCGTCGCTGTCCATGGGCACCACGCACGACTTCGAGCAGGCCATCCTGGAAGGCGCCACCGTCGTGCGCGTGGGCACCGCCATCTTCGGCGAGCGGGCGTAAGGCCTTCCGCCCGCCGGGGCCCTCACGCCGACTTGAACTTGAGCTTGCCCTCGGCGCTGATGCGGGCCACGTACTCGTTGCCGCAGTACATGCAGCGCACCTCGTCCCCGTCGGAGAAGTTCTCCACGTTGACGTTGTTGGCGCTGCAGTCGGGGCAGTCGAACTCATCGAACGAGCGACCGCCCGCGGCGCTTGCCTCCTTGGCGAAGTCGTCGTCATCGAAATGGGAATTGCCGGACATGGGCCTTGGCTCCTGGGGAGGGCGTGGACGGGGCCCGGAAGGCTACCAGTCCCGGCCCGCGTGACGCACCGGGAGGCCGCGGAAGCCGTCCTTCTCAAGCATCCAGGCGGGCGCGGAGGCCTGTCCTGCATTTGTCAGCGCGGGGCGCCGGCGTGTACCCCTGTGCCCCCGCCCTCCTCCAGCACCCGCTGTCGCTGGAGCGCCCGGGGGGCGGCCGGACGACTTTGAATGCCCCTGGACATGGGCCCGTCCTGGAAATGTCCGGTGGTGGGGTCGGTTGCGTTGCGCGGTTGGCTTGGGCGGGCCGGCCACCTAACTTGCAAGCAAGGGAGCACACCCGATGCGCAGTCTGTCCAGGTGGGGGTTCACGGCGGCGATGGTCGGACTCATGGGGTCCGCGATCGCGCACGCCCAGGAGCCCGCCGCGCCGGCGTTCGGGCCGGGTGAGCAGGCGCAGTACCGGGTGAAGTACCTGGGGATGACGGCGGGCACCGCGACGGTGACGGTGGGCGCGCCCATGACGCAGTGGGGCCAGAGCGTGTGGCCCATCGTCGCGCTGGCGAAGTCCGACGACATCGTCGGCCTGTACCCCGTCAAGAGCCGCTACGTGACGTACTGGAATGCCGCGACCCAGCGGATCACGGGCAGCGACCTGCATTCGGAGGAGAACCGCAAGCGCCGCCGTCAGCGCATCCAGCTCACGCCGGACAGCAAGGGCGCGAAGGTCGTGAAGCAGAAGGAGAGCGACCCGCCGCGCGAGACGAACCACGAGCTGCCGGACGGCGCGCTGGACATGACGGGCGCGGCGTTCTCGCTGCGCGGCCAGGACCTGACGGTGGGCCGCACGTACACGTACCCGGTGTTCACCGGCAGCAGGCTGTTCACGATGAGCGCCACGGTGGAGGCGCGCGAGACGCTCGCCACGCAGATGGGGCCTCGCGACGCCTTCCGCGTGCGCGTGCACACCGAGTTCGGCGGCAACCTGGAGTCCAAGCGCGACCTCACCGCGTACTTCACGACGGACGCGCGCCACGTGCCGCTGCGCATGGAGGCGGAGTTCGCGCTGGGCTCCATCGTGGTGGAGATGACCGACTACAAGCCGGGCCGCGCGGTGGCGGTGGCCCGCGCGGACGACTGACGCGGGCGACGGGAAGGTCGTCCCAAGGGGCAGGCATGGGCGTGGGTTGGGCGTGGGCAGTGTCGGCGGTGCTTTCAGCCGCCCCGGGTGGACCGCAGGTGGTGTCACCGCTCGTGAAGGTGCGGCCGGACGCGACGCCGAAGGGCGCCGCCAAGGCCCACCTGAGCGTGGCGCGCGGCGAGTGCGAGGCCACGCAGGTGGTGCTCCCCAAGGGGGTGACGCGCGTGACCATGAAGCCCCTGGCCCTCAAGGGCCCGGGCGCGCCGCTCACCGCGGAGGCGTGGCGCGAGGCCTACCTGGACGTGAAGACGCCCTCCAACGGCCAGGGACGGCCAGGGCCGTGGCCGGACGCGCTCGTGCCGCTGTCGGCGCCCGCCAATCCCAGACACCCCACCGTCGTCTACGTGGAGGTGTGCGCTCCCAGGAAGCAGGCCGCGGGCACCTATGCCGGAAGCCTGAGCGCGGCGGCGGACGGCAAGCCCCTGCCGGAGGTGCCCTTCACCGTGGAGGTGCAGCCGTTCGAACTGCCGGCCACGTCCTCGCTGCCCAACAGCTTCGGCATCTCGCTGTACAGCATCGCGAAGGGGCACGGCCTGGCGGCCGAGTCACCGGAGGCGAAGGGGCTGCTGCGCGCGTACGGCAAGGCGCTCCTGGAGCACCGGGTGAGCGCGCACGGCATGGGCATGGATCCGCCGGGCGTGAAGTTCCAGGACGGCCGCGCGGTGCTGGACTGGACCGCGTACGACGCGGAGATGGCGCCCTTCCTGGACGGCAGCCTGCTGCCCTCCGGCGCGCGCTTCACCACGAGCGACGTGCGCGACAGCAAGAAGGCGTCCACGGACGCGGAGAAGACGGCGTACTACCGCGCCTTCCAGCAGCACTTCCAGGACAAGGGCTGGCCCGCGCAGCTCTTCTTCTACGCCAAGGACGAACCCAAGCCGGAGGACGTGCCGCTGGTGAAGGCGCAGTCCAAGCGCGTGCGGGACGCGGGGGGCGGCATCCCGGTGCTCGTCACCACGCCCCTGGACGCCGCGCTGCAGGGCGCCGCGGACATCCTCACGCCCACGCTCAACTGCTTCTATCCGCGCGAGGGCCCGCAGACGTGCCGCGCGGTGGCGAACACCGCGCAGGTGCGCACGCGCCTGCCGCCGCGCGCGAAGGTGTGGTGGTACCAGAGCTGCAATTCGCACGGCTGCACCGGCGGCACGCCCCCGGACGCGAAGCTGGACCGGGCCTACAGCGACTGGGCCTCGTACATGGTGGACCACCCCGCCCCGCTCAACCGGGCCATGGGGGTGCTGGCCTTCTCCAGCGGCGTGGACGGCGAGCTCTATTTCGACACCGTCTTCGCCTACAACACGAAGAAGGATGTCTGGACGGACCTCTTCGAGTTCGGCGGCAACGGAGACGGCACGCTCTTCTACCCGGGCACGCCCGCGAAGCTGGGGGGCGGCGAGCACCAGCCGGTGGTGTCCCTGCGGCTGAAGCACATCCGCGACGGCCTGGAGGACTACGAATACCTGCGCCTGCTCACGCAGCTGGGCGACGGCGACTTCGCCCGGACGGCGGCGAAGCGGCTCGCGCGTTCGGGGTATGAAATCTCCCAGGACCCGGGAGAATGGGAGCAGGTGCGCCGGGAGGTGACGGCGCGGCTCGCGAAGCGGTGGACGTCTGAACAAGCGAAGGGCCCCGGACGTCGGACTTCCGGGGGCACCCCGTAGTCACTCCCCCTGGGAGGAAGCAGAATGATCTCCATGCGCACCCTCGTCGCGGCCTGTCTGGCCTTCAGCGCCGCCACCGCCTGGGCCCAAGAGCCCAATGGCTTCAAGATGCCTCCCCTGCTGCACCCCGTGTCGGACGCGCCAGCCAACGCGCCCGATGCCGGGACGGGGGCCGGGGCGGAGGCGAACACCGGGGATGCGGCGGCACCCGCGCCCCCGAACGAGCGCCCCATCGCGGTGAAGCCCTGTGAGCAGGGCCTGCCCGCGCTGAAGACGCCGCTCGCGTTCAAGCCCGGGGAGCTGCTCGAGTTCGACATGGACGCCATGGGCGCCAAGGCGGGCAAGCTCACCATGCGCGTGCAGCGGCAGGCCAACGGCTCGCTGCCGGTGCTGGTGGAGGCGCAGACGAACACACTGTTCTCCAAGGTGCGCCGGGTGCGCGGCAGCGCGACCAGCTACCTGCACCCTCGCACGCTGAGGCCCTCGCGCTACACCGAGGACGCGGTGGAGAACGAGCAGCGCCGCAAGGTGAACGTGGTCTTCGGCGCGCAGGAGCGCAGCGTCAAGGTGGACTACCAGATCGCGGACCGGCCCAAGGGCCAGTTCAACTACACCTGGGACAAGGACGGCCTGGACGTCGCGGGCGCCATCTACCTCATCCGCCAGTTGCCCCTGAAGAAGGACCTGCCGGTGTGCTTCGACGTGTACGGCATCCGCCGCATGTGGCGCCTGACGGCCACCGTGGTGGAGCGCGAGCACGTGTCGCTGCCCCTGGGCGAGTTCGAGGCCTGGCACCTGTCCGGCACCGCCGTGCGCCTGGACCGCCCGTCCCAGACGCGCGACGTGCACGTCTGGATCACCGACGACGAGCGCCGCCTGCCGCTGGCCGCCGTGGGCGCCATCGACCTGGGCGCCGTGCGCCTCACCCTGTCCGGCGTCAAGCGCCCCGGGGAGAAGCCCATGGAGGCCCAGGGCAAGGAAGATCTCAAGTGGTGACGCGGGGTTGAGCCCCGCTCAAGCGGCCCGCCTTCGAGGCTGACGCCAACGACGGAGGCCACCTGGGGCGCGAGGACTACCCGCGGCGCATCATCCCGGCGGCCTGGGACATCCGGCGGCGCAGGTGCGTCACCGCTTCGTGAAGGTCCTCCAGGCGCTGGAGCACGTGGAGGTCCTCGCCCGCGTTCAACAGGGCCCCCGGCGTGAGCGTGTCACGCTGGAGGGCCTGGAGCAGGTCGTGGAAGTGGGCCTGCACGTCGCCCAGCGCGTCCAGCCCCTCGCGAAGGTCGTCCTCCACGAAGTCCAGCAGGACGGTGGCGTCCGCGCGCGCTGGCAGCGCCTGGGCCAGACGCTCCACCGCCCCGCTGACGGGGTCGGTGCGGCGCAACATCGCGGTGGTGGCGAGGGCTGCGACGGGAGAGGGCATGCCCAGGACGCTACAGGCCCGTAGCGTCCGGTCAATTTTCCCACCGCCTGCCCTCCGGTGCGAAAGCCCCACGCCAGCGCAGGGGTGCGGCAGCCGTGCGCTGCGTCCGAAGCGGAGACGACGAGCCCCCAGGAGGGTCCGAGGCCTTGGGGCCTCGACCCTTCTGGAGGGCCCGAAGCCGCGTCAGCGCCCGGCCGGGGCCGCCGCCGGGGCCGCCGGGGCACCTGTCGCGGGCGCGGCGTTGGCCGGAGCTGGCGTGGCCGGCAGCGCGGTGCTCGGGGAGGCGTTCAGCGGCGCGGGCGTCGTCAGCAGCGGCGTGGGCGTGCCGGTGTTGAGCGGGGCGGGCGTCCCCAGGATGGGCGACGGCGGCGTGCTCGAGGACTGCGACAGCGGCGGCACCGTGGCGATGATTCCCGGGCTCACCTGGCCGGTGCCGACGAAGTTGTTGAAGTCCGGCGCGGAGATTTGCGGCGTCGTGAAGCCCCCCACGGACACCCCACCCACGGTGGGCGGCGTGGCGAACGTCCCCTGCCCCACCGTGTCCGTGGAGCCCGGCGCCACGCCCGACACGATCGCGGGCGGATTCGCCGGCGCGGCCGGCCCGAATGCGCCGCTGAACGTGGACGGCGCGTCCGCCGGCGACGCGGGCGCCGTCGCCGTGGAGCCCACCGGCCCCGTGCCCGACGTCCCGCTGCCTCCCGTCCCCTGCGGGGCCGGAGCGAAGCGCGGAGGGGCCACCGGGGCCACCGCCGTCGGGAACGCCGTGGGCGCCACCGGCGTGAGCGTCGCCAGGTCGGCCGGCAGCGCCCCTTCGCTCGGCACCACCGCCACGCTCGGAATCGCCACCCCTTCCACCTCGATGGAGACCTCGTCGAAGACGAACTGGAGGAACCCGCGCGGCTCCTGCTCCGCCGGCAGGTTCCACACCACCACCACCAGCTCCGCGTCACCCGGGCGCGCCTGGCGCAGGATGCCCTTGGCGTCGTCGTCCGCGAACGTGCCCGCGTCCAGCGCCGCCGCGTGCACCAGCGCCGAGTCCGTTAGCAGCGTCCCGTTGCGCCACACGCTGCCAATGCCCCACACGGCCATGGCCGCATGCGCCCGCGTCGTGGCCCGCCAGCCGATGCCGCTGTCGCCGTAGAGCGGCGTGCCCATCAGCACGCCACCCTCGATGACGTGCGGCGGAGCCTGGGGAAGCGGCCCGGCGGGTGCCTGCGCCATCGCCTGGGCGGGCGGGAAGCCCGTCTGCGTCAGCTCCACTCGGTAGTCCGTGCCCCCCAGACGCAGGCTCGCGCTGAGCTGGGCCTTGTCGCCGAACGTGGCGTTGGCCATGCCGACGCGGTCCTGCACGGACAGGGACGCCTGCCCCGTACCGCGCTCGGCCAGGTCACTGAATGGAAGCGAACCCTGGATGAAGTACCCGCCCGGTTGCTCGGTCCTCGCGCTGGCCTCCCGGCCCTCGAACGTGAACCCGCCGCCCCCTGGCGCCGCCGCCAGGACACCGGACATCAAGATGCTCGTGATGATTGGACCCGCCATCGACGCTGCCTCCCTTGGAGTTGAAGGTAGGCAGCGGAGCGGGCCGTGGCACGCCCCGGACTAAATCAGGCCGCGAGCGCGGCGGATCTGCTCGACGGTCTTGTTGTACTCGATGTCGAAGGCGCTCGTGCCTTCCTGCAGGTGCTTCAGCCGCGAGCGGGCCTCCCGGTCGATCTCGTCGTCCACGTCCAGGTGCTTCTTCATTCCCTGGAACATCTTCTGACGCAGCACGTTGTCGGGGGAGAAGACCTCCTCCACGTTCCGGCTGATGAGGAGGAATTCGATCATCTGGTTGATGACGTACTCGATGCCCTCGTCCCCCATCTTGAAGCCGCGCACGTCCGCCATCTCGCGCTTCACCTGGTTGAACTTGGAGTAGTCATATCCCCGACGCTCCAGGGCCTCTCGCGTCGCCTGGTTCACACGCTCTTCGTTGGCGAGGTACTCGCGCATGATGGCCGACAGGTCCATCTCGGCGTCAGCCACGCGCATCGGCTCCACCTCGATGTCCCCGTCCTGCATGAGCTGCTGAATGGCCTCGCGCGAGATGATCGGGATCACCTTCGGATACAGCCTCATGTCGGTCCTCGTCCTCTTCAAACGTGCTCGGATCTTCAACCGCTATAAATCAGCGCCGAGCATGGTCGCAATGAAAAACCCTAGGAACGTCGCGGGTTCCAGCGGCCAGCCCCCCCGGCGTCCGAACCGGAACTTAATCATGCCGCACCCGGTGGCGACCCTCCATCCGCTTTTTCGTGCGCCGCTTTTTCGGCTCCGGGTTCGCTCGCGTCGTCCAGGCTGGCTTCGCGCACGGGGTCCTCGGTGTCGTCCTCGGGGTCGCCATGCAGCCCCGCGTGGACGCGCTCGGCCATCGCCGGGCCCACGACCTCGGCCAGCTCCTCGATGCTGGCGTCCCCCACCCGCTTGAGAGAACCGAAGTGGCGCAGCAACATCTTCCGCCTTCCTTCGCCGACGCCGGGAATGTCCTCCAGCGCCGAGCGCATGGCGCTCTTGCGCATGGACTTGCCCTGGAAGGTGATGGCGAAGCGGTGGGCCTCGTCACGCATGCGCGTGAGCATGAACATTTCCGCTGAGTTCTGGGGCAGGACGATGGGGTCCTTGCGGCCCAGGACGAAGACGCGCTCGGGGCTCTTCGCGCTCTCCGCGTCGCGGTCGAAGACTTCCTGGTCCCGGCTCTTGGCCAGGCCCACCACGTCCACGCCCTCCACGCCCAGGTCCTTCATGGCCGCGTGAGCGCTGGCCAGCTGGCCCTTGCCACCGTCGATGACGAGCAGGTCCGGCAGGTCCTGGTCCTCCAGGCCCCGCTTGAGCCGGCGGGTGATGACCTCGTACATGCTGGCGAAGTCGTCCTGCTTGTCCACCGTCTTGATCTTGTACTTGCGGTAGCGCGACTTGTCCGTCTCCCCGTCCGTCACCGCCACCTGCGAGGCGACGATGGAGGAGCTCTGGAAGTGGGAGATGTCGTAGCACTCCATGCGGCGCGGGAAGTTGCGCAGGCCCAGCTTGGACTGGAGCCGCGAGAGCACCGTGTCCGTCTCGTCCTTGGTGCGCTTGCGCTCCGCGAACGCCTGCTCCGCGTTCTTCACCGCCATGTTCACCAGCTCATGCTTCTCCCCGCGCTTGGGGACGAACACGCGCACGCGGTCGCCCTTGCGCTCGGTGAGCAGGGCCTCCAGGCCGTCGGTGCCGTCGCCGGGCTCCAGCGGCAGCAGGACCTCCTCCGGCACGAAGCCGCCCTGGTCGTAGTAGAGGTTCACGAACGAGGCGAGCAGCTCGTCGTCCGGGAACTCCTGGCTGCCGAAGGGGAACGCCTGGCCGCCGTTGAGCCGGCCCTGCCGCACGTGCAGCACGTAGAACAGGATGCGGTCGCCCTCGCGGTGGAAGGCGAACACGTCCTGGTCCTTGAAGTCGCTGGTCGCCACCTTCTGGCGCTCCAGGCTGCGCTCGATGGCGAGCAGCTGGTCGCGCACGCGCGCGGCCTCCTCGAACTTCAGTTCGGACGCCGCGCGCTTCATGCGCATGCGCAGCCCCTCGGTGAGCTCCCCCGCCTTGCCCTCCAGGAACATGGCCACCTCGTCCACGCTCTTGCGGTAGTCCTCCTGGGACACCGGGAAGACGCACGGGGCCGGGCACCGTCCGATTTGATGGAGCAGGCACGGCCGCTTGCGGTTGGCCAGCACGTGGTCCGTGCAGGTGCGCAGCTGGAAGAAGCGGTTGATGAGGCGCAGCGTTTCGCGGATGGCGCCCGCGCTGGAGTACGGGCCGAAGTAGCGCGCGCCGTCCTTCTCGTACTTGCGCACCACCTCCAGCCGGGGGAAGGGCTGGTGGCGGTCCAGGCGCAGGGAGATGAACTGCTTGTCGTCCTTGAGCAGGACGTTGAAGCGCGGCTTGTGCTTCTTGATCAGCTCGTTTTCGAGGAGGAGGGCCTCCTTCTCGTTGTGGACGAGCACCGTCTCCAGGTCGCCCAGCATCGTGTCCAGCATGGACACGAAGACGCGGGTGTCGCCGGTGCGGGTGAAGTAGCTGCGCACCCGGCTGCGAAGGTTGATGGCCTTGCCGACGTAGATGATCTGCCCGCGCTTGTCCTTCATCAGGTACACGCCGGGCTCGGTGGGCAGCGCGTCCAGCTTCTCCTGCAGCCGGATGTCCATGCGGGTGGCTCCTAGTTCTTCGCCCGCGAGCGGCCGGACGGCTTGCCCGGGGAACCGCCCGGAGTCCCGCCGGAGGAACCACCACCGGACGGACGTCCACGGCCGCGTCCCCCCTTCTTCGGGGTGGTGCCCGGCTGATCCACCGCCTTGGGCGGCGCGCGCAAGAGCGACCGCGACGGGGGCTTGAGGCCCAGGTCCATGTCCTTGAGCAGCTGGACGCGGTCGCGGAACTCGGCGGCCTTCTCGAACTGCATCTCGTCCGCGGCCTTGAGCATCTCCTGGTTGAACTCCCCGATGAGGCGCTTGATCTCCTTGGCCTCCAGCAGGTCGTTCTCCCCTTCCGCCGCCATGGGCAGCGCGCCCGCCTGCGCGTCGTAGTCCGGGATGTTCTCGGAGAAGTTCTGGATGTTGCTCTTCACCGAGCGCGGCGTGATGCCGTGCTCCGTGTTGTAGGCGGTCTGGATGGCCCGGCGGCGGGACGTCTCCTCGATGGCCCGCTTCATGGAGTCGGTCATCTGGTCCGAGTACATGATGACGCGCCCGTTCACGTTGCGCGCCGCGCGGCCGATGGTCTGGATGAGCGACACGTGGCTGCGCAGGAAGCCCTCCTTGTCCGCGTCCAGGATGGCGACGAGCGACACCTCCGGGATGTCCAGGCCCTCGCGCAGGAGGTTGATGCCCACGAGCACGTCGAACTCGCCCCGGCGCAGGTCGCGGATGATGGCCATGCGCTGGATGGCGTCGATGTCCGAGTGCAGGTAGCGCACCTTCACGCCCACGTCGCTGTAGTACTCCGTGAGGTCCTCCGCCATGCGCTTGGTGAGCGTCGTCACCAGCACGCGCTCCCTGCGCGACACGCGCACGCGGACCTCCTCCAGCAGGTCATCCACCTGGTTGCCGGCGGGGCGCGTCTCCACCTCCGGGTCGATGAGGCCCGTGGGGCGGATGATCTGCTCCACCACCACGCCCTTGGACTTCTGCAGCTCGTACTCGGCGGGCGTCGCGGAGACGAAGACGGCCTGCTGCACCATCTCCTCGAACTCCGTGAACTTCAGCGGCCGGTTGTCCAGCGCGCTGGGCATGCGGAAGCCGAAGTTGACCAGCGTCTCCTTGCGCGCGCGGTCGCCGCGGTACATGGCGCCAATCTGGGACACCGTCTGGTGGCTCTCGTCGATGAGCACCAGCATGTTGCGCGGGAAGTAGTCGAGCAGGCACGGGGCGGACTCGCCCGGCGCGCGCCCGGTGAAGTGGCGCGAGTAGTTCTCGATGCCGTTGCAGTAGCCGACCTGTTCGATCATCTCCAGGTCGAACATGGTGCGCTGCTCCAGCCGCTGCGCCTCCAGCAGCTTGCCCTCCGCCTTGAAGAGCTGGAGCTGGCTGGCCAGCTCCTCGCGGATGGTGCGGATGGCGTTCTGGCGCGCGTCCGGGCCCGCGACGTAGTGGCTGGCGGGGAAGATGACGATCTTCTCCAGCTGCCCCAGCGTCACGCCGCGCAGCGGGTCGAACTCGGTGATGCGCTCCACCTCGTCGCCGAAGAAGCTGACGCGCACGGCGCGCTCCTCCTCGTAGATGGGGAACACCTCCACGGTGTCGCCCCGGGCGCGGAAGGTGCCGCGGTGGAAGTCCAGGTCGTTGCGCTCGTACTGGGCCTCCACGAGCTGGCGCATGAAGCCGTCGCGGCCCATGTCCTCGCCCACCTGCGCGCGGATGGCCAGGTCCACGTAGCTGCGCGCGGCGCCCAGGCCGTAGATGCAGGACACGCTGGCCACGATGATGACGTCGTCGCGCGTGCGCAGGCTGTGCGTCGCCGAGTGGCGCATCCGCTCGATGTTCTCGTTGATGGACGAGTCCTTCTCGATGAAGGTGTCCGTCGACGGGACGTAGGCCTCGGGCTGGTAGTAGTCGTAGTAGGAGACGAAGTACTCGACGGCGTTGTGCGGGAACAGGCCCTTGAACTCGCCGTAGAGCTGCGCGGCCAGCGTCTTGTTGTGCGCGATGACCAGCGCGGGCCGCTGCACGTTGGCGATGAGGTTCGCCATCGTGAACGTCTTGCCCGAACCGGTGACGCCCAGGAGGGTCTGGTAGCGGTCGCCGCGCAGCAGGCCCTCGGTCAACTCACCGATGGCCCTGGGCTGGTCGCCCTGGGGCGAATGGTCACTGACGAGTTGGAACTCCGGCATGGCCAGGGATCTAACATCCCGGATGGCCCATACTGAACCTTCGTGCACGTCCGTCCGACAAAAGACGGAAAGACGGCCCCCTACTTCCCGGGCGCGCCCTTCAGCGCCTCCAGGGACTTCAGGCGGGCAGCCTCGAACTCGTCGCCCTTGTTCCAGGTGGGCATCTCCGGGGCCCGCGCCACCTGGGCACCCACCAGGAAGAACAGCCGGGTGTCCTCCACGGCGCCGGACAGGTCCCACTCCGGCCGCAGCTCGTCGGAGGGCTGGTGGTAGTGCTTCGCCTCCCACGTCCCGCGCTGCTCGCGGCCCCAGCCGTCCGGCTTGCCGATGAAGTCCATGCCGCTGCCGAAGTAGGCCGCCGGGATGCCCATGCGCGCGAAGTTGAATTGATCCGACCGGTAGAAGAAGCCGCGGTCGGAGAGCTGATCCGCCTTCACCGTGCGCCCCTGGGTCTTCGCCATCGCGGTGACGAAGCCGTCCAGGCTGGACTTGCCCAGGCCGATGACGGTGATGTCGCGCGTGCGGCCCAGGATGTTGGCGCCGTCCACGTTGACGTTGGCGGCGATGCGACCCGTGGGCACCGGCGGGTGCGCGGCCAGGTAGGCGGAGCCCAGCAGGCCGTACTCCTCCGCGGCCACCGCGGCGAAGAGGATGGAGCGGCGCGGGGGCGTGGGCAGCGCGGTGAAGGCCCGGGCCACGGCGAGCATCGCGGCCACGCCGGACGCGTTGTCCACCGCGCCGTTGTAGATGACATCGTCGCCGGGCTTGCCGTCGTCCTTCTTGCCCAGGTGATCATGGTGCGCGCTGTAGAGCACCACCTGCTTCGACAGCGTGGGGTCGCTGCCCGGCAGCAGGCCCAGCACGTTCGCGGTGGGCCGGCGGTGCACCTCGCTGGTGATGCGCAGCGACAGCGTCACGCCCAGGGGCACGGGGCGGAAGTCGCGCTTCTGCGCGGCGGCGCGCAGCGCCTCCAGGTCATGGCCCGCGAGCTTCAGCACCTGCTTCGTGGCGTCCTCGGTGGTCCACGCCTTCACCTGGAGGCGGGGGGCGTCACCGGCGGGCAGCTCGAACTGTTCGCCCGTCCACGACGTGCGGACCACCTGCCACGGGTAGCCCGCGCTGGGCGTGGTGTGGAGGATGATGGCGCCCGCCGCGCCCGTCTTCGCCGCCTGCTCGTATTTGTAGTCCCAGCGGCCGTACCAGAGGCGCGCCTTGCCGGCGAACAGGCGCGGATCATCCTCCGGGTCGTTGTTGAGGATGACCAGTGTCTTGCCCTTGAGGTCCACGCCCTTGAAGTCGTCCCACTGGAACTCCGGCGCGACGATGCCGTAGCCCACGAACACGAGCTCGGACGCGTCCAGCTTCGCCTCCGGGGCCTGCACGCCGGACACGGCGATGAAGTCCTCGCGGGGCTTGAGCTCCACGCGGCCGGACTTCGCCTGGAACGTCATGGCGCCCGGATGGCTGTTGATGCCCACCAGGTCGAAGCGCTGCAGGTAGCCGCCGTCCGGGGCGCCCGGCTTCAGGCCCAGGCCCTCGAACTGCGTGGCGATGTATTCCTGCGCCAGCGCGTCGCCGCGCGTCCCGGGACCGCGTCCCTCCAGCAGGTCGCTCGCGAGGAAGCGGACGTGCGCGCGCAGCAGGTCCGGGGTGATGGCCTGCTGGGCCACCTTCTCCTGGGACGTGATGGGCAGGGCGCCCGCCGCGAGGGCGGACGCCGAGGACAGGGCGACGAACAGGACGGGGAGGTGCGCCGAAAGGAGCCTCATGCCCCTGGCGTAGCATGGCCTCCCGGGCCGCCCCCAGCGGGTTTTCAGGAGGTGGGCGCCGCCACCTTCCAGGAGGTGCCGCCAGGCGTGTCCATGATGTCCACGCCCATGTCCTTGAGGGAGGCGCGCACGCGGTCGGCCGCGGCGAAGTCCTTGGCGGCGCGCGCGGCGGTCCGCTCGGCGAGCAGCCGCTCCACCTGCGCCACGTCGATGCCCCGCTCGCGCACCGCGCGGTCGCGGCGGCGCAGCAGCCACGGCCCGGCGTCGTCCTCGAAGAGGCCCAGGACGCGGGACATCTCACGCACCTGGTCGCGCAGGGCCTGGAGCGTGCGGCCCACCAGCGCCTTGTCCTTCACGGGCGGCTTGTCCGTCAGTTCGTTCATCAGGCCGAACTGGCCCGACAGCGCGCCCAGCGCTCCGGCGGTGTTGAAGTCGTCGTCCATGGAGGACTCGAACTCCGCGAGGAAGCGCGCGGGGTCGCCGTGCAGCGGGCCCTTGCCGAAGTCCTTGCCCGTCACGCGCTCGTCCACCTTGCGCAGCGTTTCGTAGAAGTACTCCATGCGCATCTCCGCGTCCTGGAGCGACTTCTCCCCGAAGCTGAGCGGGTGGCGGTAGTGCGTGGACAGGAAGAAGAAGCGCAGGGCCTCCGCGTCCACCTTGGCGAGCGCGTCGCGCAGGCGCACCACGTTGCCCAGCGACTTGGACATCTTCGCGCCCTCCAGGTCCAGGAAGCCGCAGTGCATCCAGTACTTCGCCATCGTCTGGCCGGTGGCGGACTCGCTCTGGGCGATCTCGTTCTCGTGGTGGGGGAAGATGAGGTCCAACGCCCCGCCGTGGATGTCGAACGAGCGGCCCAGGTACTTCTCGCTCATCGCGGAGCACTCGATGTGCCAGCCCGGACGGCCCTTGCCCCAGGGGCTGTCCCAGGAGGGCTCACCGGGCTTCGCCGCCTTCCAGAGGGCGAAGTCCAGGGGGTCGCGCTTGAGCTCGCCGGGCTGCACGCGCTCGCCCTGGCACAGCTCGTCCAGGTTGCGCTTGGACAGCTTCGCGTAGTCGTCGTCCTTGCCGACCTCGAAGTACACGTCGCCCTTCGCCTCGTAGGCGAAGCCCTTGTCCACCAGCGTCTGGATGAGGGCGACGATTTCGGGGATGGTTTCGCTCACGCGCGGGGACACGTCCGGTTCGCGCAGGCGCAGCGCCTGCGTGTCCTCGCGGAAGATCTCCACGAAGCGCGACGCGAGCGCCACCGGCGTCTCCCCCGTCTCGTGCGCGGCCTTGATGATCTTGTCGTCGACGTCCGTGAAGTTGCGCACGTACGTCACCTTGAAGCCCCGGTAGCGCAGGTACCGGACCACCACGTCGAACGACGTGAAGGTGCGCGCGTTCCCGATATGGATGTAGCTGTAGACCGTAGGCCCACAGACATAGACCTTCACTTCGCCGGGCACGAGCGGCTCCAGCGGCTCCTTCTGCATGGACAACGTGTTGAAGAGCCGGATGGATGGGGGGGCCACGGTGGAGGGTCCTCCTGGGGAGCGGGGCGGGCGCGACACTTGCGCGGCGCGGTACACACTCTAGGATCCCCAGTCCCACACAGGCCAGCCTTAGACGCCGGAAGCGTTGGACAACCACGGAAAACGCCGCCGGGGGCCCTGTTCGCGGCCCCGCAACCTGGGAGAATGGCCCGCATGGCTCCGCCGAATCCCAAGCGTCCACCGCGCCCTCCCCGCCCGCCGGGGCAGCAGGCGACCAAGGAGGACCCGGCGGAGGAGCTCCCGTTCGACGACGACGAGGTGGCGCCCCTCCAGGCGGATGATCCGCGGCCCCAGCGCGTGCCGCAGTATCCGGCGGGCTCCCGGCGGGTGAAGCGGCGCGGGCCGGGCGAGCGCTCGAAGTCCGACCGCGAGCTGTCGCCCCGGTACGACTGGCAGAAGGAGTACTCGGAGCCGGGCCTGGCGCCCGCGTTCCTGTACGTGGAGCGGGGCCCGGGCGCGGGGCAGCTCGTGCCGCTGCACCAGGGCTCCATCACGCTGGGGCGCTCGTCCACGTCCGACCTGCGGCTCCAGCACGCGTCCATCAGCCGGCGCCATGCGCAGCTCACCCGGCGCGGCAACGCGTTCGCGGTGCGCGACCTGGGCAGCCAGAACGGCACGTTCGTCAACCGCTCGCGCATCAAGGGCGAGGTGGAGATCCAACCCGGAGACGAGCTGAGCCTGGGCAACGCCATGCTGCGCCTGCGCGGCTCGGGCCCGTCTCCGGCGGTCATCAAGACCACGTTGGATCCCATCCGGACGCGCGCCGGGAAGCGTCAGGTGGGGGTCGTCGTCGTGGCGCTGGCGGCGGCCGTCGTGGGCTCGGCGGTGGCGGCGGTGATCAGCCTGGTGGCCATGCGGATGACGGAGACGTCACCGGCGCGGAGCGCGACGTCCGCGAAGGGCGCGGGTACGCCGGCTCCGGCGAAGGAGGTCCAGGCCGTCGGGGCGGGCACCGGCGGGGAGTCCCCGGGTCCACAGCCGTCCGGCGTCGCGGTGCCTTCCGCCACCGGGGAACGGGCCGTGGACGTGAAGGCGGGCCTGGCGGCCCCGGCCTCCGGCGTGACGGACGCCGTGCCCACGCAGCCCACGTCCTTGAAGAATGGCGAGGCGCCCAGCGCGACCGGAATTGCTGGCGACGAGCACGGTGCATCCGCGCCGGCCAGCGCGGCGGACATCGCCCGGGGGCAGCGGGAAGCCCCCCCTGTCACCAAGGCCACCGAGACGCCCTCCGCGACGGACATCGCCCGGGGACAGCGCGGCACCTCCTCGAAGGCCGTGGCTCACGCCCCCGAGGCGCCGGACGTTGCTCGCGGCGACGCCCAGGCATCGGCGGGGCCCCGGGCGACCGGGCGGAAGCCCCTGGGAGACGGCGCCCCGGGAAACGGCCCTCCGGGCGCGCTCACTCGCGAGAACATCCTCTCGCGCTATGAGTCCGGCGACGTCGCGGGGGCCCTGGCCCAGGCACGGCGCGCGAACCTCCCGCAGCTGGTGCAGCAGCTCACCCGGTTCCAGGCCGCCGAGTCCGCCGCCCGGGCCGCGCTGGCCCAGCAGGACCCGCCCCGGGCACTCGACGCGCTCCTGGCCGCCGTGCGCCTGGACCAGGAGCTGTCCCAGGGATGGAGCCGCCAGGGAATCGAGCTGCGCCGGCAGTTGGCCGGGCTCTACGTGCGCTCGGGCCTGGACGCCGTCCGCGCAAGCCGCTGGGCCGAAGCGCGCGGGGCCTTCAACGAGGCCCTGAAACACGACGCAAGCAACGCCCAGGCCCGCGCCCAGTTGGCGGCGCTCGACGGCCAGGGCAGCCCGCCGGGACCGTAGGGCGAAGCACCCTCCAGGAACACGAAGCCCCGAGTCCCAACGAGGGAACCCGGGGCGACGATGCGAGCGCGGCGGCCAGGAGGCCCGCCGGACCCGAAGGCATCAGGCGAGGTTGAAGATCTTCTTCAGGTCGGACTCGACCTCTTCCTCGGTGCAGTCCTTGGCCAGCGACAGCTCCTTGATGAGCAGCGAGCGCGCCGTGTCGAGCATCTTGCGCTCGCCGAACGACAGGTCCTTGTCACCCTTGAGCAGGTACAGGTCGCGCAGCACTTCGGCGATCTCGAAGACGGAGCCCGTCTTGATCTTCTCCATGTACTCGCGATAGCGACGGTTCCACGTCGTCGAATCGACCGAGATGTCCTTCTCACGGAGGATGGAATAGACCTGCTTGACGTCCTCCTCGCTGATGATCTCCCGAAGGCCGACGGAACCGACCTTGTTGATGGGGATCATGATCCGCATCCCGTTCTCCAGGATGCGCAGCACGTAGAACGACTGGCGCTGCCCGGCGACCTCGGTGTGCTCGATGCCCATCACCTCGCCGACGCCCTGGCCCGGATAAACCGCCTTGTCACCAGTCTTGAAGCTGGTCTGCACTAACTGCCTCCTTGGAGAAAGCTTCGACCCCGGCCTTCAAGCCGGCCACTACTACCACAAACCACATCCACGGGCAACGAAATCGCCTTGACCACCCGAAGCGGGCCGCACTACGGTGTCCGGTTTTGTGTGCGGAATGGCTCGGGGTACGAGCGCCGCAGGACGAACGCGGTGGTGGGTGGGGGTGGGTGTTGGTTCGTTATGTGTGGCGCGACCTGGGCACGCGTCCTTTGTTCTTTCCGGCGCTGAGCCTCACGCTCGGCGCCCTCTGGGCAACCGGAACAGGGAGCGCCGACGGGGTATTTCTCCTCTGCGCGCTTTGTCTGGGACTGGTGGGGACGGCCCTCGGTCCATTGCCCGGAGCCCATCTGGCGGTGCTCCTGGCCCTTGTCCTCACCGGCGCGGGTCTTTCCGGTTTTGAGGCACGGGTGGAGGTTCCCCCGGCGCTGGCGGACGGTGGCCGCGCGGTGCTGGAGGGGGAACTGGAGCGCGTGGACCGCTTCGACGGGGCCACCCGCCTGCGGCTCGCGGTGGCCAGGGCGGGCCCGGCCATGGGTCCGGAGGTGGCCGCCCGCTTCCGCGCGAGCCTCTCCGGCCGGGGTGGGGAGCTGGACCTGCACCCCGGGCAGCGGCTCCGGGTGGAGGCCTCGCTGGTGCCGGACGCGCCCCCGTCCAATCCGGGGGAGCGGGACTTCGCGTCTGCGCGGCGGCGGCAGGGCGTGGCCTTCACGGGGGGCTTCGTCCCGGGGCGCCTGCTGGTGCTCTCCCCTGCCCCGGCGTGGCGGCTGGCCCTGGAGGACGTCCGGGGGCGGCTGGGGCAGGCGGTGCGGCGGGTGGCGCCCTCGCCCGACGCGGCGGCGCTGTTCCTCACGCTGGCGGCCGGGCAGCGCGCGGACCTGGATGACGCCTGGGAGGAGGCGTTCTCGCGGGCGGGGCTCGCGCACGTGCTCAGCGTCAGCGGGCTGCACGTCGCGGCGCTGGCCCTGATGACGCTGGCGCTCCTGCGGCGGGTCCTGGTGCGGCTGGGAGGACGGTGGCGCTCGCTGGAGGCCCGGCGGGTGGCGGCCCCGGCGGCGGTGCCCTTCGTCTGGGCCTACGTGCTCTTCACGGGGACCCAGGCCCCGGCGGTGCGCTCGGCGGTGATGGCCACGGCGGTGTTGCTGGGGCTGGGGCTGTGGCGGCGCGCGGACGGGCTCAATGGCCTGTCGCTCGCGGCCCTCGTGCTGGTGGCGTGGACGCCCTCCAGCGTGGTGGACCTGTCGCTCCGGTTGTCGTTCCTCGCGGTGCTGGGGCTGGTGCTGCTGTCGCCCGCGCTGCGCGAGGCCCTGCCCCTGGCCAGGCCCGACCCCGCCGAGCCCCGCCGGCTGAAGCGCTGGGCGGCGCAGGTGAGGGAGACGGTGGCGCAGACGCTGTGCGCCAGCGCCGCGGCGACGCTGGTGGGCCTGCCCGTGGTGGCGACGGCGTTCGGGCGCGTGAGCCTGGCGGGGCTCGTGTCCAACATCGTCGCCCTGCCCCTGTGTGGCGTGCTCACGGGGCTCGCGGCCGGAGGCGCGGCGCTCTTCGTCGTGCTCCCCGGACTGGCCACCCCGGTGCTGTGGGCGGGCGCGTGGGCGTCGGAGCTGCTGCTGGGGCTGACGCGGGGCTTCGCCGCGGTGCCCTTCGCCGCGGTGGAGGTGCCCGGGCTGGGGCCGCTGCTCGCCTTCGCGTACGCGGCGGGGCTTTCGTGCTGGGCGCTGGGTTCGGGGCGCTGGCGGTACGCGGGCGTGCTCACGCCCCTGGCCGTGCTGGGCGCCGTGCTGCTTCCCGCGCTCGCCCCGGAGCCCGCGCTGCGCATCACGTTCCTGTCGGTGGGTCAGGGGGACGCGGTGGTGCTGCGCTCCCGGGGCCAGCATGCGCTGGTGGACGCGGGTGGCGTGCCGGAAGGCGCGGACACCGGCGAGCGCTTCGTGCTGCCCTTCCTCAAGGACCAGGGCGTGTCCCGGCTGGACCTCGCGGTGCTGTCACACCCGCACCCCGACCATGCGCTCGGGCTGGTGTCCACGCTGGCGCAGGTGCCCACCCAGCGGCTGTGGCTGTCCGCGGGGACCACCGACGGCCCCCTGTCCCGGCGCGTCGTGGCGGCGGCCCGGGGCGCGCAGGTGGAGGAGGTCCAGGTGGGGCGGCCCCCGTTCACCCTGGGCGAGGCGACGCTGGAGGTACTGGGGCCTCCGGTGGACCGGGAGCTGATGGAGGGCGCGAACGACCGGAGCGTGGTGCTGCGCGTGCGCCATGGCGACGTCACCGTGCTGCTGGCGGGCGACGTGGAGGAGGAGGGCGAGGCCGCGCTCGGGGAGGCCGTGGGAGAGGTCACCGTCCTGAAGGTGCCGCACCATGGCTCACGCACCTCCTCCACCGCGCCGCTGCTGGCCCGGACGCGGCCCCGGCACGCCGTGTTCTGCGTGGGCCGGCGCAACCGGTACGGCTTTCCCCATCCGGAGGTGGAGGCGCGCTACCGGGCCCTGGGCACCGAGTGCTGGCGCACCGACCGGGATGGCGCCATCACCCTGGAGAGCGACGGCAAGGACGTCCGCCTGGTGTCCTTCCTGCCGCACGCCGAAGGGGCCCCCTCCCCATTGCGGCAAGTGGGAAGCAGACCCACCGTAGCGCCGATGATCTCCGAGGACCTTGATCTCCAGCAACTGACCCGTGAGCTGAAGTCCAAGCTCCGCCCGGGCGAGCCCGTGGGCTACCTGCGCGGCAAGTCCCTCATGCGCGACATGCTGCTCGACATGCGCACGAATCACTTCTCCGAACTGGAGGCCGAGGAGCTGGTCGACACGCTGGAGGCGCGGGGCTTCGTGCGCTTCCTGGGGGATCCAGCGGAACGCTCGGTCGCCGACGCGCCCTGGGACATCTCACCGCACACCTGATGGCGCGGGGGCGCGTCTATTGGAAGACGAGCCACGCGAAGCGCGGCAGGGCGTGGAAGTCTCCGACGAAGAGCGGTGAGAAGGCCTGGCCTTCCACCTGCCGTCGGTCGTGGTGCTCCAGCCGGTAGAGGTTGAAGCGCCAGCGCTCGCCCGGCGTGGGGGGCACGTGGGGCACTTCCGCCAGGTTCTTGAACGGGATGGCCATCTCCACGCGCCAGCCCTCGTCGCGGTCCGACGCGTCGTCCAGCGTCCCGCGCACCTTCACCGCCGTCTTCATCCCCGAGTCCCACGACAGGTCCATGCCCTGGCGCCGCGCGGGGAAGTACGCGTCGAAGAGGACGTTGTGCGGTGACACCTGCAGCTCGTTGTACGTGCGCCCGTCCGCGTTGGCGTCGAGGAAGACCTCCACGACCTCCTGCTCGTAGATGGGGGCGTCGCGGTCGCGCAGCGTGCCCCAGACGTCCGGGTCCTCCACGTCGAAGGCCACGTACAGGTTCGCGTCGTCGTAGACGAGCCGCGCCTCCGTGCGCAGCCGCACGGGCCGGCCATCGAAGCTGCCCACCAGCGTCACCGCCTTCGCGCCCTTCCAGGCTTCGTCGTCGAGCACGCCGTCGAGCACGGGCGCCTTCTTCACGCGCGTGACGGTGTACTCCGGCAGCGCGGGGGGTTCGCCGCCCAGGAGCGGGCCGCGCACGCGGTTGGCGCCCAGCTGCGCGCGCGGATCATCCACCGCCAGGCGCTCCTCGTCGCGCCAGAAGCCCAGCACCACGCGGCCGGGGCTGGCCGGCATGACGACGGTGTGCACGTCCTCCAGCACCTTGCCCACCGGCCACGTCTCCAGCGGCGCGGCGCCTTCCTGGAACTCATGGTCGGCGTTGTTGAGCATCTGGCCGCTCTCCGGCTCCACGACGTGCACGAAGAAGTGGAAGCCCTGCGGGGGCGTGCGCACCGCCTGGAAGTAGTGCGCGAGCTTCACCGGCTGCCCGGGGCGGGCCTTCTCCGGCGTCACGCGCGAGCCCAGGTAGACGATGGCGCCGCCCGCGAAGGTGGCGCCGCTGCGGAAGGTGAGCTCCGCCGGGGCCGCGTCCAGGGTCCTGCGCGTCGCGGGCGCGGGCAGCCGGGGCGTGCGGTGGGCGGGCCCCGCCTGTTCGTCGCGGCAGGCGCCGACGAGGAGGAGGGAGGACAGCAGCGGGAACAGGACGCAGGGATGGACGCGCATCGAAGGCGCGGAGTCTACCCTTCCCCGTCTTCCGGGGAGCCTTCTTCCATCCGTGGGGCGTGCGGTTCCCATGCATGGGCAACCCGTCCGCAAGGGAGGGCGAGCGAGCTGTCGTGCCCCAGGTCCTTGTTGGCGTGCCCTGAAGGGCACCCCATGTTTCGGTCCACCACAGGGAGGGGTAACCAGATGAACAAGGGACTGTTGGCGGGAGCGGTGGCGATTTCGATGTTGGCGGCGGGATCCGCGCAAGCGGCCTCCACGGAGCTGCGCAGGTCCACGAACACGCGCGGCCTGTCCTTCATGGTGGGCGGTGGCGTGGAGGGCTACACCGACGCGCTCCGGACCCAGATTGATCCAGGCCTGGCCTACGGCGTGACGGTGGGCCTCAAGCCGACGAACGTGGTGGGCCTGGAGCTGGCCTACACGGGCGGCATCAGCGAGTTCAACTCGGGCGGCGTGCTGGCGACGAACGCGAACGGCCCGGACATCGTGCGCAACGGCGTCCAGGCCGCGGTGACGATTGGCCTCACGGCCACGCGGCTCCAGCCGTACGTCATGGGCGGCGTGGGTGCCAGCCGCTACAACGTGCGCGCGATCGCGCCGGGCTTCCAGGACGACACGGTGGGCAACGTGCCGGTGGGCGGCGGCCTGCGCCTGCAGTTGGGCAGCTTCACCGCGGATGCGCGCGTGAACTACAACTTCCTGTTCGACCAGGGGTTCGCCGCGTCCCTGCCAGCGTCCGACGTGGACCTGGGCGGTGACGAGACCTTCAGCAAGGGCGGCCGCTACATCGGCACGCTCAACCTGGGCGCCACCTTCTAGGCGCGGCCCGCCGCCGTCCCGACCTCCGGACATGGGAGGTCCGGGGCGGATGGGGCCCACGAGGCAACCTCGCGAAAATCCAGCGCCCGGTGGCAGGCGTGACGCTTGCTGCCGGGCGTTCGCATGCGCTTCGAATTCGAGCACCTGGGCACCCCCACCCCGTTCGAGCTGACCGAGGGCCAGCACCTGCTGGGAGGCGGCCCGGAGGACCAGGTCCACCTGGAGGGACTGCCGCCCGGGTTGTTGACCCTGCGCATCGAGTCCCAGCGGCTCATGGTGCAAGCGGTCCGCAGCTTCACGGTGAACGCGGTGCGCGTGCTGCCCGGGGTGTCGCGCCTGGTGGTGCCCGGCGAGGTGCTGGGCCTTCCGGACGGCATGTGCCTGCGCGTGCTCGCCGAGCCGAGCGCCCCCGAGCGCGGCGTGGGCACCGTCGCGGTGCTCAAGGGCCTGCTGACGGACGCGGAGTCGCGTCCCTCCCGCGCCGCGAGCCTCACCTGCCTCACCGGGCTGGACGTGGGCCGCTGTCATGCGCTCGCGGAGGCGACCACGGACATTGGCCGGGGAGATGGGGTGGCCCTTCGACTGCGGGACCGCTCCGTGTCCCGGCTGCACGCCCGGATCCGCCGCGAGGGCCAGGGCTTCATGCTGGAGGACCTGGGCACGCCCAACGGCGTGCTGCTCAACGGCGTGCGCTTGGAGGCGCCCGGGCTCCTGGCGGATGGCGACGTCGTGGAGCTGGGGCGCTCCCTGCTGCGCTTCCAGGCGGCCTTCGACGAGGCTCCGGAGGGCGGCGAGCCCGTCCCGACAGTGCCGCCGGACGACGGAGGGCCCGGGACGCTCGTGCCTCCCGGGCACGAGCCACGGGGCCCCCGCTCGGAGGCGTGGCTCGTCGCCGTGGGCGCGGTGCTGGCGCTGGTCGGGTTGCTCCTCACCTACGTGCTGACGACGGCGGAGTGAAGCCGGGCGCCGAGCGTCAGCCGTGCAGGGGGGAGAGGCCCGCGCGCTCCACCAGGAGCGTGGCCAGGTAGCGGTGGTGGCGGAAGAAGCTGGTGAAGTGCACGAAGCCCTTGTGGCCCCGGATGGCGTAGACCGTCACCGGGCCGGGGAGCACGTCCAGCTTGCGGATGTCCGCGAAGGAGAAGCGACGCGTGCGCACCATGCCGCGACAGGTGATGCCCCGGGAGTCCACTTCGATGCGGGTGCGTCCGTAGTAGGCGACGGACACCGCGAAGAAGAGGACGAAGAAGGCCGCGGACAGGAACGTCTTCAGCGGCACGCCGTCGAAGCGGAGCAGGTAGACGAGCACTCCGAGCCACAGCAGGCCCGCCGCCGCCATCGTCGCGGCGAGCACCCGCCGGGGGCGAAAGACCTGCTGCGACTGCTTCCCCTCCACCGTCCGTTCGAGTCCGTCCATGACTCGTAAAATAGTGATGGGGACAGCCCCTTTCGGGGTGCCCGGTCGCTCTCCAACCGGGCAGTCAGCGCAGGCGCTCGGCCTTCTGGCGGGATTCCGCCTGGAGCTCCGGGCGCACGTCCGCCGCGCTGGACTTCGCATAGCGGGCGTAGAGGTCCCGGGCCTCCAGGTTGCGCCCCAGGGCCCGGTACGCCTCCGCGAGGCCGTACAGGGGAGAGGCCATGTCCGGCTCCAGCTTCAGCGCGAACTGGTAGTCCGCCGCGGCCTCCGCGTACCGGCGCAGCCCGATGTTGGCGCTCCCCCGCGCGGTGTAGGCCACGGTCAGCATGGGCTCCAGTTGGATGGCCTGCGTCAGCGTCTGGAGCGCGGCCGCGTAGGAGCGCTGGCCGATGTGCTGGACGCCCTGCTCGTAGGCCCGGCGGGCCTGGGTCCGGGTCGTGTCCGCCACGGGACCGGAGCCGGGCGGCTGCCCCACGGCCTGCGGAGAAGTACCCGCTTCCACCTGCTTCGCGCGCGCCCGGGTGATGTTGTCCTGCGCGCTCTGGCGGATGGCCGCGTCCTGGGTGAGCTGCGAAGCCCGCTCCCACTCCTCGATGGCGCGCCCGTAGTAGCCGAGCACCGCCAGCGCGTTGCCCAGCTTGAAGCGCGCCTCCACGTGCTCCGGCGCCGCGTGCTTCGCGTCGAGGAAGGCGAAGGCCGCCTCACGGTAGCGACGCTCGCGCATCAGCGCGTCCCCGTCCCGGATCCGCGTGGCCGCCAGCACCACCTGCGACGTGCGCTGCGGATCCACCAGCGCCGGCTCCGCGTGCCGGGCGGGCGCGACGCCCGGGGCAGGCGCGGCGGCGCCCTTCGCTTCGGCGGACGCGCCCTGGGCACGGGTGGCGGAGGCTTCGCCCGATGGGGCCGGCGTCTTCGTCTCGGCGGCCGGTGCCGTCCCGGGGGCACCCACCACCGGGGCTGCCGGTCGGGTGACACCGTCCTTCGCCGGGGTCGGCCCCTGCCCCCAGGCGGACGTCGACGCCGTGCCGAGCAACACCACCGCCGACACACCGAGCTGGAACCTGCGCGTGCGAACCATGTCCCTCTCCCGTCCCCGCCCCCGGCGGGCGAGGATTCCTGCCGTCGCGCCCCACCGTCCGTCAGCCGACCTTGCGATCGCAGAGAGGAGGGGCACCCCAGACCCTACCCGAGGCAGGGGGGACGACACCGTAGCGCAGGTCACGCCCATCCTGCGCATCCAGCCGCATTCCCACCCCGTGCGCGCCGTGCGTCCGGCCTCCGCGAAGGGGCGATGCATGCGCTGGGACGTACCCGGAAGGCCTGGGGACCCGCGGGGGATTGCGCCACCACCACCACGTCCACGGGCCGCGCGTGATGCACGCGACCTCCACGGGGACGGCGGTGGGTGCGGCCTGGGACAGGCCCGGCATGCCCGTTCCGGGGATGGCCCTCTAGGCCAATCCCCGGCGGCGCCGGGCGTCCACGCCCTTCCTAGCCGCGGAAGGGGTTCTTCAAGAGCACCGTCTCGCCGCGATCCGCGCCGACGGAGACGCACACCACTTCCACGCCGCTGACCTCTTCGACGCGACGCACGTAGCGCTTGGCGGCCTCCGGCAGCTCATCGAAGGTGCGCACGCCGGCGATCTTCTCGTCCCAGCCGGGCAGCGACTCGTAGATGGGCTTCACGCGCTCCAGGTCCTCGTAGTCACCGGGCAGCTCCGTGACGCGCTCGCCGTCCAGTTCGTACGCGGTGCAGATGTTGAGCGTCTTGATGCCGCTCAGCACGTCCAGCTTGGTGAGCGCGATGCCCCACAGGCCGTTGACGCGCACCGCGTAGCGCAGCACCACGCCGTCCAGCCAGCCGCAGCGGCGGGGACGGCCGGTGGTGGCGCCGAACTCGTCGCCCACCTTGCGCAGCCGGTCGCCCAGCTCGTCGCTCAGCTCCGTGGGGAACGGCCCGCCGCCCACGCGCGTGGTGTAGGCCTTGCTGATGCCCATCACCTTGTCGATGGCCGTGGGCCCCAGGCCCGAGCCCACCGCGGCGTTGCCCGCCACGCAGTTGGAGCTGGTCACGAACGGATAGGTGCCGTGGTCCACGTCCAGCAGCGTGCCCTGCGCGCCCTCGAAGAGGATGCGGGCGCCCCGGCGCACCTGCCCGGAGAGGAAGAGCGACACGTCGTGCACGTAGGGCTTCAGCCGCTCACCCAGCGCGGTGAACTCCGCGTGGATCTGCGGCGTCTCCAGGCGGGGCACGTCCACGCCCGCCTGGGCGCAGAGGTCCTTGAGTTCGTCCAGCGCGGAGGGCAGGCGCTCGTCGATGCGGCGGCGCAGGCGCTCCGGGTGGAGCAGGTCGCGCACGCGGATGCCCCGGCGCGCCACCTTGTCCTCGTAGGACGGACCGATGCCGCGCCCCGTGGTGCCAATGGCGCTGCCGCCACGGGCCTTCTCCCGGAAGCTGTCCAGCAGCTTGTGCCACGGGAAGATGACGTGGGCGTTGTCGGAGATGAGCAGCTGCGCATCATCCTTGAGGAAGCCGCGCACCTTGAGCGCGTCGATCTCTCCGACGAGGACGGCGGGATCCACCACCACCCCGTTGCCAATGACACACGTCTTGCCCGGGTGAAGGATGCCCGAGGGAATCAGGTGAAGGACGGTCTTCTGGCCTCCCACCACCAGCGTATGCCCCGCGTTGTTGCCGCCCTGGAAACGGACGACCACCTGGGCATGCTCGGTGAGCAGGTCAACGACCTTGCCCTTCCCCTCATCTCCCCACTGCGCTCCGATGACGACGACGTTCGGCATGGTGCCCGCCGCTTAGCACGCGGGAGGGGCCGGGTGACAGTGTTCCGCGAAGCCGCAATGAAGGGCCTGGCAGGCCGCTTTGTCCCACCCCGCCCCCGCCCCCATCGATTCGGACTGGACAAGCGCCCGGACCCCCAGGGCGAGCCGGTGCGCAGCCGCTTCATCCCCGGCACCGCTCGCAAGGAACTCCGGCTCCGGGGAGCCCTCCCCCAGGAAGGCCACTCCCACCCGCACAGGCACCCCGTCGCGCACCATCCGCGACGCCGCCAGGGCCAGGGCCGCCAGCTCATGCGCGCACGCGGCCGGGCCCAGCGGATGGCGGGCCCCCGGGCGCAGGAGCACCGCCACGGCCTCGCCTTCTGGCGACTCCCAGAGCAGATCCAACACCCCCTCCAGCGCGGCCCCGCCCTCCAGGTCCAGCACGAAGTCGAGCCCCCGGTGCACGCTGGACGCGGGAGAGGCGGCGAGCCGCTTCGCGAAGGCCGTGCCCAGGAAGCGCTCCGCCGTGGTCAGCACGGCGCCCAGGTCCTCCTCCTCAGGATCCCGCCCCGCGCCGCGCAGCAGCTGCTCCAGGTGCGCCCGGCGCTCGGAGCCCTCCGCGTCCGGCCCCGCGAGCGACAGGTCCACCTCCCGTAACAACCGCGTCACGAGTTGATCCGGACGCTCCACCGGCAGCCAGCCCTCCGACTCCACGAGCAGCGGGGACGACCGCGCGGGCGCCTCCCACGGCTCCGAGCCGACGGCGAGCCCCAGCCGGTGGTGGTGGTGATAGCGACGCGGGCACGAGAGGAAGTCCTGCAACGCGCGCACGGAGGCGATGGCCGGCGCATCGGAGAACGCCGAGTCCCCCTCTTCGAGGTCGGCGTCGGGACGCGGGGCCTGGGCGCGTCCCGCCCGGAGGGCATCCTCCCCGAACGCGGAGGCCCCGGCCTCGGCCACGCGGGCCAGGGCGGCTTCGACGCGGATCCGTGCCTGGAGGGTCTGCTCCTCGGTGGGCGGCTCCGGATCCGCGGGCGGGGGCAACCGCTCCACGTCCACGTCCTTCGCCAGCTCGCGCAGCTCCGGATCCGCGTCCAGGCGCCGATCCACGCGGTGCCACCAGCTATCGGTGCCCGCGCGCTTCTCCTCGCCGCCCGACAACACCAGCAGGTCCTTGGCGCGGGTGAGGGCCACGTAGAGCAGGCGCAGGTATTCGGCGTCCTCGCGGGCCTTGAGCTCGGCGCGCACCGCCTCGAAGCGCTCGGAGGTGAAGGTGTCCAGCGAGTCCGGCATCCAGGGCCGCAGCGCCAGGCCGAACGAGCGTTCGAAGTAGGCGCGGGCCGACGTGGTGCGCCTGCGGCCTCCCATGCCGGGCACCACCACCACGGGCCACTCCAGGCCCTTGGCGCGGTGGATGGTCAGCAATTGCACGGCGCGCGGATCGCCTTCGTCCAGCAGGTCCGCCTGCGCCTCGTTGGGGTCGGAGTCCGCCAGTTGGCGCAGCTCGCGCGCGAAGGCCACGCAGCTGCCCGTCCCCCGCTCGTCCCTCCTGGCCGCCAGGGACAGCAGCTTCTCCACGTTGGCGCTCGCCTGCTCCGCGTACGGAGAGCCCGCCAGCGCCTCGCGGTAGCCCGTCGCCTCCAGGGCCGCGTGCAGCAGCGCGTGCACGCCCAGGCGATCCCGCTCACGCCGCAGCACCGGGATGAGGTCCAGGAAGCACGCCAGCCGGGTCTGCTCGCGCGCGGACATCGCGGCGCGCACGTTCGCGTCCACCAGGCGCGGTGAACCGAGCGACAGGGGCAGGTCTCCCGCCAGCCGGAACAGCGCGGCGTCCGACAGGCCCACCAGCGGCGAGCGCAGCACCGCGGCGAAGGCCAGCGCGTCGTCCGCGTCCGACAGCAGCGCCAGCAGCGAGGCGAGGTCGCGCACCTCCTGTGCCCCGTAGAAGCCGCGCCCGCGCAGCACCCGGTGCGGCACGCCGTGACGGATGAGCGCGGTGCGGTACTCCTCCAGGTGCGTGAAGGTCCGGAAGAGGATGGCCACGTCCCCGCCCCTCGCGGGGCGCAGGCCCTTGCGGTCCTCCGCCATCACCGTCGCGGGCGCACCGGGCGCGAGCATCACCCGCAGCCGCCGGGCCACCGCGTCCGCTTCGTGCTCGCGCAGCTCCGGGGCGGTGTCGGCCTCTGGCAGCGACAAGCGCTCCACCACCGGCCCGTCCGCCAGCTCCGGCCGCGTGGGGGACAGGTCGTCCGTCGCCGCGTCGTAGACGACCTCGAACGGACGGGGCGTCGCCTCTTTCGCCACGAGCAGCCCGGCGAACGCGCGGTTGAAGAAGGACAGGACGCCCGGCAGCGAGCGGTAGTTGTGCTGGAGGAAGCCGCGCGCCCCGCCCTCCGCTTCAATCTTGTCCGCCAGCACCGTGAACACGGACACGTCCGCGCCACGGAACTCGTAGATGGACTGCTTGCGATCACCCACCGCGCACAGGAACGCGGGCTCCAGCGGCAGCGCGGCCACCAGGTCCGCGCCCGGCGCCAGCTCGCGCGGGCCGCCCTCCCGTCGCTCCGACAACAGCAGCACCAGCTCCAGCTGCAACCGGTTGGTGTCCTGGAACTCGTCCACCAGCAGCGCGCCCAACCGCTCTTGAATCTGCTGGCGGAACTCCGGATGGTCGCGCAGCAGGTCGCGCGCCTTCACCAGCAGCGACGTGAAGTCGAACACGTTGCGCCGCGACAGCTCCGCGTCGTGGCGCTCCTCCAGTTGGCCCAGCAGGTCGCGGAAGGTCTCCTCGAAGGGGGCCGTGCGCCACGCGGCGTAGGCATCCTCCAGCCTCCGCACCGAGCCATCGCTCTTGCCCTTCACCCTCCAGAGCAGCTCCTTGAGGCACGCGCCCGCGCCCTTGCGCAGGTGCGCCAGGTTGCGCGGCTCCGACAGCAACGCGTTCCTCAGCGCGGGGAAGCGCTCCGTCTGGAGGAAGGTGTCCGGCGTCATCCCCTCCAGCGCCCGCTCACACACGGACAGCAGGGGGCTCCACTCGCCCTTGGCGTCCTGGGCGCGGGCCTCCGTGCACAGCCGGCGACAGTCCTGGATGAGGCCTTCGAGCTGCACCTTGTCCGCCGCGCCGTCGCCCACGCGGGCCGTCGCCGCCTTCAGGCCCTCCTCGCGCAGCGTGCGGTAGACGTCCATCAGCGCGGCCACGAGCCCGTCGGAGAAGCCCGAACCGGAGAAGCCCAGCTCCGCGCACAGCTCGCGCACCTTCGCGTCGCCCCCCTCCAGCGCGTCCAGCACCACGCGCTCGGTGACGTCCTCCAGCAGGCCCGACGACTCCAGCTCGTCCAGCACCTCGAAGGCGGGATCGATGCCCACCGAGGGCGGCGCGCGACGGAGGATCTGGCCGCAGAGCGAGTGGAAGGTGCCCACCGTCGCGGCGCCCAGCTCCTCGCGCACCTTGCGCCATTCGTCCTGCGTGGGGAACGGCCGCTCCAGCCTCGCGAGCGACGCCCTCAGGTCCTTCTCCGCGTCCAGGGGCACGTCGCCCTGGGCCAGCGCGTCCAGCCGCTCACGGACCCGCCTGCGCATCTCCGCGGCGGCCTTGTCCGTGAACGTGAGCATGCCCAGCCGCGACGGCCGCAGCGCGGAGCCCGCCTCGCGCGCTCCGGCGATCAGCGGCGTGGGGACCGCCTCCCGCGCGCCCGCGAACAGGTGCAGCGTCATCGTCACCAGGCTGTACGTCTTGCCCGCGCCGGCGCCGGCCATCAGGGCCAGGTTCTTCTCCAGCGCGAGCATGTGGGGCGCGGTGTCGCTCATCCGCCCCCCTCGTCCATCACGCGCCGCTCGGTGATGCGGCACACCGCGCGGTAGCCGCAGCGGCCACAGTCATTGGGCCGCGCCGGGAAGTCCCCCTTGCGCAGGCGCGTCACCAGCATCTCCACCGCGTTGGGCAGGTTGAGGCCCTGCGCGTCCGCCACCCGCTGGCGCACCTCCGGGTCGGTGGACAGCAGGTCCTCCAGCTCCGCGGGCGGCATCACGTCCGACAGGTGGATGCTGGCGCCCGTGCGCAGCGAGAACCACGCCGCGTTGCGCGCGCCGACGTGGCCGCTCTCCCGCGCCGCGTAGAGGTACAGCGGGAGCTGGAAGTCCGAGCGCAGCAGGTTCTCCTTCAGCGTGCGCTTGTCCAACTTGCCCGTCTTGTAGTCGATGACGCCCACCTCCACGCCGGCCGTGTCCAGCCGGTCGATCTGCCCCTCGAAGACGATGGCGTCGTTCGCCACCAGGAGCTTCACGTCGCTCCAGCGAGGGTCCTTCGCCGCGGGACCGAACTTCAGCTCGAAGCCCTCCGGCTTCAGCGGATCAAACGGCAGCCCGCGCCCCTGATCCGTGAGGATGCGCCGGACCATCGCGTGGGCCTTCTCTCCCGCGAGCTTCCACAGCTCGCGGTGCCCCACGTGGTGCAGCTCCTCGAAGTGCCGGCTGGCCTTCTTCACGGCCTTCTCCAGCACCTCCTTGGGGATGTCCTCCGGCGCCTGCCCCAGGAGCTTCTCGTCCCGGAGCGCCTTGAACACCTCCTCCATCACGCGATGCCAGAAGGTGCCGCGTCCCCGGGCGTCGAACTCCTCGCCGGGCACCACGGGCTCCGCCACCTTCAGCCCGTACGCGATGAAGCCCTGGAAGCCGCAGTTGCCGAAGCGGGCCAGGGCGCTCGCGGACAGCGGCCGCTCCAGGCCGAAGTGGAACGTCTCCCGCAGCTTCTGCTCCAGCTCCGGCCCCTGCACGCCACCGGTGAACTCGCCCGGCGCCTCTTCCTCGTTGCCGAAGAAGCGCAGGCGCGCGGCCTCCATGTGGGCCAGCTCGCGGGCGCCCCGGAACCAGTCCTCCGTCCCGAAGCGCTCCTTGAGGACCGTGCCCGCGGGATCCGGTTCGGTGACGCGCAGGCCCGGGTAGGACTGCCCCGCCAGGGCCTCCAGCGCCACGGTGCGCCGCAGCTCCGCGCGCGTGAGCACTTCGTCCAGCGGCAGCACCGGCGGCAGCGTGCGCGTGCGCCAGTGGTGGCCCGTGAGCCGGCGCACCTCCTCCAGGAACGCGGAGGGCACCTGCTCCTGGCCTCCCGCCGCCTTCACCGCGAACGACAGGCTCAACGACGCCTCCGCCGCCGCGAGCGCGCTGGCGAAGAGGAGCCGGTCCTCCGTGAGCCTCCAGGGCGCGCGGTCGTCGAACTCGCCGCCCGTCAGCCGGAACACGTCCCGGGTCAGGTGCTGGTTGAGCGCCACGCGCTCCGCGTCTCCCAGCAGCGGTGACGGCGGGTCACGCCCGGGCAGCCGTCCTTCCGTGAGCCCCGCGACGAAGAGGTGGCGGAAGGTGCGGCCCGGCACCTCGGCCAGGTCCAGGACCTCCACCGCGCCCGTGGTGGGTCCCCGCGCGGGCAGGCGCACGTCCCGCAGCGCATCCGCCAGCCACCGCCCCAGCATGCGCCGGGTGAGCTCCGGGCCGCCGCCCACCGCGCGCAGGGAGCGCAGCAGGGCCTCCATCCGCTGACGGAACGCCGCCAGCGCCGCGTCGTCCCGGGCCCTCGCGTCCTCGATGCGCGCCCCCAGGCTGCCCTCTTCGCGCGGCTCCAGCGTGCCCGCGGAGTCCAGCAGGCCCAGCCGCTCCACGACCTTCCACCACGCGGCGACCAGCTCCGCGGCCGTGCCCTCCTTCGGGATGTGGCGACACTCGTTGATGAGCCGCATCACGCGGTCGCGCAGCGCGCGCACGGCCATCACCCGGACCGCGTCCTCCTTGTGCCGACCGCCCTGGGCCTGCATCCGGCGCGCGAGGTCCTCCAGCCGCACGTCGTAGGCGCCCTTGCCCCGCGTCGCGCCCAGCCGGTCATCCCGCGCGGCCGCCAACGCCAGGAGCGCCGCGGGCGCGTCCGGCCCTCCGCGCGACAACGACGGCACGTAGCGGCTGGCGACGATCTCCGCCACGCGCTCCGCCGGGAAGCCGTCCTCAATCAGCACCGGCAGCTCCAGCGCCAGCCGCACCGGCCCCGCGAGCGCGAGCGGTTCGCCCCAGGGCAGGCGCGCGGGCACGCCCAGCTCCCCCAGCGCCTCCGCCAGCCAGCCCGCCTCCGGGCCCAGGTCGCGGTATGCGATGGCGATGTCGGACGGCGCGCTGCCCGCCGCGATGAGCCGCCGCACGTCGCGGGCCACGATGCGGGCCTCCTCGCGCGCGGACGTCGCGTTCCACACCGACAGCCCGTCCACCGCGTCCTTCAGCACGTCGCGCGCGGAGCGGGGGGAGAACAGGTGACGGCCCAGGTCGGTGAAGGGCCGGCCCTCGAACGTCACGTCCGCCTTGAAGAGGTCCACGTGGGGCATCGACTCGCCCCGGTTCTCGAAGGCCCGGAACAGCGCCGCCAGCGCCGCGTCCGCCACCGGCGAGCCACCCACCGGCGTCTCCACGCGCAGCGACACCCGGCGCGACTCGCACGCCGCCGCCAGCCCCAGCAGCAGCTCCAGCTTCGAGGGCCGCACGTCGTAGACGCCGTGGAGCACCAGGCCCGTCACCCCGTCCCAGCCCGCCGGCCATGCGCCCCGGTCCAGCGCCTCACGGGCGCCCCGGAGCACGTCCTCGCGGTCCGCGAGCCCCAGCTCCGCCATGCGCTGTTCATACAGGTGATACAGCCGGGCCAGGACGCGCACGCGCGTGCGCCGCTCCGGGGGCAGCACCTCCGCGGCGTCCTGCAACTCACGCGCGGAGAGGCGGCCCGCCTTCAGGTCCAGCAGCACGTCCGCCGCGGCCCGGGCGAACGCGGGCTCGCGCACGTAGTCCCCGAACGGCGTCGTTCCCAGCGCGCCGCCCAGCCCGGCCACCACCGCGCGGGCCGCCGTCGCCGGACAGGGGCGCCGGTTGAGCTCCCGCGCCCCACCCAGCGCGTGGACGAAGTCGTCCCACGTCAGCAGCCGGGCCCCCAGGGAGATACCCCGTACGCGCCGCTCCGCCCGCAGCGCGGCCTGACGGCGCGCGGCATCGGGAAAGACGTGGAGTGTGCGGCCAGGGCGGGACATGCGGGGCGAGGACTCTAGAACGGCCAGGGGCGCCCTTTTCATGCTCCTTTCGTCGCATTCCCACCCCCTGGCCCGTTGTCCGCCCGCCTGCCGCCCTTCGGAACCCGGGAAGTCCGACGTCGCGGAGCCGGAACGCGACCCGGGGCGTCCCCCCCGTGGCAGGGGCTCCAGGGGCGCCCCGTCGAAGGAGCAGCCCGCTGAAGACAGGCGCCGGAATTGCCGCCAGGGGGCCCTGCGCCCCTATGCTCCGCGCGCCCATATGCCCGCCTCCTTCCGGACCCTCCTCCCCCTCTGGCTCCTCCTCCTGACGCTGGCGCCGCTGTCGCGTACCTCCGCCCAGGAGCCGGCCTCCGACACGCCGCACGCGCTGCGCTTCAACTGGACCCGGGACGGCATCCTCACCGGCGCCGCGGGCGCGCTGTGGATCTCCAGCGAAACCGTGTTCAAGGACGACCTCGCCCCGGCCCGGTGCCGCTGGTGCGACCGCGCGCCGGATGGCACCGACACGCTCAACCGCCTGGACCGCTGGGGCCGGGGCATCGCGGGCAGCAGCGCGGAGTCCCGCAAGCGCGCGGACACCTGGAGCAACATCATCGGGTTCGCGGGCCTGCCCCTGGGCCTGCTCGGCGCCCAGTACGTCGCGGGCCACGCGACGGGCGCGTCCGGCGAGTACTTCGCCCAGGACGCCACCATCATGATTGAGACCGCCGTCCTCGCCTCCGTCGCCAACCAGGCGGTGAAGTTCGCCGTGGGCCGCGAGCGCCCCTTCGTCCACGTCCTGTCCGACGCCGACAAGGGCCTCACCGCGCACCCCACCGACAACAACCTGTCCTTCTACAGCGGGCACACCAACCTGGCCTTCTCCCTGGCCGTCTCCGCAGGCACCGTCGCCGCGCTGCGCGGCTACAAGCACCAGGCCCTGGTCTGGGGCGTGGGCCTGCCGCTGGCCGCGTCCGTGGGCCTGCTGCGCATGGGCGCGGACAAGCACTACCTGTCCGACGTGCTCACCGGCGCCGTCATCGGCTCCGCGTTCGGCGTGGCGGTGCCGCTGCTCCTCCACGGCCGCACCCACGACGCCCCCTCCGCGTCCGGCCGCGCCTCCTCCCTGTCGCTCAATCCCTCCTTCGGCCGGCAGATGGTGGGGGTCTCCGGAGCCTTCTAGGGCGCCAGGCAGGCGGGCGGGCACGACGCGGGCGAGCGCCCGCGCGGCATCCGCTTTCGAAAGTGGACACGGAAGGAGCGCTGGGACGGGACGCGGTGGGCGGCGTCACGAGGGTGCAGGTGCCGGACACCGCGCCCGTGTCCACCATGGCTGCGGCGCTCGCGCAGGGACCGGTGGACACGGTGCTGCCTCGTGAACAGATGCCGGCCGTGATGAGGGCAGGGGGAGGTCGCGGTGCTGTCTGATTCGAGCCTCTCCCGAAAGGAGTTCCAGGGCATGCCCTACCGGGTGAAGTGCCTGCTCGTCGATGACCTGGAGGAGAACCTCCTGGCGCTGTCCGCCGTGCTGCGGCGCGACGACGTGGAGGTGTACTGCGCCTCGTCCGGCGCGCACGCCCTGGAGCTGCTGCTCCAGCACGAGTTCGCGCTCGCGCTCGTGGACGTGCAGATGCCGGACATGGACGGCTTCGAGCTGGCGGAGCTGATGCGAGGCTCGGAGCGCACGCGCGACGTGCCCATCATCTTCGTCACCGCGGGCGTGGGCGACCCCCGCCGCATGTTCAAGGGCTACGACGCGGGCGCGGTGGACTTCCTCTACAAGCCGCTGGACGCGTACGTGCTGCGCACCAAGGCGGACGTCTTCTTCCACATGCACCAGCAGAAGCAGCAGCTGGCCGAACAGCTGGACATGCTGGCGGAGACCCTGCGCCTCAACGAGATGTTCACCGCCGTGCTGGGCCATGACCTGCGCAACCCCCTCTCCGCCATGCTCACCGCGGCGGACCTGCTCCTGCGCCGCACGGAGGACGACGCCGTGCGCAAGACGGCGGGCCGCATGCTCACCGCCGGCAAGCGCATGGGCCGCATGATTGAAGACGTGCTGGACCTGGCGCGCGCGCGGCTCGCGGGCGGCATCCCGCTGCGCCGGGGTGAGACGGACTTCGGCCTGCTGGTGCAGCGCATGGTGCAGGAGCACCAGACGGCGTGGCCCCAGCACACCATCGAGGTGCAGCAGGACGGCGACCTCGTGGGGGACTGGGACGCGGACCGGCTGGCGCAGGTGGCCTCCAACCTGATTGGCAACGCGCTCCAGCACGGCGACACCGTGGAGCCGGTGCGCATCCGCGTGGACGGCACCCAGGGGGACGCCCTGCGCTTCACCGTCACCAACGTGGGCGTCATCCCGCCCCACCTGCTGCCCTACCTCTTCGACCCGTTCCATGGCGGCCAGCAGGACCGGGGCCGGGGCGAGGGCCTGGGCCTGGGCCTCTACATCGTCCAGCAGATCATCCAGGCCCATCAGGGCGGCGTGGAGGTGCTCTCCGGCGCCGGCCCCTACACGGAGTTCCGCGTGGAGCTGCCGCGCCGGGGCGTGGACGTCGTCAAGCTGTAGCGCCGTCGTTGGGCGGCGCGTTGCCCGGCCCGCCATCCGGACCCGCCGGGCCCGCCGGGCCCGCCGAACCCTCTGGGCCAGGGGTCCCGGACTCCGTCAGCGGCGGCAGCGTGTGCAGGCCCCAGCGCTGGCCCACCTGCCACGCGACGGCGCCGCTGACGCCCCAGCCCGCGCGCCGGGCCTCGCGGCCCTCGAACTCCCACCAGAAGACGGCGGTGTCGGGCTTCGCCGCCTGGTCCAGGCACACCACGCGCGACGCCGGGCGCCCGTGGGCCTCCAGCGACACGGCGAAGGGCTTGTGCGAGTGGCCACACGCCACCCAGCGCGGGTGCAGCCCGTCCACCAGCCGGCGCGTCACCGGGTTGCCGATCCACGGCGAGGGCAGCGGCCGCTCCGGGGCCAGCCGTTCGTCGCGGGCCTTCTGCACGATGCCCCGGGGCCACTCGTGCACGAGCAGCAGGTCCACGTCCTGGAGCGCGGCCACCCGCGCCACCTCGTCGGTGCGGAAGTAGCCGGCCTGCTTCGCGGTATCCAGCGACGTGGGGCGCTTGAGCGGCTGGTCGATGAAGCGCGGCGCGTGGATGCCGGACAGGTACGCCACGCGCAGGCCGCCCAGCGTGCGCAGGCCGGCGCGGCCCAGGTAGTGGACGTCCGGGGCCAGCTCGCCGCCATCCGGCAGGTCGTGCAGCGCCTCGAAGTCCTCGTTGTTGCCGCCAATGAAGTACAGCGGCCGCTTCACGCGCTTGAGGCGGTCCGCGTACTCGGCGAACTCCGCGGGCATGGCCCGCTTGGCGGCCTTGCGCCGGTGGTCGTCCGCGTGGCGGAAGGCCTCCACGTCGCCCACCGCCAGCACCAGGTCCACGCGGCGCCCCCGCGCCGCCTCCAACGCATCCAGCCACGCCTCCACCCGGTGGAAGCGTCCGTGGATGTCACCCAGCGCGGCGACGAGGAGGGAGTCCTGCGGCATGCCCCAACTCAAAGCCCCCCGTCCCGCGCTGTCGAGTCACCCGCCCCCGCGTCTGCCCGATGACGGACGAATGGCCGCCCTGCCTACGGGCAGCCCAGGGGATAGGTGACCTCCACCAGGGCGCCGGGCATCGGGGCGCGCTGGCGGTCGAAGATGACCGCGTTGGTGCGCGCGTCATAGGTCCACCCGTCGGCCACGGGCGCGCCGTCCACCCGGACGGTGAGGGCCCCGGCGTCCGCGGGCTTCTGCGTCAGGGGGAAGTTGCGGTTGGGGCCGAAGGCGCTCTCCGACAGCTTCTCCAGCGACGCGGCCCAGTTGGGCGTGCAGATGCTGTCCACCACGCCCCCCAGCTTCTGGGCGAGCGCCATGTAGCGGGTGCCGGAGCTGCTGGAGGTGGGGCAGGTGGAGAGGTCCTCCGGGCCCACCACCGCGTTGAAGGTCACCTTCGCCGGGTCGTTGCCCTTGAGGGCCAGGAAGTACGTCTCGTAGAAGGCCACCGGCTGCGAGCTGAAGTCCTCCTCGTCCGACAGCGCGATGATGGCCAGCTTCGCGTCCTGGCGCAGGAAGCCCCCGTTGCCGTCCGCCGACTGCGGCGTGCGCGGGTCGTCCAGGTTGTAGAGCAGCGGATCCGACAGCGCGCGCCACGCCGCGTCCAGGCCCTGCTCGTTCCAGTGGCACACGCCCACCTGCGTGTTGGTGGCGAAGACCTGGGCCGCGTTGGGCGTCTCCGGGGTGATGATGCGCGGGCTGGAGCCGTCCACCGGGAACAGGCGCCCGTTCTCACCGCCGAGCGCGCCGCCGGGGCACTCGGACCAGCCGCCCGGCGAAGGGTCCAGGCCGGTGGTCGTCACGCCGATGCGGTAGTCCACGCGCGCGGCGGTGGCGGCGGAGAGGAAGGCGGAGAAGTTCGCCCCCAGGCTCTGCTGCTCCTCCATCATGGAGCCCGAGTTGTCGATGACGAAGAGCACGTCCACCTTCGCCTCCGCCTCCTGGAAGAAGCGGTCGGTCTGGTCCGTCTTCGACAGCGCGCGCGCCAGCAGGCCCGCGTTGTAGACGGTGCCGTCCGCCAGCGTGAAGCGCACCGTCGCCGCGTCGTCCCCCTCCTCCCGCGGCGTGTACTTCGCGGTGAGCTTCACCCGGGCCCCGGCCGGCAGCGTGGCCGGCAGCGGCCCCGACACCGCGAACTCCGGGCCGGGCTGCACCAGCGTCATGCCCGTCACCTTCACGTCGCCCGGACAGTCGTTGTAGGCCATGAACTCGCGGGTGCGCGCGCCGCACGACAGCCGGCTGAGGCCGAAGTCCACCGTGGTGGGCTGCACGGAGAAGCACCCCTGCACGCCCCGGCCGGACAGCGACACCAGGGGATGGCCCAGGGTCGGGTGGCTCACCCAGCCCTCCGCGAGCCCCTGGAAGGCCCCCTCCACGTCCGGCTGGAAGCGCACGACGAGCGTCGCCTTCTTGCCGGGCGCGAGCACGCGGTGGCCCACCGGCTCCGCCTGGAAGGTCCCGTCCGAACCCGACGCGAGCTGCAGCGCCGACAGGTAGCACGCCTGCGTGCCGGTGTTGCGCAGCGTCACGCCCAGCGCCACCTTCGAGCCGACCGGCACCTGGCCGAAGTCCAGCGACGGGGGCAGGACGTACTCGCACGGCGGGAAGGCCCGGCCCTCCCCCGCGAGCTCCACGCCGTCGGTGGCGGTGGCCCCGGCGTGCGACGTGGTGACGGTGAGCTGTCCGCCGCTCTCACCCGTGAGGCCCACGCGGGGGCTGAAGGTCAGCCCCACCTTCACGCTGCTCCCGGGGGCCACGGGCAGGCTGGCCGGCGGCTGCGCGAGCGTGAAGTAGCCGCCCGTCCGCGTGGTGAGCGCGAGCCCCGTGACGGCCGCCTCGTCGCGGCAGTGGTTGTGCACGGTGACGTCGCGCGTGGCCGTCATGCCGAAGGCCACCGCGCCGAAGTCCAGCCGCGCGGGCGTCACCTCCACGCACGACGCGCCGCCCTCCCCCGCGAGCGACACCTTGGGCCCCGGCGACGTGGTGTCCGGCTTGCGCACGGCCACCTCCACGCGGCCGTCGCGCACCCGGCCCGTGGCCACGGGCGTGAAGGACACGCGCACCTCCGCCACCGCGCCCGGCGGCAGCAGGTCGTTGGAGAGCACCGGCGCGCTCACCACCTTGAACACGCCGGACGGGTCCTCCAGGAGCGCCGCGCCCTTGTAGCTGAGCGCCTCCGAGCCCTGGTTGCGCACGGTGATGCGCGCCTCCGCGGTGGCGCCCACCGCCACCCGGCCGAAGTCCACGCGCAGCGGCGTCACCTCCAGCATGCTGGCGACGCCCGTGCCGGCGAGCGTCACCACCGCGGGCTCGCAGCCTTCGCACACCGTGACGTGCACGGCCGCCTGCGCCGGGCCCAGCCGCACCGGGCTGAAGGCCACCGGCACCTTGCGCGTCTCATGCGGCGCGAGCACCGACGGCAGCTCCGCCCCGGCGGAGAATTGATCCGCGTCCGAGCCGTGCACCGACACCACCAGCGGGCTCTCCACGTCGGACGGGTTGCGCACCGTCACCTCGCGCATCTCCACCAGCCCCAGGCTCACGTTGCCGAAGTCGAGCGCCGTCTCCGGCACCTCCACCAGCGCCTTCACGCCGCGCCCGGTGACGGGCACCTGCGCCACGCTCTCCCCCGACGCGTCGGTGAGCACCTCCAGCTGTCCCTGGACGTCGCCCTCCACGTCGGGCGTGAAGCGCACTTCAATCTCCTGCTCCGCGCCCGCCGACAGCGTGAAGGGCTCGAAGGGGGGAATGCTGACGTTGGGAAGCGACGAACGGGCCCCCTCCACGCGGTAGGACGCGCGCCCCTGGTTCGCCAGCCGCAGCTTCATCGCCTTCGTGCGGCCCAGCGCGGACGCGCCGAACTCCAGCAGCTCCGGTCTGGCGGCGAAGCCCGTGCGCGCCTGGTGTGACGCCGGGCGCTCACAGCCCCCCGTCCACACTCCCATCGCCAAGGCCACCGCCACCGCCACCCATCGAGATCCACCCATACAGAGTCCCGTCCTTCCCACACCTGGCACCGGTGTCCCCCCGAACTGCCCTGCACGTGGATCCGGTTGGCGTGGAAAGATGCAACGAGGGTGCCTGCCTTCCCAACGAGGCGACGTCTCACCGCCGACACGGCAACCGGGCGGCATGACTCGCGCAGGCATCCAGAGCCGCAAAACGTGGATTCAACGTTTCGTGGAACTCTCTGCAAAACCTTCTAAAACGGTGGATGCCTCACCGACCTCTCGTCCCGGAGGGCCGTCCGCCTTTTCGCGGGGGTGGGTGATGGCTGGGAGACGGCCGCGCGCCGCCTGGGCGGCCCGGGGGATGCGGGAGGCGGCGCCGGGTGTTCGCGCAGAATCCCTCCGGTAGGACGGCTTTGCGTTCACCGGAACACCCTTTCAGTGATAAAGCGCGCCCCCATGTCCGAGCCCGACGTCATCTCCATCCGCGGTGCCAGGGAACACAACCTCAAGACCGTCTCCCTGGACATCCCGAAGAAGAAGCTCGTGGTGTTCACCGGCGTGTCGGGCTCCGGCAAGAGCTCGCTCGCGTTCGACACGCTCTACGCGGAGGGCCAGCGCCGCTACGTGGAGAGCCTGTCCTCCTACGCGCGCCAGTTCCTGGGGCAGATGGAGAAGCCCCGCTACGACACGCTGCGCGGCCTGTCGCCCACCATCTCCATCGAGCAGAAGGCGGCCAGCAACAACCCGCGCTCCACGGTGGGCACCGTCACGGAGGTGCACGACTACCTGCGCGTGCTCTACGCCTCCATCGGCGTGCAGCACTGCCCCCAGTGCGGGCGCAAGGTGGGCAAGCAGAGCGCGCAGCAGATCGTGGATGAGATCATGAAGCTGCCCGCGGGCACCAAGCTCCAGGTGCTGGCGCCCATCGTCACCAACCGCAAGGGCGAGCACAAGGACCTGCTCACGGAGGCGCAGAAGCGCGGCTTCTCCCGGGCGCGCGTGGACGGGAAGCTGCGGGAGCTGGAGGAGCGCATCGAGCTGGACAAGAAGTCCAAGCACGACATCGCGCTCGTCATCGACCGGCTGGTGTTGAAGCCGGACCTGCGCACGCGCCTCACCGACTCCGTGGAGACGGCGCTGCGCGAGGGCAAGGGCACGCTCATCATCACGGACGAGAAGGGCACGCTCGCGTCCGACCGCGTGATGAGCGAACTGAACGCATGCCCCGCGTGCGGCCTGTCCTTCGGCGACCTGACGCCCGCGTCGTTCTCCTTCAACAACCCGCTGGGCATGTGCACGGACTGCAACGGCCTGGGCACCCGGCCGGAGATGGACGCGGACCTGCTGGTGCCGGACCAGTCCCGCAGCATCCGCGACGGCGCCATCGAGCCGTGGGCCAGCGGCATGAACCGGGGCGAGGGCTGGACGGCGGACTTCGTGGAGAGCCTGGCGGCGGCCTTCAAGATCGACCTGGACGTGCCGTACGCGAAGCTGACGAAGCGGGAGAAGGACACCCTGATGAACGGCGTCAAGGGCAAGTCCTTCACCGTGGAGTGGGGTGAGAGCGGCCAGTACAAGATGGAGTGGGAGGGCCTGCTCGCGCGCACCATGCGCAACTTCAAGACAACGACGTCGGAGGCGCGCAAGGCGGAGCTCCAGAAGTACTTCAGCGACAAGCCCTGCCCGTCCTGCAAGGGCGAGCGCCTGCGCCCGGAGAGCCGCGCGGTGAAGGTCCACGAGCGCACGCTGGTGGACCTGAGCCGGATGACCATCACCGACACGCGCGCGTTCCTGACGAAGCTGGACCTGTCCAAGCAGGAGGAGAAGATCGCCCAGGAGCTGCTCAAGGAGATCCGCAGCCGCCTGTCGTTCCTGGTGGACGTGGGCCTGGGCTACCTGACGTTGGACCGCACCGCGTCCACGCTGTCCGGCGGTGAGAGCCAGCGCATCCGGCTGGCGTCGCAGATGGGCAGCGAGCTGACGGGCGTCATCTACATCCTGGATGAGCCCTCCATCGGCCTGCACCAGCGCGACAACGGCAAGCTACTGGCCACGCTCAAGCGGCTGCGCGACCTGGGCAACTCCGTCATCGTCGTGGAGCACGACGAGGAGACGATGGAGGAGTCCGACTACCTGGTGGACTTCGGGCCGGGCGCGGGCGAGCTGGGCGGACAGGTGGTGTCCCAGGGCACGCCCAAGCAGGTGATGGCGGACGAGAACAGCCTCACCGGCGCGTACCTGTCCGGGCGCAAGGAGATTGAGATCCCGGAGTCGCGCCGGCCGCCCAATCCCAAGCATCAGATCTCCATCGTGGGGGCGACGGAGAACAACCTGAAGAACGTGGACGCGGACATCCCGCTGGGCATCTTCACCGCGGTGACGGGCGTGTCCGGCGCGGGCAAGTCCACGCTCATCAACGAAATCCTCTACCCGGCGCTGGCGCGGGCCCTCTACGAGAGCCGCGAGCGGATGGGCAAGCACAAGTCCATCAAGGGCCTGGAGCACCTGGACAAGGTCATCGACATCGACCAGCGGCCCATTGGCCGCACGCCGCGCAGCAACCCGGCCACGTACACCAAGGTGTTCGACGCCATCCGCGAGGTGTTCGCGATGACGCCGGAGGCGCGCACGTTCGGCTACGGCCCGGGCCGCTTCAGCTTCAACATCAAGGGCGGACGCTGCGAGGCGTGCGAGGGCGACGGCGTGAAGCTGGTGGAGATGCACTTCCTGGCGGACGTGTACGTGCCCTGCGAGGTCTGCAACGGCAAGCGCTTCAACGAAGCGACGCTGCGCGTGCGCTACAAGGGCAAGAACATCGCGGAGACGCTGGACATGAGCGTGCGCGAGGGCGTGGAGCACTTCGGCGCGCACAAGGACATCCTGCGCGTGCTCCAGACGCTCACGGACGTGGGCCTGGGCTACCTGCGGCTGGGCCAGCCCTCCCCCACCCTGTCCGGCGGCGAGGCGCAGCGCATCAAGCTGGCGCGCGAGCTGGCGCGCGTGGCCACCGGCCGCACGCTCTACATCCTGGACGAGCCCACCACCGGCCTGCACTTCGAGGACATCCGCAAGCTCCTGTCCGTGCTCAACCGGCTGGTGGAGGCGGGCAATTCAGTGCTCGTCATCGAGCACAACCTGGACGTCATCAAGAGCGCGGACTGGCTCATCGACCTGGGGCCGGAGGGCGGCGCGGGCGGCGGGCAGATTCTGGCCGTGGGCACGCCGGAGGAGGTCGCCCGGGTGGAGGCCAGCCACACGGGCCGCTACCTGAAGCACGTGCTGGGCAAGGCGCGCCGGGCCCGCGTGGGCAAGCGCGTGGACGCGGCGTAGGCGCCCTTGCAGCGCCTCACGAAAGTGCGGACCGGGCTGGTGGGTGGGTAAAGCTCCAGGAGCGACTGCTGGACCAGCTCGGGCTGCGCTTGCGCGGCATCGCACGTTGCGACGATGGAATGCACACCGCGATTGGACTGGGAGGGACGGCTGCGCCGGACGTTCGCGCCGGATGTCTTCGCCTGCTCTGGGGATGGTGGCCGCAGGAGGCTGCTGGCATGGATGGGCCGCTTGGGCCGGTCTGTGCCCCCAGGGGCGGCACAGCCTCTGCTCCGGCCCGGCGCGCAGTCCGCGTGTCACCCTCCATCGGCCTTCTGCCCTGGTTGCAAAGGACGCGCTTCCTCGCGGTGAAGTGCTCGCAGACACAGGTAGTCGAGCATCAGTGTCGCGCCCGCCAGCGCGGTAATGCCGCTCGTGTCGTAGGGCGGTGAAACTTCCACGAGGTCCATGCCCACGAACTCGACTCCATCGAGCCTGCGGAGGATGGCCCGGGCCTGCTGGGTGGTGAGCCCGCCCACCACCGGGGTGCCCGTGCCCGGCGCACAGCTCGGGTCCAGGCAGTCGATGTCGAAGGACAGATACGCCTTGCGGCCGCCGACGATGCGGTGGACCTCGCTGGCAACCCACGCCGCGCCGCGCTCGTGCACCTGGTCCGCGTCGAGCCACGTCAGTCCCAGCGGGTCGGCATTGAAGGTGCGGATGCCAATCTGGACGGAGTGCTCCGGGAGGAGGAGCCCCTCCTTCACCGCGTGGTGGAACATGGTGCCGTGGCTGATGCGGCCCTCCTCGCCCGGCCACGTGTCGGAGTGCGCGTCGAACTGCACGAGCGCGAGCGGCCCGTGCTTCCGTGCATACGCGCGCAGCAGCGGATAACTGATGAAGTGGTCGCCTCCCATGGCCACCAGCGAGATGCCCCGCTCGATCAGCTCATGCGCCTGCCAGGTGATGTGCGCGGGCACCTCCTGCGGCCGGCCGGGGTCGAAGGAGAAGTCGCCGTAGTCGATGACGCCCAGTCGCTTCATGGGATTGAAGCCCCATGGCCAGGGCGTCGCGGCGACACCGTTGGAAGCGGCGCGCAGGCCACTGGGACCGAAGCGGGCACCGGGCCGGTGCGTCGAGGCCAGGTCGTAGGGCACTCCCACGATGGCGATGTCCACACCCGTCAAATCGCGGGTGAAGGGGCAGCGGAGGAAGCCTGTGGCACCGGGGTATGTGTCCTGACCATGCATCGTTCAATACCCGGCGAGCCCGCCGCCGCGGCGCACGTGGCGCTCGGCGAGGTGAAAGAGGAAGAGCCCGAGCCCGAGCCAGGCCAGCCCGTTGAGGGCGGCGATGGCGAAGCCGGCCATCTCCAGCGGCTCCCCCCGAGCCATCATTCCGCGCAGCAGACCGGCACCGGGCGCGAGCGGCGCCACGGCCCCCACCCAGCGGCCGGTGTCGCCCCAGTCCTCCCAGGGCGTCGTCACCAGGAACAGCAGCCCGTACTGCGACAGCTGCAGGAGGCTGGGGATGCGCTTGAGGCGCAGGGCCAGCCCGCCCAGCGCGAAGCCCAGGCCCCATGCGGCGAGCACCACCGTCACCATCACCGGAACCACGCCCGGCGAGAGCGCCAGCGTCCGGCCGGTGATGATCAGGATGCTCCCCAGCACCGTGAGCAGCACGCCCAACTGCACCACCAGGTCCGCGGCCACTCGCGCCAGGAAGACCCGGGCCGGACCGAAGGGCGAGAGGAACAGCTGCTCCAGCGTCCCCATGGCCGCTTCACCCTGGACGGCCCACCCCACGCCGTTGAGCCCCAGCGCCGCCACGCTCCACAGGAAATAGCCCACGATGAGACCGTCCAGCCGGTCCCCCAGCGCGCCTGGTCCGGGGCCCGCCACGTACCGCACGCCCCAGAACAGCATGAGGAACACGAGGACCAGTGACACCAGCATCGTCACCATCTCCCCCGGATAGCGCCGGGACAGCGCCCAGCTGCGGCGCAGCTCCGCCAGGAAGAGTCCGTGCATGGCCGCCTATTCCCTCTCCGGAGGCAGGGCCTCCGGCCGCGTCACCTTGAGGAACACCTCGGTCAGGTCCGCCCTGTCTCGCTCCACCCGCAGCAGCGTGAGCGGCGCCAGGGCCTGGAGCACCCCGTACAGCCCCTCCGCGGGCCCGGGCCAGGTGACCTCGCCTCCCTGCGCGCTCGCCCCCAGCGACTGGAGCGACTGGAGCCGCGCGTGCGAGGGGGGCTCCTCCAACTGGATGACGTAGCGCTGGGCGGAGAAGCGCGCCAGCAGGGCCTGCGTCTCGCCCTCCGCCACCACGCGCCCGCCGTGGAGGATGCAGACCCGGTGCGCCAGCTCCTGCGCCACGTCCAACTGGTGCGTGGTGAGCAGCACCGCGCAGCCCTCCGAGGCCAGCTCGCGCACGAGTGCCTTCACCTCCTCGGCGGCCTCCACGTCCAGTCCGAGCGTGGGCTCGTCCAGGAGCAGCAGCCGGGGCTCGTGCACCAGGCCCACCGCGATGGAGAGCTTCTGTTGCATGCCGCGTGACAGCTCCTGCGCCTGCGTGCGCGCCCGGTCCGACAGCCGGAAGCGCTCCAGCAGCACCGTGGCCCGCCGCCGCGCCTGCCGCCCGGACAGGCCCCGGAGCACCCCGAAGTACTCCAGGTTCTCCTGCGCCGTCAGCCGCCAGTACAGGTTGCGGGTGCCCTCCAGCACCACGCCCACCTGCGTGAGCGCCCGCGCGTCCTGGTGCGGATCCCCGCCCAGCACGCGCACCGTCCCCGCGTCCGGACGGATGAGCCCGGACATCATCTTGATGCACGTCGTCTTCCCGGCCCCGTTCGAGCCCAGGAGGGCGAGCACCTCGCCCGCCTCCAGCGTCAGCGAGACGCCGCCCACCGCCACCACCTCACGCCCGTCCGAGTGGTAGCTCTTGTGCAGCGCCTCCGCGTGGAACACTTCCGCCCGCGGCCGCGTCACGGCGCAAAGCTCACGGCCCGGGGCGCGTACAGCCAACCGCCGACGCTGAAGCGCCGGTGCGTCCCGGCCTCGGGCAGCACCTCGCTCACGTAGTGGAGCGTGGCCCGCGTCGCGTCGAAGAGCACGATGCTGTTGTACTCCGCCTCCATCCGCACGGTGCCGCCATCCCGCGTGACGAAGTGCAGGGCCCCGCCATACTCCGGCCGCCAGTCGGGCGACAGGTACAGCGCGAAGGCCACGTGGCGCCGGTCGAAGTCGTCGATGTGGGGGGAGACGAAGTGGCTGCGCGCCATGACGCGGGGCGAGAGGTCGCCACCGTCCAGCGTCACCCCACACGCCTGCTCGAAGAAGCGCAGGAAGGGGGCCCCGAAGAACTCCGAGCGGAAGCGCAGGAACGTCATCACGTTGCGGCTGAGCCGGCACTCGGGGCGCACTCCGGCCATCATGCTCATGACATAGAAGCGGTCCCCGGGCGGGGCCGCGTACCACGCGTCCTCGGGCACGTAGTCGTCGTGGGTCGTGAGCTTGTAGCGCATGTCGAAGAGCGCCTCCTCCGCCAGGAAGCGCGCCAGGGACATGGCCACCTCCGGCTGGAAGAAGTCCCTCAGGACAAGAGCTCCCGCCGGGTGCTCGCGGTACTGCGCGCGATACCCTTCGAGCCGCTCCGGGGTCAGGTGCTGGGATTGGAGCCACGATTCGGGCGCCACCATGTCCACTGCCTCCTGCTTGCTGCGGGTGACGTGCTGCACGACTTCGTGGCCCGGAGCATCGGTGGATGCCCCGGAGCCGTCACTGCGTTCGGACCGCCAGTCCCGCGCCGCCGCGCCCCGGCCTCAGCGGCACCGGGCCGCCCGCGAGCGCGGGACCGGACAGTCACTGGGGCCCGGGTGGGCCCCCTTGCGTCAGCGGTCCTTCACCGCCACCGGGCGGACAGGCTCGATGGTGGAGATGGTTCCGCCGGTGCCCGGGTTGGTGCTGGTGGCCGCGTACGGATTGACGAGGTCGACGAGACCGTCGTGCTTGCGCAGCGCGGGGGGCACGTACGTGCCCTTCGCCACCACGCTCTGGGTCATCTGCATGTGGATTCACCTTGGAATACAACGAGTTGTCGCTGCATGAGCTGCTGCATCAGCCAGTACAGGTCTTCGCGGATCACCTCCTCCTCGGCGTTGAAGTCACGGCCGATGTCTCCGGCGATGTCGTCGAGCGTGCGCTCGCCCGACAGCCGCACCCAGACGAAGGCGCCCACGCCGTCGAGCGTGAGCGGGCCCTGTCCTCCGGGCATGAACTCCACGGTCCCCTCGGGCGTGTGCCGCCAGGGCACGTCCGCGCGCACCGGGTACGCGCGCCAGAGCGGAGCCCACGAGGGTGCGCCGGGCGGGTAGCGCCTGGAGCGCACCTCTCGCGCCAGTCGCAGCAGCTCCTCGCGCGGCAGGTCCGGTGGGTTCTCCACCGCATCCGGCGGGTAGAGGGGACGCAGTCCGGCCCCGATGAAGGGGGATGGGCGCTCCATGCGTGGCTCCCGGGGCTTGGGCTCAATCCGCCCGAGGATGGATGAGGCCGCTGGACAGGAGCTCCTTCGCGAGCGACTCCACGTCCGCGCGCGCCTGCGCCTCCGTCACCTCGAAGTGCTCCTGCAGCCGGGCCACGGCCTCGCGCAGCGGGGCGCCGCGCTCGAGGGTTTCCCAGACGAGCGTGCCGGTGGAGTTGAGGGTGAAGTAGAGGTTGCTCTTCAGGTCGACGATGACCGCTTCGCCCTCCATGACGGTGGACTGCAATTCGGCGCGGGGACGGTAGGCGGTCTCCAGGGAGGGTGCCTCGCTCGGGGTGGACATGGAACTCCTCGTGGGTTGCGGGCTCATGGGCGACCGGACAGCAAGAGATCGGCGAGGGCCTCGCCGATGGGCTGCCCGGTGGCGGATTGGTAGAAGGTGAAGCCGGGGGCGGGGTTGACCTCGAAGCAGCACAGCTCCCCGTCGGGCGTGCGCCGCAGGTCGATGCCGCTCACCACCATGCCCAGGGCCTGGCTCAGCGCCAGGCAGCGCTCGAGGTCGGCCGGAGGCAGGCTCGCCTCGCGAAGGGTGCACGTGTGGCCCTCGGCTTCGGCGAAGCGGTAGTCCGTCGCGCCGGAGCGCAGCTCGGTGACGAAGACGCGCGTGCCCACGACGTGGACGCGCACGTCGGTGCCAGGCACCTGTTCCTGGAACATCACCGGGCAGTGGCGGAGCATGTCCAGGCGCCCCAGGTCCTCCGAGGACACGCGGCGCACCACGGAGCGCTCGGGCCCCTGGGACTTGTAGATGACGCGCCCGTCGTGCTGTTCGATGAAGCGGCGCGCGTCCTCCGGCACGGAGGTGATGAGCGTGTCGGGCACGCGGAAGCCGTGGCGGGCGGCGATCATCTGCTGGTAGGGCTTGGACGCATTGGAGCGGCACGGCTCCGGCCGGTTGACGACGAGCCCGGGGAGGCTGTCCGCCCACGCGGCCAGGGCCGCCAGCCCCGCCTCGCGCGGGTCCCCCTCCGGCACGCCCGCGGGCCGCCACGCCCCCAGCACCTCATCGAGTTGGTGCAGGTACACGGACGTCAGCTCGGCGTGAGCCACCTCGCGCTGGCCGCAGCGAAGGCGTCCCTCACCGGGCGCGCCGGGAGACCAGACGGGCCCGAAGCCTTCGGGGTACTGCCGGGCATCCAGCAGCAGGACGTCCGCGCCCGAGGACAACAGCCGCTCGGTGAGGAAGGCCAGGGCCGGGTTGGCCAGCGCGCCCACGAGCAGAATCATGCCGCGCGCCCCTCGCCGGCGAGCCGCCGCGCCAGCGCCTCGGTCAGGGGCGTCGTCACTCCGTCCGCCGCGTCTTCCAGGCGAGGGCAGGGCTCCACGTCCAGGCAGGTGCCGGCCCCGGCCAGCGCCAGGGTGACGCGCGCGAAGCCCAGTCCCAGCCGTCCCACGAGCGACACGGCCCGGTCCACCAGCGGCGGCGGGGCCTCCCAGGGGTGCCAGGGCGAGCCCGGCTCGGACTGCCACTCGGCCGCGGCCAGCGAGGGGCCCACGACATAGAGGCGCGCGAGCGGCGCGTCCGGCACCCGGATGACACAGGCGGGCACCCGCGCGCGCAGCAGCACGTCCAGCGGCTCACCCGCGGCGGCCTGGGGCGCGGCCCTTCCGCGCAGCGAGCCCACGAGGAACCGGCCCTCCCCCACGAAGCGCGCTGCTTCGTCCGTGTCCGGCGTGACGAGCGCCTCCGGGGGATGCAGCCCCACGGCGCGCACGGCGTCCAGCGCGCCCGGGGCGAAGAGGAAGGGCCTGCGCGCGACGGGCGCCGAGGGCCGGTTGGCCACGAAGCACGGCAGGGCCTCCAGCAGCGCCAGCAGGCTGGCGCGGACCTCCGCGCGCACGTAGTGCGCATCCGCCTCGCTCATGCCCGGCTCCGGCACGAAGGGCGCGTGCTCGCGCGCGAGCACTCCGGAGAGGGCGCTCAAGGCGACCTGCTGCCCGTCGACTTCCAGGGCGCCCTCGGGACCTCCGGTGCGCGGGCGCCACGTCCAGTGCACCGAGGACACGGGCCGTGACGCGGCGGCCAGGACGGCGCGGACGCCCTCCCGCCACAGCCGGGCCTGGACCGCCCGCGCAAGCGGGTCTTCGGAGTGGGCCAGCAGGAGCACCACGGCCTCACGCCCCTTGTCCCGCCGCGGGCAGGGGCTGTCCCCTGGAGATGCGCCGGGCCTCGCCCTCGAACTCCTTGAGCAGCTCCGGGCTGGCGGTGGCCAACGGCACGTAGCGGCCCTCCACCATGGCGCCGTACTTGTGGGCGACGGCCCAGGCCACGCGCGCGTCCTCCAGCCCGGCGCGCTCGTTGCCCGGCGGGCCCACCAACACGGTGGTGGCCTTCTCCTCGTCGAGGAACGTCACCTCCGGCCCCAGCCCCAGCCCGCGGGTGTCCACCAGGATGAAGAGGCCGGGGCGCGCGCGGCGCACGGCGAGCGCCGGGCCCTCGCGCGTCCCCTTGTCCCAGGCATCGCGCCAGCGCCCCACCTCGTCGCACAGCTGCTGGACCAGGTCCTTGCGGCCTTCAATCCCCGTGTCGTAGTCGGCGGTGAAGTAGTAGGCCACCTTGCGCAGGTCCGTGCCCGGGGGGAAGACGTCCGCGTACGCGGCGAAGGGCTGCAGGTTGCGGACCCCGTATTCCGGGGCCTTGTCGTAGTAGGGGCTGAAGCGGTCCACGCGCAGCCGGCCCAGGCCCTGGGGCGGGTTGAGGTGGCGCAGCGCGGGCATCAGCGCCAGCACGTCCTCGTACTCCTGGGCCGAGTCCCCGGGGAACGCATAGAGCAGGTTCCAGGAGTTGGTGACGCCCGCGGCGCGCGTGTAGCGCAGCATCGCGATGTTCTGCGCGGCCGACACGCCCTTGTTCATCCGCTTGAGCAGTGGCGTGGACAGCGCCTCGATGCCGGGCTGGATGTGCGTGACGCCCGCGGCGCGCAGCAGCATGACCTTGTCCAGCGAGAGGTTGGCCTTCTCCTCGTAGAAGAGCTCCACGCCGGGCAGCTCGGCCGCCAGGCGCGGCAGGAGCGTGCGGAAGTAGCTGCTGGGCATGATGTTGTCCGTCAGCCACACCCGCTTCGTCGGGTGCTCGTCCAGGAGCGCCTTCAGGTCCGTGAGCACGCGCTCGGGGGACTTCTCCCGGAACTTCATGCCCAGTCCGTTGAGGCCGCAGAAGGTGCAGTGGTGCAGCTCGCCCCACCAGCACCCGCGGCTTGTCTCGTAGAGGACGTACGTCTCCCTGGCGGGGTCGCCCAGGTTCTCCAGGAGGCGCTGGCGCTGGGCGTAGTACTCCTCGTAGCGGGGGCGGGGCAGGGCGTCCATGTCCCTGCGCATGGCGCTGGTGACGATGCGCCGCTCGGGGCGGCGGCCGGCGCGCAGCTCGCGCAGCAGCTCCACGAAGGCGGCCTCGCTCTCGCCGGAGAAGATGTAGTCCACCGGGGCCCCCGTGGACGCGAGCCCCTGTGCCATCTCCCCCTCGCAGTTGGCACCGCCAAGAAGGGTGACGGTCTCCGGGCGGTGGCGCTTGACGGCCCTCAGCAGCGCGATGGCGGCGGCCGTCTGCTCGAAGGTGGTGGACGCCCCCACGACAGGGAAGCCGCACCGGGCGATGGCCTGGCCCATCCGGTCCGCCCAGTCGTAGGCACGTGCCTCCAGCTCCCGCATGCGCGCCAGGTCCAGCCGCATGCCGAACTGGGCGATGGCGCCGGTGAAGCGCTCGTCCTGGGAGCCATCCTCCGGCAGCGCCAGCACGGGCCGGTCGAACGCGGCCCGGGCGAAGAAGCGCTCGCCGAACAGCTCCGGCGTACAGGCGTAGTCACATGCCATGTCCACGTAGGTGCGCTGGCCCACCTCTCCAGCCAGGTGGAGGTTGGCGTAGAGCACCCGCGCCTCCAGGCCGGCCTCACGGGCACAGGCCTGGAGCAGGTGCACGCCCAGCCCGCCATAGGAGAAGCCGGCGAAGGGCGGGAGGATGAGCAGCGCGTCCGCCGGGGCCAGGTCGGACAGGTCGGGGACGGTGGGCGCCGTGTCCATCACGCGGCCCCCTGGGATGCCGGAGGCGTGCCGGCCACCTGGAGCCCGGGGACCCGGGTGACGGGCCCCGTTTCGCGTTCCTTTTCCTCCTCCTCGAGCCGCACGAGCAGGTCCACCGGCGCGGTGGCCAGCGGGACGAACCAGCCATCCACGTGGGCGGCCACGCGGCGCTCCAACGCCCACGCATGCGTGGTGCTGCTGGGATTCCGCGCGGGCATCAGCACCTCGCGCGCCTCCTCCCGCGTGAGGAAGCGGCCCTCCTGCGTGCCCTCCAGGCCCCGCCGGTCCACCAGGAAGAAGGCCTTCTCGGTGAGCTGGCGCACCTCCAGCACGGGCCGGGCCGCGCTGGACCAGACCTCGCGCCAGTGCCCCACCTCCTCCTTCAGCCGGGCGATGAGCTCCGGCGCCTGGCGCGCGCCGCTGGGGTACTCGCCATTGAAGTGGTAGGCGATCTTCGACAGGTCCGCGTGGGCCGGATACACGGAGGCGTAGCCCTGCTGGGGCGTCAGCCGGGTGATGCCGTAGGTGGCCGGGCGCATGAAGTAGGGGCTGAAGCGGTCGATGGTGAGCGGGTGCAGCCCCACGGGCGGCTGGAGGTGGCGCAGCAGCGGCACCAGCGCGATTGTCTCCTCGTAGTCGGCCGGTGAGTCCCCGGGGAAGTCGTAGAGCAGGTTCCAGGAGACGTTGAGGCCCGCGGTGGCCGCGTAGCGCAGCAGGCGCACGCTCTGGGGGCCGGTGAGGCCCTTGTCCATGCGCTTGAGCAATGGCGTCGACAGGGACTCGATGCCGGGCTGGATGTTGGCCACGCCCGCCTTCTTCAACGCCAGGCACTGGGCCAGGGAGAGGTTGGCCTTCAGCTCGTAATAGATGTCCAACCCCGGCACCTCCTCCGCCAGCCGCGGCAGCAGCGTGCGGAAGTAGGTGTGGGGCATGATGTTGTCGGCCATGAGGATCTTCCGTGTGGGGTGCGCGGAGACCAGGGTCTTCAGCTCGCGCAACACGCGCTCCGGCGTGCGCTCCCGGAACTTCATCGTCTCGCCGTTGAAGCCGCAGAAGGTGCACGGGTGCTTCTGTCCCCACCAGCAGCCGCGGCTGGACTCGCAGTGCAGCCACAGCTCGGCCTCGGCCAGTGCGGTGTCCGGCAGGAACACCTGGCGCTGGGCGAAGAACTCGCCGAAGTCCGGGGTGGGCAGCGCGTCCATGTTCATGCAGGGCGAGCCCTGGACGATCTGCGTCTTCGGCCGTTGGCCCTGGGCCAGCGCGGCCAGGAAGTCCACGAAGGCCTTCTCGCTCTCGCCGGAGAAGATGTGGTCCACGCGCGAGCGCAGCGACGCCAGCCCCTCGGCCATCTCTCCCTGGCAGTTGCCTCCGCCCAGGATCGTCACCACCTCGGGCGCCAGGGCCTTGATGCGCTCGAGCAGCGCGACGCTGGCGAGCGTCTGCTCGAAGGTGACGGTGCAGCCCACGACGCGGTAGCCGGCATCGATGATGCGCCGGGCCAGGTCATCCGCCCACGCGGAGGCCCGTTGTGAGGCGTCACGGTAGGCCTGCCAGTCCACGGAGAGGTTCATCTCGCTGGCGAGCTCGTCCTCGGTCGCCGCGGGCGCCGAGCCGCGCGGGTCCGCCAGCGGCAGGCCGAAGGCCGCCTCGGAGAAAAGCCGCTCTCCGCTCAGCTCGCTGTAGGGCGCGCCTCGACAGATGGCCTTGTAGAGGGACTCGCCGATGACGCCCGCCCACGTCAGGTTGGCGTACAGCACGTCCACACGGAAGCCCCGGTCCCGGGCGCACGCCTGGAGCAGGTGGGCCGCGAGCGAGGGGCAGTCCGTGGCGGCGAACGGAGGGACGACGATGAGCACGTCCCCACGAGGTGCCCCGGGTGTGAAGAGCTCAGGCAGCACGGAACCTCCGGTTCGGGTCAAGGTCAGCGGGAATGGGTTAGCAACCTGTATGCCCATCCCGCCGACCGTCGACGCTGATGGGCGGAAGCCCATGTCTGGAATGAGCTTGAGACCTTTCGTGTCACAGAGGCCGTGGGTCTGTAACACGGCAGGTTGCAGGCGACGGGGTTGACGCCCTGACGCCCCTCCCCTTCAGCAGGGAGCCTGGCGCGGATAGCCGCTCAGGGCAGGACGACGCAGCACTTCTGCCGGCAGCGCAGGCCGCTGGAGCAGTCGGCGTTGGTGGCGCACTCGGCCGGGAAGCAGGCCTCGGCCTGCGGCGCCTCGTCCACCTTCGAGAAGTCCGGCGTGGTGGCCTCCTTGGCGGGGGCCTCCTGCCGCGAGGACGACGCCTGGGGCTGCGGCGCCTTCTTGCTACACGCGGCCTCGTTGGCCAGCGCGGTAGATCCAAACATCGAGAACGCCAGGGCCACGAGCAGCATCGACTTCTTCATGGGATGTCCTCCAGGACGCGATGGATTGCCACAGCGAGACGGACGACGTGACCAGGATAGAGTCAGACGAAATCCCGCCAGACCCACCTTTGCCACCAATCCAGCTTAACATGCCAAACAGGATATTCCCAATGGCAACGAGAAGGCCCCTCGGGGTCGCCTGCTCCCCGGGCGGGTTTGCCCCCGCATTGATGCTGGCGCTGACGCTGCTGGCAGACCGGGGGGTGGCCGCCGAGGAGGCCGGGTATCGGCGGCCTTCCCCGGAGGTTGAAGCGTGGGCGCTGCGGCCAGATGCGCCGTTCGTGGACCTGGAGCCCCGGCAGCGGTGGGTGCTGCTGCGCGAGCCTCCCGGGCCCGGCACCGCGACGTCCCTGCCGAAGGAGATGCTGCGGGTCGCGGGCCTGTACTTCTTCTCCAACCGGGCGCATGCGACGGGCTCACCCTTCACCGCCATGTCGCTGGTGCGGCTGGCGGATGGACACCGGGTGACGGTGACGGGCCTTCCGGCCTCGCCCTGGTTGCAGGACCCGCGCTGGTCCCCGGACGGCAGGACGCTGGCCTTCACGCATGCGACGCCGGAGCGGGTGGAGCCCTGGGTGCTGGACGTGGACACGGGGAAGGCGCGGCGGCTGGCCCCCGTGGCCCTCCACGGCGTGGCCGGTCCTCCGTGTGAGTGGGCCGGTGATTCACGGGAGCTGGTGTGCAGGCTGGCGCCGGAAGGCCCCGTGATGCCGGAGCCTCACGCGGCGGCCCCCTTGGGTCCCTACATCCAGGAGCGCGCGGCGCCCGGGCCCGACCACGGTGAGACGCAGGCCCCGGTAGGACACGTCCTGGAAGCGCGGCTCGCGCGGATCCGTCTGGAGGGCCAGGTGTCCGCCCTGGGCAGGAGTGGCGCCATCGTCCGCGCGGAGCCGTCGCCGGACGGTGCCTGGCTGCTGGTGGAGTCGTTGCAGGCGCCCTTCCCTTCATCGCTGTCCGAGGAGCGGCTCGCGCGGCGCATCGAGGTATGGACCCGGGACGGGCAGCCCGTGCGCACGGTGGCGGACCTGCCCGTGGACACCCGGCCTGTGAGCGCGAGGAAGGCCCCCAGGCCGGGGCCCCGGGAGGTCCGCTGGCTGCCCGGGACGACCGCCACGCTCCTCTGGGTCGAAGCGGCCGGGACGTCCGCGAGCCCGTCGGCCCGCGATGACTTCCTCACCCTCGCCGCGCCCTTCACGGGCACCCCCGCGAAGGAGCCAGGAGGCCCCCAGCGCTTCGTCTCCTGGGTGCGGGATGGCACGGACTGCGGCCCCATCGCGGAGGTGTCACGCGAGGACGGCGGCCACCTCTGGCGAAGCTGGGAGCCCCCGGGAGCGCCAGGGAAGGTCCCCGTCCCGAGGGCGCTGCGCGCGGGTGAAGGAGAGTCGCTGCTGCCTGGCCCCGCCGCGCGCGGGAAGGCCTGCGCGTCGCGGACCTTCTTCGTGGAGGGCACGCTGACGACGCCAGAAGGGCCCCGGGCCTTCGTGGACGCGGTGGACGGCGCTGGCGGCCGGACGCGGCTGTGGCGCGCGAGCGGGCCCGTCCATGAAATCCCCGTCGCGGTCCTGGACGGGCGGCGCCTGCTCTTCCTCCGGGAGTCCCCCACGGCTCCGCCCGACCTGTTCCTCCAGGGCCCGCGCAAGGCAGCGGCCCGCGCGCTGACAAGGACCGCCGCACCCGCGGCCCTCCAGCGGATCCGCTCGGAGGTGCTGCGGTACACGCGCGAGGACGGGCTGGCCCTGAAGGCGCGACTGACCGTGCCCCGGAGCTGGCGGCCCGAACAGGGCGCCCTGCCCACCCTGCTCTGGGCCTACCCCTTCGACCACCCGGACGCGCGCGCGATGCTCCGGGACGCGCAGGGCGACCACCGCTTTCCCGACGACGGGCCCCTGTCCCCCCGCGTCTGGGCCGCGCGCGGCTTCGCGGTGCTGGAGCCGGAGATGCCCGTCGTGGCGACAGCCGGCCAGCTCCCCAACGACACCGCCGTGCCCCAGCTCATCGCGGACGCCCGCGCCGCGGTGGACCTGCTGGTGCGAAGGAAGATCGCGGATCCCGCCCGCATCGCGGTGGGAGGCCACTCCTACGGCGCCGCCATGGCGGTGACGCTGCTGGCGCGCACGGACCTGTTCCGGGCCGGCATCGCGCTGTCGGGCGCCTACAACCGCACCCTCACGCCCTTCGGGTTCCAGGGCGAGCAGCGCACGCTGTGGGAAGCCCCCGGCGTGTACCAGGACGCCTCCGCCTTCCTCGTGGCGGATCGCATCCGCGCGCCGCTGCTGCTCATCCACGGCCAGCGGGACATGAACCCGGCGACGCCCTTCTTCCAGAGCGAGGCGCTCTACCGCGCCCTGGAGCGCCGGCAGGTGCCCGCAAGGCTGGTGGGCCTGCCAGGGGAGAACCACGTCCTCCAGGGCCGCGACGCCATCCTGCACGCGCTGTGGGAGATGGAGGCCTGGCTGGGCCGCCACGTCGCCCCCCAGGCGGCCCGGGACGGCCGCTGAGACGGCCGGGGGAGACCTGCGGGCGGCGCGCCTGCCCGCCAGGACACGCCTTGTCATTGCCAGACATGAAGAAGGGGGCCCGTGGCCGCCGAAGCGCGCCGCGGTCCCCCTCCTGGGACGACAGTCAGGGCCTGCCTACTTCGGCACGCAGCACTTCTGGTTGCAGGTCCACCCCTTCTTGCAGTCCGCCGACGTCGAGCAGTTGCTCGGCACGCAGTACTCCGCCGTCGGCGCCTCCTGGACCTGGGAGTAGTCCGGAGCCGTCTGCTTCGACGCCTCGCGCTGCGCCGAAGCCTTCGCTTCGGGGGCGGTGCCGCGACACGCTGCTGCCTCTTCGGCCAGGGCGGTAGAGCCGAACATCGACATCGCCAGGGCAACCCACAGCATCGACTTCTTCATGTGACAGCCTCCGTGAACATCCCGGTGGGACCTCGACACGACGTGAAGCCTTGCCACGATAAGGTGAGACACATTTCCGTCAAACTGTTTCTATTGGGATAGCCATCAATCCCCGTGGGCCTTGGATGCCTGTCCGGCCAGGGAGCGAGTCCGACGGTGGAGTCCCAAGGAAGGCTTGGGTAGGGTTCGCGTTCCCCATCCCCCCGTCTCCAGGGAGTCCGCCGCTTCATGGCCGAGAACACATCCGCACCGTCCAACCGCTTCCCGCCGCAGATCCCGTACATCATCGGGAACGAGGCCTGCGAGCGCTTCAGCTTCTACGGGATGCGGAACATCCTGACGGTGTTCTTCATCGACTACCTGCTGCGCACGCAGGTGCCGGAGTCGGGGGCTCGCGAGGCGCAGGCGAAGGGCCTGTTCCACCTGTTCATGGCGGGGGTGTATTTCTTCCCGCTCATCGGTGGGTACCTGGCGGATCGCTTCTTCGGGAAGTTCCAGACCATCTTCGCGCTGAGCCTGGTGTACTGCGCGGGGCACGCGTGCCTGGCGATCTTCGAGAACAACGCCACGGGCTTCTACACGGGCCTGACGCTCATCGCGATTGGCAGCGGCGGCATCAAGCCGTGCGTCTCCGCGATGGTGGGTGACCAGTTCACGCAGAGCAACAGCCACCTGGTGAAGAAGGTCTTCGCCATCTTCTACTGGACCATCAACTTCGGTTCGTTCTTCGCATCGCTGTTCGTGCCGCTGCTGATGACGAAGTTCGGGCCGTCGGTGGCGTTCGGCGTGCCGGGCATCCTGATGTTCGTGGCGACGGTCATCTTCTGGGCCGGCCGCAAGCACTACATCCTGGTGCCGCCCACGGGCCCCAACCCGCACTCGTTCCTCAAGGTGGTGTTCAGCGCGTTCAAGAAGGACGCCCCCCGGGGCGGTCACTGGTTGGATCGCGCGAAGGCGGCGCACCCGGCGGAGGCGGTGGAGGGCGTGAAGGCGGTGTTCCGGGTGGCCGGGCTGATGCTGCCCTTCATCCCCTTCTTCTGGATGTTGTTCGACCAGAAGGCGTCCACCTGGGTGGTGCAGGCGCGCGCCATGGACCCGCACGTGGGCGGCATCGTGTTCCAGCCCAGCCAGATGCAGTTCATCAACCCGCTGCTGGTGATGATGCTGATCCCGTTCCTCACGGCCATCGTCTACCCGGCCTTCCAGCGCATGGGGTGGGAGCTGACGCCGCTGCGGCGCATGCCCATGGGGCTGGTGTTCGGCGCGGTGTCGTTCGTCATCGCCGGCTTCTTCCAGGTGGTGATGAATGGCGGGACGACGCTGAACATCGCGTGGCAGTTGCTGCCGTACATCGTGCTGACGGTGGGAGAGATCCTCGTGTCCACCACGGGCCTGGAGTTCGCGTACACGCAGGCGCCCCGGGAGATGAAGGGCACCGTGCAGAGCGTGTGGCTGGTGACGAACACGCTCGCGAACGTGGCGGTGGCCATCGCCGCGGCGCTCAACGTCTTCACGGGCGCGGGGCAGTTCTTCTTCTACGCGGGCATGGCGCTGGTGGCTGCGGTGGGCATGGCGCTGGTGGCGCGCCGCTTCGTCGTGCACGACTACTTCCAGACGGACGCCAAGGCCCCGCTGGATGGCCGCACGCCCGCGGTGGGCGCGAAGCCGGCGTAGCGGCTGGGGCCCCAGCGGCCGGGGCTCTCGGGCTCCAATGAAAAACGCCGGAGCGCGGTGACAGCGCTCCGGCGTCGGTCTTCAAGCACTCCCCCGGGCGCGGGGCCCGGGTCGCATCAGGTGGCCGGGTGCGCCGCGCCGCCCTGCTGGGTGCTGGCAGGCACGGGCGTCACTTCGTCCGTGCCGTGCATCATCCGCTTCAGCGTGGGGGCGAGGAACAGCAGGATGATGCCCGCCAGGCCCGCGCCGACGACGATGGTGAGGAACACGCTGAACTCGCCCATCTTCTCCGAGTAGCCGCCCAGCACGCCGGACAGCTTGTTCGCCGCAGCGTTGGCCAGGAACCACACGCCCATCATCGCGGAGACGACGCGCATGGGCGCCACCTTGCTGACCATGGACAGGCCCACCGGCGACAGGCACAGCTCGCCCATGGTGTGGAAGAGGTACGCCATGATGACCCACCACGCCGCCGCCTTGCCGTCCGCCGCGCTCTCCTTGGAGGCGCCCAGCATGAAGGCGAAGCCCACCGACAGGAAGATGAGGCCCAGGCTCATCTTCACCGGGATGCTCAGGTCCTTGCCGCGCGCCGCCAGGGAGCTCCACAGCATCGCGAACACCGGCGCCAGCGCGACGATGAAGACGGAGTTGAAGTTCTGGAACCACGTCGTGGGCACCACCCAGCCGAACATGGAGCGGTCCACCTTCTGGTCCGTGTAGAGGTTCATCAGGCCGCCGGCCTGCTCGAAGCCCGTCCAGAACGCCACCACGAACAGCGCGATGATGAAGATGACGATGATGCGGTCCCACTCCTCGCGGGTGAAGCCGGACTTCTTCCCATCCGTCGCCGCCGTCACCGACGCTGCCGGACGCGGCGCGGGCGCGAGGCCCACCTGGCCCAGCATCCGGTTCTGGAGGGCCATGAAGATGATGACGCCCAGGGTCATGCCCACGCCCGCGGAGCCGAAGCCCCAGTGCCAGCCCACCCGCTCACCCAGCGTGCCGCAGATGAAGTTGCCCAGCACCGCGCCCAGGTTGATGCCCATGTAGAAGATGGTGAAGGCACCGTCGCGCCGACCGTCGCCCGCCGGGTACAGCCCGCCCACCATGGTGGAGATGTTCGGCTTGAAGAAGCCGTTGCCCACGATGAGGAAGCCCAGGCCCGTGTAGAAGATGCTGGTGCCTGGCAACGCCAGTAACAGGTGCCCGATGATCATCAGCACACCGCCCAGCAACACCGCCTTGCGCTGGCCGATGTAGCGGTCCGCGATGTAGCCACCCACGATGGGCGTCAGGTACACGAGGCCCGTGTACGTGCCGTACAGGCTCAGCGCGTCCGCCGTGGACCAGCCAAAGCCGCCACGCACCTTGTCGGTGAGGAAGAGCACCAACAGGCCGCGCATGCCGTAGTACGACATGCGCTCCCACATCTCGGTGGCGAACAACAGGTAGAGGCCCGGGGGATGCCCCTTGCGGGCCTCGCCCGCGGCGACGGTGCTTTGCATGCCGTGAGTTCCTCGTACTGACTTTGAAGGGGGTGAAATGAAAGACGCGCGACTCTAGCAGAGTCACGGAGGAGTCACGCTTTCAGGGAACAACCCCTTCGGTCAGCCGAGCCGCCGCGTCCACCGCCCCCGACCCGTACCCCCAGTCGGGGTGGCCGTGAGCGGCTCCGACATCAGCGGGCGCATGGGCAGCCGCACCTCCACCCGGGTGCCCTGCCCCACCTGGCTCGTGATGTGGATGCGCCCGCCGTGCTGCAACACGATGCGGCGGCTGAGCGCCAGTCCCAGGCCCGTGCCCTCGCCCGCGGCGCGGGTGGAGAAGAAGGGCTGGAAGAGCCGCTCCAGGTCCTCCGGGCGGATGCCCACGCCGCTGTCGACGATGCTGACCACCGCGTCGTCGTCCTGCTGCGTCGTCTCCACCAGCACGCGGCCGGTGTCGCCCACCGCGCGCAGCGCGTTGTCCAGCAGGTTGAGCCACACCTGGTTGAGCGTGCCGGGGTCGCCCCAGATGGGGTCGGTGCAGTGGTAGGCGCGCTCCACGGCGACGCCCGGGGGGATGCGCCAGCCCAGCACGCTGAGCGTGGAGTCGAGCGCATGGTCCAACCGCACCGCCACGGGCTTGTCCGCCGTGCGCACGAAGGACAGCAGCGACTCCGCCAGGTGGCGGATGCGCTGGCCGCACTCCTCCATCACCTCCAGCATCGCCGGGCCCAGGTTGGGGTCGCCGCCGGTGTCCCGCCCCTGGAGCACGTCCTTGAGCGGCATCAGCGCGTTCATCAGCCCGTTGAGCGGGTTGCGCACCTCGTGCGCGAAGCCGGAGGTGAGCAGGCCGATGGCGGCCAGCCGCTCGTTCTCCGCCGCGCGCACCGCGGCCTCGCGCAGCCGCAGCTGCGTCTCCACGCGCGCCAGCAGCTCGCGCGGGCTGAAGGGCTTGCCCAGGTAGTCGTTGGCGCCCGCGCCCAGGGCCTCCACCTTGGCGGACACCTCCTGGCGCGCGGTGAGCAGGATGACGGGCAGGTCCACCGTCTGCGCATGGGCGCGCAGCTGCACCAGCAGGTTGAGGCCGGACAGCACCGGCATCATCACGTCCGACACCACCAGGTCCGGCCGGTCCTCCATGGCCCGGCGCACGCCCTCCTCGCCGTTGGCCGCCTCCAGCACCCGGTAGCTGGGCGCGAGGATGTCCGCGATGAAGGCGCGGATCTCCGCGTCGTCCTCCACCACCAGGATGCGGGGCGCCTTCGCGTCCGCGCGCGAGTGGTCCTGCGGCTCCGTGGGGCGCTGCGCCCCGGTGACGGTCGCGGCCAGCACCGTGGCGAAGCGGCCGGAGCTGCGCCGCTCGCGCCGGGCCGTCGGGTCGGAGTAGCGGCGCTCGCGCACCTCCTCGCGCACCACCGCGGGCGCCTTGGGCAGGCGCACGCGGAAGCTGGAGCCCTGGCCCGGCGTGCTCGACACCTCAATGCCGCCCGAGTGCAGCTCCAGCGTCTCCTTCACCAGCGCCAGGCCGATGCCGCTGCCCCCGAAGCGCCGCGTGCCGGACGTGTCCGCCTGGGCGAAGCGGTCGAAGATGACGGCCAGGTCCGCGGGCGCCATGCCCAGCCCGGTGTCCACCACCTCCACGTGCACATCGGTGGCGTCCTCGCGCAGGCGCACCGCGATGCTGCCCCCGGCCGGGGTGAACTTGAGCGCGTTGGAGACCAGGTTGTGGAACACGCCCTCGATGCGCTCCAGGTCCACCGACACCGGCGTCAGCGGCCCGCCCTCCAGCGTGAGCGTCAGCCCCTGCTTCTCCGCCACCGTGCGGAAGGGCAGAAGCTGCGACGTGAGGAAGCCGTGCAGCTCCACCGTCTGGCGGCGCAGGCGCACCTTGCCCGCCTCCAGCTGCGCCAGGTTGAGCAGGTTGTCGATGAGCCTCAGCAGCCGCTGCGTGCTCCTATCCAACGTCGTCAGGTGCTGGCGCACCACCGTGGGCAGCGACTCCGGCTCCTTCTGGAGCGCGTCCAGCGACAGCAGGATGAGCGTGAGCGGCGTCCTCAGCTCATGGCTCACGTTGTCGAAGAACTCCGTCTTCAGCCGGTCCTGCTCGCGCTGTTTGATCAGCGCCGCCTCCAGCTTCGTGTTGGCCTCCGACAGCTCGCGCGTGCGCGCCGCGACGCGGTCCTCCAGCGCCACGTTGCTGCCGTAGACCTCGTCGTAGCGCTGCTGCAATTCGCGCAGCGAGCCCAGGTTCGCCTGCGCCTGGGCCGCGAGCAGTTCGTCCTTGCGCTGCAGCTCCCGCCGCCGGTCCAGCCAGCCGCCCAGCGCGAAGCCGCCCACGCCCAGCGCCGTCACGGAGAAGAGCGCGTCCCCCCAGCCCAGGTGCGTGGCCAGCAGGCCGCTCACCATGCCCAGCAGCAGGCCCAGGTAGTGGCCCCACATGGTGGGGGGATCCGTCCACGTCAGGTGGTAGCGGCACGCCTCGCCGCCCAGCACCTGGCACTCCGTCTCCTTCACCTCCGCGGGCGCCAGGCCCCAGATGGTGGGGAAGGACGCGAACTGGCCCATGCGCAGCTCGCAGATGTTGCGGTTCTGCTCCGGGATGCTGCTGCGGTAGGACAGCTTGAGCCGCTTGTGCTCCAGCAGGTCCACCGTGAACGCGCCCACCCGGTTGTAGCTGGGGGAGAAGTCGATGGTCTGCTTGTAGCAGGCGCGCGGCGAACCGAACGCGCGCAGCATGTAGAAGACGAAGCCCAGCGCCTGCGGGGACGCGGTGAACAGACCCGCCTCGCGCATGAACTTCGAATCGCCGGAGGCGTCGCGCAGCGCCACCGCCACGCGCTCCAGGAAGTGCAGCGAGATGTAGTTGGTCGGCGTGCGCATGTAGTCCAGCCCCAGGCTGAACCCCTGCTCGCGCCACAGCTTCGCCAGGCGCTCCGCGCCGTAGCGGTGCTCGAAGTAGAGCAGCAGCGTGGAGGTGGCGCGCACGCTCACCTCCGGGGCGTTGTCCGGCGACGCGTCCAGCACCTTCACCGCCGGCAGGCGACCACTCACGGCTTCGTTCCTTCGGTCACCAGCGTGACCGCGTATTTCAATCCCTCCGGATCCGCCAGCATCGCGAGGAACCCCTCACAGTGCTCCCGGTAGGCCTCCATGCCCCCGAAGGCGGGGGACGCCACCGGGGCCAGGGCCTCGAAGCGCGTCTCCCAGTCCTTCAGGAGCCGGGCCTCCGCGGCGCCCGGGGCCAGGTAGAAGGGCATCAGGTGCACGCGCACGTCCTTCAGGCCCGCGCGGCGGAAGTCGGAGAACAGCTTCCGGCCCACGTACAGGTCGAACCCGCGCGCCTCCAGCGCCTCCAGGATGCGCTGCGTCCCCTGACGCAGGTGCTCCGGAAAGGGCCAGTTCTGGAAGCCCAGCCCGTCGATGTCGGACACCACCACCCGTCCCCCCGGCCGCGTCACGCGGAGCAGCTCCGTGAGCGCCGCCTGTCGGTCCGGAAGGTACTCGAAGACGTACTGGCTCCACACGTAGTCGAAGGCGTCCGCCGGCAGGCCCGTGGCGCGCACGTCCGCCTGGAGGAACGTCAGCTGGGGCCGGTGGCGGTTGCGCTCCTGGGCCTCCGCGACGCGGCCCGCGTGCACGTCCACGCCGGTGACGTGGCCCCCCTCCCCCACCTGCTCCGCCATCAGCTCCGCGATGCCCCCGGGGCCGCAGCCGGCGTCCAGCGCCCGGTCTCCCGCCTTGAGCCCGGTGCGGCGCAGCATGGCGCGCGTGTCCTGGGACTGCTCCTGCTCCAGGAGGCGCCGTGACTCGTCCGCGGACTCCATCAGGTACATCACCGGGCCTCCTGGTCCTGCGGCTGGGGGGCCTTGCGCGCAAGGCCCCCGGCGTCTCGGGCCGCCCGGCGCGCGGGGGCCTGCCGCTCGAAGAGCGACCGCCAGGCCTCGCACCAGCGGCGCACCATGGAGCGGTGGAAGGTCCACTCGGAGAAGCGGCCCTGGTCCACGAAGCCCGCCTCCAGCAGCACCGGCACGTCCGCCGCGTCCACCATCCCCAGCGCCGAGGGCCGGCCGCTCGAGCGTGCGTGCGCGAGGCACCGCGCCGCGAGCGCCGCCACCGCCTGGCGCGCGCCCGGGTGCGCCCGGTCCGGCACCACCACGTTGAAGCTGTTGCAGACCTCGATGAGGCTCAGGCCCGGGGTCGCCTCTTCCTGGAGCGCCATCGCAAGCGGCCCCGCCTCCCCGTCCACCACGAACACCCGCCGCTCCCGGTGCAGCCCCGCCGCCCGGAAGCGCTCGCCCAGGTCACGCTCCGCCTCCAGGTCCGCCAGCAGGTCCTCGCTGAGCAGGCGCACCATGTCGCCCTGGGCCCGCAGGTGCGTCTCCAGCCACTGGCGATCCCTCGCGTCCGCGTCGCGCACGGCGGGCAGCGGGCCTGACGCGGCCGGGGGGATGGCGGTGCTCAGCTCCGCGCGCAGGTAGTGGAACTGGCGCAGGTGGCACAGCCCCTGGCCCTCCAGCACCCGCGCCAGCCACGTCCCCAGCCGGTGCGGCCAGCGGTTGTCGGTGCGCCACATGTAGCGGATGAACTCCACGTCCTCCATCGCCTCGCCGACCTCCACCGCGAGCGACGTCAGTTCGCTGGAGACCTGCTCGCTGCGGCGGAAGCCGGGCAGCACGGCCAGGTGCTGCACGAGCCACGTCCCCGAGTGCATCCGCAGGCCGTTGACGTGCCCCAGCGGACGCAGCCCGTCGGTGTAGACGAGCGAGCGCCCCAGGTCGCGGGCGTGGGCCAGCCGCGCGTGCAGCTCTTCCAGGGCGGGCAGGACGCGGGGCTCCTCGCCGAACGGGTGGTCCGGGTGGAAGGTGTAGCGGGCGTCCTGCATCATCCGCCAGAGGTCGGGGAAGCGGAACTCCGTGCCGTCCTTCACCTGGGGCGAGCGGGCGGACACGAACGCGTCCACCACCGCGTCGCGCACCGCGGCCGGCACGTCCAGGATGCGCACCCCGCAGCGGTAGGGGCGCAGGCGCTGATCATGCCGGGCCTCGAACGGGACGACGTCCACCGAGCGCACCTCCACCCGACACGCCACCTCCGAACCGTCCGGCAGCAGCAGCGCCGTGTCCAGGCGGGAGCCCATGGGCAGCACCTCGCACGACGCGTCGATGGGGAAGGCGAACCCGTGGCCGCCCAGGTCGAGCACCGCGCGGGTGATGCGCTGGCCGCCGAAGGGCGACGTGAAGCGCACGAGGAAGCGGTGGTTCACCGCGGGCCGGAAGCGCTGCTGGCCGCGCCGGTTCTCCACCGACAGCGAGCGGGGCAGGCCCAGCGTCACGCCGTCGTGCGCGACGGCCAGCATGCTGGTGACGCCCGAATAGTGCTGGCCGCCCATCTCGAAGCACAGGTGGACCACCTCGCCCACGCTGGCTGGCAGCCCCGGGGACACGACGCCACGCAGGATGCCGCGCTCGTCCTGGGGATCCACCGTGGCGGACTCCAGCCGGAAGTGCGCCGCCTGGCTGTCCGGTGGGTGCAGCCACACGGGCAGCTCGCGCCGCAGCGCCTTGCGCAGCGCGGCCAGCACCGTCACCGGGTCGCGCAGCGTGCGGGGCGGGGCCGCGCGGGACACCTCGGGGGCGGGCCGCCAGGAGATGCCCACGCGCAGGAACGACCGGCCCTCCTGGTGCACCGGCGTGGCGTGGCGCACGAAGGCGCGGTCCACGTGGAGCACCTGCTGGCCGTCGCGCACCATGGACAGCGCCTCCAGGGCCGTCCCCGGCAGGAAGGCCGCCATCGACGCGTCCATGGAGATGCGCAGCGCGGCGCCGAAGTTGCCCAGGTCCTGGCACTCCGCGACGAAGGGCTGCCCCCCCAGCGCGAAGTCCACCCGCAGGCCCGCGTCCAGCGACACGCGCGTGGAGGCACGCAGTTGGAGGATGTCGCGCAGGCGCAGGCCCAGTTCCCCTTCCGACAGCCCGTCGTCCACGGTGCTGAAGACGTGCCCCTCCGCGGCGGTCTCCACCAGTTCCTCCAGCCCCAGCTGATCCGACCGGGAGCAGATGAACACGCAGACGGCCTCTGGCGCGGCCCGGTCCACGTGGCGCAGGAAGCGCCGCGCGTTGTCCGCTGGCGCGATGATGAGCGTGGGCACCGACGCTTCCATGCGCCGGGCGGCCTCTACCTGGGACCCCACCGCCGCGACCCGGTGCGCCCCCAGGGCCGCCACCAGCGCGCTGCGACGGGCTTCGTTGGGGTGGACAATGAGGACTTCGTGAGTGGGCACGCTCATGGATTTTTCCCGACGCGCAAGGGCCACACCGGCGCCCGCGCAAGGCGCCATTGCTGTCGACGCGGGGCCTGGACCCCGCCCCGTTCCCGCCAGTCGCATGTCTGAATGTCCGAGCCCGGTGGATGTCCGCTGCCAGCAAGCCCGCGCCGCGACGCCTTCCTGGTGAGCCGCCAGCAGACCGCTGCGTACTTTACCTGCTCCTATGGATTAGGTGATGTACGCGGGGGTGAGAGACTTTTCGGAATAGGTTAAAAGCGCGCGGTCATCGTAGACCCCCTGGCGGGTAGGAAGCGCGGACGGAGTGCCTGGCAGGGCGCTGGCCGCGGAGGGCGGGGGCGGTTACAGAATGCCCGGCGAGGAGAACCACGATGGGCGTGACGGTGGACTACGAGGCCGAGATCCGGGCGCTGAAGCGCTCCATGAACGCGGTCATCCTGGCGCACTACTACCAGGAGAGCGAGGTGCAGGACGTGGCCGACTTCGTCGGCGACAGCCTGGCGCTCGCCCAGGCGGCGGAGAAGACGGACGCCGACGTCATCGTCTTCTGCGGCGTGCACTTCATGGCGGAGACCGCCAAGATCCTGAACCCGACCCGACAGGTGCTCCTGCCGGACCTGAAGGCCGGCTGCTCGCTGTCGGACCGGTGTCCGCCCGCGGCCTTCAAGGCCTTCAAGGAGAAGCACCCCGGCGCGTTCGTCGTGTCGTACGTGAACAGCTCCGCCGCGGTGAAGGCGATGAGCGACGTCATCTGCACGTCGTCCAACGCGGTGAAGATCGTCAACCAGATCCCCAGGGACCGCCCCATCCTCTTCGCGCCGGATCAGCACCTGGGCCGCCACGTGATGAAGGAGACGGGGCGCGACATGGTGCTGTGGCCGGGCAGCTGCATCGTCCATGAGATCTTCAGCGAGAAGAAGCTCGTGGGGCTGAAGGTGGAGCACCCGGACGCGGAGGTGGTGGCCCATCCGGAGTGCGAGCAGCAGGTGCTGCGGCACGCGGACTTCATCGGCTCCACCAAGGCCATCCTGGACCACGTGGTGAAGAGCCCGAAGACGAAGTTCATCGTGGTGACGGAGGCCGGCATCCTCCACCAGATGAAGAAGGGCGCGCCGCACAAGACGTACATCCCGGCGCCGCCGGACAACGGGTGCGCGTGCAACGAGTGCCCGTACATGCGCCTCAACACCCTGGAGAAGCTCTACCGGTGCATGAAGGACCGGACCCCGGAGCTGGTGCTGCCGGCGGACCTCCAGGGGGCGGCGCTGGCGCCCCTGAAGCGGATGCTGGAGTGGTCGGCCTGAAGTCTTGCATGGGGACTGTCGTCCGCGTCCCAGGTTTGGAAACTCGCGCCTTGCGGACAGCGGGCCCAAGTGCCATGGAAGAGCCGTGGCCTTCCGATTTCTCGCAATCCCCGCCCACCGGCTGGTGGACTTCCCCAAGACCCTGCCGGACGACGAGCGCCTGGAGCCGGAGCTGCCCCCGGTCCACGAGGCCGTGGAGCGCGCCCTCGCCGGCGCCGAGTTCCGCGACCTGCGCGCCCGCGACCGCATGCGCGCCCTGCTCCAGGGAGACCGGCCTCCGGCCCTGGGTTCGCCGGGCAAGGGCTTCGGGCCCAGCGCCGTCTTCGCCCAGCCGCCCCAGGACCTGCCGGCGCTGCTGCGCCTGGCGGACGAGCTGGAGCAGCTGGCCCGGCGGGAAGCGGGCGAGCGCGCCCTGGTGTGGAAGTGCGGCCAGTGCAATGCCCGCTACGCGGTGCCCGTGGCGCTGGTGCGCCAGGTGTCCATCCGCTGCGAGCGCTGCGGCCACCCGGTGGAGCTGTCCTCGCAGCAGAGCCTGGGCGAAGAGGCCCTCATCGACCCGTTCCAGGGCGCGGTGAACACCAGCCGGCACGAGCTGGCGACGTTCTTCCGCGAGGCCATGGCGCGCGGCTGGCCGGTGCTGGTGTCCGAGGGCGGGGCTCCCACGCCCCGCCAGCGCGCGTCCACCCCGGCGGCCTGACGGACAGGGCGGCACGTGCCGCCCGGCCCTCCAGGCTTCCCTTCAGATGAAGACGCCGGCGGAGGCGTCGTAGCGCGCCTCCTGGAGCTCCTGCGTCGCGGGACGGCCGCGCAGCGCGTCCATCACCTGCCCGGGGGCGTGACGGCCCGAACACTTGGAGCACTCGCACTTGCCGCGCTTGCAGGTGCAGTCCGCCTTGCTGCCGCAGGAGCACTTCGCGGTCAGCATCCGGTCCAGCTCCTCCAGGGGGCGCGGGGCGTCATCCGGCTTCGCCTCGGCGGCCTGGGGGGGCGCGGGCGTCCTGGACGCCTCCGGGGCCGCCTTCGCCTTCGCGTGGGCCGCGCAGGCGTGGGCAGGCGCGGGCACCAGCCACAGGCCGCCCATCAGCAATCCGGCGGTCATCCACGTCGCGCTGCGGGCCATGTCGCTCTCCTCGGGCGGGGCACGACGGGCCCCTGGAGCCCGGCCTATACCGCAGGGCCCTCCCCCTGCCAAGACATGCGCACGTACCTTTGCCTACCCGCCGACAGAGCCCACGGTGCGCTCGCCGGGTGTGGGGGCGCGCGCGTACAGTCCGCGCCCTCCTGCCCGTGACGAACCGAACCGCCCGCATCGCCTTCGCCGCCGCGCTCGTGCTGGGCGCGCTGCCCCTCTGGGTGTCGCGCGTCCTGCCGATGGTGGACCTGCCGCAGCACCTGTATCTCATCTCCGTGCTGCACCGGCTGGAGGACCCGACGACGCTGTACCCGGAGCTGTTCGCCGCGCGGCACGCGCTGACGCCCTACCTGGGCTACTACTACCTGGTCAGCGCGCTCAACTGGCTGCTGCCGCTGGAGGTCGCCAACCGCGTCTTCCTCACCGCGTACGTGGTGGGGCTGCCGCTGGGGATGGCCTTCCTGCTGCGCAGCCTGGGCCGGCCCTCCTGGCCCGCGCTGCTCACGCTGCCCCTGGCGTACGGGGACAGCTTCGGCTGGGGCTTCATCAACTACCTGGCGGCGCTGCCGCTGACGCTCCTGTGCTGCGGCCTGTTCGTGCGGACGCTGACGGACGTGCCCCGGCGCGCGCGGTGGGCGGTGGGGCTTGCGGCGTGCCTGGTGGCGGTGCTGCTGTTCCACGTCCAGGCGTTCGGGTTCCTGGCCTTCGGGCTGCCGTGGCTGCTGCTCACCACGCCGGTGCCGGAGGACGCGGCCGCGCGCGGCTTCGCGGCCCGGCTGCGGCCGCGCGTGGCGGCGCTGGCGGGCGTGGTGCCCGGCGTGACGCTGTTCCTGGCGTGGGTGGTGCTGCGCTTCGGCGACCCGCCGGACATCCAGCCCGGAGCGCCGTGGAAGGCGTGGGGGCCCACGTTCTCGCCGCAGAACCTGGCGTGGAAGGGCTTCGAACAGAACCGCTCGGAGTTCCTCCAGGTGCTCGCCAACACGTTCCACGACGGCTCGGACCGCTGGCCGCTGTACGCCGTGGGCCTCGTCGCCGTGGTGGGCTGGGCGCTGGGGCTCTGGCGGCCGGGGACGCGCCGCGAGGGGCCGGTGGCGCGCTGGCGGCTGTTGGGGCTGGGGGTGCTGGCGCTGGCGCTGTTCTTCCTGCTGCCCTTCGACATCCGGGGGTACGTCTACTACCTCAACACGCGCTACGCGCACCTGGCGGCCGCGCTGCTGGTGGCGAGCATCCCGGCCACGCGCCTGGAGTGGCGGCGCCCCCTGTGCGTCGCGGCGGCGGCGAGCGCGCTGCTCGTGGCGTTCGTGATGGGGCGCGGCTTCCGGGACTTCGCCGAGGAGGCGCGCGAGTGGGACGCGCTCGTGGACGTCACCGCCAGCCGGCCCCGGGTGATGGGGCTGGTGTTCGACGCGGGCTCGCGCGTGGTGCGCTTCCCCGTCTTCCTGCATGGCGCGGCGGTGCTGGCGCGCGAGCGCGGGGGGGTGCCCAACTTCACCTTCGCCACCACGCCCCATTCACCGCTGCGCTACCGGGACGCGGTGCCGCCCACCTTCCCCTCCGAGTGGCGGCCGCAGCAGATGGACTACGCGACGCAGGGCCGCTGGTACGACCACTACCTCGTGCGCGGGGAGCACCCGTCGCGCGTCTTCGGCGGGCGGCTCCAGTCCGAACTGGTCATCGTGGGACAACAGGGACGGAGCTGGCTGGTGCGGCGGCGGCAGGGCGTGCAGTAGAACGCCCCCATGAGCCCTGCCTCCACCGAGCCCCGCCCCCTGCTGGACGCGCTGCGCGCCGGCACCGTCCTGCCCGCCTTCCCCGACGCGGCCGTCGAGCAGGCCCGGCGTCTGGCGGGCGACGTGGCCGCCGCCTCCGCCCCCTCCGTGGAGGCCCTGCCGGAGCCCCTGGCGGGCGCGGTGCTGGAGGCCGCCGTGCTGGCCGGCCACGTGGCGCTGCCAGAGGCCCTGTCCGCGTCCACCGTGAAGCCCCTGGCCAAGGCCGCGAAGAAGGCGCTCTACCGGCTGCGCTCGCGCGGCGTCACCCCGCCCGAGCCGCCCCGCGAGCCTGCCCCGTCCCCCGCCCAGGAAGCGCTGCCGACGCTCATGACGCTGGTCTCCTCCACCGGGCAGTCCGGGCTGCTGCTCACGCGCGCGGTGCGGGGCGGCGTGGAGCTGCTCCAGGTCATCGTGTCGGATGAGCAGGGGGTGCTGGAGCTGACCCGCTCCGAGGTGAGCCGGGGGGAGCTGCGCCGCATCCTCAAGCACGCCCAGGACAACCGCTTCGGCGTGCAGGTCTCCCGCGAGGAGGGCGCCGCGCTGCTCGCGGAGGCCGCGGCCCTCAACCTGCGCACCCGCACGCCCTTCCCGCCGGACCTGGAGGCGGCGCTGCGCCACCACGGGGTGCAGCCGATCCACGCCCCCGCGCCGCTGCCCGCCCCGGAGCCCGAGGACGCGCGGCGGGTGCTGGAAGGCGACCAGCTCCATGCGACGCCGGAGATCGCCGAGTGGATGCCCCCCGACGCGGAGGTGCGGCGGCTGATGGAGCAGGTGCAGGCGCTGGCCTCCAGCCCCCTGGCGCTGAGCGCGACGCAGCGCCAGGAACAGGCCCGGCAGAAGGTCCTGGACGCGGCGCGGGCGTACTTCACCCCGGAGGTGCGCCAGCGCTACGCGCGCCGGCTGTGGCGGATGGCGCCCTTCTTCGAGGACACCGGCCGGGCCCTCCAGGCGGACATGGCCCGGGGCGAGGCGCGGCGGCTCTTCCACGGGCTCGAGGAGCCCTTCTCCCGGTTCGCGGAGACGCTCTTCGCCAAGGTCGTCGTCCTGGCCGCCGCGGGCGCACAGGCCCAGGCAGCGGCGGCGACGGGGGCTCCGGCAGCGGGCGCCCCGCCTGACGCGGCCACGTCCGAGCGGCGCGGCCCGGGGGGCCTCATCCTGCCCTGACGCGCCCGGGCGGGTGCGACGCGCCCCTCTCCAGGGCCAGCACGGCGCCCGGAGAGGGACAGGACGTCAGGCCTGCTCCGTGCGGGCGCACAGCAGCAGGTCCAGGTTCTCCCGCTCCCAGGCCAGCGCCCGCTGGTAGTCGTGGAAGCGCTTCTCGTGCTCCATCAGCTCCGGCGGGTGGATGCAGCGCCGGCCGTTCTCGCCCCTGCGGGCGCGGTAGACGTGGTGCAGCATCTCGTGGAAGACGATCCACTCCACGAAGTAGCGGGGCACCAGCGGCTGGTCCAACGCCGGGTGGATGCGGATGACCTTCGAGTCCGCCGAGTACGAGCCCATCTTGATGCTCTTGCGCGGGCCCTTCACCCGGGGCGCCGGCCCGTAGGTGATGGCCGCGTCGATGCGGCTCTGGAAGTAGCGCTCGTTGAGCCGCTCGTAGATGCGCGCCAGGTCGTGGTAGCGCCCCACCGGCGACAGCCGCAGCCGCTTGCGCATCTGCGCCGGGGACAGCCGGCGGATGAAGATGCGGTTGCGCTCGATGTACTTGTCCAGGAGCGCGCTCGCCTCCGCATCCCCCGTGCGCACGAAGCCGGCGAGCGCCTGCAGCACCTCGTCCGGCGCGGCCAGGAACATGTGGTGCAGCCGCAGCCGCCACAGCGCGCGCTGGCGCTGGAACGTCAGCATCGTGTGCGTGTTGTCGTGGATCTCCACCGCCACCTTCCCCCGCAGCCGCGTGCGCAGCCTTCGCTCCAGCACGCGCCGCCACACCTTCACCAGGCGGTTGGGCTCAGGGGCGACCGGGAGCTGCCGGGCCACCCTCCCCGCGGGGTAGGTCCTCTGTCGGATGATGTTCTTCTGCTTCTTCGCGCGAGCCATAGAGGGGGCGGAGTCTACGGACCCCTCTGACATGTGTAAACGCGCCCGCCTGGTGGAAAGCCAAGGAATTCCAACGACTTAAGGGCACTCAAGCTTACCCGGTCCTACGTGTCCGCCGCAGGGTGCGCATGCCGCATACGGGCAAGTGGCCGTCCCGATTAGCGCCGCCTCCGGCATGGGACCCGGAGCGTCTGGAGTTCCACGGTTCCAGGTCGGACGTTGTAGGTCTCGATGCGCGGAAGTATCCGCTTTCCGGGGCACGTGTACTGAACACGCAGCGGGCCGGGCGCCACGGCGAGGACCTGGTTGACGGGCAGCTTTTCGCCCCCCGGCCGGCCAAGCACCGTGCGAGCCGGCGCATCGAACCGGACCTGCACCGTGGCGAGGGCCGGCGGCGACCTGCTGGGAGCCGGGGATTCCGGCGCCGGAGCGGCGACCGCCACGAGCACGGGGGCGTCGCCCGCGGGCCCCTCCTCCCCCATCGCGGAGGCGGCCGCGAGGGCCGGTTCGGTGGAGGGCTTTGGCACCGGGGCGTCCGCGGGAACCTCCGCTGGCGGCGTCACGGGAGCCGCGCCGGTGGGTCCGGGACGGGGCGGCGCCCCCGGGGCCGGTGCCTTCACCGGCGTGGGGCGCGGCGGCGCGTCCGGATTGAAGGCGCCCATCATCCAGGCCATCACCAGGATGCCCAGGACGAGCACCGCGCCCACCACCAGCGCCACGACGGCGCGAGAGCGCCGGGGGGAGGCGGACGCATCGAAGGTGTCCGGCCCGTCCTCGTCGAACGCCTCCTCCTCGCCGTCCGCGGCTTCGGCGGCGGACGCGCGGACGGGCTTCCGGGACGGCCGGCGCGGCGCCTGGAACCCGATGGTGGATTCGTCGTCGTCCGGATCCGGCGCCCGGGTGGGCGTGGGATCCGTGAGGCTCATCCCGGACATGCCCGGGTCGGTGCTGAAGCGCTCGTCGTCCTCGGGGGACGGACGCGGCGGAGCGCGGACGCTCCGCGCGCCCGGGCTCGAGGAGGGGGCGAAGCGGTTCGCGTCGCTGGACGGAGGCCCCGGACGGCGGGGCCCCGGCCCCCTGCCCTCGTCGGACGCAGCGCCTGACGAACGTCGGGAGGAATCCGAGCGACCGTCGTCCCCCGGAGGCACGTTCATGCGCCGGGGACCGGAGGCCAGCGGCTCCGAACGACCGTCATCCCCCGGAGGCACGTTCATGCGCCGGGGACCGGAGGCCAGCGGCTCCGAACGACCGTCGTCCCCCGGGCCACTGCCCGGCCGGCGCGAGCCCGGAGGCGGCGGCGCACGGTCCTCCGACGCATGAGGCGGCGTCCGGCGCGGGGAGGGAGAGAACGGATCCCCGTCCACCGGACCGCGCGGCATGGCGACGCCCGGCGACGACATCCGACGGGCGCGCTCGGCCTCTCCGCGCTCCCCTGGCGACGACGCGCGCGGGGTGGGCTCCGCGGCCCCTCCCCGCCGTATCGGCGCGGGCACGACGCCCCGGGGCCGACGCGCGCGCAGCGGCACGGTGGAGTCCCCGTCCTCCTCCTCGTCCTCCAGCGCCTCCTGCTCCAGCACGGGCTCCAGGTGCCTGCGCGGCGCGGGGGCCCCCGGCATCGTCCCGACGGCGGTGGCCTCGTCGAAGTCCTCGTCCTCCTCGTCGTAGGCGCGCGTGGGCAGCTCGCGAGGCCGCGCCATCTGCGTCTCGGGCTCGCCCTCCGTCGCGTCGAAGGCGCGCAGCGCCGCGGCCTCGCGGGTGGGCCGGCGCGCGGGCGGACGCGCCACGAGGCCCGCGGGCGTCACCGCGCCAGGACCCGTCCGGGGCAGCCCCCGACCCAGCCCGGACGCCGAGCCCCCCAGGGGCAGCGTGCGCGCGGCGGTGTCCTCCACGTCGTCCGTCAGCGGCAGCGTGCGCGCGGCGGTGTCCTCCACGTCATCCGTCAGCGGCAGCGTGCGCGCGGCGGTGTCCTCCACGTCGTCCGTCAGCGGCAGCGTGCGCGCGGCGGTGTCCTCCGGGAGGTCCGGCACCGGCGGGGGCGGAGGCCTCGGGGGAGGCGGCGGCAGCGGGACGGTGGCCTCGTGCCGGCCCGCGCGCTTCGCCGGCGGGATGTGCAGCACCGTGCGCTCGTCGGCCTCTCCCAGCAGGCGCGCGATGTAGTGCGGGATGTCCAGGCTCTGCTTGAGCACGCCGGAGGCGAGGAACGCGTCCAGGTCCGCCCGCACGTCGGCGGCCCGCTGGTAGCGCTGGGTGCGGTCCTTCACCAGGCACCGCATCACGATGCGCGACAGCTCCTCCGGATAGTCGGGGCGCACCAGGTGCGGCGGCGTCGCCTCCTCGTAGCGGATGGCGTAGAGGATGCCCTCCGTCGTCTGGCGGGAGAAGGGCTGCTTGCCGGTGGTGATCTCATACAGCATCACCCCGAGCGCGTAGATGTCCGCCCGGTGGTCCAGCCGCTCCTGCATGATCTGCTCGGGCGACAGGTAGAGGAACTTCCCCTTGATGACGCCCGGCTTGCTGCGCTCCATGAACGCGCCGGCCTTGGCGATGCCGAAGTCGACGAGCTTCACGCGCCCGTCGTAGGAGATCATCACGTTCTGGGGACTGACGTCCCGGTGGATCAGCTCCAGCGGCCGGCCGTCCACGCCCCGGCTGAAGTGCGCATGATCCAACCCGGCGGCGATGTACGCGCAGATCCTCGCCGCGACCCCGTACGGCATGGAGCCACCGAACTTGGCCTCCTCCACGAGCACGCGGCGCAGGTCGACGCCCTCCACGTACTCCATGCAGATGAAGATGTTGTCGCCCTCCTTCCCCAGCTCGTGCACCTGCACCACGTTGGGGTGGTGCAGCTGGGCGGCGATGCGCGCCTCGTCCAGGAACATCTGGACGAACTCCGGCTCCTCGGACAGGTACGGGAGGATGCGCTTGATGACCACCAGCGCCTGCGAAGGCGGCTTGTGCGCCAGGAACAGCTCCGCCATCCCCCCCAGCGCGAGGCGCTTGATGAGCAGGTACTTTCCGAACGGGGTGGCCGTCTGGGGCGAGCTCAAGGACGTGGCGGGTGTGCCTGCGGGTGGGACAAGGGACTGCTTCCGGAGCCTACCTGCATTCGAGCCCCGGGGGGAGCCAGCGGACCCGCCCGGCGTCCGACTCTAGGCAACCCGGCCTCCCTGCGCGAACTTTCGAAGCCCCCCTGCCCCCCCGGAACGGCCCCCTGAAACACGACCGCCCCCCACGGCGCGAACCGTGGGAGGCGGAAGGGCCAGCCGGAGGGCCGGCAAAGGCGTCCTGCCAGGAGACTACGGGGCCGGCGGCGCCGTCACTTCGCCGAGGTCCGAGCAGTCCTGCGGGATGATCGTGTACGTGTAGGGCTTCGTCGTGCCCGGCACGCCGCTGTCGGGGGTGTTGCTGCCGCAGCCGGTGATGTCCGTGCCGCCGTCCGTGCAGGGGGCGAAGGTGTACGTGTCCCAGACGCCGCTGATGCCGTTGGGGAACGTCACCGTCTCGCCGGCCAGGGCCTTCTTCTGGAAGTCGCAGCGCACTTCCACGCCGCCGTCGGTCAGGTTCCGATCGCGCGTCTTGTCGTGGTAGACGAGGATGCCGTTGCCGACCTCGAAGCCGTAATAGGTGGGGGGCGTGCCGGAGCTGTCCAGGCGCTTGAAGGCCTCCGGCGTGGGGTTGGTGAGCGTCAGCGGACCCGCCAGGTGCACGCGCGTGCCCAGCAGGGCCGCGCTGTTCTGGGCGGTGCCGAGCGACGCCTCGAGCTGCTCGACCGTCACCTCGTTGGCCGGCGGCCGGGCGCTCACGCCCGCATCCGTCGTCTTGGGGGTGATGGCGAGCGGCACGGGGGGCGTGCGCTGGTTGGCCAGGCGGTGACGACGGCCCGTGAACGGCTCGTAGTTGGCCTCCGTGCCGAAGTAGCCCTCGATGTCGACCGTGTCACCCGGCTGCGGGCGGTACGTGTCCGGCGTGTCCGTGTAGAACTTGTGGATGAACAGGCCCTCCTTCGGGGCGGCCGGATCCGTCACCCAGAAGTACGAGCGCCAGGCGTTGTTGCCCTGCTCGCTCAGCTTCTCGTAGTGCACGTCCGTGACGACCACGTTGCGCAGCGTCGCCTTGCCGCCGAACGACAGCCGGCGCGCCGCGGCGATCTGCCCCGTCGTGCCCGCGTCCGTACCCGCATCCGTGCCCGCGTCCGTACCCGCATCCGTGCCCGCGTCCGTGCTGCAGACGCCCGTACAGCCGGCGTCGGGGACGGGATCCGGATCATTGTCACGTCCACCACAGCCAGCAGCGGACGCCATCGCGGCAGCAGCCAGGAGGGCCGCAGCGCCCAGTTTCTTGCGCAGTTCCATTCGTATGTCTCCGGGGGGTGAGAGAGGGCGCCGCGCTTCTTGAAGTCCGACGCCTGTCGGGCTGAGGATTCAGGCCCTTATACCGGCCGCTCACCAGGGCCGGCAAGGAAGGGACCCGCGCCCTGCCTGTGACATCGCCGTGAATTCAGGAATAGGTGGATCAATGCTGCCGCGTGACACGTTTTTGCAGGCTCTGAAGCCCACGCTGCACATCGCGCACCGCGGCGGAGCCCTGGTCGCGCCGGAGAACACGCTGGAGGCCTTCCGCCGCGCGGTGGAGGTGCACCACACCGACATGCTGGAGCTCGACGTGCACCTGTCGCGCGACGGGGAGGTCATCGTCGCGCATGACGACACGCTGGAGCGCTGCACCGACGGCGAGGGGCCACTCGCGGCGCTCACCCTGCGGGAGCTGCGGGAGCTGGATGCGGGCTACCGGTTCAGTCCGGACGAGGGGCGCACCTTTCCCTTCCGCGGACAGGGCGTGCGCCTGCCCACACTGCGCGAGGTGCTGCGCGCCTTCCCTTCCCTGCGCCTCAACGTGGAGCTCAAGCCGGACGTGGCCGGCGCCGAGGACGTGCTCGCCCGCCTGCTGACGGACGAAGCCGCCGTGGGCCGCGTCTGCCTGGGCAGCGAGCAGGACGCCATCGCGGAGCGGCTGGTGCGGGTGCTGCCCGACGCCTGTCACTTCTACCCACGGGATGCGCTGGCCGCGTTCGTCCTGGCGCTGAAGGCCGGGGAGGTCCCGCCGGAGGACGCGCGCTACACGGTGCTCGACATGCCGCTGTACTTCGGGGAGGTGCGGCTGGTGGACGACGTGCTCCTGAAGGCCGCGGCGGAGCGCGGCAAGTGGATCAACGTGTGGACCGTGGATGATCCGGCGGAGATGGACCGGCTCATCCACGAGGGCATCGGCGGCATCATGACGGACCGGCCGGACCTGCTCCGCCAGCGAATGGACGCGTCCGGAAAGCCGGGCTAAGCCTTGGCTTCCATGCCCCGCCCCACCGCACGCGCGCGTCCGGCGACCCGCGCCGAGCCGCCCTCCCCCAAGGCGCCGCCCCCGACCGTCTCCGAGCTGGAGCCGGAGCCCAAGTCCAGGACCAGGGGCCGCAACAGCCTCAAGGTGAAGGCGCCCCGCGCGCGGCGCTTCGTGGCGCTCGCGGGCAACATCGGCGCGGGCAAGACGACGGCCGCGAAGATGATCAGCCAGGGCTTCGGCTTCGAGCTGTTCGACGAGCCCGTCATCGACAACCGCTTCCTGCGGGACTACTACGGCGACATGTCGCGGTGGTCGTTCACGCTGCAGCTGGAGTTCCTCATCCGGCGCGTGGAGCACCACGAGCTCATCCACTCCGTGAGGAAGAGCTGCGTGCAGGACCGCACCCTGTACGAGGACCCCGAAATCTTCGCCAAGTACCTGCACGGCCTGGGGCACATGACGAACGCGGAGCTGGACCTGTACTACGAGTACTTCCAGCGGCTGTCGCGCAACATCGTCCGGCCCGACAAGGTCATCTGCTTCGACGTGTCCTCGGAAGAGGTCCTCCTGCAGCGCATCCGCACGCGCGGCCGGGCGGAGGAGAAGGGCATCGGCAAGCAGTTCCTGAAGGGCCTCAACGGCTACTACGCGGGCTTCCCCCAGGTGCTCCAGGAGAAGTACGGCGTGGACTGCCTCGTGGTGGACGTGTCCCAGCAGGACATCCGCCGGGGCCCGGGCCGCGAGGAGTTCCTCGACCGCGTCTCCGCATTCCTGGCCTGACGCCGCGCCATCCGTTACACGCTTCAGGGCCATGCACGACCTGACCCCCAAGAGCCCGCGCGACTCCGAAGTGGTGATGACGCAGCTCATCCTCCCCCCGGACGCCAACAACCTGAACGCCGCGTTCGGCGGGAAGGTGATGCAGTGGATCGACATCTGCGGCGCCGTGGCCGCCCAGCGCCACTGCCGTCAGGTCGTGGTGACGGCGTCCATGGACGACCTGCACTTCCACGCCCCCATCCGCGTGGGCTGGATCGCCCTGCTCCACTCGCGCGTGCTCGCCACGTTCCGCACGTCGCTGGAGGTGGGCGTCACCGTGCACGCGGAGAACCCGCTGACGGGCGAGCGCCACCTCACCACCAGCGCGCTGCTCACCTTCGTGACGCAGGACAAGGACGGCAAGGGCGTGCCGGTGCCCCCGCTGCTCCTGGAGACGGATGCGGAGCGCTCCGCCTTCTCCGAAGCCGAGGCCCGCCGCGCCCAGCGCCGGGGCCGCGGCAAGGAGGAGCAGTCCTGGATGAAGGTGATGAAGCCCGTGGCCGGCGCCTGAAGCCTGGCCCCCGGGCCCCCTGACGGACGAAGGGCCGGGGGCACGCCTGCGTGGCGTCCCATCCCGGCCCCTGCCCTGCCTGCTGCTTCAGGTGCGACTCAGGTCGTGAACGACGTGCCGCAGCCGCAGGACGACTTGGCGTTCGGGTTCTCGAACTTGAAGCCCGCGCCGGTGATGCTGGTGACGTAGTCGATGTGCGTGCCCGACAGGTACTGGGCGCTCAGCGCATCCGTGGCGATCTTCACGCCATCCTGCTCCCAGATCTGGTCGCCGGCCTTGGTCTCCTTGACGAGGTTCAGGTCGTAGCCCAGGCCGCTGCAGCCGGACGGCACCACGCGGATGGAGAAGAAGTAGTCCTGGAACCCCTGGGCCTGGATGACCGTCTTCACCTGGGTGAGGGCGGCGGCCGTCAACTGGACGGGCACGTTGGCGGCGGGCTGGGAGTCCGGCGTGGAGCCGGCGACGGCGGTGGAAGTGTCCATGTGCTTAAACTCCTCGTGAACGGCGCCTCATAACGCCCTGGCGCCTGAAAAGCCATGGGACCCCACGGGCCCCTTCCCGTCACAACACACGAGTGCCCCATGCCCATCCCTGAAATCACCCCGGCCGAGTTGGCCCGGCGCCTGGCCGGCCCCCCCGAATCCCGCCCCGTCCTGGTGGATGTGCGCTTCGCGCACGAGCACGAGTGGGTGGCCCTGCCGGACTCCGTGCTGATGCCCCTGCCGGAGCTGGAGGAGCACGCCGAGGCCCTGGAGGCCCTCCGGGGCCGGCCCGTCGTCGTCTACTGCCACCACGGGGTGCGCAGCCTGGACGGCGCCGCCTACCTGCGCGACCGGGGGCTGGAGGCCGTGTCGCTCAAGGGCGGCATCGACCTGTACTCGCGCACCGTGGACCCGTCCCTGCCCCGCTACTAGGCAGGGCTAGAACGCGGACTCCAGGTCCAGCGCCTGGTCCGTCGTCTCACCGGGCTTGATGATGACCTCGAAGGCGACGGGCTCCTTGAGCTTGTTGCCCCGCAGCTCCAGCCGCTGCTTGCCCTCCATCAGCTTCAGCGTGGTGGAGGCGCTGCCCAGCGGCTGGTTGTTGCGGAACACCGTCAGCCCCGACATGTTCCGCGGGGTGATCTTCAGCTTGAGGGTGCCTTCCTTGAAGCTGCGCTCGAAGGTCTTCAGCTCGCCGGGCTGACCGAACGCGAGCTCCTCCGAGTCCTCCAGGTAGATGCCCTGGGCCTCGTTCTCCAGGATGAGCGTGTCCTGCAGGTGGGCCCCCTGCGCGCGGGTGAGCGGCGCGGTGCCCAGCTGCGTCACCGGCTCCGGGCTGCCACAGCGCTCCGTGTGCCGCACCGACACCTTCACCGGCTGGTTGGTGTTCACCGTGAGCCACACGCCCTGCGCGTCCGCGGCCTTGGAGGTCGCCGCCGCGAGGATGGGCTCGCGGAAGAGCACCAGCACCGCGAGCAGGCCCACGATGAAGGCCACCATGGCCACCGCGCGCACGCTCTGGCCGCGGGGACGCGACGGCTCGTCCCGCACCGCGGCGGCGCTGCTCCGGGAGGGCCTCCGCTCGCCGGAGTCATCCGGGTCCACGGGCGCGGGGCGCGCGCGGGGGGCGTCCACGCGGCTGGAGGTGCGCCGGCGCGGCGCATCCACGGCGGACTGCTGGCTGGTGTTCGTGCGCCGCCGCACCACGACGGGCGCCGGCACCGTCTCCGGCTCATCGTCCGGGGGAGGCAGGCGGGTGCGCTCGTCGTCCTCCTCCACGTCCATGCGCTGCACGCCGGAGGAGCGCGAGCGCACGGGCGGCTCCGCCACCTGCATGACGCGCGACATCGTGCGCCGGGCCACCGGAGCCGGAGGCACGTCGTCGTCGTCCACGGGCTGGCTGCGCAGGTCCGAGCGCGAGTTGGTGCGCGCCACCTGCGTGACGCCCGGGTTGCTGGAGGACGTGCTGCGGCGGGCCACCGGCTCCGACACGCTGGAGCGGCGGCGCGGCTGGGACTCCACGCCCGTGAGCGACGGCGCGTCGTACTCGTTCGGATCCTCCGGGATGACCGCGGGGGCCATGCCCGTCGCGCGGCGGGGCGCGGGACCGGCGCGGGTGTTGCCGCGCGCGCGCTCGCGCTGCGACGACGACTCGCCCGGCGGGGCCTCCCAGCTCATCTCCGCGGGCGGACGGGGCGGCGACGTGTTGGAGTCCTCGCCCACCGGGACGAACTGGCCCTGCTTCAGCTCCTCCGCCAGCCGGTCCGCGAAGAGCGTCTTCATCAGCTCGGAGATCTGCACCGAGCCCACCACCCAGCGCTCGTTGACGAGCAGCTCCTCCAGGGAGGACTGCAGCTCGCGGGCGTTGTCGTAGCGATCATCCGCGCTCTTGGCCAGGGCGCGCATCACCACGTGGTCCATGTCCCGGGGCACGTCGGCCACCTCGGACGGGGCGGGGATGGCGCACTCCATGGCCGCCTGCAGCGTGGCCAGCTCCGAGTCCTTCTTGAGCGGCCGGTGCCCGGTGAGCATCTCGTACAGCACCAGGCCGATGGCGAAGATGTCCGCGCGCGCGTCCAGGTGCTTGCCGGCGGCCTGTTCGGGCGCCATGTACGCGAACTTGCCCTTGATGGCGCCGGACTTCGTCATGGACGCCTGATCCGCGGCCTTCGCGATGCCGAAGTCCACGAGCTTCACCGAACCATCAAAGCTGATCAGGATGTTCTGCGGGGAGATGTCGCGGTGCACCACGTTCAGCGGCTGGCCCCGGTCATCCGAGCGCGTGTGCGCGTAGAAGAGGCCCTCGCACGCGGAGGCGACGATGCGCACCGCCAGCGGCCGGGCGATCCACTGGTTCATCCCGCTGGCCTTGCGCATGACCCGGCCCAGGTCCTCGCCATGGATGAACTCCATGGCGATGTAGTAGGTCCCGTTGGCCTCGCCGAACTCGTACACCTGCGCGATGTTCGGGTGGTTGAAGCGCGCGGCGATCAGCGCCTCGTTGCGGAACATCTCCACGAACTCGCGGTCCTCCGCCAGGTGCGGGAGGATGCGCTTGACGACAACGTCCTTCTGGAAGCCCTCGATTCCGGACTGACGCGCAAGCCAGACCTCGGCCATGCCGCCCGTGGCGAGCTTCTTGAGGAGCTGGTATTTCCCGAAGGCTTGAGGGTTCATCCCGGGTACTCCCCGGGGGGAGCGGGCTCAGTGGAAGGTGACAGGGCAGCGCATCTTAGGGGACACCGGCCGTCGAGGCAAAGCCGCACGTCCTCCTTCCTGGGGTGGGTCGTCGCGACCTGCCTGCTGGCCCTGCCTGCCGTCGCCGCCCCGGCGGTGGATCAGATCAAGGTCGAGCGTCGCAACGAGGTGCTGGCGCTGAGCTGGCAGGACGCCGAGGACCGGCTCCAGGGCGTCATCACCCCCGCCGACCCCCACCCCGGCGAGCCGCTGCGCCTGACGCTGTCGGTGGGCAACCTCCAGGGCCCCCCCTTTGAAGGGGGCGTCACCGTCTCCTTCTCCCAGGAGGGCGTGCCCGGTCAGGTGACGCGCGCCCTGAAGAAGGACGCGGTGGGCTGGAGCACGGAGTTCATCCCCCCGGAGCCAGGCACCTGGGACGTGGACGTCCGCTTCCTCACCACCCGCCCCAAGGCGCTCCATGCGCGTTTCACGGTGAGCGAAACCGGTGTCCCCCTCTTCGTGTGGCGCAGCCTCCTGGGGCTCTTCGCGGTGCTGCTGCTGCTGAGGGTGCTGACCGCCATGACGCGGCGCGAGGTCCCCGCCGAGCCCCCCGCCGACGCCGCGGACGAAGCCGCCGCCACGCCGCCCGCCGGAGCGACCGCCGAAACCCCCGCGGAGCCCACCCCCGCCCCACCGGTGGATCCGAGCGCTGATCGGTAACACCGGCCTTCTTACAGCCCGGCGTTACAGCCCCGCACCGCCCCGACAGGGAAAAAACCTTCCCAGGTTGGGTCCCGTCACGCCCCTGTCACATGGCATCCGGGCCGCAAGCCGCGTCCCAATGTCCGTCAGTGCACGTCCCTGCCCTGGGCACCAGGGTTGCACGGGAGAGCAGGCAGGGACGTACGGCGTCGGGTTATCTGGGCGGGGAGAGATCAGGCATGGGCGGGCGGGGGATGGAGGAACAGGGGTGGCGGGGGCTGCTCGTCGCGGTCCTCCTGGGACTGCCGGCGGGGGCGGTCGCCGAGCCGGTGGAGGACGCAGGGGCGGAGGACGCGGATCAGCCGCTCACCGTCGCGCAGGAGGACGGCGCGCAGGCGCCTGCCCCGGAGCCGACGTCGGAGGACGCGCTGGATGGCGCCGTCGCCCAGGCGATGCCCGGGGGCTCCCAGGGTCCGGTGCGGGGCGCGCCGGAGCAGGTGAACGAGCCGGGCGCGCCGGTGCCCGACGCGGCGGTGCCGGGCGCGAAGAAGAAGAACAAGGGCCCCAAGGCGGACACGCTGGGCGAGGCGCCGGCCGAAGCGGACAAGGCGGACGACAAGGGCAAGCCTTCGCAGCGCATCCGCGTGTTCGGCCGCGTGTTCGCGAAGGGCACCGCCGACGAGCGCGCGAAGTACCAGCGCGACCTGGGCATTGAATCAGCGCGCGTGGGCGTGGCCGCGTCGCTGTCCAACCTGGAGGCGGAGGTGAGCGCGGACCTCGCCTCCAAGACCATCCTCAAGGACGCCTTCGTGCGGCTGGCGAACGACGCCAAGCAGCTGCGCCTGTACGCGGGCCGCTTCAAGTCGCCCTTCCTCCAGCGCTCGCTGGAGTCGGCCTGGAGCCTGCCGCTCCAGGGACGCGGCCTGGTGGAGGACTACCTCACGGACACCAACGACCTGGGCGGCCGGCGTCTGGGATTGATGGGCGAGGTGCGGCTCAAGGAGGCCTGGGGCCTGAAGCTGTCCGCGGGCCTCTTCGAGGGCGGTGAAGGCCCCCAGGGGGAGCGGCTGAGCGAGGACGGCGCGGCGCGCCTGAGCCTGCGGCCCTTCAAGTTCCTCACCGTGGGCGCCAGCACGTACCTCACGCAGGTCATCGACGGGACGCAGCGCTACGCGGCCGCGGCGGACGCGGAGCTGACGCTCTGGGGGCTGTCATTGACGGGCGAGGTGGCGCGCGGCCAGCTGGCCTTGGGGCCCTTCATGTCGCAGTCGGTGCTGGCGTACTGGACGGTGCCGGTGGGCCACAGCGGTTGGGCCGTCCAGCCCATGGTGGGCGCGGAGGCCCTGCAATTGCAGGGCGGTATCCAGGCACAGGGACATGCACTGACGGGGGGCTTCAACGTGTTGTTGGCGGATTCCTTCAAGGCCCAGGTCCAGGCGGAGCGTGCGCTCCGGCCCGGGGACCTGGAGCCCGCGCTCGAGCTGTCATTGCAGCTCGCCACCCGCTTCCGGTGAGGAGACTCGACCATGCTCTCGTTCGCTGAAGGCGGAGTCACCAAGCTGCGCCGTGAATTCAAGGTGGTGCTGGAGGGCACCGAGGCCGCCGCGGTGTGCACGCGGCTGTCGCAGGACCTGGGGGGGTGCCTGCCACCGCCCACGCGCATCGTGTCGGTGTACTTCGACAAGCCGGGGCTTCCCCTGGCGGAGCGCGCGGTGCTCACGCCGGACAACTGCATCAAGGTGAGGACGAAGGAGTACTCGCCGGACGTGGGCGCGGCGGGCCGCGAGCGCGTGGTGCTGGAGGTGAAGCGCGAGCGCGGCGGGCTCACGCAGAAGCGCCGGGTGTGGGTGCCCCGCGCGGAGCTGGGCCGGGCCATTCGCGGCGGCGTGAGCCTGTTGCCGCTCATCGCGGGCGGCAGCCTGATGCCGGTGCTGGCGGTGACGTACCGGCGGCACGTGTATCAGGTGTCACAGGCGTGGCGGGTGACGGTGGACCGGGGCATCGGCTTCCACCAGGTGTCGCCGGAGCTGGCGTTGTCGCCGGTCGCGCTGACGGTGGAGCGTCTGGGATTGCCGGTGTGGGAGGACTCGCGGGTGGTGGTGGAGGTGAAGCACCTCGGGGCGGAACTGCCCGAGTGGCTGGCGGCCCTCAATCCGGGGGGCGCGCCGGCCTACAGCAAGTTCGCGGAAGGAATGGCGAGGGTGCATGCCTTCGCTTCGGCCGGGGTTGGGGTTGTAGGGGGATAGGGCACCGTGTTCATCGACTTCGAAGGCATCGACGGCAGCGGCAAGACGACGCTGTCCAACCTCCTCGCCGCGCGGCTCAAGCGGCTGGGCTACAAAGTGGCGCATGCGCGGGAAGGCGGCGAACTGCAGTCGCCCACGGCGCGGCGCATCCGTGAACTGACGCGGGACTCGCGCCTGCTGGAGATGGGGCCGCGCGCCGAGTTCTTCCTGAACCTGGCGCGGGACGCGCAGCAACTGGAGGAGATCATCGCGCCCTCGCTCAAGCGGGGCGAGGTGTGCATCACCGACCGCTACCTGTACTCGCAGCTCGCGCTGACGGCGGGGGGCCGGGGCCTGAAGGAAGGCGCGCTGCTGCCCGCGTGCGAGCTGGCCTCGCAGGGCCTGTGGCCGGACCTGGTCATCCTGGTGGACGTGGATCCGGAGCTGGCGCGGCTGCGCAAGCGGCTGGGCAAGGTGCAGAGCGGGCGCGCCAACGACACGGACAGCCGCAAGGGGCTGGTGGGCGCGGGGCTGGCGGTGCGCGTGCGCGAGGCCTTCCTGGAGCAGGCCCGCAAGGACCCCGCGCGGTGGATCATCCTGGAGAACAACGACCAGCCCCTGCGCGTGCTGGAGCAGCGCCTGGTGGAGGCCGTCGTCGCGCGGCTGGAGGGTCGCGAGCAGCCGGTGCAGCGGCTGGTGCCGGCCCCTGCCCTGCCCATGCCGGGCATGCCGTCGGTGGACGACGTGGAGCAGCGCTTCTTCCACGCGCTGGACAGCCTGGAGGCGCGCGAGCCGCAGCTGGCCGTGTGGCTGCTCAATGGCATCCCGGGCCTGCCCGCGCACCAGCGCCGGCTGGCGTACGCGGAGCGGCTGCCGGGGCTGGTGGCGCGCAGCCTGGTGGGCCTGGATGACGACACGGCCTGGACGCTGCGCGAGGTGCTGGCGGCGAGCGTGCCGGTGGACGTGGCGGAGGGCCTGGGGTTCGTCACCTCCCCGCGCTCGCACGCCCTCAGGCAGCGGCTGTACGCACAGGCGCCGGCCGCCGTGCTGGAGGGGCTCAAGCGCCAGGACGCGCCGGAGGCGTGGGCGCTGCGCGAGCGGGGCATGAGGGATGGCCACCTGGGCGCGGTGCTGCTGGGGCTCGCCGGGGTGGATGGCGAGGAGTCCTGGGTGGTCCGCGAGGCGGGCATGCAGCGCAAGCTGTACTCGGAGGTGGCGCGCAGCCTGGGCGGCCTCGCCACGGAGCGCGCGGACGCGCTGCGCGAGGTGCTGCTCAGGCACGACCGGCTGGCGGTGCTCAAGAGCACCACGGGGCTGGAGACGCCGCTGGCGCTGGGCCTGCGCGAGCAGTTGGAGAAGGGCGCGCTGAAGCTGGTATTGCGCTCGCTCACCGGCGTGGATTCGCCCCGGGCGTGGGAGCTGCGCGAGCGCGGGGCGCTGCAGACGAAGGAGGCGCTGGACTCCGTGGACGGGATGGATGATCCGCGGGCGTGGAAGCTGCGGGCCTCGGCGGCGCGCCGGTGGCCGGCGACGGTGGTGTCCTCCATGCGCGGGCTGCCGCTGGTGGCGGAGACGCGCGCGCTGCTGGAGCGGGTGCTCTCCGAGCAGGACGGGAAGCTGCCGGTGCTGCGCAACGCCTATGCGGTGGTGGCGCAGGCCCGGGCGCTGGAGCAGGCGGGGCGCGCGGCGCGGCCCGGCGTGGAGCCGGCCGCGGCGGACATGGGACGGCAGGAGGCATGACGCCCATGGAAGGTCCGTTCGCGACGATGTTCCAGGATGTGGAGCGGGAGCTTCAGTCGCTGTCGATGGCGTCGATGCTGCCCCGGCTGCTGGCGGCGGCGCTCATTGGAGCGCTGCTGTCGTCGCGGCCCTGGCGGCTGGTGATGGGCAAGCCGCTGCCGAAGTCGGAGATGGTGCAGGCGCAGATCCTCCTCTGCGCGGCGGCGGCGGTGATTACGGCCGTGATTGGCGACAGCGTGGCGAAGGCGTTCGGCCTGGTGGGGCTGGGCGGCTTCGTGCGGTTCCGCTCGGGGCTGAAGGACCCGCGCGACGCGGCCATCCTGTTCCTGGTGATTGGCCTGGGCATGGCGTGCGGCCACGGCAACCTGGTGCTGGCGAGCGTGGGCACGGTGTTCGTGATGGTGCTGCTGCTGGTGCTGGACTTGTTCGAGAAGAAGGCGGCGCCGACGGCGGGCGCGAAGCAGCGGCTGGTGTTGTCGGCGCAGTCGGACGACCTGGTGGGCGCGGAGGCGACGCTGCGCAAGGCGCTGGGGGAGCGCAACGTGATGGTGAAGAGCTGCGCGTTGGACTTCTCCGCGAGGCGCCTGGAATTGGAAGTGGAAGAGCCGGAGCCCGGGACACTGGCGGCGGCGTTGGGCAAGACGGAAGGGGCATCCCTGCGGGGATTGCGGTGGACGTCGGTGAGCGCCAAGGGCGCGCGGGAGGAGATGGCATGAAGTTCAGGAACTTGGCGGTGCTGTTCGCGGCGTGTGGCTCCCTGGCGGCGTGTGGGGGTAGCGGAAGCCTGCCCACGGGGAACGACCCGGGCGCGCCCACGACGAATCCGGACGGCACGGTGGACCTGCCGGGAGACGCGGTGCAGCCGGGCGGCACGAAGACCGACGGGGAGAATCAGCAGGCGGAGTTCACGAAGCTGTGGCCGCTGACGCAGGGCTCGACGTGGACCTACCGCATCGACGACCCGGTGAGCGGGGTGTTCAACAAGACGGTGACGGTGCTGGGGCCGGAGACGGTGCCGGAGACCCAGATGACGGCCGTCAAGGTGCACAGCAAGCAGGACCGCACGGCGACGACGGGCACCGTGTACGAGGAGAACTCCTGGCAGTTGGAGCTGACGAACGGATTGGTGGTGCGCCTGCGCGAGGAGGACCTCACGGACGGCCTGCGCACGAGGGCCACGACCTGGTCCCCGGCGATGATGAAGTCGCTGGCGATGGCGCCGGCCTCCGTGCCCTGGGAGCACCAGGACGCGGTGCGCGAACTGATTACGTATGACGCGGGCGGGACGGAGGGGAAGGACCCCACCTACGTCTGGAAGGTGCTCGCGAAGGACGTGACGGTGACGACGCCCGCGGGCACGTTCACCAACGCCGTGAAGGTCCAGCGCGACAAGCTGAACAAGAACGGCGAGGTGAAGGAGGAGAAGCAGCGCATGTACTGGCTCGTTCCCGGCGTGGGCAAGGTCCGCGAGGAGGGGGAACGGACGGAGGAGCTGGTCTCCTTCGATGTGAAGAAGCCGTAGGGCTGATGGGGGTTGGGCCTGGGCCTGACGCAACGAGAGCGTCAGCCCGGGCCTTGTCACCTGTTCCGCGTGCGAGAGTCGAAGGCTTGCTCGAACGTGGAGAGGTGCGCTTGCACGAGTTCCACGAAAGCTCGCAGCGTTGCGTTGCGCTTCAGGGATACGACCGAGAACGCCCAGACCGGCGCGCGCGGCAACTCCCAGTCCGGGAGGATGCGCACCAGCGAACGGCTCTCGAGTTCGTCCGCGCAGAGGAACTCCGGCAGCCATGCGATGCCCACCCCTGCACGGCACGCCGAGAGGGCCACACGCGCGCTGTCGATTCGCAGACGCGGGCGAACCGCGACCGAGACCGATTCACCGCGCCGCTGGAACTCCAGGCGGGGTTGGGCGTTCGCGCTGCCGTAGAGCGCCAGCGCGTGGTTTCCCAGCTCATGCGGGCTCGTTGGAGTGCCGGCACGCGCGAGGTACGCTGGCGACGCGCAGCACGTCTGCCCAAGGGTTCCCAGCGACACCACGAACCCGGGCTCGCTCGGTCGAGGCCCGAGGCGAATCGCCAGGTCGAGCTCTTCGCGGATCAGGTTGTTCCTGGCCACCGTGAGACTGGCGTCGATTTCGACATCCGGCCACGCGAGCAGGAAGTCCTGGATCGGGCGACCCAGGAAATGCTCAGCGAACAGATGCGGCGCGGTCAGGCGCAGCCGGCCGCGTGGGCGGCTTCGCGCCGCCGCCATGTTCGCCCGAGCAGCCCGTGCTTCGGACAGGATGGCGGCGGCGTGAATCCATAGGCGCTGCCCGGCATCGGTCACACGCACGCGACCGCCGCTGCGCTCGAGCAGCGCCGTGCCCGCGGTCGCCTCCAACCCGGCCACGCTGCGATGCACCACCTGTCGCGGCAGACCGAGCACCCGGGCGGCCGCGCTGAAACCTCCGTGCTCGACCACTGCCGCGAAGCGAGCAAGCCCATTCAAATCGAGAGCAGGAGCAAGCGCAGGCGTTTTCGATGACATGGAGGCTCCTTCTATCAACTTCGTCATCGAGGACACACAGGGCCTGGGTCAGCCGGACGCGAATGTGCGGCTGCCGCTCAGGCGGGAGAACACTTCATGGCCCGATGTCCCGATGCGTGGATTCCAGCCCACCCATCTCCCCAGCGCGATAGCGCGCTTGCGCCTCGGCGAGACGCTCGGGGGCGAAGAAGCAGAAAGGGCCCGCCCAATGCACGGGCGCGTCGAGTGGCGGGCTCACTCCAACGAGTAGGCGCAGGCGTCCGGCTGCCTCGATGCGTGCTTCGCCGGGGACGAGGACGCACGCGTCCGACTCCTGGACCTCACTGGCCTCGATGCTGCCGCTCCCGTCGAGCACGAGCGCGAAGGCGTCATGGGATGGAAGCGACAGCGTGAGCGATGCCCCCGGGGTGACCTCCAGGTGGAGGAGCGTCGTCGGTGGATCCAATCGCAGCGGAGAGACGTGACCTTCATATGCGCCAGCAATGACGCGCACGGTGACGCCATCTCGCTCGACAATGGGCAGCTCGGACGGGCCGTAGTGCTGCACCTCCGGAGCCACTTGCTCGCGCTCGCGCGGGAGCTTCGAGAAGATCTGAAGGCCGTGGGACTCGATGCCCCGGCGCGACGGAACCTCTTCGTGGACGATTCCGCGGCCCGCCGTCGTGCAGTGGAGCGCCCCCGGTGGGATCTCCCGGTGCTCGCCATGGCTGTCTCGGCTCATCATTGAGCCTGGCGAGTTCGGGAGCACGTAGGTCAAAGCCGAGAAGCCAGCGTGTGGATGCGGTGGAATGACGGGCTCGGTCATCCGGAAGCGGTCGACATGGAGCACGTGGCCGGTACGAATCGCGCCGCGAATACCGACGACCCGAAAGCCAGGCTCACGAAGTTCACGAAGCGGGACACGCAGGTGTGAAGGCATGCGGACAGGATTGTGGCCGGGGCCCGCCGAGGCAACTCGCGAACGGGCGACACGCTGTCATCGAAATCGAGCAGGGGGCTTCTGCGTCTGGCTCGTGACTTGGCGGGAGACCAGCGACAACACCCAAAGCCCAGCCGCGACCTTCACAAGGCGCTGCAATCCTCATCAACCCTCGCATCAAGACTGAAAACCTCCTCCGGTAGACCCGGCAGGGGTGTCAGCCGCGCCTCTCCCGATTCCTACCCTCGCTCAAGGAAGACGCGTTTGAACTCCAGTCGCTCCGCACACTTTTGATCCGTTTCAGACTCATTGGATTTCCCGCCGGAAGTGCGCCGGAAAGGTGACAGCCAGGGGCTGGAGGGGAAGCGCTTCCTGCGCCAGACACTTCCGGAGCGCTTCAATCTCTGACACGTAGAGGTCTCGCTCGAAGACGAAATGGAACGATTCACCTTCCGCCTCCAGGCGCCAGGTGATGGTCGAGGTGCTCACTTCGACTTCCACCCCTTCCCACCCACCGTCCTCCGCGATTCCACAGGAACACGTGAAGATCAGATAGCGCCCGGAGGCCTCAGCGCTCTTCTCCAGCTCCTCGAACACGACGAGTGCATCGCGGAACCGCGGGCGGTCATGCAGTGGTTCCCCGTCGACTGCGATGCGCACGAAGGCGCACTCCGTGAATGGGATCCCCTCCCTCCACAGGGTCTGCGCCCTCGTCACCCGCTCCAGGGACAGAGCCAGCCAGAGGCCCCGCATGGATGCTCTCGGCAGTTCAGGCATGCTCGCCATCCAACCGGATCCTTGAGGTTTCGACACCACTTCTTTCCAGCAACTGCTGCAAGTGCTGCATCTCCGTAACCGTCCGGCCAACGACGTGCCGTGAGGGATTGCCGGGGTGGCGGTAGCGGCGGACGCTGGTGGGCATGTCGAAGCAGGTGGAGAAGCCGGAGTGGGAGCGCATCGCGGAAGCGTTCGAGGCCAGCGGCCAGACGCAGCGGGAGTTCGCGTTGGCGCGGGGCGTGAGGTTGAGCACGTTGCAGTCCTGGGTGTACCGGCGTCGGCGGGCCGCGACAGCGCGAGCCGAGCCGGTGCGCCTGTTGCCCGTGCAGGTGGCGACGGCCCCCGAGACATCCGAATCCGTGCTGGAAGTGGTGGCAGCAAGCGGAGCGCGGGTGCGATTCGCCGTCGGGACGGACGTGGCGTACATGGCCCGGCTCGTCGCGGCGCTGGGGCGGTGAGGCGGTGTTCGCGCTTCCCGCGTCGGTGCGCGTGGTGCTGGCCACGGAGCCCGTGGACATGCGCAAGTCGATTGATGGCCTCATGGCGCTGGTGCGCACGGCCTGGGGCGAGGACGTCTACTCGGGCCACCTCTTCGCCTTCGTCTCCAGGCGGGGCGACCGCATCAAGGTGCTGACGTGGAGCCGGGGCGGCTTCGTGCTGCTCTACAAGCGGCTGGAGACGGGAAGATTCCGCCTGCCGCGCGTGGACGCGGAGGCGAAGGCGGTGCAGTTGGACTCGACGCAGCTGGCGATGCTGCTGGACGGCATCGACGTGGCCGAGGTGAAGCGGCAGCCCGCCTGGACGCCGCCCGGCCGCACGGGCAGCTGAGACGGGCCGGGCGCACCAGGGCCCCGGGGTGGGGCGTTACTTAAGAGTGCCCCGCGTGCTGCCCCAGAACCACTTCTGCCCCTGGCGGGAAGAAGCCGAGGAACTCAAAGCCGAGGTGGGCCGAATCGGCGGAGAGCTGGCCACCCTCCAAGGGCAGATGGCGGCGCTGCAACGCCACGTCTTCGGCAGGAAAGCCGAGCGGATGCCCTCGGTGGCCAGCCAACTGCGGCAGGAAGCCGCGAGCCCCGAGGACGAAGCGGCGCGGGTGGCTGCGGCCCTGGAGAAGCGGCGCGAGCGCTCAGCGCGCAAGGCCCAGGAGGCTCCGACGCGCGAGGTGCAGCATGCGGTGCCCCCCGAGGCACGCCACTGCCCGACGTGCGGCGGCGGGGACTTGAAGCCCCTGGGTGAGGGGCGCCGGACGGTGCTGTACGAGTACGTGCCCGCCTTCTTCGAGCGCCAGGTGCACGTGCAGCAAGTCCTCGCATGCGCGTGCGGCCAGGGCGTGGTGACGGCGCCCGCGCCCGCGCCCGCGAGGGTGGTGGACCGGGGCGAGTACGGCCCGGGCTTCCTGGCGCATGTGGTGACGTCGAAGTGCGCCGACGCGATGCCCTTGCACCGGCTGGCGCAGCGCGTGGAGCGGGGCGGAGTCCCGATGAGTCGCAGCACGCTGACGGACCTCTTCCATCAGTCCGCGCAGGTGCTGCTGCCGCTCTCCTCGCACCTCTTGCAAGTCATTGCCACCGCCGAGGTGGTGTGGGCTGACGAGACGCCCCTGCGCGTGCTGGACGTGAAGAAGACGCGCCAAGGCTACCTCTGGACCTTCCTCACCCAGACGCCCAGGGGCGAGTGGTTCATCGGCTACCGCTTCAGGCTGGGCCGGGCCAGCACGACGCCGAAAGGCGTACTGGGCGGCACCCGGGGCGCCCTCGTGGTGGATGCGTACACGGGCTACAACGCGGTGACGCTGCCCGAAGGGCGTGTGCGCGTCGGCTGCTGGGCCCATGTGCGCCGCCGCTTCTTCGACGCGCTGCCCACCGCGCCCGAGGCCCGCGTGGCGCTGGACTTCATCCTCGCCCTCTACCGCGTGGAGGCCCAGGCCCGTGACGCGGGCCTCGTGCGCACCGACGCCCACCGCGAGCTGCGCATGCGGCACAGCGCGCCCATCCTCGCCGCGCTGCGCGCCTGGCTGGAGGAGCAGACGCCGCTCCATCCTCCGAAGGGGCCGCTGGGCCAGGCCCTCTCCTACGCTCGAAAACAGTGGGACGCCCTCACCCGTTTCGTCTCCGACGCGCGCCTGCCCTTGGACAACAACCGCAGCGAGGCGGCGCTGCGAAAGGCGGCCCTGGGCAGGAAGAACTTCCTCTTCGTCGGCCACGAGGCCGCAGGGGAGAACCTCGCCGGCCTCTACGCGCTGGTCGCCACCTGCGAGGCCAACGGCGTCAATCCCGAGGGCTACCTCGCCGACGTGCTGCTGCGTGTCCAGACGCACCCGAACGCTCGCATCGGGGAGCTGCTGCCGCACGAATGGAAGCGTCTGCGCGCAGCCGACGCATCCCAACGCCTCGCGTCTTAATCCATCGCACCGCTCGCCAAGCACGCCTCCCGTCCGTCTTCAAGCGATCCGGCACGTCGTTCGCCGGACGGTTACAGTCCTTGGTGGGTCTGCGCATGAAGCGACCCGGCAGCCGATGGAAGGAGACGACTGGCCAGCATGTCCTCGACCTCCGCTCCCTGATGCTCAGCGAACGCTGGGACTCCCCCATGAATCTCACGCTCGCCCCTCTGCAACGCCGCATTCAGGCCGCAGCCTGATCGGATGGGAGCCAGTTCCTCTCCATCCGGATTGCGCAGTGGCGCGTTTCGGGCAACTCGTCCGCAGGAACGCCGTGTTCCGAGATGCCTTCGGACTCATCTGATTCAGATGAGGGTATTCCTCAGAATTGAAGGTTCACATATCAACCTTTGACTTCACGGCTCCACCAAGGAAGGGGGACTCTCAAAATCGGATCGTACGCATTCGAAAACTGCCAACTCGCGCCCTTCACCAACAGGACAGCCTCATCGAAAAAATCCGCAATCCGATCAAAGCCCGATGCTGCTGGCACAGTAAAAATAAGTGTCGTGCTCCCGCCACCATCCAGTCGCCCCCCTATTTCAGCAATTCTTTCTCGCAACAACTTGTATTCAGAGCCACGATTCATCTCCTCTTCCGGAAAAAAATACCAGACGCAAAAATTCCCTCCTCTTTTCAAGACCCTGAACTCTCGACTCTTCTCATCAATCACCTCAAATTCATCACCTGCCGCCAGTCCCTCAACCATTCCAGGAGAAAGCAACACACGAAATCGATTCTCTCCCATCACCTCCACAGGCACATCCTCAGTCACATCAGGAACTTCCGGCACACCACGCACGCGCAACTCAACTTGCACTGACATACATCCTACTTTCGACCATACGGGGCCCCACAGCTTCCACGTTCAGCACAGGACATTCCAGGCGTAACTTCCCCACGATTATTCGCAGACAAGTTACAGGCGGCACCTTCAAGACATGTATTGACCTCCTCAAGATTTCCACCAGCCGAAGCGGGCACATTTCTATGCCCCAAATGCATATCATCTGGATTCACAGACTCCTGACCACAGCGCCAACATTGATACTTCGCCTTGCCACCACCACTAGACTTAGCCCGCCTAACCAGTTCCCTAGCGCGGGCATGTCCTTCCTCCGAACCCCGGGCCCCAGCAGTAGGACCTCCTCGGCTTGCAGCAACCTCGGCAGCAGTCGCACCTTCACCGTCCTTTAACACAACGCCCTTACCGCCAACAGGCTGTTCTCGTGCAGGCCTAATAGGATTCGACTTAGCAATGACATCAATCGTTTTCCCGTCACCCTTGGCTCGCCTGACGCCAACAAGCATACGCTGACCAGTGGCACCACCCGCCCCCCAAGGCTTGATGTCTATATGGCCGCGCTGGCTCCTCAGAAATGACGGATGCGAACGACTGAAGTAATTGAATTCAGCAAACGTCTCGCCCAATGCCTTCGACGCAGATTTGACTGTATCTTTCGACTGAAGCGCGAACGGACCCACCTCAACCAGGAATTGAATTCCAGATTCAATCCGGCTTGCCTCAGATCCAGCTACGGTCGTTCCCGAAACAACTCGCTGGCCCGAATCCAGAAGAGGCACCAGCCCCGCTGAACTCTCCGCACCTGCAACGCTGTTCCGAGATGGATTTGACTCCATCGGAACAAGGCGGAATGAGAAGACGCGGTACACGCCTCCAAATGCTCCGCCGACACCGTCTCGAGGAGGTGTCCAAGCGACATGACCACTTGCGTCAGATGTTTGCTGCCCGCCTCCCCAATACTGAAACCACCAAGCAAATCCCTGACCTACAATATCCTCCGGGGAAGGCAGCGTAAGCGAAGACCCGAACTGGCCACCAAAGCTCCCCATATCGGCTTGACGGCCGTCTGGATCCGTATACCGAAGAGGATTGGAATTTCCATACAGCCACGCCTGCATTCCCGTGGGCACGTCCAGATAATTCAATGCACCAACAGGGTCCTCGGACAGAAAGCGTCCTGTCCTGGAGTCATACCAACGCTGTTGTGCGTACGTCAGTCCTGCTTCTGCATCCCATGCGTGTCCGGTATACCCAATGCTGGCCTGGGCCGACGTCGGACCGCTTCCTTCACGGTAATTTCCCCACGCATCGTAGCGATGCTGGGTCGCGGTTCCGCTGGACGGAACGCGCTCCACGGCGCTGCCCAATCCATCCTGGAGGATGCGCTCCGAGCCAACCGCTACCGTGAGGCCTGCACCGCGCTGATAGAGCACGTCGGTAGAGTTCGGCAGGTGCTCTTCGACCAGTGTTTCGCCACTCCACAGGTACTTCGTGACGGCAGCGTCGACAGTGCGAGAACGCCTCAAACCCGCGAAGTCATACTGGTACTTCACCTGGCGCTGCTGGTTGCCTTCCGTCCACTCCGCTTCGACCAGCCGCTCTGCGGCATCGAAGTGGAACAACTTCGTGAGGGCTCCACGCTGTTCGCGCACCACTCGACCCGCTCGGTCGGTCTGGTACTGCGTGACGACCGCGCCGGCAGACAGCTCATTCCGGGTCTCCTTCAAGCCCCCCAGTGCATCATAGACATACGCCAGATGCTCTTGCGGCTGGGACGCGGCTTCAAAGCCTGCCTCGCTCAAGGCCCCGGCGTAGCCCGTAACCTTCTTTTCAGCCTTGCGAGACCCATCCTTGTACAGCGAGTAGAGCACCGACTGGCCTTCCGGGTATCGCACCCCCGTCAGCCGGTCCGCTGCGTCATAGCCGTACTGCGTGGACTCGGTGCTCCCAGGCGTTTCCGTCTGGAACCGGTCCACGACCTCCGTCAGCCGGTTGCCCCGCTCATCATAGGTGTAGCGGTAGCGCAAGAAGGGCGACCCGATCACGGCATTGCAGTTCTCTCGCCGTGCATCGTGCGTGACGGAGGCGAGCCGGCCCCGGCTGTCGTGGCAGTAGGTGTGCTTGAGCGCGGCGTTGCCGACCATCGCAACCCGGCCTCCTCCCGCTTCCCACTCCACGTTCAACGCCGTGCCGTCCGCGAGCGTCACCAGGCTGAGCCGCTGCAGTGGCCCCACGTCGTAGTTCACCGTTCCGGACGGCGACTGCACGAACTTCAGCGCACCACTGTCGTGGTATCCGTAGGAGATCGTCTCAGCGCCGCTGCCAATGCTCTCCAGCCGGTTGCGCGAGTCGTAGACCCGCGAACGCACCGTTTGCGTGAGCCCCCGGTGTTCCTTCGCGCTCCGAAGCTGATCCAGTCCGTTGAACACGTAGTCGACCGAGTCCAGGTCCTTGAAGACACGCAAGGCTCCGGAGGCATCCGCCGTGGCCGGCCCGGCGATGAACTTCTCGTGCACCACGCGGCCGCGGCCATCCACCACCCGCTTGACCCGCTCGCTCAGCTCATTGAGAACCTCGGGATTGCCGTCGGTCCACGTCGTGGACCACGCCGCCGAGCCCCGCTTGCGCAACTTCTCACGGCCCAGGAAGTCATAGCCGTACGTCACCTCAGGAGTGACGGAGCCGGTCGGGGGCTCAATCCGCTTCAGCCGAGCCAGGCCATCGTAGGTGTACTTGAAGTCGCCCAGCCCGGGAGGCGTGACCTGGAGGAGCTCGTCCCGCGGACCGTACTTGTATTTCCAGAGAGCTTGATCGGCGGAGCCGTACGCTTGCCGCACCTCGGTGGCGTGACCGGCATTGTCATAGGCGTCAAAGCGGGTGCGGCTGAGGTCAGGGGCCTTCCCAAAGGTCTCCAACTCCGGCAGGCCACGAGCGTTGTACGTCAGCGTCCGCACCCGCGTGTCCGGTGAGGTCTCCGACCGAAGCAGGCCGTCCGCGTAATACGCATACGTCGTCTGCTCCGGGCCGAAGCTCATCACCTTCACCCGGCCGCTGGTGTCGTAGACCCAGCGAGTCACCTCCATGGAGCCAAAGCCAAACGGCTGCGTCCGCAGGGGCTTGCCGTCCGCATAGTAATCCCACGCGTCCTCGGCCCCTGCCTGGGTGCGCCGGACCATGTTCCCAAGGCTGTCGACCTTGGCGTGGACCGTCCTGCCTCCCTGGTCCTGGTTGTTCATCAACCACGACTCGATGGTCGAACCGTCGCGACCATTCCAGGACGTGCTGGTGGTGTACTTGTAGCTGTAGCCACCCAGGGACCAGCTCTCCTCTTCGTTCCGCGTGCGCCCCCGGTCGTCAATCGCGGTTGCCTGGTCGCGCGCGACCACCTGCACCGAATCGCCTTCGCGGGTTTCCTGCCGCTTCATCCAGGGGCCGTCGTAGCGGGTCCGGATGGAGCGCTCCTCGCTTGATCCTCCCTTCCAGACCTCGTGCTCCACCATCCCTCGCGCATTGCGCGTACGGGCAATGACCGTGCCTTCGGGTTCGGTCTCCGTCTCGACGCCATTGCCTGGATAGGCGTAGGTCCACTGCGCCGGGGGTGTCTGGTCATTCAACGTGCGCGACAACAACCGTCCCAGGTCGTCGTGGGTCAACGTCCACGACTCATCCTCTCGCGGCCCCGACTGCGTCAGGACATTGCCTTCCGCGTCATGGGTGAAGGCGGTCATGACACTGCCTGGCCAGGTCACGGACAGCAGGTTCCCCGCGGAATCATATTCACGGCGCGTCCTGCGCCCGGACGGGTCCACCGACTCGACCTCGCGCCCGAGCGCGTCGTAGTCCATGAGGTGGACGGACAGCTGTCCGTCCACCGTCTCCGTCACGCTCAGGATTCGTCCCTGCGCATCCACTGAATAGGTGCGCACTTCTTCCCGATCCGCGGGCTCCGTTGGCGTCCCGCCCGAAAGATTGCGCGTCACCTGGATGGTGCTGGGGCTGTCAGGGCTGTCTGTGTACGCGCGCGTCTCCGTCAGCGTCCTGACGCCATTCACGGACTGCACCGTGCGCTCGTATCGCGTCACCCGGCCCAGGGCATCGTCGTACGCATAGGTCTCATCCAGGCCTGTTTCGACATCCAGACGGTGCAGCACCCTGCCCGCCTTGTCGTACGTCGTCTGAACGTGGATGCCACCATGGCTCTGGGCATTGCTGTCCACAGACAACTCACGGCCCATCGCGTCCGACACCGAGTCCATCACGTGCGGCTTCGCGAGCGTGCCGAACGTGCGCGTCTTCACCGCGCCCGCGGCATCCAGCACCACCGTCTCGACATCCGCGAACTGGCATGCCTCGTCGCAGGATTCTCCTGCGCCCTTGGACTCATACGCCCACCGCACCGGCCGACCCAGGGCGTCGTGTTCAATCCGTGTCTTGAGTCCGCTGCTGTTCGTGACTTCGGTGACGTTGCCGTCCGCGTCCAGCTCATTCGAGTAGAGCGTCTGTCCATTCACCGTCTCGCCCGTCACCCGGCCTGCACTGTCGTACGTCAGCGTATGCCGTCTCCCCCGTCCGTCCAGGAACGACATCAGCCGCGTGCCCTGGTAGGTGTCGTAGTCCACGACAGCGGACTGGATGCTCAGCCCGTACGTGTAGCGCTCCGCGCGCTTGAGCCCTTGCTGGTAGTCCGTTGTGTTCGACTGACTGCGTCCCCACCTGCCTAGATTCAGCGTCTGGGTCACGGTCAACGCATCGTCGGCGAGCTGATAGTCATACGTCCACGACTGGGCCGGCGTGCCGGCCACCGTGCGCGTCAGCAACCGGCCGACGGCGTCGTAGGTGAGCTGGACGTGCGCCCCGGTCGCCAGGTTCCGCTCGGAAGTGCGATTGCCGAGCACGTCGTAGCCGTATTCCACTTCGTAGCTTCCAAGGCCCCCGGCGCCGACGAGCGTCCGCGTCACGGTGGCCACGAGGGGCAGCCCCAAGGCCTGCGTCTCGTGGCCGGAGTACGTGATGGCGTTGCCTGTCGGATCCTCGCCGCCCTGGACCACGCCATCCGGATCCGGGAACTGCTGCGCCGAGAAGACGACCTTCGCCGTCGCGTCCGTCACCGTGACGCCCGTGGGGTCGCCAGCGGCCGACAACGGCCGGCTCACGCTGGCCATGCCGTGGCCCGTGGCCATCGCCATGCCCAGGACCCGACCCGTCTGGGATTGACGCTCCGTCACGGACCAGAGCGCCCCATCCGTTGCCCCCGGCACCGGATGGCTGTTCGCTGGCGCGGCCTCCAACGTCACGGCATCCAGTTGGAGACGGGGGTTGAGGGTGTTGCGCAGCGCACGCCCACCGGGTGTCCCGGACACCTCCACCTGTACCGGTCCCCCCCGGACATCACTGCCCCACTGCACCGTGCTCGGGCCCAGCCCCGGCACATGGGTCGCGTTCGTGTTGCCAAACGCGTTGAGGTCGAGCGCCACGTCCACGCCATCCGGGCGCTTGACGGTGCGCGCTTCCGCGCTCGTTGAAACAATGCGCCAGCCCGGCGCGGGCATCCCCGTGCCGACCACCGACGTGACGACCTCCAGGGGGTCCACGTGCGGGTACGTCCCCTGTTGCGACTCGCGCGCGTACGTTGCCTGCCACTGCACCACGGGCGCTCCCCCCGCGGGCGGGCTCAACATCAACCGAGCCGTCGTCACCTCGTTGGAGGCGCTCCAGAGGGCGTGTCCGCGCAGCTCCGTGGGAAGCGGCACATAGCCATAGTCCCAGACCTGCGTCGCGGGCAGCGCGGAGCCCCGGGTGACCGTGAGCAGGTTGCCGCGCTTGTCGTGCGTGAAATCCAGATGGTGCAGCATCTGCTGTGAGGCCTTGACGCGCACTTCCACCGTCTTCAGCAGCGCGAAGTCCTGGTTGCGCGCCATGTTGCGCAGCCGGTACGCCACGGTCTCGTCGCTGGTGTTGATGTCCTCATAGGTCATCTGAAGCTGGAGGCGTCCCGGCGTGCGCTCCACCGTCTCCACCAGATTGCTCTTGGGCTTGTAGGTCAGCCGGGTCCATCCATCATCCCCAGACGCCCGCCCGTGGCCGTCATGGAAGCGATCCAGCAACCAGCGTCGGTGCCAGTCTTCCTCGAAGCCCCGGGCCCGTGTCTTGAATTCGTAGACGAAGCCCTCCGCCGTCGTCACGCGGGCCAGCTCCTGGCCATCACGCTTTTCCACCGACAGCTCCATGCCGTGGGAGCGGTCCGTGAGGCAGCCGGACGCGGTGCGCGCGTCTTCGTCCACGGAGGCGCAGTCAGGGAAGTCGTATGCCTGTCCCGCCACCACCACCGTGTAGCGCCCCACCCGCTCTTCCTGCACGAAGCCTTCGTAGTTGTTCGTCCAGCCGACGCCCGTGGGGGTCACGAGGCTGCTCTGGTTGTTGTACGTCCGCGCGAAGCGGACCACCTCCGCGAGCTGCGGCACGGAGAAGTCCTCGTGCTCGAAGGACAGGTGCCCGTCCGCCACGTTGATGCCCTGGACGGTGAGCTGTCCCGGCGCGCGCGCGTTCACGCCCTCGAAGCGGCCGCGCGGCCGGCCCAGCGTCTGGACCAGTTGCCTCGGCTCCGGAAGGACCACGTCCTGCAGCAGGTAGAAGCGCTTTGACTCCACCCCCGAGCCTGGCATCGACACCAGGTGGGCGGGAATCGGCTGCTGGAAGAGCCGGGCCCCGTTGAGCCCGAACTCCTCCTGCTGCTCCAGGTCGTCCTCGGCCAGGCCTCCGGCGGCCTCCTGCACGTCGTAGGTTCCATCCGGCAGCAGTCGCACGTCCGCCTGGTTCACCACGCTGCCCGCGTCACACTCCTTCGACGTGCAGACCTTCACCGTGCCGGTGTGGATGACGCCCGGATCCAGGGCGAAGTGCGCGGTGGCCGGCAGGGAGATGGCGCGGTCCGTGACGGAGGTGCCCCCGGTCCCTGTCTCCACCGAGCGCTGCGCCGTGAAGGCACTGCCCGCCGTCAGCAGGTCCACGCGAGGGGCCATGCCCATCAGGTTGAAGCGGTAGAGGACGTTCTCCGCGTTGCCACTGAGGTACAGCTCCACGTACAGCAGGTCGTTGGCGGCCAGGACGTCGTCGATGAATTCGTTGTCACACGTGCCGGAGATGGACTCGGCGGTGACCTCGAGCTCGCACTCCACGCCGTACTGGTCGCTGCCGAAGCGGACGACATAGTCGCCAATGGGCGTGGTGGCCCGGCCGGGCTCTGGCTGCAGCATCTCCGCGAGGAACTGGTAGGCCAGGTCGTCCGAATCCGCTTCGGCCTTCTCCCCTTCCAGGACGCGCGAGTCGAGCGAGCCCTGCGCGGTGACCTTCGGGTCGGTGAGGTCCACCACCTGGAACTCGTGTTCGCGGGCGGAGTCGTAACGCAGCACCCGGAAGCCGTCCGGATCCAGGCCCGTGTAGACATTCTTCAGCCCCACCGCGCGCGCGGGGAGCCCGGGGGGATGGTCGGCGATGGCTTCCGTGAAGTCGGGCGGGGGCGCGTTGCGCTCCTCCGGGCGCAGCACGCCGTCGCCGTCCCGGTCGCGGGGGAACACCTCGTGCCCCACGACGTGCAGGTAGTAGTTGGCCCTGGGCAGGCTGCCCAGGTTGATGCGCTGTCCTGACGGCGTGACGATTCGCATCGTCGCCTGGAGCGCGGCGGAACCCCGCCCCGGGACCACCCCGAACTGCGCCACCGCCGGCTCCTCCACCGCCGACTGCGTCACCCGCACCACCCGCCCCGCCAGCGGCGGCACCCCTCCGGGGACGTCCTCCAGGTCTCCCTGGCGGAAGCACGCCACGGTCTTCGTGAGCTGACTCGCCGTGCCCGGGCCATAGGCGGAGCAGGTCTCCAACAGCCGCCCCGAGATCCCCTCGTCCCGCAGGAAGTCCGGGCTGCACGGCGGCTTGCCGCCATCCGCGCCCGGCTCCCGGCACGACGCCGTGCCCCCGTCGACCCGATCCTCCGGCAGGCCCGCGTCCACGGGCGTCTCACGCACGCCCCCATCCTCCGAACGCCACTCGACCGGCGCGAGCGTCCGCACGCGCCAGTGCGTGTCCAGGTGCACGTAGGTATCCCGCGTGGTCGCGGCGCCGCCCGTGCGCACAAGGGTGGGCGGCTGGTCCTGCCGGACGCCCTCGGAATCCGCGCTGCGCCACACCCGCACGTCGATCTCCGGCGGGTAGAGGTACACCGGCGCGTTGATGCCCAGTGCCGCCACCGAGCAGCGCGACAGCCGTGCCGGCTTGCCGAAGTCGTCGACCACCAGCGGTCCCAGCTCATCATCCAGCGCACAGCGCCCTTTCGCGTCGAGCTGCTGCTGGGTGATGGCCGGCACCTGGATGCGCGTCATGCCGGTGTGGCCCGTCGCGTGGTTCACCGCCACGACCACCAGCGGCTCCCCGGCCGTCAGCCGGAGGAAGTTCGTGCGGTTGTCCCGGCACTCCGTCTCATAGAAGGCGCGGTCCGCCCCCTCCACGGACTCGGGCGCGGGTGCGCTCGGGTCCTGCTGGATGGCGGGGTTGAGTTCGAGGCAGCGCTCCCGGATGACCCGCTTGAAGGGCGCCGTCGGTCCCATCCGCACCCGGGCGTAGTGGCCCTGCGCATCGCGCTTCCCGGGCTGCTGCACCGCGCACTCGGTGTAGGGCACGCCCACGGTGAACTGGGCGATGGGGCGCTCCAGGTCATCCGCGCGGAAGAAGTGGACCTCCGTCCGGGGAATGTCCGCGTTCGCGATGGACGCGTAGCCGCCCTTCTCCGCGTCGTATTCACTGACGTCCTCCGCGGCGCAGTCATGCCGCAGCGCACGTCCCTCACGGTCCACGAAGTGGAGCGCGCCATGCAGCAGCCGGGCGTCGACGAGGATGTCCGCGCGCGTCTGCCGGCCCGAAAACGCCGTGAAGGTGGGGGAGCAGGCCGGGTAGCTGGCCATCACCAGCGACTGGACGACCGCCGCGCCCGTCTTCGGATCATGCCCCAGCAACGGACGAGGTCCCATCGGGATGTCCGCGCAGGCGATGCCCATGGCTTCGCCTCCCGGAACCAGGACGGGGATGCCGTATTCGCCCGTCGCGCCCGTGGTGCCACTCATCGTGGGCCCCGGCCCCGTCACCGTGACGCGCACATCGGGGAAGCGCACGACCGACTGGAGCTCCTGGCCGCCGGAGCTGGCCTGCTCGTCCAGGGCGAAGTGCAGCCTGTACGTCTGCACGCCCGCGTCCGCCACCGGGACGGTCCGCACGGTGAGCGTCACCGTGCGCAGCTCGCTGCCCATCCGACCACCGAACGTGATGACCGTGGTGCCCCCCGGGATCAGCTCGACGTTGCCCGCGAGCTCCAGCGCCAGGTCGTCAGCACGCTGGGCGCTGACCGCCCACGACTCTCCTTCCGGCGGAGAGATTTCCGCCCCCCCTTCGGCCTTCGCCGAAAGGAACAGATCCATGCGCTCGGTGCCGGAGCCATCCGAGATCCGCGAAGCCCGCAGCGACACGGGCAGCGCGTAGGGGAACGTCACCTGACGGGGGATGGAGATGAATTCGGTCAGGTCTTCGGAGAGCTGGACGGTGAGCTGCTGATCCTGCGGCGCGCGCAGCCTTCCGGTGATCGCCGCCGGGACCAGGTTCTGGATGTACTGATCCAGGTACGGCATGACGCCCAGGACGAGCTGCGCATGCGCCTCGGGGACAAGCACATCCAGGGCCTGCTTCCACCACGGCACCTCCAGACGCTTCAGCCCTCCCGGGGGCAGCGCCCCCTCCATGCCGCCATCCGGGAGCGCACTCCCCTGCCCTCCCGTCCGGGCCAGGGCCTCGCGCACCACCGCGTCCTGCTGTTCGGTGAGGGCCATGTAGCCCACGAGCTCCACCGAGCGCAGGTCGAGCGGCTCCTGCGTCTGGATGGACGCTTCGTCCTGTGACACCTGGGCCAGGCCCGCGCGCGCGAGCAGGTGGTTGCGCGGCTCGTACGCGAGCACCACCACGTAGCGCCCCGGCCCCAGATTCGTCACGTTGGGGAACCGCAACTGGACGGGCTTCTGGACCCGGATGCCTCCGGGCCCCACCTGCCAGACGGCGGTGGGCGTGGCGTTGTTCTCCAGCCGCACGGGGAGCGACACGGGCCGCAGCCGCGTCGCCGTCAACAGGCCCTCGGTCCGCCCGTCCTCGAACAGCAGCGAGCCTGCTGGACCGTCAAGGGCCAGCGCGCCGTGCCGCTGGGCGAAGTCCACGTGCAGCGACTGCGTGGTGTCCACCCGCGTCGCGCTCGCGGTGTCCACGGCGGTCAGCGCCAGCGGCGCATCCACCGTCTCCACCTCCGGTGTGATGCTCAGGAGCCGGCGCACGGTGGGCAGGGGCCGCCCGTCCGACGTCGTCCCTCCCTCGTAGCGGACCACGCGCGGTCCCGACACCGACGTGATGAACGACCAGTTTCCGTCCGCCCCCGTGCGCACGGACTCGGAGGTGCCCTCCAGGACGACGCGCACGCCGGACAGCGGCTCGAAGGCGTCGTCCATCACGTAGCCGCGCACCCGCGTGAGGGGACGCCGCACCGTGAGCTCGCTGTAGAAGTCCGCGTCCTGCTGGGGCCCTACCTCCGCTTGCACGCCCTGCACCCGGACCTGCAACAGCGCGCCCTCGGGCAGCGGTGCCTGGGCGATGAAGCTCGCCGTCTGCCCACCCGGCGCCAGCGAGTAACCGCCCTTGAGCTCCTGCCCCTGGTTCAGGACCTTGAAGCCCTGCCGCACCGACGCCAGCGTCGCGGCCTTGTTGAAGGACACGCTGATGAGCGCGTCCGACTTGATGTCCCGCGCGCCCGACAGGGGCTGCACTCCCGTGACGACCAACGGTTCGGTGGCTGGATTCCGATAGCGCACCACCACGCTGGCGCGGCCCGTCAGCCCGTTCACGTCCGTGGCCAGCACATGGAGGGTGTTCTCCCCCAGCGACAGCGCGAGGTCCGCCCCGTACACCCCGGGAGCCTCTTCCGCGGCGACGCCCGTGCCGATGCGCACCTCCGCCAGCCCGGCGAAGGCCACCACCTTCGCCCGCACATGCACCACCGCCGTCGGGGACTCGCTGCCGCTGACGGGCGAGAGCACCGACACCTGCGGGGGCGCATGGTCGACGTTCAGGATGACGCTCTTGCGCTCCACGTTGCTGGCCTGGTCGACCGCCACCACCTCCACGACCGTCTGTCCCTGCACCAGCGATACCGGCACGCTGAAGGCACCGCCCAGCACCGTCGCGGGCTGTCCCTGCACGGTGACGCCCGCCAGGTGCGTGTCACCGACGGTTCCCCTCACGACATAGGGAGACTCAGTCACCGTGGCCGGACTCGCCGCCGGCTGCGTCACCACCACGGTCGGCCTCGTGCGGTCCACCGCGATGACGCGCGACGTGTTCGCCGCGCGGCCCTCCGCGTCCGTCACCTGCACGTCCAGCGTGTGGTCGCCCTCCGGGAGCGCCATCGACAGGGTGAAGCTGCGCACCGACACCGAGGCGTTGACGCCGTTGACCTTCACCTGCAACGGCAGCGTGCCACCCTGCACCTGGCCCACCACCGCCACGCTCGTCCCGCCCAGGACCGCCCCCTGCACGGGGGCCTCCAGCGACAGCAGCGGCGCGGCCGTTGCACTGCCCGCGTCAAAGGACGGGCCCGCATCCGCCGAATTGCCTCCGCCATCCGGCGGGCTGCCCGCATCCAGCCCCGTGCCGGCATCCCCCACCGTGCCCGCATCCGCGAGTCCTCCGTCGGGCAGCGTGACGTTGCGCGTGACATTGACGGTGGCCTCCGTGCGCAGGCCATAGCCATCCATCGCCACGACCTTCAGCGCCTGCGCTCCGGGCGACAGCTGCACCGTGCGCGTGAACGTCTGGTTCGACGACGTCGCGGCCAGCGCGCCCGCCACCACCACCGTCACGCTGTCCGTGCTGTCCGCGGACGACGCGCTCCCCTGCACCGTCACCGAGCCCTGCTCCGTCACCAGTCCGTCCACGGGCGCCGTCAACGACAGGGAGGGCGCCGTCGAGTTGGCGCGCAGCTGCAGCGTCTCCTCGTCCAGGTTGTCCGCCGCGTCCGTGAGCCTCAGCAGGAGCGTGTTCGCGCCCTGCGCCAGCGCGTGCGTCACCTCGAAGGTGCCGTCCGGCGCCAGGGGGGCGGGCGCACCGTTCACCGTGAGCACCATCGGCGTGGCATCCGTCGCGGTGCCCCGCACCTTCACGGAGAGCGCGCCGATGCGCGCGTTGACGGAAGGACTCGTCACCACGAGCTGGGGGGCAATCGAATCTCGCAGCACCGTCACGCTCGCGCTCGAGGCGTTGCCCGCCGCGTCCAGCACGCTCACCACCAGCTGGTTGGGCCCTTCGTTCAGCGGCACCATCCGTCGCCACACGTTGCCAGTCCCCTTCACCAGCTCCACGCCCCCCACCTCCACGCGGACCACCTGTTCGGGGTCCGTCACGGACACCGCGACCTCCACCTGCGCCTCACGCGTCACCAGGCCGTTCTGCGGCGACTGGATGCTGGGCACCACGGGTGCCGTGTCCAGGGAGAAGGTCCGCTGCACCTGGGCGCTGTTTCCCACCTGGTCCACGGCGGTGACGACCAGCGTGTGGGCGCCCGGGGCCTCCACGACGCCCCCGCTGGTGAAGGGCGAGCCGTCCAGCGTCGCGGTGACGGTGCCCGGGTGCACATCCTCCACCGTCCACGCGAGCGTCACCGGCGTGTTGACGTGTTGTCCCTCCGCCACGCCCGTCACCGTGATGACCGGCGCGGTGCGGTCGATGCTGAAGGAAGCAACGCTCGACGCCGTGTTGCCGGCCAGGTCTTCAGCGGTCACCTCCAGCAGGTACACGCCGTCGAGCGTGACCTCCGTGCCGCTCAGGAAGGGCGCGCCGTTCAACGTCGCGCTCACCGACGCCAGGTTCGGTTCCACCAGGGTGAAGGCGGGGGTTACCGACGTGGTGACCGGGCTCGTCGCGGGCAGGCCGCTCAACGTGATGGCCGGCGGCGTGAAGTCCAGGGTGAAGTGCAGCGACTTCACGGTCCGGTTGCCGGCCAGGTCCAAGGCCTCCACCTCCACCGTGTGGGGCCCCGGGGAGGAGATGGTGTTTCCGCTGGCGAACGGAGCCCCATCGAGCCGGGCCGTTACGCCGTCCTCGCGCAGGTACAGGTCCGTGGCGCTGTAGGTCACCTCCACCGGCACGTTGCGGTGCGCCCCCTCCGGCACGCCCGCCAGCGTGACGTTCGGGAAGGTCAGGTCGATGGTGAAGGGGACCTCAAGGATGCCGTAGTTGGCCGCCCGGTCCTTCGCGACGAGGTGGAGCGTGTGCGGTCCCGGGAGGGACACCGGGGTGCCGTTCTGCCAGCCCACGAAGTCCAGCGTGAAGGCGGTGGTCTCCAGGTAGTCGCTTTGCACCGTCACGATGGGCGTCACGGTGCCCGGGTAGTGCTTGTGGGGGATGACACCCGCGACCTGGATCGTGGGGCCGGTGAGCTGGAGGCGGAAGCGCACCCGCTTCTTCGCCACCCGTCCCTCCACGTCCTCCGCGGTCACGAGCCAGTCGTAGGAGCCTTCCAGGGAGACCGTCGCTCCGTTCACGACCGTCTGTCCGTTGAGCGTGGCCGAGGTGGACGCCAGGTCGGTTCCCGTCGCCTGCCAGGAGAGCGTGACGGGCCCCCGGGTGATCTCCCCTTCCGTCACGCCGCTCAGCGTGAGGACGGGCGCCTGGCTGTCGAGCGCGACCGGACGGCACACGCGGGTCGTGTTGCCGCAGGAGTCCTGGAGCACCGTGGTGACGGCATTGACGCCCTCCACCAGGGGCACGTCCAGGTGGAATCCGCTCTGTCCCGACAGGGCGGCCGACACGCCGTTGATGACGACGCTCTTGCTGTCCACGCCGAACTGGCCGGACACGGAGATGGGGGAGCTGGTGAAGAAGGCGCCCGGCTCCGGCTCCAGGACGTTCAACATGGAGGGCAGGGTGTCCGCATCGAACAGCGCCACGCGCACCGACGACTCCGGGCCGCCCAGGACCGTCAGCGCCAGGTGGTTCGTGGCCGCCAGCGGCACCTTCGCCGCGAACGCGCGCTTCTGCGCCCCGGTCAGACCCGCGAACATGTCCACGCCATTGAGGACGACGGCGCCATCCGCATCAGGGCCCACCATGTCCACCACCAGCACGCCCACCGTGCCCTGCCCGGGCGGCGCGAAGTCCGCCGCCCACGAAGGGGTGGCTGCTCCGGCCTGGAGGTAGCCCGAGTTCACCACCTGGCACGGCAACGCGCCCAGCGGTGCCACGGACACCCGCACCGCGCCACCGCCGGTCGCCGTCACCGAGAGCTCGTTGGCCACCTGCAATGCCACGCGGTACACGGCCAGCGGGGTGCCGGTGGCGACACCGCCCAGCACCGCGCCGTTGAGCGTCACCTCCGAGGACGTCACCTCGTTCGCGCCACGCGCATCGCCGTTCTGCACGACGACGAGGGCGGGTTCCCCCAGGGTCCCCGTGAAGGAGGAGGTCCCCGGCGAGCCGCCCTGCACCACCAGGGTGCCACCGCGCCACGCCGGCCCCACGGCCTGCTCGATGACGCCATTGCAAGCGGGCGCCAGCTCCGCCGCGGACAGAGGCACGCGGGTGGAGGCCACGGGGGCCGCCGCCGCGACCTCGACGGGGCGCTCCGGCGTCTTGTCGCATCCCACCACCACCGCCGTCAGCAGCAGCGCTGCCCACAGCCCCCAGACCTGCTTCCGCCCGCTCATCGCGACTCCTCCCCCACCCGACTGCCCGCATCCGGCGGGGTCGCTTCCAGCGGACGCAGCGCCTGCGGGAAGCGCTCCACCGACACGCGCTCCCGCAGGTCCTTCATCAACCGGTCTTCCGCCTCGCGGCGCGACTGCGCCGCCAGCCGTCCCCGGGCCTCCTCGAACGACGGCACCCGCGTCTCCACGGGCGCGAGCGCCTGGACGATGTGGAGGCCATAGGGCGTCTCAAACGGCTTGCTCACCTCGTCCTTCTTCAGGGCCGCGGCGGCTTCGAAGAAGGAGGGGTGGACCTGGCCTTCCAAGACCCTGCCCAGGTCCCCGCCGCGCGGCGCGGTGGCCTCGTCCTGGCTGGACTCGCGCGCCACCTGTTCGAAGGACGCTCCGCCCAACAGGTGAGCGTAGAGGAGGTTGGCGCGGTCCCGGGCCCGGCGCTTTTCAGCCTCGTCCGCCCCCTGCGGCAGGCGGAGCATGATGTGGCGCACGTGGAGTTCCCGGCGGGACAGGGCCTCCTTCGAGGACGCGAAGCGCGCACGCAGCGCCTGCTCCTGGGTGGCGTCCTTCAGCTGCTCCTCCAGCAGGGCCTGGGCGAGCACCTCGCGCCGGGCCGCCGCCAGCCGCGCGCGCAAGCCCGGGCGGTCATCAAGCCCCTGCGCTTCGGCCTGTTCAGCGAGCCGGGCCCGGTCGATGAGCGCCTCCAGCTGCGCCTGCGTGTCACCGGAGTCAGGGGCGCGTTGGGAAGCGAAGGCCTCCACGTCCGCACGTCGCAGTTCGGTGCGGCCCACCCGGGCCACCACGTCCTCGTCGCGGCAGCCAGCGACGAGCGCGGCTGTCAGAAAGAGGACGGTCGTGATTCGCACAGACGGGTGAAGCACGGAGGTGCTCCGGTCGCGAGGAAGACGGGTCATGGGAGGTTGTGGGTCGACGACTGCAAGCGCGAACTGGAGTCCACGGTCAGGGTGCCGGTGATGTTCAGCGCGTCCGGCGTGGCCAGGGAGGCCTTCCGGGTGACGGTGAGGTTGCGGAAGGTCCGCGAGCCCGTGGCGTTGATGAGCAGCGGTGTCGGGAGCTGGGTCGACGGGTTGAACTGGCCGTTGGCGTTGTCGACGATGAGGTCCCCGTACGGCTGGGCATGGGCCTTCAGATACACGGTGCCGGGTCCACCGCCCTGGTAGCCACCGACTGCATTGATTCGGGTCCAGTCAAAGGTGGTGCTGCTCTCATCGTAATAGACGGCCACGCGACCACCGCCTCCGCTGGTCCCACCCACCAGGGCCATGGACCCCGTGCCCGTCAGCGCGCCGACGTCCAGCCAGATGCTGCCGCCCGCGCCACTGTAGTAGCCCGAGCCACTGTCCTTGCCGCTCGCCAGGAGCATGCCGTCCAGCCGCAGGCTCGCCGCCTCCAGCCGAAGCACGCCCCCCCCATTGCCTCCCGGCTGGGCTCCCGGGCCGCCCGAACCGCCTCCGCCCGCCTCCTTCGGTTCCTGGTAGTCGCCATAGGGCGCCACATTCATGTTCGCCCCATGGCCGGCATGGCTTCCGTGGGCGTTGTTCAGCCCGGTCGAGAGGTTTCCCAGGGTCCGCCCCGCCTGCGTCTTGTTCACGCCCTGCCGCCCTCCCAGATATCCGGCCCCGTCCAGGTTGATGGCGGCGCCAGGCCCCACCTCCACCGCGCCACTGACCTCCAGATTCAAGGGCAACGGGCTGCCGTCCTCGGCCCGGCCCGCGCCCAGGGTCGCATTCAGGCCGGTCACCTTCAGGCTCGAAAGCAGTCGCGGCTGGACTCCAGACAGGAGCAGGCCCGTCCCGGTCCCCTCGACCTGGATGATGGAGGTGGACACCCCCTCCAGGATTTCCGCCCAGGCGGCGTTGCGCGCCAGGATCCGGTCATACGTTCCGGTTGACACCACCGTGGGTGCGAGGATGGCGCGATTGAGGGCATGGTTCGACTGGTCCAGCACCAGTTCGCCATTCGGCTGCTGGCTGCCTTTGAGGAACACGGTGCCCGTTCCTCCCGACACCCCGCCTGGCGCCGAAATCCTGCTCCAGTCGAAGGTGCTGGTCGCCGTGTCGTAGGTGACGGCCACACGCCCGCCGCCACCGCCACCGCTGCCGCTGTCGCCACCGCCAGAGGCCTGGATGCTTCCGGTCCCGGTCAGGGCCCCCACCTCCAGTCGGATGCTTCCTCCCGCCCCATCGTAGCCCGTGGAGAAGAGACTCCGCGCGCCATTGGAGAGGAGTCTGCCATCCAACTTCAAGCTGCCCGCCTTCAACCAGAGCACACCACCACCGCTTGCTCCTGTCAGCGAAGACACGGCGCCTCCCGAGCCCCCCGCGCCGGAGTCCATCGGGGCGTGAAGGTCACCATGGAGTGGCACCGCCGTGGAGCTGGATTCCACGTCTCCGAAACCACCGTGGCTGCCGGCCGCCGCGTTCCTGCCCGTCGAAACATTCCCGACGGTCCGGCCCGGACGTTGCTCATTCGCGCCCTGCCACCCGCCCAGGTATCCGGCGCCGCTCACGTCGAGGGAGGCCCCGGTGCCCACCTCCACCGTCGCGGCCTCCAAGGCCAGGGGCTGCGGCGCCGACCCATCCAGACTGGCATTCAACGCCAGGGTGGCACCGGTGCCCGTCACCTTCAGGGTCGAAAGACGCAACGGATTGCCGCCGGTCACCCTCAGGGCCGCGTTCGCTCCGTTCACCTCCACCGCCAGCCCATCAGCGAAGGCCCAGGGCTGCCGCAGGTCCAGGAGCCCCCCGCTGCCCAGCACCCGCAGCGCGGTGAGGTCTCCGCTCAGCGCGCCCTGGACGATGACCGAGGCCCCGTCCACCAGCAGGTCGGACGCCCAGAGCGCTCCCGTCACTTCCACGAAAGCCTTGTTGCGCGCCACGAAGCGGTCATACGTGCCCCCCGGCACCCGGGTGGGCTTCGGGTTGTTGGTGCTGACGGTGCTGGTGCCGTGGTCCAGGATGAGCTCACCGTCCTGCTGCTGGCTCCCCTTCAGGAACACCGTTCCCGGCCCCGCGGCGTTACCACCCCTCGCGGACACCTTGCTCCAGTCGAAGCTGGTGCGGGCCGTGTCGTAGTAGACGGCCACACGCCCGCCACCACCGTTATCCGCGCCCACGGCTTCCAGGGCCCCCGTGCCGGTCAGCGCCCCCACGTCCACCCGGACGCTTCCGCCCGCGCCACCGAAGGGACCCGCGCTCTTCCCTCCATTGGCCCGGACAGTGCCGTTCAACTGCAGGGTGTCCACCGTCAACCGGAGCAGGCCGCCGCCATTGCCACCCAAAGCTCCCGCCGGGTTTCCGCCCGAGCCTCCAGAACCGAAGTCTGACGGGTTCTTGGAGTCACCATAGGTCGGCACTGGCACGGCGCCGATTGCCAGGACGTTCGAGTATCCGTGGCCCCCGTGGCTGCCTCCCGCCACGCTCTTGCCGGAAGAGACGTTGCCGGTCGTCCGCCCTGGCTCCAGTTCATTGACTCCCTGGTGCCCACCGAGGTAGCCGGCCCCCGTTGCGTCAATGGACGCCCCGCTGCCCACCTCCACCGTGGGGGCCTCCAACTCCAGCGACCGCGGCTGACCGTCCAGGTTGGCATTCAGTGCCAGCGTCGCGCCGGTTCCCGTCACCTTCAGGTTCGACAATCGCAGCGGCGCTCCACCCGTCACCCTCAGTGCCGAATTGTTGCCCGTCACCTCCACCGCCATGCCAGCCGCGTAGGACCACGGCTGCCGCAGGTCCAAGGTACCGCCCCCCTGCACCCGCAGCGTCGTGAACCCCCCAGCCAGTTCGTCCAGGAAGACGACGCTGCCTCCGTTCACTTCCAGAGTCGGGGTCGTGAGGAGTTGCGCCACCTCCACCACGGCCCTGCCGCGCACCGCGAAGCGGTCATACGTCCCCCCCGGCACCGGGGTGGGCTTCACGCTCGAAAGGCTGGGCGAGTTGTCCCCATTGTTCAGGATGAGCTCGCCGTCCTGCTGCAGGCTGCCCTTCAAATAGACCGTGCCCGCCCCTCCCACGGTTCCACCCTTCGCGGACACCTTGCTCCAGTCAAAGGAGCTGGTCTCCGTGTCGTAGTAGACGGCCACCCGTCCACCGGCGCCGGAGATCGACCCGGCCTCCATGCTTCCCACGCCCGTCAACGCGCCCACATCCACCCGGATGCCGCCACCAGCGCCTGCCCGAGAGTTGGTTGGCCCATCGTTCGCCAGAAGCCTGCCATCCAGCTTCATGCTGCCCGCGCGCAACCGGATCAGACCGCCTCCCGAGCCCCCCAGTGAAGTCGACGAGACACCGCCCGAGCCTCCGGCGCCGAAGTCATCCGGATCCCAGTAGTCGCCATAGACAGGCGTCGGCGGGTTGCTGCCCGCCTTGTAGCCCTCCGCATACCCGTAGCCGCCGTGGCTTCCCCCCACGTCCGTCTTCCCGGTCGAGGCATGTCCCGTCGTCAAGCCGGGCCGCTGCTGATTCGCCCCCCGCCAGCCGCCCAGGTAGCCGCGCCCGCTCACGTCGATCTTGCTGGAGCTGTCGACGCGCACCTCCTGCGTCACGGTCAGGTCCAGGAGGTTGCGGCCCGACACGCCCTGCTCGCTGTGCGTGAGCGTGGCGCCTCCCAGCACATAGAGATTGCGGAAGGTGTGCGCTCCGTCGATCCGCAGCGTCTTGCTGCCCTGGACGAGGATGTCCATGCCTTCGTACTGCATGTCGTCGGCGGCGATGACGCCCGTGGGCTCCTGCGGATCCACCACCATCACATCCTGGAAGGACTCCCCGACAAGGCCCAGCTGATCCTGCGCGACCAGCGAGATGCGAATCACCCCCACTGTCGGGGGAGACCAGGTGCGCTTCAGGGAGGCCCCGACCCCTGGTGCGTTCATGCGGGTCCCCACGAGCGCTCCGTTCACCCGGAACTCCGCCCAGGCCAGCGGGCCGCGTTCGTCCTGCACCGAACCGGACAACGTCACGTTCACGCCCTTGCTCACGGAGGTGAGCGGGGCCAGGGCCACGACCGGCGGTTGATTGGCCACGACCGGGAACGTGTGGGTGTTTTCGGTGAGCGCGCCCAGGTCATCCGAAGCGCTCGCCGCCGCCACCAGTTGCGTGGCCGCCGCCCCCGCCGTCACGGCCAGGCACCGGGAGCGACACCCCGCGCCACACGATGTCGGCGCGCCCAGCGGTGCGCCCTCCACCGTGGCGACGAAGGTTTCGATGTTCGCGTTGTCCTTCGCCTCGACGCAGACGGTCACCGTCTCCCCTCGAAGCGCGGGTGGGGTGGGCGTCATCGTGAAGCGGAGCACGGGAGGCAGGTTCGCCAGCACCGTGGTCGTGCGTTCGGTGAAATCCGTGCGGCCCCGCTTGTCGGTCGCGACCGCGCGGAACACGACCGCCGACTTCACCGCGAGAAGCGGCATCGTGTACGTCGCCGTCACGAACGTCCCCGCACCCGTGCCAATCAGCGCCCCGTCCGCGTACAACTGGATGCCCGCCAGGTCCCCGTCGACGTCGGAAGCCGTCGCCTGGACCTGGATGTTGCTGCCTTCAATGGCCGTCGTCGGCGGCTGGGTCGAGTACAGGGTGACCTTCGGCGCCACCCCATCCGGCGCCACCGTGTAGGTCTTCTCCACCGGGGTCTGCCGTCCCGCGGCATCCCGGGCCGTCACCTTGAGCGTCACCTGCGTTCCCACCGCGTCCTCGGGGAGGAGCAGGGCGTACGCGAGGTTCGCGTTGCCGTTGGCCTCGGGCGAGGTCGCCAGCCCGACGCCGTCCTTCTCCAGTTCCAGCGACACCACGCCGTCATCCGAGGCGTACACCTGGAGCGCATTCACGTACGGCCCGGCGCGCAGCTGCGCGGGAAGCCCCGTGGGCACACCCGGCGCCAGCGAGTCCGCCAGCAGGCGCACCGGAGTGGACGCTTCCGCCACCCGGCCCGCGCCGTCCGACAGCACCACCGTGAGCGTCTCCTCCACCGCAGCGTCGACCACCGGCAGGCGCACCAGCGCCTTGTAGACCCGGGGGTTCGCCGCATCCGGAAACAGCCGCCCCAGTGACAGCGTCCCCAGGCGCGCCACCATCGTGGCCGGGGACAGTCCCCCCGTGCGACGCGCGGAGAGCGTCACCAGGGCCCCCGAGCGCAGTTGCTGGTTCGCCGCCGGCGAATCCAGCGCCACCGCCGGGGCTCCCGTCGTCGGGGCCTTCACCTCCACCGTGAGGACGGGCGACAGCGCCTCCGTGCCTCCCGCGCCCCGCACCCGGACCTGGAGCGCGTGCCGCTGCCCCGCGACCGAGCCTCCCGGCACCGTCCAGCGCGCCCGCGGCGCCGACTCGTCGAGCGCCACCACCGGCTGGCCATCCACCACCAGCTCCGCCGCATCCAGGCCCACGCCGGACGCCAGGGCCGACAGCGCGACCTCGGCCCCCGTCTCCGCCACCGCCGTCCCCGTCGGCGCGGTCACCCGCACCGCCGGCAGCACGTCCGTGGGCGGCGTGAAGGCCCGCACCCCGGCCGACCCCGCGGCGACCAGCACCTGCCCCGCCGCCAGCACCGCGTCACTCGCGCCCATCCCCGCCAGCCGTGCCTTGCGCGTGAAGGGCTGGCCTTCCGGCAGGTGCCACAGTTCGACCCCCGCGGCGCCCTCGCTGACGAGCGCCAGCCGGCCCTCCAACCGGATGCGCTGCACCGCCCCCGCCGTCGGCACCGTGCCCACCAGCAGCGGTGCCCCCCCGTCCTCCAACGCGAACACGGAGAACGACGTCGCACCGCCAGCGACCGCCAGCGGTCCCGCCAGCGCCACGGTGGAGGCATTCACGGGCAGCGTCGCCACGCGGCGGAGCTGGCCGGATGGCGCCACCTCCACCACCGCCACGCCCTGGGCTCCCAGCGCCACCAACGCCCGTTGGTCGTCGCCCGCCACATCCATCACCGCGCTGCCCAGGAGCAGCGAGGCCGCGCCCTCCGCGGCGGGCCAACGCAGCGACTTCACCGTTCCCGCGGACACGGCCCAGAGCCGCCCCGGGGACGCCGCGAAGCGGTCCACATTGCCCAGCGCCGCCAGCAACGCCGTGTCCCGGCTGTCCGACGACGGCAGCGACCCATCCGGGGCCTCGCGGGAGACCTTCAGCTCCTGGCCATCCAGCACCAGCACGTCGCGGCCCGCGCGCTCCACCTGGCGCACGTCCACCCCTGCCCGTGCCACCCCCACGTCCCGCGGCGCCGAGCCGCCTGCCACGGACACGGAGCGCACCCCGGCGGTCCGCGCCGCCACCAGCGCCCCCCCCCGGAACGGGGTCAGCCCGAGCACCGTGTCGTTCAGGACCACCGCCCCTGTCGTCACGCCCGCCGTGGGGACAGGCAGACGCAGCACCCGCGCACCCTCCGGCCCCGCGGTGAACAGCAGGCCGCCACCCATCTTCAGGTCGTTCGCACCCAGCCACGTCCTCGACACGAGCTGCGGCGAGGTCGGCTCGCGCAGGTCCACGACGCGCAGCCAGCCGTCGTCATCCAGGACATAGGCCACGCCCCGCGCCACTTCGAGCGCGCGCACGCCCGACGGCAGGGGCACATCCGCCACCTGCGTCATCAAGAGGTTCGCAGCCCAAGGCCGCATCCAGGCCCGCAGCGACCGGTCCGTCCCCATCACCAGCAGGTCCCCGTCCACATGGACCCCACGAACCAGCGCCGGTTGCACGGAGAGAGAGAGCACCCCCACGTTGCCCGTTTCGGAAACCATCGGCACCTGGACGGACGAAGCATTCGTCGCGATGAGCGGCCCATCCATCACGGCTCCCGCCAGGGCCATGGTGCTGGACTGGTTCACCATCGTCCGCAGCGGCGCGGACGGGTCTCCTACGTCCAGCGACTCCACCAGTCGCGCACCGCCCTGGGTCCGGGCCGTATAGAAGCGGTCCGACGCGGCGACGGCGGTGTAGTGACCCGCGAGGCGTGACACCACGACCGGCGTCGTGGGGGTGTCCACGTCCACCAACCACAGGCCTGCCTCTCCCAGGGCCAGCGCCACATGCGAGCCCAGCGCCGCCAGCGATAGCGGCGCGGACGGCGTGGTCACGCCTCCCAGTGCCTCCAACACGGGCGCCTCCGCCGGCCCGGTCACCCGCCCCACCCACAAGCCCTTCGCATGGGCGACGTAGACGCGCTCTCCCAGCCGCGTCACGTGCGTGGCCCCCTGCAATGCCACCCCGGTGACGTCCACGGGCAGCGCGGGCCCCACCACCGTGCGCATCACCGTGAGCGGCGTCACGTTGCCCGACCGATCCTCGGCCCGGGCCCTCAGCTCCAGCGCCGTCCCCACCGGCGTCTGCTCCGGCACGAGGAAGCGCACCTCCGTGCCCCCCCGGGCCTGTCGCACGCCCGCGAGCCACAGCCCCAGCGTCACGCGCTCCAGCGACGTGTCGTCCGCCGAAGCGGCCCTGGCCAGAAGCTCGCTGCCCGCGGCCACGGAGGGCCCCGGAGGATCCGTCGTGATGGACAGCGAGGGGGCCTCCACGTCATCCGACACCCCGAACGTCAGCGTCGCCGGAGCGGACTCGGGGCCATTGCCATTCCGGGCCACCGCGCTCACCACCACCTGACGCGCCCCCACGCCCAGCGGCATCATCACCATGGCCTCGGTGATCGCGCCCACCCCCCGCGCCACCTCCGTCTGGCCCACCAGGAAGCGCACGGAGGTGGCGACCGAGCCGACCGTGGTCGTCGCCCGCACCTTCACGAACCGTCCCTCGACAGCGGACAAGCTGAGGTCGTCCACGGGCTCGAGCGAAACCGACGGCACCTGGACCGCGCCGCTGTCGCGAACAATCAGCGTGCTCGCGGAAGCCGGGCCACGGCGCCCCTCGGCGTCGATGGCCACGAAGGACACCTGCATCGACGCCTGCTCGCCCACCAGCGGGGCCAGCAGTTCCCCCGCCAGCATGGGGGCCGTCAGCATCACGGGGCTTCCGCCCGCGAGCGTGACCTCCACCTGCGCGACCCGTGCGGGGTCCTTCGGAACGGCCACCACCTGGAAGAAGGTCCCTTCATCCACGTAGGCCGGCGCGTTCACGCTCGCGAGCTCCGGCCCGCTGGTGGCCGCCGTCAGTGACAGCTCGCGCAGGACGCGCGCCTGGCGTCCGGCGAGGTCCCGCACCACCAGCTCCACCGTCGCGGTGCTTCCCGAGACCGGCAGGTCGACCCACGTCGGCAGGCGCGAGTCCCTTACGTCCACCACCACGCCGTTCACGGACAGCTCCGCCGTGAACGCGTTGAGCGGCAGCACGTCATCCGTCACCTGCGCCCCCAGCGCCAGCCGCGAGCCCTGGACCGCGGTGGATGGCAGCGTCATCGCCAGGTGGGGCGTGGCGGGACCGCGCACCACCGGCAGCCGTGCCACCCCCCGGGAATGGCCCCCCATGAGCGCTCCCGGCACCAGGGTCGCCGGTCCGGAGACCGCCGGATACAGACCGGACACCCGGGGCGGGCCTCGCACGTCCAGCACACGGGCGCCCGAAGCGGTTCCCATCACCAGCATCTCGCCCAAGGCGCTCGCATTCACCGCGACCGCGCCCGGCACCGTCTCTCCGCGCGAGACGAGCGCCTTCGCGGCGTCCATCCCGAAGCAGCGCACCCGCGCGCCCACCACGCACGCCCCCCCGTCCGCCAGCGCCGCGACGGCCGTGAAGTCCGACGCGCCCAGTTCGACGCGCGACAGCTCCAGCGAAGCAGGCTGGGCGTCGGAGACCTCCACCGCGCTCAACCCCGTGTCCGTGAGCGCGAAGAACCGTTCGCCCTCCGCCGACACGCTCTTCACCCGCCCGAGCGCCAGTTGACCCGCGAGGCTTCCGTCAGGACGGCGCACTTCCACGCCCTGGTCCGTCGCCAGCGCGATCCATCCGTCCGCTCCGTCCATGGCCTGGGGGGCACGGGGAAGCGACGTCGCATCCTGGAAGACGAGCCCGGGCAGGGCGTAGCGCTCCAACGCCCCCGCGCCCTTGCGACGCACCGCCACCAACACCGAGTCCCCCATGAAGACCGCGCCCACCGGCGTCCCGAGCACGTCCTGCGTCGCCAGCTTCGCGCCCGTCTGCCGCGAGCGCAGCTCCAGCAGCCCGCTCCCGGCGTCCCCGCGAACCACCAGCACCGTGTCGCCGCGCGACACCAGCGCCACCGGTGTCAGGGCATCCACGGAGTCCTCCAGCCGCGTCGCCACGCCACCGGCCAGCACGGCCAGGGTGCCGGTCCGCTCCACCGTCGCCGACGCGCCGCCCACCGCCAGCGCCGTCGCCCGCGTCACCACCGTCGCGCCCTCGGGCCCGTCCGGCAGCAGCGCCTCACCCCTGGTGCCCCCGGCACGCGCATCCACCGGCAGCAGGACGTCCCCGACGCGCGCGGACAGCACCGGCGTCCCTCCGCCATCCGTGGCGCCCGTCAGCGCCAGGGTCGAGCCGCCCAGCAGCAGCAGCCCATCCGGCTCCTGGGACAGCGACAGGGCCACCGACGCCTGCCCGTCGTCCACCACGTTGACCTGCGTGTGCACCGTGGGGCTCGTGACACCGACACGGTCCGTCACCCGCGCCTCCAGCATCAGCGCCATCGGCGAGGAGCCGCCCTCCAACACGGGCGCGACCACGGTGAGCCGCCACGGCGCCTGCGTGAGGTTGAACTCCTGGGCTCCCGCGCGCACCCACACGGAGGCCACTCCCGCCGGGGCCGTGGCCGTCACCACGATCTCGAAGGGACGTCCCTCGGGGAGCGATGCCCCCACCGCGGGCTCGCTCAGCGCCACGTACGGCTGGGAGGAGGCCGGCTCCACCGTGAAGCTGGCGGAGGCCTCCCCTGCGTTTCCACGGGAGTCCCGGGCCACCGCCTTGACGGTATGCGGCTCTGCGGACTCCGCGCCGGGAGCCCTCCAGGTCAGCGCCCAAGGCGCCTTCTGGACCGTCCCCACGGACGCGCCATCCACGAGGAACTCCACCGAGCCCACGCCATTGGCGTCGGACGCGGTCGCCTGGAGCAACAAGTCCGCTCCCCCCACCACGCGGCCCCCGTCCACCGGCGAGCGCAGCACCACCGTGGGCGCCTGCGCATCGCGGAGCACCGTCAGCGTGCGCGGCTCCGCGGCGGACACCTGCCCCTGGTTGTCCGTGGCGTAGGCGGTCAACACCCGCGTCACCTGGGTGGCCGTGCCCGGCACCGGGGCCAGCACCACCGTGTGGGACAAGGTCCCGCTCACGCCGCTCGGCACGTCCAGCTTCGCGAGCGGCACGCCGTCCAACTGCAACTCGATGGACGCAAGCCCATGGTTGTCGGAGGCCGCCACGACGATGGCCTGCGACGCGCCCTCGTCGTGGGTCGCGTCCGCCAGCGGGGTCTGGAAGGAGACCTCCGGCGGCGAGTCGTCCACCACATCCACCGTCACCGACACGGTGTCACTGACGTTGCCGCTCGCGTCCGTCGCGGTGGCGGTCAGCACGGAGGACGAGCCCACCGCCGTCACCGGCCAGGTGTAGCGGTAGCTCCCGTTCGACAGCGTGACCGGCTGCCCATCCACGTGGAGCGTGGTCGTCACGGAGCCATCGCCGTCGTCGGTGGCTTCCACCTGGAACGCCCAGGAAACAGCCGCCGCGAAGCGCGCGTCATCCGTCACCACCGCGCCACCGGCGCGGCGCAGCCGCAGGGTGGGCTTCACCGTGTCCACGGTGCGGAACACGCGCGTGGAGGTGAGCGCCACGTTGCCCGCCACGTCCGTCACGCCGTTGATGCTCAGCGCGTACGACGTGGTGGACGTCAGCACCGCGTCCGGCGTGAAGCGCAGGGTGCGCCCATCGCCCAGCAGGCCCACCGTGCCCGGCACGACCACGCCGGACGGATGGCGCAGCAGCCGCAGTCCCTGCGCGCTGGCGCCCGCCACCGCTTCGTCGAAGCGGACGTCGAAGACCGCCGCCAGCGGCACGTTCTGGCTGCCCACGGTGGCCATCGGCTCCACACGCTCGATGAGCGGGGCGCGCACGTCGCCGCGATAGACGGCCTGCGCCACCACCTCCGGCACCGCGCCGGGCTGGCTGAGCGTCAGCGTCAGGTGCCGCTCGTCACCCGCCGGCACCCGCGCGTCCACGGAGGTGGCCGTCAGGTTCTGGGTGTCCGCCTTCTCTCCGTCGAAACGCACTTCCAGGCCCCGGTGGAACCCGGTGCCGGAGATGCGCACCGTGCCACCGGCCACGTCCACCGCGCGGGGCGTCACGCTCGCGAAGGACAGCGGCGCGACGTACAGGAAGCGCGACGGCGCGAAGGCCTCCGCGCCGGAGTCGCGCCACGCGCGCACCACGGCCGGGCCCGGCACCACCGCCTGCGGCAACATCACCTGCAACCGCCCCGGCTCCGCCGGGGCGATGGGCGTCGCCTGGACGCCTCCGATGGACACCCGCGTGTCCGACGTGAAGCCCGCGCCCAGCACGCTCACGGCCACGCCACCCGCGACCGGCCCGCTGTCCGGGCTCACCGCAGCGACGCTCATCGACACCGCATCGCCCCCCGCTCGCAGCGCGTACTCCCACGGCCCCAGCACGGTGCCGCCCACGACCTCCGGCACCGGCCCCAGCCCCAGCCGCGCCACATAGGTGCGCGACGGCTCCAGTCCCTCCGTCGGAACGAAGGCCAGCGACTGGCTCGACGGCAGGACGGTGCCCGGCACCGGCACCGCGTCGTCCCACAGCCCCAACGTGGAGGCCGCGACCACCGGGCCCGCCAGCTCCGAGGCCAGCACCACGGACACATTCGCCCCCGGTGCCACCCGCCCACCAGGCAGCGGTGACAGCGCGTCCACCGTCGGGTAGGGCAGCTTCAGCACCTGCAGGGAGCCCGAGGCCGTCGCCGCCACGGCCACGCCGTTGAGCACGGCCACACCCGACACGTTGCCCAGGCCCTCCGCGAACGTGCGCTCCTGGAGCCCCTGCGTGGTGTCCACCCACGAGGCCCGGCCCCCATTGCCCGCCAGCAGCCAGGGGCCCGCGAGGGCCAGCGTGTCCGACGTGCCCGCGCTCGGATCCAACGCGGACGCCATGAGGTCCGGTGCGTCCAGCGCCGTCACGTCGAAGAGGTACAGGCGGTTGCCCGCGGACGCCGCCACGCGCGTTCCCTCATGGGCCAGGGCCCCGGAACCGCCGGACGTCATCCCCAGCCCACGCACCTCGCTGATGAGCGGGAGGCTGGCGTTCTCCGTGCCGCGCACCTCCAGACGCGTGCCCGAAGCACCGTCCGCCACCAGCACCAGCAACGCGCCCTGCACCATGTCCAGGTCCAGCACCGTGCCCGTGTCGAGCAGGGTCCGCGCCACCACCGCGTACACTCCGTTCACCGGCGCCAGCAGCGCCAGTTCGTTGCCGCCCGCCACCGCCACGTAGGCCCCCGAGTCCCCCGCCGCCACGGCGCGCAGGTCCACCCCGGACGTCGGCGCGAGCTTCACGCGACTCCTCTCCACGGGGTTGCACGTCGCCATCGGGACCGCCGCGCACGCCTGCGGCGTCAGCTCGTAGCGGACGACCTCGCCCCGGCCCGCGAGGAACAGGTTGTTCCCATGAAGGGCGATGTCCACCGGCTCCTGCACGCCGTCCACCGTCCCCACCTGCGTCGGGGAGGCCGGTGAGGAGAAGTCCATCGCGGTGAGTGCCCCGTCGCGGGCCACGAACAGCCGGTGGGCTTCGCGGGCCACCACCCGCCCGAGGCCCTCCAACTGGGCGCGCTTCGCCAGCGTGAAGGTGAAGCCTCCGGCGAGCGTGGCCTGCTGGGGTGGCACGCCCGGCGTGAGGACGGTGAGGTCCACGCGGCCCGTCACCCCGTCCGGAACCTCCACCTGGAGCGCCCCGGACTCGTTGAACGTCACCGAGCGCGCGGGCACCGAACCGAACGTCACCTGCGAGCCCGGGAAGAGCCCCTGGCCCTTGAGCGTCACCACCTGCCGGCTGTCGAACGGCGCGCGCGCCGGGGTGACCTCCGCCAGCGCGGGCAGCGACAGGTACCGGTAGGCGCCCAGTCGCAGGTGCGACAGGCCGCCCGGGTTGATGACCTCGACCGCGGCGGCCCCCGCCGTCCCCGGAGGCACCGTCACCCGCACGCGGCGGCCATCCGGCGCGACCTGCGACACGAGCGCGGTGGCCCCCCCGAACTTCACGACGCAGTCGCGCAGGAAGCCCGTCCCCACCACGTCCACCTCGTTGCCACCCGCCTCCAGGCCGTAGGCCGGCGACACCGAGGCCACCTCCGGCCGCTCCTGGGACGCATCGCGGCTGGTGCGGAAGCGCACCCGGGCCTCGGCGCCCAGCGTGGCGCCCCGGAGGTCCTTCAACTGCGCGCCCACGCGCAGCTCGTACCGGGTGTCCTGCGCGAGCGGCGACGCGGGCGTCAGCACCACCTGGCCGCCCTGCGCGTCGGCCAGCACCGAGCGCGAGACCGGCACCGGCTCGCCGTCGTCCACGCGCACCAGCGTCACCTGACTGGCGCTCGACACGTCTGGCAGCGAGGTCAACAGCACCCGCGGCGCCACACCCGCGGCGACGAGTTCGCCTTCCGCCGGCTGGGTGCCACGAATCTCCAGCGTGTCCAGCTCCACCGAGGCCAGCGCGCCCGCCAGCGGCAGCATCGCCTGGGCCGGGTCGCTCAGCGGCAGCTCCACCGCGTTGCCCGCGTCGTCCAGCACCAGCGTGCCCACCAGCAGGTGGTGGCCCATGAACGCCAGCGTCCGGGCATCCCCCACCACCGAGGCCTGCCCCAGCTTCACCGGCGCCTCGCCCTCGCGCACGGAGAAGCGCTGCACCTTGCCGCCGCCCGCGGCGACGTAGGCCATGCCCGCGGCCACGCGCGTCTGCTCGGCGGACACCCAGGTGCCGCCCGACGGAGCTTCCAGCACCATCGCGCCCACGGGCGTGGGATGGGTCGGATCCGCCAGTTCATAGAGGGCCACCTGCTTCGCCGCGCCGAGCGACAGGAACGCCCGCGTGCCCTCCGCCGTGATGTGCACCGCCGGCGCCATCAGGCCCACCGCGCCCCGCTCCGCCAGGTCTCCGGTCCGCGCGTCCAGCACACGGAACGTCGGCGCGCTGGTCGCCGCGCTGGACACCAGCAGGTGGCCGCCATGCAACGCCAGCGCGCTCACGCCTCCAGCGATGGCGCGCGCGCCGACGCGCAGCGGCTGCGCCGCGTCGTTGGACACGTCGAACACCTTGACGCCTTCGCTATCACCCACGAACAGCAGGGGCCCGCTCAACGCGATGTCCGCCGCGTTCCCCGCGAGGGCCGGGAGCTCCGACGCTTCATCCGGCGTGGTGACGTTCACCCGTCGAACACCGCCCGAACCGGCGGCGACGAAGACGGTGTTGCCCCGCTTGAGCACGCGGCGGCTGCCGCCCTGCCCCGCGAAGGAGAGCTCCTTGAGGGAGGTGACATGGGTGGGTTCACTGAGGCTGGCCAGCAGCAGCCCTCCGCCCGCCGTCTTCCGGCCGGCGGCCAGCAGGTCGCCGTTGGCACCGAAGATGTCCACGGTGGCGCCCAGCGCCGCGTAGGCCACGCCGCCTTCCACCACCACGTGGCGCACCGGGGGCGTCGTCAACCGCGACACCGCGCCCGCCCCATACAGGAACGAAGACGGCAGCACGGACACGTCGCTGCCCAACGTCACCGACACATCCGCCATCCCCGGCCCCTGGGAGGGCGCCACGGCCTCCGCCACCTGCGTGCCGAGCACGCGAACGTCGAAGGAGTTCGTGCCCCCGAACGCCACCTTCATGCCCGGCGCGAAGCCACGGCCGGCCAGCCGCACCTTCACCCCGCCCTGCTGGGGCGCGCGGTCCGGCGTCAGGCTGACCAGCTTCAGCTCATCGCGGTACACGAAGCCGCCCAGCCGCAGGGCGAACAGGCCGCTCGGGTCCACCACCTCCACCGACGCCGCGCCCGCCACCGGCAGACCGGAGAGGTCCAGCGGCGCCGGAGGAATCAGGAGCGTGAGGGTGTTCTCGGTCGTCTCCGTCACCGTGACGGGCCGCCCGCCCACGCGCACGACATCTCCCGCGCGGAAGCCGCTGCCGGTGAGGACCACCGCCGTCGTCTGGTCCGCCCGGCCCGACGCCGGGGACAGCGACACGATGCGCGGCTGGAGCGCCTGCTGGCCCACCACCGTGAACGTCCCCTGGAAGGCGGCCGCCTGCGGCGCGAGCCCGAGGGACACGAGGCCATCCACGTACACCGACACGTCGTCGCCGTCCTGGAACTGGAACGGCGGCGTCGGCGTGAAGACGACGGAGGAGCCGCGCACGGCGTACTCCACCGCACGCGCCCCAGGCACCGGCGCGCTCGTCCCCGCGCGCGTGACGGTCACCTCGAATGCCTGCGCGCTGATGGGCTCCTTCACCGGCAGGGTGAAGTCCACCCGCACCGACGTCGGCGGCGCGGACAGCGTGCCCGCGGCGGGCGTCATGCCCACCGGCAGCAGCTCCACGGGCGGCACCGTCTGCACGGTGGTGGTCGCGCTGTCCGTGGACACGAACAGCGTGCCACCCACCCAGCCCAGCCCCGCCAGCTCCACGCCCAGGTCGGTGGACTGCACCCGGACCGGAGCGGCTTCGTTCGACAGGTCGAACACGTGCAGCCGTCGCCCCGCCGTCACGTAGGCCCGTCGTGCCCGCACCACCACGCGGCTGCGCACCAGATCCTCGAACTGCGTGAGCGCGCTGTCCACGGCGAGCTGGCCCAGGCGTGAACCGTCGCGATCATGGATGGACAGGACAAGGCCGTTGCCCTGCGTGCCCACCACGTCCGACGTGAGCAGGTAGATGCGCTCCGGCCCCAGGTCCAGGGCCAGCGCATCCGACACCAGGGGGACCGTCCGCACGAGGTCCAGCGCGGGCGAGCCGGCGTCGAACACCTGCACGGAGCCGGGGGCCCCGGTGTGATTCACCGTGGTGACGAAGGCCCTCTGGGCCTCCAGCCGGACCCCGGTGGCCGCGCCCTCCGTGGACACCCGGCGCACGAGGAACGGCGTCTCCGGACGCGACACGTCCACCGCCGCGAGGCCCGCCACGTCATTGGCCAGCAGCGCCAGCGCCCCGTCCACGTCCAGGCCCCGCACGGGCGACAGGGTGCTCAGGCCGCCCAGCCGCAGGGGACGCTCCTCCAGCCGGACGTCGAAGACCTCCAGGCCCGACCGCGAAGGCGTGGACACACCGACGTAGAGCCGGTCTCCCACCAGCTTGATGTCGGACGCCTCCAGCGGAGGGAATCCGGGCAGGCGCATCGTCACGCCAATCGGCAGGTCGTACGAGAAGGTGCCCACCTGGACCGGGATGACGTTGCCTTCGGTGTCCTTGTCCTCCGGACGCGACAGCGCCACGGCGACCAGTCCCGCGCCATCCGTCATGGGCGTGGTGAACTCCAGCGTCGACAGGTCGATGACATCCACGTCCGTGCCGTCCTGCGTGCCCACCCGGACCGTCGTTCCCGGCGCCATGGACCTGGCGGCCACGCTCACACGCACGCGCGTCCCACCCTCCACGGGCCCATGGTTCGGGCTGAGCGTCACCGTCTTCCCGGCCAGCGGCTCCAGCGCGAGCAGGCCCGCGGGGAAGAGGGCCTCGGGGCCGCCCACGTCGACGAGCCGCACGTCCACCGGCCCTGCGGACAGCGTCGGCAGGGTGAAGGTCAAGGTCTCGTCATCCACCGAGTGGAGCGCGGTGCCTTCCTGCCCGGCCCCCAGCACCACCCGGTTCACGCCCGTGAGGCCGTGGCCGTGCACCGTCACCGTCCCGCCCCCGTCCGTGGAGACCGTGGACGGGGTGAAGGACGTGATGACCGGAGCGCGCGCTCCGCTCTTCGCGGTCCGGAAGGAGGTGCGCAGCGGCAACAGCAGCGCGCCGCCGCGCTGATCCGTGACGGAGGTCTCCACTTCCAGCGAATAGAGCGACTCGGCCAGCAGCGCCTGCTGCGGCACCGCGACGATGGCGAAGTCGAGCTGTCCGGGGATGTTCCTCACCGACAGCGTCAGCGGCACCGGCAGGCCCTGCGGATCCCGCAGGCGCACGGAGTCGGCGGTGACGCTGCCGGGCGACACGGGCCGGTTCATGCGGACCACCAGCTCCGCCAGCCCCGGCGGCACGCGTTCGCCGCGTGCCGGCGAGGTGCCCGTCACCAGCATGAACGGCGTCTCCAGCTCGCTCACGGCCGTGCGGCCCGCCAGCATCAGCCGGTCGCCCACGGGCAGCACGTCCATCGCCGCCTCCGTGTTGCCGCCGCTCAGCAGCACCGGGTGGCGCAGGTCGGAGACGTCCACCAGCACGACGCCGCCCTGGTTCGCCGCCACGAACAGCACGTCCCCGACGAGGCGCAGGCGCTGCGGCTCACCCGGCGTGTTGGACATCTCCTCGTTGAAGGCGATGCGGGTGATGACCGACGGGGCCTGGGGGTTCGTCACGTCCACGAACGTCAGGCCGAACTCGGCCGAAGCGAGGATGGCCACGCCGTCCCGGACCACCACGTCCGTGAGGTTGCCCTCCTCCAGCAGCGTCCCTTCCACCACCGCGTCCGCGCCCGCCGAGGAGTACACGAGCAGCGAGCCCTTCGGCGTCGCCGCGTCGGGCTTGTAGAGCGTGCGCTGTCCACCGCGGGCGCCTCCCTTGAGGGAGACCTCCGGCAGGGGCGGCAGCGGCTGATCCGGGCTGCACCGGGTGTAGCGCACGCCTTGGTGGTGTCCCGTCACGACGAACAGACGCCCGTCGGCCACGGTGGCGCCATAGGGCTCGAAGCCCTCGCCTCCCGCCTGCGTCACGAGCACCGGATCGCCCGGCGCCCGTGCGTCCACCAGGAAGACCTTTCCATCAGTGCCGATCTGGTCGCGCACCGGCTGGCACGTCCCGGCCGACCCGCCCGGCGGCTCCATCAACCCGTTGCTCAGCACCCAGGCGCCCACCGGGGTGGGCACCACGCGCGTGGAGAGCAGCCCCGTCGCCCCCCCCAGCTTCGCCCGGCCGAGCAGCCCGAGCGTCTCCAGTCCACCGCTGGCGTTCGTCTCCAGCGTGCCCGTTCCATCCAGCACCGCGAGGCCGCTCAAGCCGCTGGCCACGTACAGCCGCGTTCCGGACAGCGCCAGGTCCAGCGAGTCGGGCATCAGCTCGATGTCGGGCAGCGGTGTGCTGGCGGGCAGGTAGTGGTTGAGCACCGCCATCACCAGGTCCACGCTGGCGTCGTCCGCCTTGACGATCTGATTGCCCGCTGCGCGCGGGCGCCCCGCGAGTTGCACGTCATAGGCCACCGCGCGGTAGGTCTGCGGCACCGTGCCGCCCCCCGTCAGCGCGCCCAGGTAGGTCTGCGGGAACATGTTGCCGCTGGCCGCCGCCCCCGCCGCCGCATAGACGTAGAAGGGCGACAGGGGGCTGCGCGAAAGCGCATGGGGCCGCACCGCCAACGCGGGCTCCTGCCCCAGGAACGGCAGGCCGTAGCCCGCAGGGCTGGGCGCCACGCTGCGCTCCACGCCATCCGAGGACACCACCATCACCGGCGCGTCACCGAAGGAGCCCGGAGGCGCCAGCGCGCGCAGCTTCGTGAGCGACAGCACCTCCACCTGCGTGGCGGGAATGCCGCGCACCCGCACCTGCGTGGACACGCCCAGCGAGTCCGCCCAGTCCGGCAGGAAGCCCTCGCCCACCACCTCCACCGTGCTGCCACCGCGCGGGTTCAGGAAGCGCGGCGTCGCGGCGAAGGCCTGGAGGGGCAGCGTGTAGAAGTAGCCGCCCGGACGGCGGGCGCCCAGGCCGGTGTCCGTGTTGAGCACCACCACGTCCGCGAGCCCCGGAGCACCGGCCGGCGCTCGCACGTCGAGCCGCGTCGAGGAGCGCGTCAGCACCGTCGCGGGCTTGCCGCCGATGGACACCTCGCAGGAGGCGTCGAAGTCGGAGCCCAGCACCTGCAGCACGCCGCCTCCCGACACGGGCCCGACGCGGGGCACGAGCTGGGAGATGCTGGGGGCCGCGCCGGCCGACAGGGCCGTCCGGAAGTCCACCTGCAGCGGCGCGGCGAGCGACCGGCCATCGCGGCTCTCCAGCGTCTGGGCGACGCTCAGGCGCATCGCGGCGTCCGCGGGCAGCGGCGCCGTGAGCGGGAACACCACCGTGCTGAGCGCCTGCTGCGCGTCTCCTGCTTGCAGGGTCCCGGCCACCACCTGGCCGTTCGCCGTCAACTGGAACGCATCCCGGGCGGACGTCGGGTCCACCGTCGAGGAGAACACCACCGTGAGGGAGGGCAGGTCCACCGGCACCACGTCCCCCTGCGCCACGCTCGCGCTGACGACGGACAGGTCCGTGCCGGGACCGAAGTCCACCGACCACGCGCCGGAATCGTTGCGCTGGCGCAGGCTCACCACCCGTCCACCCGGCGTCAACACCGCGGCGTACGTGCTGCCGGGTTGGGCCCCCGTGACGTGATGGCGCAATTGGGGTGACAGGGGATTGCTGATGTCCACCACCGCCACGCCCGCCGCCCCGGCGGACACGTAGGCCAGATCGCCGGCCAGCCGCACATCCGTGGCGAAGCCCTTCACGTCGATGTCGCCCAGCCGCACCAGGTGCGCCGGATCGCTCACGTCGACCAGCACGAGCCCCTCGGCCCCCGCGGCCACCGCCGCCAGCGTGCCGCGCAGGCGCACCCGCTGCACGTTCACGCCCAGCTCCCCCCGCACCGTGACCGGGCCCTCCACCGACAGCATCCGCAGCCGGCCGTCCTGGACCGTGCCCGAGGCCGTCCGCGTGCCCACGCCCACCGCCGCCTGCCCGCCTTCGACGGACAGCGCCTGCGCGCCCGGGTCCGACGGATCCTTCCGGATTGGGAAGGGCTGATGGGAGATGTCGAAGGTGTGGAAGCCCTGGGTCGCCGCCGCGGCCAGCAGCCGGTCGCCCCGCGCATCCACCCCGTAGGCGCCGTCGCCCGGGATGCTCCGCGTGGACACGAGCTTCGGCTGGAAGGGATTGGAGACGTCGAACTCGTGGACCGCGCCCGCGGTGGGCTGGTCGTTCCCATCCTTGGACAGGACACCGCTCGCGAAGATGCGGTCGCCGCCGGAGGCCGGATAGGACACGGCCCACAGGTCCCCCGCCGCCACCGAGCCGACGATGCGATCGTCGCCGTTCATCCCATCCGCGTCCACCAGCCCGCCCTGGCGATCCGGCGGGATGGGGACGCCCCCGCCCGCCAGGGGCCCCCGGGTGTAGAGGCCGGACATGTCCACCACGGTGAGGCCCGTGCTGCCCACCACGTAGGCGTAGGAGCCGATGACCACCGAGTCGCGCAGCGTGCCCTTCAGCGCCACCGAGGCGCCGGTGGGCTGATCGAAGGTGAAGCCGTTGGGGAGCGTGGCCGTGGTCCCGTCCGGGTTCACCACCGTCACATCCACCACGCCTCGCGCGCCGTTGGGGGTCGTGACCTCCAACTGGTTGAGTCCCAGCACCCGGGCATTCACGCAGTCCGTCTGCGTCCTGAAGCAGACCTTCACCGTGCCCGTGGGCGAGAAGCCGTGTCCGGACAGCACCAGGCGCGTCCCGCCCGCGGTGGGGCCTCGCGGCGGCGCCAGCGACAGCAGCTCCAGGTCGCCCGTGTAGACGAACGCCCCCGGGAGCACGAAGCGGGTCCCCGACCCGGTGTTGCGGATCTCCAGCGTCGCCGCGCCCTCCACGCCAGGGGGCATGATGAGCGTCACCTGCGAGTCACTGGCCTGAGCGGCCTCCACCGTCTGCCCGTTGATCAGCACGTGCGGCAGGCCCTGTCCGGTCCCCCTGAACCCATTGCCTTCGATCGTCACCGCCGTGCCACCCGCCACGGGGCCCTGACGCGGGGACACCGATGTCACCTGGAGCGGAACGGGGCTGGCCACCTTCGCCGTGCCAAACTCCAGCGTGAACGTGCCGGGCATCACCGCGTGGGTGTCCGCATCGCGCAGGCCCTTCACGCTCAGCCGGTAGCGCTTCGACATCTCCAGGGAGGTGGCGGGGTCGACCGTCAGCTCCTCGTTGAACACCGTCGCGGTGGACGCAACGAAGAGGCCGGTCGCGGAGCCGTCGAGCTGGACCAGCCGCGCGTCGAAGGAGGGCCCCTTCTCCACGGGCACGTTGAACGTCAGGCGCACCGCTTCGGCGGGGCGCGCCGCCACTTCACCGGCGACAGGATGGGACGCCACCACCACCGGGAACGGCATCCGCACCACGGCAAGGCCGTCCGTCGCCCGTCCCTGCATCGTGCCGGAGATGGACACCACCGCGACATCCCCTTCGAGGTCCACGCCGGACAGCTGGGTCGCGGGGTACAGGTCGATGGCATCAATGCCACGGGGCGCGGACAGGTCCGACGCCTCCACGAACTGGAGCGAGGCGGGGCTTCCGGATTGCCCGATGGGGGACGTCACCGCCACCGCCACCTGGGGGCCCAGCGCACCGGAGGCGAAGAGGCCCCCGCGCATCAGCGCGGGCACGACCGCCTGGAGGTACGGCCGCGACGCCGGCACCAGCGACGCCGTACGCAGCGTGCGCCACGCGGAGAGCGCCTGCGTATCGCGCAGGGGCATGGCGCCGAACTCACCGGGCAGCTCGCCCACAGCTGGGAACCCGGGCAGGGTCAGGTCCAGCAGCAACGTGCTGATGGCCGTGCCGCGCTTCACCTGCGCCAGCGCCAGACTGCCTGACGCCGTCACCTGCTCGACGCTCACCGCCGCCGTGCTGCCCCCCATCAGGAACTGCGTCCGGGCCCCGAGCAGCAGGGGCCGGTCCGGGTCCGTCAGCGAGAACGTCAGCAGCCCCGCGTCTCCCGCCGCGACCAGCGCCAGGTCCCCCACCAGCGCGATGGACCGCCCCGTTCCCGGGAACGGCACGGCCCCCTTGGACTGGGGCGCGGTGCGCTGGGACACGTCGAACACCAGCAGCGAGGGGCCGCCCTCGCCGACCACGTCCACGAAGGGAAGCGTCGGCGCGTTGGCCACCACGTAGGCGCGGTTGCCGCGCACCGCCAGCGCCGCCGGCATGTAGGGCGGCAGGATGGGAATGCCGCCCAGCACGAAGGCATCCTCTGGCACCGACACATCCACCGCGCCCAGGCCGCCTGGCAGGCTGGTTTCCATCATGTGCGTGGCGCTCAGGGCCTGCGTGTTCACGCTCGCCTCGGACAACACCCACGCGGTCTTCGCCTGCAACGCGACCGCCACCGGAGTGCCCCTGGCCAGGACGCCGTCGGGCTGGGAGGGGACGTCGGGCGTGGGGTTGTAGCGCCCGATGACGCGCGACACGGCCAGCCGGCTGTAGAGGAAGGCCTCCGCCGCGAAGGCCTGCTGCGTGTCCGGGTTCACCACCACCACGTCGGCCGGGCCGAAGGCGCCCGGGGGCGTCGTCGCCTCCAGCCGTCCCGGCGCCAGCACGCGCACGTTCAGGGCCGGAGCGCCGTTGAACGTCACCGTGGCACCCCGCTGGAAGCCCGCGCCGGACACCTCCACCCGCGTGCCGCCCAGCAGGGGCCCCGACGCCGGGGCGACGAAGGAGACCTGCAGCATGGGCAGGTACAGGAAGCCGCCGTAGAGCGTCCCCTCGCCGCCATCCGGGTTCACCACCGTCACCACCGCCGGGCCCTCCTGGCGCGCTGGCGTGGTCACGCGGAGGCTCATCCCATCCGCCGCCACCTCCACCCCCTGCCCCTCCCCGCCGGCGAAGTACACCTGGGCGCCCGCGACGAAATGCTGGCCCGTCACCGTCACCCGCGTGCCGCCCTCGAGGGGGCCCGCGGCCGGCACCAACGTCGTGATCCGTGGCGCCTCGTGGGCGGTGGCACGGGTCCGGAAGCCGGCGATGAAAGGCTTCGCGAGCGCCTTGCCCGCGATGTCGCGCAGCGAGGACGTCACCACGACGAAGTACGGCGTGGACACCGTCAGGTCCTCGTCCGGCGTGAGCGTCACCGTCCGGCCGGAGGCCGTCAGCGTCGCCGTCACCCGGCGACCCAGCACGGGGTCCCCTTCGCGCAGCATCACCGTCTCGGCGGTGACCTCCGCCCCGTCGGGAGGCGCGGAGAACTCCAGCGCCACCGCGGAGTCCACGGCCACATCCGGGGATCCGTCCCACGGCGTCACGCCCGTGACGGCGAAGCGTGGCAGCGTGAAGACGGCGCCGCCTTCGTCCCCGTAGAGCGCCACCGGCGTGCCCGACGCCAGCGTCACCCCGCCCGCGCGCGGCAGGTTGGCCCGCACGAAGGGCGTCACGGCGCCATCCGTGTCCAGCAGCGAGGCGGTCAGCAGGCCCTTCACCGGGGTCTGCTGCAGCCCCTTCACGAGCGAGGCCACCACCACCGCCAGGTTGCCCTCCACCACCACGTCCGACAGGCCCGTGGCCACCAGGTCCTGGCGCGCTGAACGGTGCGGCACCAGCGCCTGGATCAGCGGCTCCTCGGGGTTCGATACATCCACCACCGCCAGCGTGGCGGCGGCGTCGCGGCATGCCACGTACGCCAGGTGGCCCTGGGTCACGACCCGCACGGCCTCACCCGGCAAGGCCACCTGGCCTCGCGGGGCCAGGGTCGGACTGCGCAGGTCGTGCACCCGCAGTCCGCCGGTTCCGGCCGCCACCAGCAGCAGGTCCCCCTGCACCGCGACGTCGTAGGCCGTGCCCACCACGGAGCGCGTGTTCAAGCGGACCGGAGCCTCGGGGTCCCCCAGGTCCACCACCGCCACGCCCGCGGCGCCATTGGCCACGAAGGCCAACTGGCCCACGGCGGCGGCGCCGTGGATGTCCTGTCCCGGCAGGTCGACGGACCCCAGCCTCAGGGGCATGCCCCCGGCGGGAACGGCCAGCACCGTGAGCTGCGGCGGAAAGGCGGGCGTGCCGCCCGCGGCCGGCGCGGCGGACGTCGCCACGACCGCGTGGGTGCCCGCGAAGGCCGCCGCGCGGGGAGGGCCATCCACGTCCACGGCTCCCAGCCCGGTGGTGCTTCCCTGGTCGATGCGCGTGAGCACCACCTGGTGCTTCGGCGTGCCCCCGGTCTTCCCCAGGAGGACCACACGCCCCGGCCCACGGCGCAGCAACGTCTGGGTGATGTCGCCCGGGAACGGCACGAAGCGGCCCGAAGGCGCCATGCCAATCTCCACGGACTCCGGAAGTGACACACCCCGGTTGCCGGACGGGTCCGTCGCGGCCGCATGGAACTGCCGCAGCTCGCCTGCGGCGCCCATCGGCGGCGTCCACGACACCTGGTACAGCGGCCGGTTGGCCGGCCCCGGCTGCGGGGTCGAGTCGGAGTCGATGACGCCCCCGTCCAGGAGGAAGTCCACCCGCTGCACCGCCGCGTTGTTCCCGCTCGCCGCGTTGTCCTCGGCCGCCGCCGACAGCACCAGCGGTTCGCCCTCCGTCACCACGTCATGCCCGGGCGGGTCCACCAGCTCCACGTCGGGGGGGACGGTGTCGCGCACCGTGCCCACCGTCACCGGCACCGACGTCGTCTCCTGGCCCGCCGAGTCCACCGCCACCGCCGTGAGCACCAGGAGGCGGTTGCCGCTGCCCACGTCCGGCTGGAAGGTGGCGGAGAACACCGTGGGCTTGCCGGCGTAGCCCGCGGGCGCGCTCGACGTGGCCACCTTGCGGCCGTCCACGAAGAAGTGCACCGACTGGACCGGCGCCTCCACATCCTGCGCATCCACGTCGAAGCGCACCGGCGTGCCTTCGAAGATGGCGCTTCCGTCCAGGGGCTGGAGGATGGCCACCGCCGGCTCCTGATCCCTCTCCACCACGCCGGAGACGGCCGGACTCCAACGCGCCTGGCCCGCGAGGTCCAGGGCCCGGGCGCGGAACACCACCGTCTTGCCGACCTCCTCCGGCTGCGGCGTGTAGAGGACCTGGAAGGGCAGTTGCTCGCGTCGGCCCACCTCCATCTCGGCGCCACCGGCGTGCGAGGCATGGAAGCCGACGCTGGCGATGGCGACGTCGTCCGACGCGGTCGCCGACAGCGGCGTGGGCCGGCCCACCACCAACCGCCCCACGGGCAGCATCGCGACCTCGGGAAGTGCGTCCTCCTTCACCGCGACCGTGCGCGACGCCACGATGCTCTGGAGACCGGACGTGTCGGTGGCGATGGCCTCGATGAGCAGGTTCGTGGTCGCGAGGTTCGCGGGCACCCGGTAGGTGAAGGCGAAGGGCGCCGCGGGCATCGTCGCGTACGGCGTGTGGTTGATGCGGAAGTCCATGCGCACCACGGCGACGTTGTCGTCCGCGTCCGCCTCCACGCGCAGCGCCTGCCCGGCGGTGATCTCCGAGTTGTTCGCCGGCGTGCGGAAGCTCACCGTGGGCGGTGTCGTGTCAGCCTGCACCTGCACCGTCACCACCGGCGCCAGGGCCTGCTTCTGGGCGGTATCCCTGGCGCTGGCGCGCAGGGTGAGCGTCCGGCCCGCGGACCCGGGCGGCAGCGGCACCCGGAAGCGGTGGGGCGCGCTGGTGCTGACGAAGCGCAGCGTGCCGCCCAACCCGCCCTCCACCGTGGCCTCCACGGACCGGATGCCCACGTCGTCCTGAGCGGCCACCAGGAAGGCGAAGTCGCGGCCTTCCGTGACGTGGGTGGCGTTCTGCGGTTCGGCGATGGCCACCGTGGGCGGCGCATCCTGCTTCACCGACACCACCACCACCTGGCTGCGCACCTCGTGGTTGAAGGAGTCCCGGGCCACCGCCTGGAATGACACCGTCGGGGCGCCCACGGGAACGGGAACGCTGAACACGTACGGGGGCGCACGCAGGATGAGTCCCTGGGGCACCCCGTTGACGAGCACCCCCACGCTGGTGACCGCCACGTCATCCTCGGCCGACACCGTCACCGTCACCGGGGTCTGCTCCACCACCGACGTGCCATCTCCCGGAGAGATGAGCGATACCGCGGGGGGCTGATCCCTCACGATGTCAATCAACTGCAACGCCTGCGCGCTGACGTTGCCCGCCGAATCCCACACCTTCACGACGACGAAGTACGGCGCCGAGTCCCCAGCCCCCATTTCGCTCAGGCGGGGCGCGGTGAACTCCGCGCGCACCACGGGACTGGAGACGCCGTAGCTCTCCTGGAAGACGGAGTCCCCGGGAGAGAAGCCGCCCGCGCGGCGCAGGGTCCGAAGCTGGCCAAGGTGGGGGCCCGCGAGGATCTCCACCGCCTCGACGAAGACGTTGTCGATGCCCATCGCCTCGATGACGACGGGGCTGCCCTCCACCACATCCTGGCCGAGCGACGGGCGCAGGACGATGGCTTCCGGCGCGGAGGCGTCCTCCACCACGTCCACGGTGTGCTCCACCCCGGTGGTGTGGTTCTCCAGGTCCCGGGCCACGGCGCGGATCACCAGCTTCGTCGGGTGCGCCGGATCCCGCTTCACGAGCCCGGGCGGCAGCCACACGCGTCCCTGGAACTCCTTGAGCAGGGAGACATCATTGAACGGCACGGGCAGCCTCCCCGCCGCATCCCGCAGCGCCGGCTCATCCGCCCGGGGAAGGCTTCCCGGGGAGCCGTCCGCCGGCTCCGCATCAATGGGGCGCGCCTGGGAACGGGACACCGTCAGCGCGGACTGGCCGTTGACGAAGAACTCCACGCGGTCCACGCCCGTGTCGTCCCCCGCCACCGCGGAGAGCACCATCGAGATGCTGCCCTCGGTCAGCGTCATCCCGGGCGTCGGCGTGGCGATGGCGATGGCGGGTGCCCGCGGCGCCCGCGGCTCCACCAGGACCCGCACGGTCTGGGAGACGTTCTTCGTATCGGTGACGGTCACCCGCAGCAGCGCGGGCGCGCCGCCGGCCTTGCGCAGCGGCGTGAAGGACACCGTGCGGCTCAGGCTCCTGGCCACCGTGCCCGGCGTGTCCGACGCGAGCAGCACGTCGTCGTACCAGGCCTCCACCTTCGACAGTCCGACATCGTCCTCGGCCTGCAACTTCACCGAGTGCACGACCCCCTCCAGCACCCGCACGTAGCCGCTCTGGAGCTCCGTCTCCGAAACACGGTTGCCTCCCGTGGGAGGGCCGTTGGGCAGCGCGTACTCCAGGTGGGACAGGGCCACGGTCGGCGCCGAGTCCTTGCGGATCTCCAGGTAGACGACCGGTGACACGGACGCATTGCCGGAGCGGTCCTCGGCCACCGCCACCAGTTGCAACGGCGCCCCGGCCGTCGCCGCCGGGATGCTCAGGGGGAAGCTCACGGTGCCCAGCCGCGCACCCGCGCGCGTACCACGGCTGACGCCGTCCACGAGCAGTTCCACGCGGCGCACATCCACGTTGTCCGAGGCTTCAACCTGGACGTTGAACGACTCCTTCTCCACGCGGAACGCGCCACTGAGGGGCTGCGAGATGCTCACCGTGGGCCCGAGCGTGTCCGGCGCGGCCCTGAACTGTCGCCCCTGCACCGTCAGCGCGCCCGCCAGGTCGCGCACCGCCACGGTGAGCCGGACCGGCTCCGGGCTCCAGCCCTCCGGCAGCCGGTACGTCCCCTGCGCCGTGAAGACCTTGCCGGGCGTCACCGCCATCTGCCAGGGCTGCACCGTCAGCCGCTGTCCCCGGGCCACCGCACGGACCTGGGCGAAGGCGCCCTCGTAGCGCACGCCCACCTCCGAGATGGCCGACACCGCGTCGCCCCCCTGGGCGGGCAGCAGCAGCACCCGGACCTCCTCCATGTCCAGCGCCGAGGGGAACAGCAGGTCCACGCAGTGGGGCCCTCCCGGCACGTCTCCGCAGCGCGGCGCGGTGCCCAGGTCCACCTGCCTCCGGCCGCCCGGATTCGCGGCCAGGAAGGCCAGCAGCTGGGCGTCGTCCTCCAGGCCCGGCCTCACGGTGTAGCGATAGCGCAGCTCCGCGCGCAGCCCCTCGGCCGCCGCGGGTTCCAGGGACAGGACGAGCCGCCGCGGTGACGCGCCGAGCAGCCCGGTCGCCGGAGCGTGGACCTCCAGCGCCGTCGCTCCGGCCTGGAGCACGAAGGACTGCTCCTGCCCGAACTCCAGCTTCACGGCGGAGCCCCGCGTGCCGCCAGCCGCGTTCGGAGTGGGCAGCAGGAAGTGGCCGTTGCCGCTGAAGCCCGTGGGAGCGCCCGTCGACCCCACCAGCCAGCCGGCCGCGAGGCCCGTGTCCTCCTCCACCTCCACCCGGAGCGCCTGAGTCCCCTCTTCCAGCAACGCCGCGTCCGTGGCGGGCAGTGCCCAGCGCACCACCGGAGGCGCGTCGGCCACCAGTTCGCACGCCAGCGTGGCGTGGGTGGTGCGCCCGGCGGTGTCCGTCACCTGGGCCGTGAAGGCATAGGTCCGCGAACCGAAGGAGCCCAGCGCGGGCAGCGTCAGTGGCCAGGTGCGCAGGAGCTTCGCCACCGGCCCGAAGGGGGCGACCGTGAGCGCCTGGCCATCCGCCTTCACCGCGAGCGACGCCAGCATGCCGTCGTCATCCGCCTGCGCCCGCAGCGTGACCTGGGAGCCCGCCACGCAGGTCTTCGAGGAGGGCGTTCCCTCCAGCGCCAGGAAGAGGCGCGGCGCCTCCAGATCCTGGGCCTCGACGATGTTGAACGTCAGCGGCGCGGTGGACGTGGCGTTGCCGGCCGGATCCACTGCCTTCGCCACCAGCACGTAGCCGTCGTGCGAGGGCAGGTCCTTCAGGCTGAGCGTGCCCTCGAAGCTGGCCAGGAAGCGCCGGCTGACGAGGATCTCCCCGGGAGACAGCGGGTTCGGCGTCCGCGTTTCTTCGTAGCGTCCATCCTTGGAGGTGAGCAGCGCAGCCCCCTCCGGCAGCACCACCGGGGTGCCACCGCGCCGCAGCTCGACCTCGACCCGCGCCACGCGCACGTCGTCGCCCACGTCCACCCGCAGGCCCAGCGCTCCGCCCTGCTTCACGGTGACGGTGGCCGACGGGGACGGCAGCGGAGCGACCAGCACGGCGGATGGAGCGGATGTGTCCTCGCGCACGTCCAGGTGCACCTCGGCCTTGCCCGTGTGCCCCCCGGTGTCCCGCGCCTCGATGCCCACGCTGGGCGGAGCGCCCTTGCTGACGATGGGGGCCTGCACGACGAGGGTCTGCTGGCCGGAGAGGAGCAGCGGCGGTCCCGACAGGGGCAGCGTGCCCTGGCGGACGCCGCCCGACAGGCCCACGAGGCCCACCACGCCGTCGTCGTCGCCCACGGTGGCCACCAGCCGCACGTCCTCGCCCTCCTTGTAGGGGGTGCCCGCGGCCGGTGCGACGAGGGCGACCACGGGGTCCTGGTCCTTCACCACCGCCACCTCCAGCGTGCGCACCGTGGTGAGGTTGGAGGAGTCCGTCGCCTCGGCCTGGAGCGTGAGCGTCTGCCCCTCCAGCTCCGGCCCCACGGTCACCGTCCCGTGGAACACCCGGATCAACTGCCCCTCGGCGTCACTGGTGGTGAGCACCTTGCGAGGGCCGGGTGAAACCAACGCCACCTGCGTCACCCCGACGTCGTCCGACGCGGCGACCGCCACATCGAGCGTGCGGCCCGCGAACACCGGCGAACCGGGCGGCGGCGTCCGGAAGGTGAGCATCGGCGGCTGGAGGTCCTTCGCGACGGTCAGGTCCATCTGCACCGACGAGACGTGCGTGTCGTCCGACGCCCGTGCCTCCAGCACCGCGACGCGCTCGGGCCCCTGGACCAGGAAGGAGAAGTGGTAGGGGGGCACCAGATCACGCCCCTGGCTCTGGCCGTCCAGGAACAGCTCCACGGCCTTCACCGCCACGTCGTCGCGGGCCTCCACGGCCACGTCCACCTTCGTCCCGATGGTGGCCCTCGAGGGCGTGAGCAGGGGGAAGGACACCAGGGGCACCCCGTCCGCCTTCGTGTGGACCACCACCTTGGGCGCGGCGCCCGCATTGCCCGACGTGTCCCAGGCGCGCGCGCTCAGCACATGCGTGCTGCCCGCGGGCCCGAGCTTCGATGACGGCACCACGACATGGGTGACGAAGGAGCCCCGCACGCCGCCGTTCTCTCCCGGCGACGCGTCCAGCAGGAGGCGGACCTCATCCAGGAGGATCTCCACCTTCCCCACGTCCACGTCGTCCAGCCCCGCGACGGTGACGAGCAGGTCCTGCGTGTCCGTCACCTCCGCTGGCTCCTTGGGCACCACGAAGGACACCGAGGGCGGCACCGCGTCCGGGACGACGAACACCTCCGTCTGCGTCAGCGTGGTGAGCCCCGCGGCATCGCGCGCCTCGGCGGAGATCTTGAGCGGGGTCGACTGCGTCACGGTGGGCAGCGTGTACCCAAGGGTGTAGGGCGCCTGCGTCGACTGCCCCACCGCGGCACCCGCCACGAACCACCGCACCTGCACCGCGTCTGGTTTCTCGTCCGTGACCCGGGCGCTCAGCGACACGCGGCTGCCGCCCACCAGGGTGGACTGCGCGGCGGGCGTGAGGATGCTGAAGTCCCTGGGAGGCGCGTCGGCCTTGACGTGGGCGGTGAGGGTGTAGCGGGACGACTGGTTGGCGCTGTCGGTGGCCACGATCTCCACCTGGCGCGCGCGCCCCAGGTCGCCGGAGGTCGGCGTCCAGGACAGCGCGAAGGGTTCGCTTCCCGCCGCGGTGCCCCCCGTCCCTCCACGCGTCAGCCGCACCGACTGCACGGTCGTCCCGCCCACCCGCAGGGCCACCTGCGTACCGAAGGCCAGGCTGTCATCGCCCACCGTCCCGCTCACGAGGAACGGGACGCCCACCACGGCGTCGGCGGCGGCGCCGCGCGGCTGCTTCACGGTGAGCAGGGGCGGCGCGTCCGCGACGACGCGCAGCAGGAGCGTCTCCGAGCGCACCAGCGCCCCCGCATGGTCCAGCGCCTCCACGCGCAGCGCCATGCTGGTGCCCGCCGTTCCCTGGCGTGGCGTGAAGGTCAGCTCCCACAGGGGCACGGGAACGGCCGCGTGGGTTTCAGGGTGCTCGCGCACCTCCACACGCGGAAGGTCCACCGCGCCCGCGAAGGCGTCGTCCAGGTAGTAGCGCACCACCTGGAAGTCCTCGGTGGACAGGCCGCCGCCGGTCCACTCGCCACTGGTGACGCGCAGCACCTGGGGAAGGCCCTGCACCAGCATGGCGCCGGGCGTGGGCAGTTCGATGAGGACCGGCTGCTTGCTGGCGGGGGGCGTGCCCGCCACCCGCACGTTCACGTCGGGGCCCACCACCTGCTGCCCGCCGCTGTCCACCACCGCCGCGGACACGTTGAGCGTCGCGCCTCCATACGGAGGCGCCTGGATGCGCAGCGTGTACGGGGCCTCCGGGTCCCGGCCCGCGGGCACGCCGTTGATCCGGAACTCGACGTACGCCACGCCGAGGTCGTCGGTGGCCACGGCATCCAGGTCGAACGCGGTGCCCGCCGTCACCGTCGACGGCGCCGCGAGCCGCACCGACGGTGCGCCGTCATTGACGACGACGTCGGCGGTGGCCTGGAACGACTCGTGGGTCGAACGGATGCGTGCCACGCCGGGGCGCAGACCGGTCACCCTTCCGTTGCCGTCCACCGTCGCGATGTCCGGTGCCTCCGACGTCCACTTCGTCCCCAGCGCTCCGGAGGAAAGGTCCACGCGCCGCGCGGGCGTCCCGGTGAGCACGCCCTCCAGGCGCAGCGACGTCGTGCCCCCCACCCGGGCGACCTGCGGGCTGACGGGAAGCACCTGCACGCTGGCGAGGTCCGCGCCCGCGTCCACCAGCACCTGGGTCGTGGCGCTCAACCCGCCGAACGTCGCGGTGAGCTGGGCGGTGCCATCCGTGCGGGCCTGGACGCGGCCGTCCTCGGACACCCCGAACACGGAGGGATTGGACGACGCGTAGACGACGCCCTGGAGCGCCCCGCTCAGGTTCACGTCGCCCGCGAGCGCGAAGTGCCCCGTCACCTGCACGGTCGCGGTGGAGCCATACCCGCCGGACAGCAGCAGCGGCGAGGGGCTGACGGAGAGTGACACGAGCGGATCGAACGCGCGCCCGCTGGTGAACTCCACGGCGGATCCGTTGACCACCCGCCCATACGGATCATGCACCGCGACGTCGGCCACGACGACGCCGTCGGCCGGGACCTGGAGATCGCCCGACAGGGGAACGACGAACTCCACCTGGCTCGAGCCCTGCGCCTGGGGCCGGGCCACCTGGCGGCGCACGCTGGCGAAGGCCACGGCCTCCGCGTCACTGAGGCTGCCGTGCACCCGGCGCAGCGCCTCCACCGAGGCCCCCACGAGCGTCAGCTCCGCGTGCGACACGGGTCCCTGCACCGTCACCCGCACCACGAGGTGGGACAGGTCCCCGCTCGCGTTCACCCGCACCGCTCCGGCCGGCAGCACCGGGGGGGCGCTCGCGAGGTCGAAGCTCGCGTGCTGGACATCGCCCCCACCGCTGGCGGGAGCGGCGTCCACGGTCACCACGGCATCGGGGGGCAACGCGCGCCGCAGCGGCACCCGGACGTGGAAGGGCACCGCGCCCGCCAGGTCCTGTTCCACCACGACATCCTGCACGTCCACCAGGACGCCCTGGGAGACGGACGTCGCCTTCACCGCCACGCGCAACTGCGTGACGGCCCCGCCGGTGGTGGTGAATCCCAGGTCCAGGGCGCTCGCGCCGGGCCGCAGCGGCATCAGCGGGAACACGGCGGCCACGCGCGTCTGCGCCTGGGCGTTTCCCGCCGCGATGAGCCCTGCCACCAGCGCGAGCAGCGACAGGCACCGCTTCAAGTTTTCAAGGAGCACCGCTCCCCCTCATTCCCAACGAAGACCGAATGCTGACCGGCAACCCACCCCGCCCCCACCCGCCGCCACGAACCCGTCAGTCCTTCAAGACCGTGTCTTCCACCGCCGCGCCGCCATCCGACACCTTGACGGAGGACGCGGCCCGGAGGCGCGCCAGGGTCTGTTCGAACACCCGCCGCTGGGCGACCGGAGCCATCTGACCCAACACGGCTTCCCGCACTTCCTCGAAGGGCGGCACCCGCGCGGACCGGCGCTCCTGGAGCACCAGCACGCCCACGCCCGTCGCGTCCTGCACCACCGGAGACACCGCCCCGGGACGCGTCAGCGCCAGCGCCGCCTTCTCCACGTCCGCGCTCCCGAATTCGCCGCGCGACAGCAGGCCCCATTCACCGCCCCGGGAGCGTTCGGGGCCGTCGCCGGCGGCGGCGACCTTCGCCACGGGCTCGCCGGCGACCAACCGCTTGCGCAGCCCCTCCGCGCGCTGGCGGGCCTGCTCCCAGACAGGACGCGGGCTCCCCGCGGGCACCGACACCCAGGCACGGGCCATCCGCAGCCGCTCGGGTTCGGCGAAGCGCTCCAGGTGACCCTGATAGAAGGCCCGGGCCTCTGCCTCCGTGGGCGCCGGGGCGGCCTTCTGCTCCTCGGCCAGGAGGGCCTGGATGCTCAGCCGCTCCTCCAGCTCACGCACCTGACGCCGGATGTCAGGGTCCTGGGTGAACCCCCGACGGGCGGCCTCCTGGAAGAGCAGTCGCTTATCAACCAGGGAGCGGATGAACTCCTGACGTCCCGGCCCCTGCTCGAAACGCTTGCGGAGGTCGGGGGGCAGACGCTGGCTCTCACGCAGGACTTCTTCCTCGGTGACCACCCCGCCGTCAAAGCGGGCCACGATGGAAGGAGCAGCAGCCGGGGGGACCGGGGCGGGGCCTGACGGCCCGCAAGCCGAGGCCAGGAACAGGGAAGAGACGGCGATCCACGAAACTGCGCCCTGCTGGTGTCCCATACCGTCCCGAGCCCGCTTCCCAATGGGCCAGGAAATACTCCAGTTCGGACATTGATCTCAAGCACCTGTAGGATAACGGACAGCCTGACATTCAATGGCGTGGGGCCCGCGCATGCGCCCTGGGAGTCGTTTGACCGTGGAGCGTTCGATGGTTTGGAATTTCCGGTGGGTGGGGATGGCCGTGGTGGGGCTGTCACTGGGAGTGAGTGGTTGTGGCAAGGAGAAGTCCGCCGCGACACCCTCCGTCGAGGGACCGGTGGTGGCGCATGTGGGGGATGCGAAAATCACCCAGGCGGAGCTGGAGGCGAAGCTGGCGGAACAGCCCGCCTTCGTCAGGGCCCGTTACGACACCCCTGAGAAGAAGAAGGAATTCCTAGACAACCTTGTTCGCTTTGAATTGCTTGTCCAGGAGGCGCGGCGGCGCGGGCTGGAGTCGGACCCGGAGGTCCGCTCGATGCTTGAGAAGGTGATGGTGCAACACCTTGTCAAAGCCCAGACCGAAGCCGCGGATGCGGCGGTGAGCGACGCGGACGCGCGGGCCTACTACGACGCCCACCTTTCGGAGTTCGTGAAGCCGGAGCGGGTGCGGGTGAGCCAGTTGTTGTTGAAGGCGCCCAAGGGCAGCCCGGAGCGCCAGAAGGCGCTCACCCAGGCCGTGAAGCTGGCGGCGGAGGCACAGCGGGGCGGGGATGTGCTGCGAGCCTTCGACACGGCGGTCCGCGCCCACTCACAGGACACGGCGACGCAGGCACAGGGTGGAGACCTGGGATTCCGGACCCGAGAGGAATTGACGGTGGCGGGGGGCGAGGCCCTCGCGGAGTCCGCCTGGGGCCTGAAGACGGTGGGGCAACTGACGGCGCCCATCGAATCCGACGCGGGCGTCCACCTGCTGATGTTGCAGGCGCGTCAGCTGGGGAATGAACAGACGTTTGAACAGGCAAAGCCTCGCATCCTCCAGCGTCTGGGAGCGGAGCGACGGGCGAAGGCCCTGGACACGCTTGTCGAGAAACTGCGTGCCCAGACGAAGGTGGAGGTGGACGAGGGCGTGCTCGCGAAGGTGAACCCCGAAGCGGGTGTGAAGCCCGCGGCGGATCAGGCGGGGGCTCAGCCCCGGTAGCAACCAGTCTTCGCGAGGGGGCCTGACGGTGCGGAGCTTGAGCGGTCTTCAGGCCCGCGCGCCGTCGCCGTACGACACGCGCAGGCCCTGGTGCGTCACCGTGATGAACGGGCGGCCCATCCAGCCGCAGCGCGTACAGACCGCGCTCGGGCCGCGTGCCGTCACGCGCACCGGCAGGTCCGCCTCGCACACGGGGCACCCTTCGGGGAGGGTGTACTCGCGGGTCTGGTTCGCGATTCCGGTCATGCACTCAGGGGTAATGCAGCATCCGGGCTCCGCAAGCCCGCCTGCCTGCCGCATCCCGCCACCCCACGTCGCCCATTCCGTCGAATGCCTGTTCAAACAGCCATCGGCCTCACGCATCGCTCGTCCGCCTGTCTCCTCCTTCAGGAACGTTTTTCGGATGAACGTTCGGCCATGAACGGTTGGGCTCCGGTCCCGAATGCCTCGGGCCGGAGGATGCATGGACCGGACGAAGTCTCTGTCGCTCGCCCCCCTGGCTGCCCTGCTCGTGATGGGCTTTGCCTCGGGCACCGCGCTCGCCCTGCCGCGTGATCCCTACCTGCAGCGCGTGGGCCCCGACACCGCCACCGTGGCGTTCCGGCTGGCCTCGAACTGCTCGGCGGCCCAGGTCCGCTATGGCGTGGGCAACACCAGCGCGGCGGCACGCTCGACAGCCACGTCCCGCATCCACGCCGTGGTCCTCACCGGCCTCACCCCCGCCACCACCTATACGTACTCCGTGGACGCGTGCGGTGAGACGACCCCGGCCAAGACGTTCGTCACCGCGCCCGTCCCCGGCACCCGGCGCGTGCACTTCGCCGCCGTGGGCGACTTCGGCACGGGCGGCAGCGACCAGCGGAAGGTCGCCGCCTCCATGCTCACCAACAAGCCGGAGCTCTTCGTCGCGCTGGGTGACAATGCCTACGCGTCCGGGACGGAGACCGAATTCCAGACGAACCTCTTCACCCCCATGGCCGCCCTGCTCGCGCAGGTGCCCATGTTCGCGACGCCGGGCAATCACGAGTACGTGACCAACGAGGCCCAGCCCTACCTGGACAACCTCTACCTGCCCACCAACAACGCAGAGGGCTCGGAGCGCTACTACTCGTTCGACTGGGGCCACGTGCACTTCGTGTCCATCGACTCCAACTGCGCCGTGGGGCTCGCGTCCGCGTCCAAGTGCACGCTCGCCGCGCAGAAGGCCTTCGTGGAGAAGGACCTCGCCGCCACCACCCAGCCGTGGAAGGTCGTCTTCTTCCACCACCCGTCGTGGTCCAGCGGCGAGCACGGCTCGCAGCTCACCATGCGCCGCCAGTTCGGCCCCCTGTTCGAGAAGTACGGCGTGGACCTGGTGCTCACCGGCCATGACCACAACTACGAGCGCAGCAAGCCCATGCTCGGCGACGCCGAGTCCGGCAAGTCGGAGCGCGGCGTCCCCTACCTCGTCGTCGGCGGCGGCGGCGCCACCCTGCGCAAGTTCGCCACCTCCCGCCCGTCCTGGAGCGTCATGCGCGATGACGCGGCCCATGGCTTCCTCGACGTGGAGGTCGTGGAGGGCACCCTCACCGCGAAGCTCGTGAAGACGAACGGCGGCACCCTCGACTCCTTCTCCCTCACCAAGGAGCTGCCCGCCCCTCCCCCGCCGCCCCAGGGCACGCTCAACGTCACCGTCGGCAGCGCCAGCGGCGCCGCCCCCCACACGGCCTCGTTCGTCGCGACGGCCTCCCAGGCGGGCACCTCCGTCACCTGGGACTTCGGCGACGGCGTCACCGCCCAGGGCGCCCAGGTGGAGCACGTCTACACGCAGCCCGGCACCTACACCGCCAGGGCGACCGCCACGTCCCAGGGCGCCGCGCCCCTGACCGCCACCACCGTCGTCACCGTGACGGGCAGCGGCACCACCGACCCGGGCACCGGCGAGGAAGACCCCGGCACGGACACCGGAGCCGACCCGGGCACCCCCACCAACCCGCGCCCGGGTCTGCCCTCGACGCCGTCGACGCCGGGCATCACCCCCGGGGAGGACTCCGAAGGGGGTGGAGGCTGCGCCGCCGGTCCGGGCGTCCTGCTCCCCGCCGCCGCGCTCCTCCTCGCGGGCCTCATCCGCCGCCGCCGGAGCCGCTGACCCGGGAGCCCCGGGGGCGGGCCTCGTGCCCGCTTCCGGAACGGCTCTCCCCGGGGACAAGGGGCCCTCGCCCACGCCCCGGGGCGGAAACCCGGTCCGGGGAGGCCCTTTTCCGGTCTCCCGCCCCCTTCCCCCTGACGCCTGGACGCCCGCCGGCCGGTCCCCTGGGGGCCTTCCGGGGGCGTCTTTTGCGTTCCCTGCTTGTCAAGCCGGCCCGGGGGATGCAAAGGCCCATGGCACATGGCCACGACTCGCAAGCCTGGACCTTCCCGCGGTGCCGCCTCGAAGTCCGGCGGGCCCCGCTCGTCCCGCCCCGGCGGCCCGGGACCCTCCCGCAGTTCAGCCCCGAAGTCCGGCGGGCCCCGCTCGTCCCGCCCCGACGGCCCGGCACCCTCCCGTGCTACCGCCTCGAAGCCCAAGGGTGGCGGTGGGCTCCACCCGCCCCGGCGCCCCGGCGCCCCGAAGCGCAAGGAAGCCGGCGGACGCCCCGACAAACCCAAGATGAGCCGCGCCCAGCACGAGCGCGCCCGTCCCAACCCCAACCGCCCCCTGCGCGAAGACCTGGTCCTCCAGGCCTGTCTGGAGGCCTACGGCGGCGTGCGCCGCGAGGGCCGGCTGTCCGACCGCGCCCTGGAGTTCGTCCTGCGCCGCAAGACGCTCCTGTACTCCACGGAGCGCCGCGCCGTGGCCGAGCGCGTCTACGCGCTGCTGCGCCGCCAGCGCACCGTGGACTTCCTGCTGGAGCGCTCCCACCACAACTTCGAGACCCTGGACGGCACCCGCCAGGACGTCATGCGGCTGGCCACGTCCCGCATCCTCCACGGCGAGGACCCCAACTACGTCTCGCGCACCAGCGGCCTGTCCGGCACGGACCTCTCCGTGCTTGATCGGCTCCCGGACGCCGCCGCCGAACTGGACGGCCTGCCCGACGCGCAGCGCTTCCCCATCGCCGCGTCGCTGCCGGACTTCCTCGCGGAGAAGTTCCGCGCCGTCTTCGGCAAGGACGCCAGCCGCGCCGCCGAGGCGATGAACGAGCGCGCCCCGCTCAACGCCCGCGTCAACTCGCTCAAGGGCGACCGCGACGTGCTCCAGGAGCGCCTGGCCGCCGAGGACGTGGAGTCCACGAAGCCCACGCCGCTGTCCCCGCTGGGCATCACGCTGGAGACGCGCCTCAACATCTTCTCGCTCCAGAACTTCAAGGACGGCTGGCTCGAAATCCAGGACGAGGGCAGCCAGCTGCTCGGCATGCTCGTGGACGCGCCGCCCACCCGCGTCGTGGACGCGTGCGCGGGCGCCGGCGGCAAGACGCTCCAGCTGGCCGCGCAGATGAAGAACCGCGGTGACCTGCACGCGCTCGACGTGGACGAGGGCCGCATGGAGGACCTGCGCAAGCGCGCGCGCCGTGCCGGTGTGCACAACGTGCGCACGCAGATCATCCCGCCCGAAGGGCCGGAGGCGGAGGCCGCGCTGGAGCCCCTCAAGGGCCAGGCGGACCGCGTGCTGGTGGACGCGCCGTGCAGCGGCACCGGCACCTTCCGCCGCAAGCCGGACGCCCGCTACCGCCTCACGCCGGAGTCCCTGGAGATGCACGTCGCCCGGCAGAAGGCCCTGCTCGAGCGCTTCTCCACCCTGGTGAAGCCCGGCGGCCGGCTCATCTACGGGACGTGCAGCGTGCTGCGCGAGGAGAACGAGGACGTGGTGCAGGACTTCCTGTCCCGGCACCCGGAGTTCACCGTGCGCCCCGTGGCCGAAATCCTGGGCGCGGAGCTGGGCAAGAAGGTGAGCGCCGGCCCCTTCATGCGCCTGGCCCCGCACCTCCACGGCACCGACGGCTTCTTCGGCGCCGTGCTCGTCCGCGCGAAGTAACCCCACCCGAAGTCCCCCGCGAGAAAGGCACCCCGGCCATGTCGCAAGCCGTCCACTACCGCGTCGCCATGCCCCGTCCGCATGCGCACCTGTTCGAGGTGGAGGCCTCCTTCCCCGCCGGACCCGACACGCTCGACGCGGTGATGCCGGTGTGGACACCGGGCAGCTACCTGGTGCGCGAGTACGCCCGCCAGGTGCAGGACGTCACCGCCACCGGCGAGGACGGCCAGCCCCTGCCGGTGCGCCGCGTGGACAAGCGCACCTGGCGCGTGGAGGCGCGCGGCCACGCCGTCACCCTGCGCTACCGCGTCTACGCGAACGAGCTCACCGTGCGCACCAGCCACCTGGACGGCAGCCACGGCTACTTCAACGGCGCCACCGTGTTCCTCTACACGGAGGCCACGCGGGAGCTGCCCCACCGCGTCACCGTGGACGCGCCCCCGGGCTGGCGCACCTTCTGCGCCCTGGACTCCGAAGCCGGCACGTTCCACGCGGAGGACTACGACACGCTGGTGGACAGCCCGTTTGAAGTGGGGCCGCACACGCCGCTCACCTTCACCGCCGCGGGCGTGCCCCATGAAGTCGTGGTGTGGGGCGACGGCGTGCCGGACGCGGAGCGGCTGTGCGCGGACATGCAGCGCATCTGCGAAGCGCAGGCGCGCATGTATGACGGGCTCCCGCTCAAGCGCTACCTGTTCCTCGTCTACCTCACCGACAAGGGCCGGGGCGGGCTGGAGCACCAGGCCTCCACCGCGCTGCTCTTCCCGCGCACGGGCCTGGCTTCGCACCGGGGCTGGGAGGACTTCCTCACGCTGGTGGCGCACGAGTACTTCCACCTGTGGAACATCAAGCGCGTGAAGCCCCGCGCGCTGGTGCCGTTCGACTACTCGCAGGAGAACTACACCACGCTCCTGTGGGCCTTCGAGGGCGGCACCGCCTACTACGACAACCTCTTCGTGCGCCGCGCCGGGCTGATGTCCGCGCCGCGCTACCTGGCCCGCCTGGGGGAGACGTTCAGCCTGCTGCACTCCACGCCGGGCCGGCGCGTGCAGACGCTCACGGAGGCGTCGCTCGTCAGTTGGGTGAAGCACTACCGCCCCGACGAGCACTCCCCCAACAGCGCCGTCTCCTACTACCTGAAGGGCGAGGTCGTCTGCGCGCTGCTGGACATGGAGGTGCGCCGCGCCACGCGGGACGCGAAGAGCCTGGATGACGTCATGCGCTGGCTGTGGCGACACCACGGCGACGGCTCCGGCGTGCCGGAGGACGGCGTGGAGAAGGCGGCCAGCGCGGTGGCGGGCGTGGACCTGACGCCCTTCTTCGACCGGGCGGTGCGCTCCACGGAGGACCTGGACTACAGCGTCTTCGCGCACGTCGGGCTGGAGGTGTCCTTCCGCGTGCGCGAGGCCCCCAACGACAAGGGCGGCACGCCGCCGCGCCTCAAGCAGGAGCCCCGGCCGAAGGGCTGGCTGGGCGTCACCCTGCGCGGCGCCTCCACGCTGTCCACCGTGCCGGAGGGCACGCCCGCGCTGGAGGCGGGCCTCTACCCGGACGACGAGGTGGTGGCGCTGGACGGCTGGCGCGCGGACGGCGCGGGCCTGATTGCGCGCTGCGAGGACAAGCGCCCCGGTGACACGGTGAAGGTGACGCTGTTCCGCCGCGACCGGCTGCTGGAGGTCCCCGTGGTGCTGGGCCAGAAGCCCGCGGACGCCGTGTGGCTCCAGCGCGTGGAGCGCCCCACCGACGCCCAGAAGGCCGCGTTCCAGGCCTGGCTCGGCGCGCCCTGGGACGAGACGCCCGGCCCGGCATAGTAGGCTTCCGCGGCACCATGGCCGCCCCTGCCTCCACCCGGTGCCCGTCCCACCCCGCCGCCGTCGCCGGCTGGCGATGCGAGCAGTGCGAGTCCCTGCTGTGCCCCTCCTGCGTGGAGACCCGGCGCATGGGGACGGTGGAGTACTTCGCCTGCGGACGCTGTGGGGGCACCGCGAACGTGCTCCTGCGCCACCGCTCGGACTCCGACTTCCGGCAGCGCCTGAAGGACGCCCTGCGCTACCCGCTCACGGGCCCGGGCCTGCAGACGCTCGTCGCCGTCAGCCTGATGCTGGCCGTGCTGCGCTCGCTGGGCGCGGGCATCCGCCTCTTCCAGGTGCTGCCGCTGACCCTGGCGCTGGGCGTCTTCTGGACCACCTTCTTCGCGCTCGTGCGCGGCGCGGCCCGGGGCGACGCGGATCCGGAGTCCCCTGACTTCAGCGACATCGTCCGGGACAACCTGTGGCCGGGCCTGCGCGGTCTGTGCGTCACCGTCGGCGTCTTCCTGCCCGCGATAGCGCGCGCCCTGTTCCTGGCCCCTCCGTCCGCGGACCCCTTCCTCCTCCTCGTGGTGGGCGCGCCCCTGGAGACCGTGCTGTCCCCCGCCGCGCTGGCGGACCCGCTCACCTGGGGCCTGGCGCTGCTGGGCGTCCTGTGGCTGCCGTGGGCGTGGCTGCTGGCCTCCATGGGCCAGTCCATCCTCGGCGCCCTCCACCCCCTGCGAGCGCTCGCGTGCATCCGGGCCCTGGGGCGCGCCGCGGCCACCGTGATGGGCGTGTTCGTGATGCTGGCCATCGTCCACGCGGCGATCCACCGGCAGGCGGACGCCATCCTGGAGTTCCAGGTCTTCTTCCTGTCGCGGTGGTTCGCGGAGGCCGCCACGTTGATTGCCCCCTTCGCCGCCGCGAACGTGCTGGGGCTCGTGCTGTACGTGTACGGCGATGCGCTGGGCTACCTGCCCACGCGCGAGTTCATGGAGCCGGTGCTCGCCCACGCCGTCCCGGAGCGCGCTCCCCAGCCCCTGCGCGGCGGCGAACCGGGGGCCCCCGAGCCCGCGGACGCGGCGCTGTCCGCGCAGGAGGTGGCGTCGCGGCTGGCCACGTTCACGCAGGCGGTGGAGGCGCGCGACGTGCCGCAGGCGCTCGCCCTGTACACGGCCCTGCGCGTTCTGCCCCGTCTGAATGTTTCGCCCACGCAGCACCTGTTCGTCGGACAGGCCGCGGCAGTGGAAGGAAACTTCCCACTGTCGGTCGAAGCGTTGGAGGCCGCGGCGGACGCGGCGCCAGAGGACCCCACCGCGCCCCGCGCCCTGGTGCTGCTGGCGCGCGTGCAGGGGGAGAAGATGGGAAACGCGGTGCGCGCGGAGGAAATCTACCGGTACATCCTGCACCGCTATCCGGACACGGAGGCCGCCCGTTTTGCCCATGCGAAGGTGATGCCCGCCGCATGATTCTCGCGTTGCGGCACCCGTCCCCCGGTACCAGATTGCGTGCATGGGACGGGTTGGGGGCGTGGGGATGGGGAAGCGGATTCGGACGTATGGATGGTGGGGGCTCCTCGCGAGCGCGCTGGTGGTGACGGGCTGTGACGAAGCCCCGAGCGCCAATCGCCACGAGGACTCGTGCGCGGAGCCCATGTCGCTGCGGGTGCAGGTGGTGTCGTCGGATGGCGCGCGCATCCAGGGGGCCACCGTGACGGCCACCAACCTGGAGAGCAACGTCAGCATCACCGGCGTGACGGATGACCGGGGCCTCACCACGGCCATCAACGAGCACCTCGCGCCCAGCCCCATCCGGGTGATGGCCACCGCGGGCTCGCACGTCACGGCCGCGCAGCGCGTGGAGTGGACGTGTGACGCATGTCACTGCACGCCTGTTCCCGCCGAGCTGACCCTCGAATTGCAGGACTGACGTCCACACCTGTCAGGCAGGGCCCGGACGGCGCGGAAATCCGCCGTCTGGGGCCGTGGGGCGGTTGTGCTGACCTGCCCGCGTGCGGTACGGCTTACGCCATGCGTCAAACCCGCATGCGCGCCCCCGCTTTGGACAGGCTCCCCTTCCTCCAGGCCGCCCGCTCGGTGAGCCGGACGTCGGGGTGCTGGACGTGTTGTCGCGGCACTGGTGTTCCCCCGCTCCAGTAAGCCGTGCAACCGCGCTACCCGCCGGGTAGGCATTACCGCAGCTCCCCTTGAAGGTCCCCCATGTCCGCAGACAGTGTGGAAGTGCTGCTCCAGTGCTCGGTCACCGAGCTGACGGGGCGGTTCGTCACCCAGGCGCAGCCCATCCCCCAGGGCCTGCTGGAGGCGCTGGAAGCCGACCCCCGCCAGGGCGCGCAGGGCCTGGCGCGCCGGCTGCGCTCGCGCCAGGAGAAGAACCGGGCGGAGGGCCAGCGGCTGCGCCACCTGCTCAAGTTCGAGACGGAGCTGTGGGAGCAGGGGCTGCTGAAGGTGGCGGGCGTGGACGAGGCGGGCATGGCGCCGCTCGCGGGCCCCGTCGTCGCCGCCGCGGCCATCCTGCCCCGGGGCTACCGGCTGCGGGGGCTGGATGACTCGAAGAAGATTCTGGATCCGGACAAGCGCGAGGCGCTGGCGGAGGCCCTCAAGCGCGACGTGGTGGCGTGGGCGGTGGGCCAGGCGGAGGTGGAGGAGATTGATCGGCTCAACATCTACCACGCGGGCCTGCTGGCCATGCGCCGCGCGGTGGAGGGGCTGGGGCTGACGCCGGACTACGTGCTGGTGGACGCGCGCACGATCCCCCAGTGCCCGTCGCCGCAGCGGGGCATCATCAAGGGCGACTCGCTGTCGCTGAGCATCGCGGCGGCGTCGGTGCTGGCGAAGACGACGCGCGACCGGCTGATGGCGGAGCTGGACACGCGCTACCCGGGCTATGGGCTGGCGGCGCACAAGGGCTACCCCACCGCGCAGCACGTCGCGGCGATTCAAGCCCTGGGGGTGCTACCCATCCACCGGAGGAGCTTCGGGCCGGTGCGCGAGGCGCTCGGCCTGGGACAGCCTTCCGCGCCCGCCCCGATGCAGACGGACCTGTTCGCCGCTACGTCTGAACAGGTGGCGAAGCGATGAGCGCGGACCGGGACATCGACGGGTGGTTGGCCGAGCGGGGCGTCACGCTGATGGACGCCCGCGTGCGGGCGCGCGGCGTGCTGGAGGAGGCGGGGCTCACGCGGCCGGGCAAGGCCCGCATGAGCGAGCCCAAGCTGCTGCGAGCGGCCAAGGTGCTGACCGAGCGCTTCTTCCAGGTGTGCGCGGATCCCGCCTGCCTCCAGGTGGCGACGGCGAGCGGCCGGGAGCCCCTGCGCGTGGAGCCCCGGAGCCACTGCGCGCGGTGCGGCGGGTCCGCGAACCGGCGCGCGGAGGTGGCGTTCCTGGAGGTCTGCCGCGACCAGAACGTGAACCGCGTGGTGGTGGTGGGTGGCTCGCCCGCGGTGCGAGAGGAATTGGAGTCGAAGCTGGGCGGCCACATCGACCTGCGCATGGTGGACGGCACGGAGCGGCGCACGTCGGACCGGGCGCGGAGCGACCTGGAGTGGGCGGACCTGGTGTTGGTGTGGGGTGCCACGGAGCTACACCACAAGGTGTCTGGCCATTACACGCACGGGCCGCCCGCGCATCACCACAAGGTGGTGCACGTCGTGAAGCGGGGCGTGGCCGCGCTGCTGGATGAGGCGATGATCCACCTGCAACGCGCCGCCGCGCGCTGAGGGCTCAGGGCTTGAGTTGCGGTCTGTATCAAGACATCGGGCGGTGACTTCAAGGCGGAGGGCTCGATTCCCTCCGCCTCCACAAGAAGTAACCCACCGCCTTGAGCCGCGCCCCCTCCAGCAGAGGGGGCGCGGTTTGACTCCAGGGACCAAATTCGGTCAGTTGGGACCGAAATTGGACCAAAGTTGAACGTCTTTGAGAGGTGAAGCCTCCAACTCTCCAGTGCGCCAACGGGCTCGTGTTCTGTCTTCTTCGCCTGACGGTGGTTCATCCCCTTGGACACCTCTTCCCGTTGGCCGAGTAGGGCCGAAAAACCTCTGCGCATGCGGTGTTCATAGCGAGCTTTGCATTGTCGGCCTGCCTTATAGGCCGATCCGGCGCAGCGCTTCGCGTCTGAGGTGGCCCGGGACTTTGGGTCTGGCCACCCTTGCGCACGGGATGGGCACCACGGGGGCCGAGGTGGCGCTCGGCGCGAGTGTCCGCCGCGCACCGGGCAAACTCCGCAGCCCCGAGGTGGTGGTCGGCACGGGCTCTGGCCGCTACTGCGCACCGGGCAAGCTCCACGGCGCCCGGGTGGTGCTCGGCGCGGAGGCTGGCAGTCACTCCATATGGCGAGGACACCACGGCTCCGAGGTGTTGCTCGGCACGGTGAGCCTCCCCGGGTTTTGTGGACACCCGAGATGAGGTGACCGAAGGATGTCCACGATGATGCCGAGACGAGAGCGAAGGAAGTACACGCCGGAGTTCAAGGCCCGGGTGGTGAAGCAGGTGCTGGAGGAGGGCAAGTCCCGGGCGCAGGTGGCCAAGGACCTGGACCTGACGCGCAGCGCCCTGGAAACCTGGGTGAGGCAGGCACGAACCGATGCAGGCCAGGGGCCGTCCGGGGCGCTGACGACGGGTGAGAAGGAAGAACTCGCCCAGCTGCGCCGCGAGGTACGCCAGCTGCGGATGGAGCGTGAAATCCTAAAAAACGCGGCGGCCTTCTTCGCCAGGGAGAGCACGTGAGGTTCGCGGCCATCCAGGAGAAGAAGGCGAGCTACCCGGTAGCCCTGCTGTGTCGTGTGCTGGAGGTGTCGCGAGCGGGCTACTACGCCTGGGAGGGGCGGGAGGCGTCCGCCCGCCAGAAGGCCAATGCGGCGCTGGCGGAGCGAATCCAGCAGGTGCACCAGGACAGCCGCCGCACCTACGGCAGCCCGCGTGTGCGCGCCGAGCTGAAGGCGCAGGGGCAGCACGTAGGCCGGCATCGCGTGGCCCGGCTGATGCGCGAGGCCGGGCTGCGGGCCCGTCGGCGCCGGCGCTTCGTGCACACCACGGACTCCAAGCACGGCCTGCCGGTGGCACCCAACGTGCTCGCTCGCGACTTCAATCCATCCAAGCCCGACCGGGCTTGGGTGACGGACATCACCTACGTGCCCACGCGAGAGGGCTGGTTGTACCTGGCCGTCGTGCTGGACCTCTTCAGTCGGCGCGTCATCGGCTGGGCCATGGACCGATGCATCGACCGGCACCTGGTGCTCTCGGCCCTCGACATGGCGCTCAAGGGCCGCCGTCCCCCCAAGGGGCTGTTGCACCACTCGGATCGCGGCAGCCAATACGCCAGTGAAGACTACCAGCGAGCCCTCGCCGCCCGCGGCATCCAGTGCAGCATGAGTCGCAAAGGCAACTGCTGGGACAACGCCGTGGCGGAGAGCTTCTTCTCCACCCTGAAGACGGAGTTGGTGCACGAGGTAGACTTCCTGACGCGCGAGTCCGCGAAGTCCGCCTTGTTCGAGTTCATCGAGGTGTTCTACAACCGCAAGCGGCGGCACTCCTCGCTCGGCTACGTCAGCCCCGTCGAGTTCGAGAAGGCCGCCTCACAGGTGCCGTTGGCTGCGTAACCCACCTGTCCACGAAAACCGGGCAAGCTCACGGGTCATCTATACAGCCCGAGGTGGTGCTCGGCGCGGGCAAGCTCAACGGCCCCGCCTTGGCGCTCGGCACGGACGTTGGCGGCCACCACGCACCGGCAGGCGCCACGGCCCCGAGGTAGTGCTCGGCATAAATCCTCGCCGCCGCTGCGTACCTCGCAGATGCCACGCCATGAGGTGGCGCTCGGGGAGGCCCGATCCGCTGGGTTCTGGCCGTGGCCCTACCTCGCCCTGGAGGATGAAGCTCTTTCCTGCTGGGGGACTTGATGAGGGTACATCGCGCTGTCGCGCTACTCCTGCTGGTTTGGCTGACAGGCTGTGCCTCAGGGCGCATGGTGCGCTTGGAAACAGGCCAGGGGTCGCCAGTCGTCTTCACGCCTCACAGCGACGAAGCCGGGCCGGTGGAGGTGGAGCGGCGCGAGTTCAAAGCGGCCGTGGCGAGGCTGGCGCGGGGCGTGAGTCTCCCGGCCAATCCCGAGCAGGCCGCGCGGCGCCTGATGGGAGTGGACGCCCGAGGCGGCACGTACCTCTTCGATCCGCGCACCCGGCGGATGACGCCAATGGAGGGGGCTGCACTGGTCTCCGACATGCCGCTAGCAGAGGTGGAGCTGACGCGGGCATATCTGCGTTGGTGCGAGCGCACCGGGCGCAAGGGCGACTGTCTGCATTTGCTGGCGGAGAATCCTACCGTCACCGGAGACGGGCGCTATGCGCTGGCCATGGCCATGGCTCAAGGGGTTGTCCTGGAAGAGATGCTGGATGCCTTCAAAGGGATGGCCGATCCGCATGCGGCGCTCTCGGCAGCGCTGTGGACCATGACCTTCTATCTGGTCCTCTGGTCGGTGCCAGAGCCCGTGTCCAAGGGCTTGGCTGCCGTGATGACGGCGACAGCCATTGTCTACCTTGGGGTGGACACCTTCTGGACGCTGATAGCGGGCTTCAAACGGCTGGTGGAAGAGGCGGACCGGGCCACCACGTTTGACGAACTCCGAGATGCGGGTGAGGGCTACGGCAAGGTGATGGGCCGGAACGCGGCGCGAGCCTTCGCGCTGCTGGCGACGGTGGCCATCGGAAACACGGCTGCGGGCTTCGCCTCGAAGGTGCCGACGCTGCCCGGTTCCGCCCAGGCGGCGGCACTGGCCGGGGGCCGCGCGGGTATCCGCCTTGGCGCCGTGGGCGAAGTGGGAGCGGTGGCGGTGACGGGCGAGGCCGTCACGGTGGCACTCGCCCCCAATGCGGTGGCCATGACGGCACGAGCCCTGGGGGGCACGGCTGCCGCCCCGGTGGATGCGGAGGGCCACGACCACCACATCGCCACGAACAAGTGGTGGAAGTCCCCCCACAATGACGGCCCGTGGTCGCCTGAGTTTCAGAAGATTTTCGACAAGGCGGGCATGTCGCTGGACGACCCGTCCAACATCGTTCGCGTCAAGGGCCACAAGGGACCGCACCCCTTGGAGTATCACGAGCGAGTTTTCGAGCGGCTGACTGACGCAACAAGAGGGTGCCGATCCATGCAGCAATGCCGCGAGGCGCTGACAGCCGAACTCCGCAAGTTGGGGCAGGAAATCGCCACTCCAGGCACCAAGTTCAACAGGCTGGTGACGGGCACCTAGCGGGGCCAGAATGGTCAACATGCCGAAGCGGTACTTCAAGCTTGCTGTCGATATGTCCGTCAAGGGCCGTTGGTCGCTGGGAATGCTCGCTGATCTTCAGGGCCGGGAGTTGGACGACCCGTGGGCGTTCACGGATGGAAGGCGCCTTCCCGACCCGGGACGCTTGACGCTTCCCGTTACCAGACCGGGAAGGGCGGTGGACTTTAGTTATGGGGGCATCGCGACCCCGGTGGTACATCCCAGGGTCGTGCCCGTTTTCGCTCAGCTCGCTCCCGAGGACGTGCAGCTCTTCCCTGTGGGGATTGAGGGCCAACCCGAGCCGTTCTGCGTCCTCGTGGCCAACAGGTTGATTCGCTGCATTGCCAACGAGGCTTGCGAAGAGGTCCAGATATGGACGCCAGAGGATGGGCGACCTGAGAAGGTCGGACAGTACCGGGATATATGGGGCTTGCGCATTGACCCCTCCAAGGTGGGCGACTCCAAGGTGTTCCGTACCTGGGGCTGGCACATCGCCTTAATCGTCCGTGAGGAAATCCGCGATGCGCTAGAGCGCCTGGACGCCACGGGAATGAAGTTTGAAGAGGTTTAGGTGCATATTCCACGGCTCCGAGGTGGTGCTCGGCGTTGGCCGTGGGTTGCCACCGCGTATCGGGTGAGCAGTCCGGCCCCGAGGTGGTGCTCGACGTGGGCCGTGGCTGCCGCTACGCGCCGGGCTGGTAGGCACCATGGGCCGAGGTGATGCTCAACGTGGGCTGCTGCTGTCACTGCGCGCCGGATCGGAAGGCGCCACAGCTCTAACTGAGCCTCCCCGGGTTTTGTGGACACCCGAGATGAGGTGACCGAAGGATGTCCACGATGATGCCGAGACGAGAGCGAAGGAAGTACACGCCGGAGTTCAAGGCCCGGGTGGTGAAGCAGGTGCTGGAGGAGGGCAAGTCCCGGGCGCAGGTGGCCAAGGACCTGGACCTGACGCGCAGCGCCCTGGAAACCTGGGTGAGGCAGGCACGAACCGATGCAGGCCAGGGGCCGTCCGGGGCGCTGACGACGGGTGAGAAGGAAGAACTCGCCCAGCTGCGCCGCGAGGTACGCCAGCTGCGGATGGAGCGTGAAATCCTAAAAAACGCGGCGGCCTTCTTCGCCAGGGAGAGCACGTGAGGTTCGCGGCCATCCAGGAGAAGAAGGCGAGCTACCCGGTAGCCCTGCTGTGTCGTGTGCTGGAGGTGTCGCGAGCGGGCTACTACGCCTGGGAGGGGCGGGAGGCGTCCGCCCGCCAGAAGGCCAATGCGGCGCTGGCGGAGCGAATCCAGCAGGTGCACCAGGACAGCCGCCGCACCTACGGCAGCCCGCGTGTGCGCGCCGAGCTGAAGGCGCAGGGGCAGCACGTAGGCCGGCATCGCGTGGCCCGGCTGATGCGCGAGGCCGGGCTGCGGGCCCGTCGGCGCCGGCGCTTCGTGCACACCACGGACTCCAAGCACGGCCTGCCGGTGGCACCCAACGTGCTCGCTCGCGACTTCAATCCATCCAAGCCCGACCGGGCTTGGGTGACGGACATCACCTACGTGCCCACGCGAGAGGGCTGGTTGTACCTGGCCGTCGTGCTGGACCTCTTCAGTCGGCGCGTCATCGGCTGGGCCATGGACCGATGCATCGACCGGCACCTGGTGCTCTCGGCCCTCGACATGGCGCTCAAGGGCCGCCGTCCCCCCAAGGGGCTGTTGCACCACTCGGATCGCGGCAGCCAATACGCCAGTGAAGACTACCAGCGAGCCCTCGCCGCCCGCGGCATCCAGTGCAGCATGAGTCGCAAAGGCAACTGCTGGGACAACGCCGTGGCGGAGAGCTTCTTCTCCACCCTGAAGACGGAGTTGGTGCACGAGGTAGACTTCCTGACGCGCGAGTCCGCGAAGTCCGCCTTGTTCGAGTTCATCGAGGTGTTCTACAACCGCAAGCGGCGGCACTCCTCGCTCGGCTACGTCAGCCCCGTCGAGTTCGAGAAGGCCGCCTCACAGGTGCCGTTGGCTGCGTAACCCACCTGTCCACGAAAACCGGGCAAGCTCACCACGTCGCGGAGGCGCGTCAGCTCGGCATGCAGCGCAGCCTCCTGGACTGCGAGACGAAGGACACCGAGGAGTGCTGGAAGTACTTCCTGTCGCTGCGTCCCATGTTGCCCGGGATGGAAGAGGTCCGGGGGCGCATGCGCCGCGCCGCGTTCAAGGCCACCCCACGCACCGCCGCCGGGTGGAAGGCTTTCCTCCAGCGCTACCCGGACTCGACGGAGGCCTTGGAGGTGCGAGCGCGGCTGCTCCCCGAGGCGGAGCTCCGGGAGCTGCCCACCCACTCCGTCGTCGCGCTGCGCCGCTTCCGCAATGGGAACCCACCCCCCGGGGTGGACGCGCAAGCCCAGGCCCAGCTCCAGGAGTTGTTCGCCGCCGCCCGGGCCGGGTATCTGAGCGAGGCTTCCCCCCAGAATCCCCAGGCAGTCCTCTTCATGAGCAGGCTGCTCACGCACCTGGAGTCCTCCGACTCCTCCGTGGTACCCGTCGGCTTCCGGCGCCAGCTGGCACCCTCTCTCAAGAGCGCCGACAGTCTGCTCTGGCAGGCGGCCCAGGGGACACAAGACACGAGCGTCACCCCGCCCTCGGGTCACTTTGGCGCATCGAGCATCGAGTGGTTCGAAGGCCATACCGTCAAGGCGCTGGGAAATGCCTTCCGTCAGGTCCTCCCCGACGGCCTGCTCACGCTGGTGCACGGGGACCCGCTGCCCACGCAGGCGAAGGGCACCGACGAGGCGCGCCCGAGGATCGACATCGACTACACGGTCAGCTGGCCTGGGATGACCTACAAGCACGGGCACAGCGGGCGTCAGTTCGCGGGCATCCAGTTCGACTTCGCGGTGACCCTGCGCATGCCAGGGGAACAGCCCGTGCGCTTCAGCCTTCAGGTCAAGCCGCCCAAGGACGTCCCGGTCCACGACCCGGACCGCGCCCCCAGCAGCTCCGCCGTCTACAACTTCATGGCCCAGCGCGCCTTCGAGGCGCTGAGCGAAAAACTTGGCACGGCCTTCTTCCGTGCCGACAGCAAGACCTTCCAGGCCCTCGCGCAGCAGGCTCCCTGACGCAGGCGTTTGAACAGGCCTTGCCTCCTGAAGAGGCGCATCAGTGGCATGTGTCAGCGTGAAGACGCGAACGAAACCGCGAAACGGAGGACGCAGGATGAGTGGACATCGCCCCCTGGCCCAACAGCGACGCGACATGGAGAAGACGGGCCGTGTCGACGAAGACCTCTACCTCGAATTCAATGCTGCATACGGCTACAACAGCGCGACCCCCATGTCCTGGCTGCTGGCAAGACTGAAGTCTCTCGCCCACAGGCTCGCCATAGGGCAATCATTGTCGCTCTACGACCCTACTTCAGGAGCGCAGCAGACCGTCGAGTCGATGGAGCAGTTCAATCGCTGGATGGACAGGCACTTCCCTGGCACATGGAGCTGATAGAGCGCCTCCTGCTCAGAAGCAGCGGGCGCTCATGCAGTCGACGCAGGTGGCCGACAATCCGATGCGGTCCATTCCCACCTGCCTACCGAACTCCCCTCCAGTCTTGGAGACATGATGGAGACGGCGTCAGGGAGCCCCCTGTGTCAGGGAAGTTGTCGCCTCGGCTGAACAGCCGGGATGACCACGCCCTGGGGGCGAGAGCAGACAGGACGCAGTCACATCGTCCGCACTCCCCATGACTCCGCCGAAGGGCTCTGGGTCATCATCGCCGCGAGCTCCAGGGGATGGCTCACAACCCTCCTCGGGCGACGAAGGGCCTCGGCATCGACCCGGCGCGGTGGGTGGAATGGCAGGCCGGGGTGACACCCCGCCAGGGGCCGTCCCCGGGCCGCTTACTCCGCGCATCGCTCGCCCTGGCGTCGAGTCCAAGGAACGGCTCGGACGCTACCGATGGGTCGTGGAGCGCACCCTCGCCTGGAAGAACCAGCTCCGCAGGCTTCGGGTCCGCGACGAGCGCAGGGACGATGTCCACTTCGGCTTCCTCGTCCTCGGCTGCTGCGTCATGCTCCTACGCAGGCTCTACCCTGACATTTTTTAGGTGCTGTAAAACTGAGGATGAATCCGGCCTTCACCCCTCAACGACGAGATCAACAACCCCGCCTCCTTCAGAATCTCCTCACCATCCTTCATCTCAAAACATAACCAGAAACCAACCCCTCGCCATCCGGCCCAACAAGAGCCTCGACCGTGACACTGTGATCTCGCCCATGAACCTTGAATCCAGTCCTTTGGCCGGGTGGAGATCAACGGGCGGGCTGTCGCTGTTGCTCCGGGTATGCAGGGTCGCACGAGAAGCCAGGGGTTGAAGTTGAAGCAGGCGGGGGCGTCATCGCCGCCAACATATTCGCCTCCCGCAGCCACTGCGACAACGGCGGCTGCAACGCGCCCACATGGCAGGCCAACGCTGCGGCTCACCGCGCCGAGGGCCCACCATCCGCTTCACCCTCTGGGACTTGAATCCATCCGTGTACGGCACGGCTTCGTGCCTGCTCTCGCGCCCAGGGCATGATCATCCCGGCCGCTCTGCCGGGGCGACAACTTCCCTGCCACAGGGGGAGGAGGCCCCTGGACCACCCGACTTCGACGCCGCTTGCGTTTGCATGGAGCGCCATCCCAGCAGTGCGTGCCAATGCGGAAGGGACCAGCAGCCTGCACCGCCCGGCACGCGCTCTTCACGCGAAGTGCGGGCCCATCTTGGCCTGGAAGAAATGTCGTGTTATCCTTCTAATGCCCAAAAAGCCGACAACGCCAGGAGACCCATGCGAGCTGCAATCATCGTCGGGTAGATGGCGGTCGGCGTCGCGCGCTGCACATGCAGCGAGCGTCAACATGCCCAGCCTCCCTGCATCGACTTCAAGATTGGCGACAACACCTTCGCCTACGCCGTAGCCGCCGGCACCGTGGTGGCCCAAGGGCAATGAAACGAGCCATGCCAGGTGGATTGTCCCGCGCGCTCTCGACGGGGGCCTCCGCTTACGCCCACCCTCTCTGTCGATGTCGACGTACTGGACCGATTGGAATCATTCGTCGTTCTTCAATCCGAAGCCATACATCAGGCTGCGCAAACAAAACTTTTTGTCGCGAGCAGCAAAGCGGTCCTGGGCCAAGACCATGGCCCCGGCCGCGCCATGGGCTCATCCCCATCAACCCCCAGGAGCACCCCACGTGAAACGCCCCCACCCGAACTCCATTGCCGTCGCCACCACGTTGTTGCTCTCCGCGGGCACTGCCTCCGCGGCGAGCCGCGTCGACCTGCATGCGCAAGATGTCGGTGCGCTCCGCCAGCAACGCGCGGCCCTCTCAAGCACGGGTGGCGCGGACCGGACGCAGGACCGCCATGCACAGGTCCTCGGCCTGGATGCGGAGTCGCGCCTGAGTTTGATCCGCAGCGTGAGCGACCACGGGGTGCGCAACCACCGCTACCAGCAGACCTTCCGGGGCCTGCCCATCTTCGGCGAGCACGTGATCGTCAACGAGGACGCCAGCGGCGAACTCCGCGCGCTGTTTGGCCGCAAGGTCACCGGGCTGGAGAGGGAAATCTCGGGCGACGCTCCCCGGCTCACCGCCGCGCAGGCGTTGGACATCGCCAAGGGCGCCAGCCTGGGCAACCGCGTCGGCGTCATGCGCATCACCGACGAGAAGGCCCCGTTGATGATCTTCATCGACGACGACGGCCGCGCCCACAAGGGCTACGTCGTCAGCTACTTCGCTGACACCTTCTTCGGCGGCGCGCCCACCCGGCCGATGGTGATCGTCGACGCGGAGGATGGCCGCGTGCTCAAGCAGTGGGAGAACCTGCAGCACGTGCTGGTCGGCACCGGCCCTGGCGGCAATCTCAAGACGGGCGCGTACGATTACGGGACGCACTACGGCTATCTGGACGTCGCCCAGTCGGGGACCACGTGCACGATGACCAATGCGAACGTCAAGACCGTGGATCTCAACGGCGGCACGTCCGGCGCCACGGCGTTCTCCTACGCGTGCCCGCGCAACACGGTGAGGAACATCAACGGCGCCTACTCGCCGCTCAACGACGCGCACTACTTTGGCAGCGTCATCTTCAACATGTACCAGGCGTACATCGCCAGGGCTCCGCTGACCTTCCAGTTGACCATGCGCGTGCACTACTCCAGTCGCTATGAGAACGCGTTCTGGAACGGCTCGGCGATGACGTTCGGCGATGGGGCCACGACGTTCTACCCGCTGGTCAGTCTGGACGTCGCCTCGCATGAGGTGTCGCACGGGTTCACCGAGCAGAACTCGGGGTTGGTGTATTCCGGCCAGTCTGGCGGCATCAACGAGGCCTACTCCGACATCGCGGGCGAAGCGGCGGAGTACTACATGCGCGGCAGCAACGACTTCCTGGTCGGCGCCGACATCTTCAAGAGCAGCGGCGCGCTGCGCTACATGGCCAATCCGCCGCAGGACGGAGTGTCCATTGACCATGCCTCGGGATACTACAACGGCCTGGACGTGCACTACTCGTCGGGCGTGTACAACAAGGCCTTCTACCTGCTGGCCACCAAGGCGGGCTGGAACACGCAGAGGGCGTTCCAGGTCTTCGCCCGCGCCAACGACCTGTACTGGAGCCCGAGCACGGACTTCAACCAGGGCGCGTGCGGTGTGCAGGCGGCGGCACAGGACTACGGATACACCGTCTCCGACGTGTCCTCGGCCTTCGCGGCGGTCGGGGTCGACTGTGGCGGCGTGGTGGAGTTGTTCCGGCGGACGGATGCCAGCGGCAAGCTCACCATCGCCGTATTCGAGCGCTATTCGCCGACGAGCGCCAGTCACAACACCAACTTCGCGGTGAGCGTGCCTGGTGACTTCGTGGTGGTGGGCGGCGGCGCGGAGGGCAAGGTGAGCCCGGAGGGCAACCTGCTGACGGCCTCCTATCCGGATTCCGGGCTGACCTCATGGCTGGTCTCCACCAAGGACCACGTCCAGTCCGATCCCGTCCGGGTGCGCGGCTGGGCCATTGGGCTGAAGGTCGCGGGTCTGACCGCGGCGCAACTGCGCAGCCATCTGAGCGTCACCACGGCGACGAGCGCCACCGTCAACCATCCGGATGTCACCGCGACCGTCCCGGCGGGCTACGTGCTGGCAGGCGGCGGCATCCGGGTGAACTGGAGCGGCGCGGGCAACCTCGCGACTGGCTCCGCACCGTCTGGCAACAGCGCCTGGCGCGTGCGCTCGAAGGATCTTGAAACCCACTCGCCCGCGTCCGCGCAGGCGTATGCGATTGGCATTCGCAGTTCGATCCCGGGCGTCGGCACGATTGGCAACGTCGTCAACGGCGGCACTTCGGCGGTGGCCTCGCATCCGAGCTACACTGCGGCCCTGGGCACGGCCTATGCGCTCACCGGTTGCGGTGCATTCGTGAACTGGAGCGGCGACGGTAGCCTGCTGTGGAGGATCAAGCCGGTCAACTCGGGATGCTCGGTCGCGTCGAAGGACCACATCGCGGTTTCGCCGGCATCCATCACCGGTTACGCGGTGGGCCTGCAAGTGTTCTAGGCGTTATCCCTGACTAACGCAGCCAGAGAAGCATGGAGGCGACGTGCAGGACGGCGAGGTAGCTGCTCGCCGTCTTGCCGTACCGGGTGGCGGCGGCGCGAAAGCACTTGAGGTCATGGAAGAAGCACTCCACCGGGTAGCGAAGCCGATAGTGAAGTTGCCCCGGTTCCGCAGAGCGTTCCGCGCTTTCGCCCTCAAGCGGCAGCGCGGTGATTCTGGGAGGAGCCCGGTTCCGTGGACCCGCCCGCGCAGCCCCTTGGGTCCTCTCCCCCAGGCCGCCCCTCACTTCAGATGCGCGCGCCAGCAGTCCGGGCGTGGTGCCCACGGAGGGCTGGCGCGCCGATATATCAGCCTGATATATCGGCCTGGAGGAGATCGCCATGCCGAGGGAGAGCACCTGTCGGTTCGCCATCCTGGGGATGCTGTGCCGGGAGCCGATGAGCGGATACGACCTGCGAAGCACCATCGAGCGCTCCGTGGGGCACTTCTGGCAGGAGAGCTACGGCAACCTGTACCCGACGCTGGAGCGGATGGCGGAGGAGCGCCTCGTTGAACTCGAACCGGAGGAGCCCTCGCGGGGCGGACGGATCCGGAAGGTGTACCGGGTGACGGCGGCGGGACGGACGGCGCTCGCGGAGTGGTTGAGGCGGCCGGTGCCCCCCCACGTCGAGCGCAACGAGCTGCTGCTCAAGCTCTTCTTCGGGGCCCAGGTGGGGCCCGCGGACTCCCTGGCCCAGGTGGAGCGCAGCCGCGCCGAAGCGGAGGGACTGCTGGCGGCGCTGCGCCTCATTGACGAGAGCGTCCGCCATTCCAAGGGAGACGACCCGGAGCTGCCCTACTGGCATCTGTCCATTCGCGCGGGGCTGCTCGGGCTGGAGGCGCACCTGCGCTGGTGTGACGAGGCGCGTGAGGCCCTCCAGCGGATGGAACGGACAACGGATTCGACGAAGAAGAGGAGAACGCGATGAGCGGTCATCCGGATGAGGGAGCGCGGCGGCTGCCCATGTTCATGCCGTGGCTCGCCCTGGGCGTGGGGAGCGGATTGTTGCTGTTGCTGAACACGGAGTGGGCCGTGCTGCCCGGCTGGTGGATGGGCGCCCTGTTCCTCTTCTTCTCCCGGCGGCAGCGCCCCGTGGTGGGCTTCGTGGGGCTCCTGGTGGCCAACACCGTCGCCGCCGGCGTGGCGAACCTGGGGGTGTTCCCGGGCTCCGGCGCGAGCGCCTTTGGCATGGCCCTGGGGGGCGCCATGGTCGTCGCGGGGGGATACCTGGCGGATCGGCTCATCGTGGGGCCCCGGGGCTCCTTCGCGGGGACGCTCTTCCTGCCGGCGTTGATGACCGGCGTGGAGTACTTCAGCAGCCTGGGCAACCCGTTCGGCACCTGGGGCGTGCTGGCCTACACCCAGGCCCGGGTGCCGGTGCTGGTGCAGCTCGTGTCGGTGACGGGGTTGTGGGGCCTGACGTTCGTCCTGGTGTGGTTCGCCACCGTGGCCAACTGGGCGCTCGAACACCGCGAGGCGGGGCGCCGCGTCCTGACCGGGGTGGCGGTGTACGCGGCGGTGGTGGTGGCCATCCTCGGCTTCGGCGCGCTGCGGCTCGCGGGGGCGGACAGCGTGGGGAGGCCCGTCCAGGTGGCGGGCATCACCGTGGCGGGGGAGCTGGCCACGGGCCGCGAGGCGGGGCTGTCCCGGCTCATGAAAGGCGACGTCTTTGGCGATGAGGACTGGCGCGCCTTCGCCGAGGCCTCGCGCGGGGTGAACGAGGAGCTGTTGCGCCTGTCGGAGCGGGAGGCCGCGAGCGGGGCGAAGCTCCTCCTCTGGTCCGAGGGGAACGCGGTGGTGCTGGCCAGGGAGCTGGAGGCGCTCATCGCGAAGGGAAGCGCGCTGGCACGCGAGCACGGCGTGTGGCTCGGCATGTCGGTGGCGAGCCTCACGCCCGAGGCGCAGCGGATGCTGCGCAACGAGCTCATCCTCGTGGGGCCGGACGGCGCGGTGGCGTGGCGTTACGTGAAGTCCCGGCCGGTGCCGGGCTGGGAGGCGGAGCACTCCGTCCCGGGCAGCACGGAGCCGGCGGTGGGCATGGCCTCCGGCGTGGGAGTCCTGGGAGGCGCCATCTGCTTCGACGGAGACTTCCCGGGGGTGTTCGCCAGCGCCTCGGAGCGAGGGATGGAGCTGCTCCTGCTGCCGTCGAGCGATTGGAAGGGCATCAGCCCGCTGCACACGCGGCAGGCGGTGTTCCGCGCGGTGGAGCAGGGCTTCAGCATGGTGCGGCAGGTCAACCAGGGGCTCTCCGTGGCGGTGGACGGCTACGGGCGCGTGTATGGCGAGCTGGACCACTTCACGGCGGAGGAGCGGGTGCTGCGCGCGGAGCTGCCGGTGGGGCGGGTGCCCACGCTCTACGCGCGCATCGGGGACGCGGTGGGTGTGCTCTCCGGGCTGGTCGCGCTGGGATGGATGCTCCAGGCCTCCGTCCGCGGGCTCCTCGCGCGACGGCGAAGCACCGCCACGCAGCCCACAGGCCCGACAGCCCAGACTCCTGCCGCGCCCTGAAGTCAGGCGGAATGCCGCAAGGCGCAAGCACGAACCCGGGCCTGGATGAACGACGGGGCCGGGCAGCAGCGCCGTCGCGTCGACGAGCGTCCCTACCGACTCCCGCCGCGTGGCGCCTGAAGCAGGCCGCGACCTGCGGCGCTCCCCTCTTGATCAGGGGACCCGGAATGGCAGCGATTGCGCGCCTGGAGCGGACCGGGCAGCGGCAATCGCTGCCTCCACGAGCGGGGCGCCATGTCCGAAGCGGTGGGCTCGCGAAGGAAGAACCCCCTACAGCGGTCGTAGAACCGGTTCAATCTCTCATCCGGATTCGGTTGCCCACTGGACAAGCAACCAGACACCCGGGCTGCTTGCTGATGCGCTGCGTTGGGCAATCCCGCGCGAGGGATGCGCGGTATCGCTTTTCATTGCATCCTTCCTGCATTTTTCCGGAGCTGGCATTTACCGAAACTTTCCGGGATATCCTTGGATAATCGAAGACGGGGGAGGACTCCCGCAGTTCCCTAGGAGATTCCGTGAAGATTGCCGAGCGCGCGCTCAACGCTGTTCCTTCCAGCTCCCAAACCCAGACGACTGCGAAGTCGGGGCAGGAAGCGGAGCTCCAATTCCTACAAAGCCTCCAGCAGCTGACCGCCACGCAGGCGGTGGCGGCGCCCACCGCGGCGGCTCCCGCGACGGACGTGGCCCGCACGGGCTACGTCACGGCGCAGGCGGCCCCCACACCCAAGGGCCCGCTGCTGCCTGACAGCCGTCCCAGCCCGTCCGCCCTCACCGCCAACGTGGATGAGGCCTACAAGCAGATCGGCCGCGTTCCCACGAGCAGTGAGCGCAAGGAGATGGTCAAGCTCGCGGAGGAGCTGGCCGGCAAGGGCAAGAACGCGACGGAGATCAAGTACGCCGTCATCGAGAAGCTCCGCGCCATCCAGGCCGGCACCGCCGTGAAGCCTGGCGCATCCGAGCTGCGCAACCTGGCGGGCGAGACCTTCAAGACCATCTTCGGCCGGGCCCCCGGTGAAGCCGAGCTCACCCGGTGGGCGGCGGAGGCCCAGAAGCTGGCGGACAACGGCATGGACGCCATCTCCATCAAGTTCAACCTCCCCTCCATGATGCGCGAGGTGCGCGACGGCCTGGACAAGACGGACACCGCCACCCTGCGCAGCCTGGCGAAGGAGACCTTCAAGTCCGTCTTCGGTCGCGACCCCAACGCCAGCGAGCTGTCCCGCTGGGAGGGCGAGGCCAGGAAGCTGGTGGACGGGCAGAAGATGAACGCCACCGGCGTGATGACCACGCTGCCGTCCATGATGCGCGAGGTGCGCGACGGCCTGGACAAGACGGACACCGCCACCCTGCGCAGCCTGGCGAAGGACGCCTTCAAGACCACCTTCGGTCGCGACCCCACCGGCAGCGAGCTGTCCCGCTGGGAGGGCGAGGCCAGGAAGCTGGTGGACGGGCAGAAGATGAACGCCACCGGCGTGATGACCACGCTGCCATCCATGATGCGCGACGTGCGCGACGGCCTGGACAAGACGGACACCGCCACCCTGCGCAACCTGGCGAAGGACGCCTTCAAGACCACCTTCGGCCGCGACCCCACCGGCGGCGAACTGGAGACCTGGACCCAGAAGGCCCGGAAGATGGTGGACGACGACAAGATGAACGCCGTCGGCGTGAAGAACACCCTGCCGTCCATGATGCGCGAGGCCCGTGACGGCCTGGACAGGACGGACCGCGCCACGCTGACCCGCGTGCTCATCGAGGCCTACCGCGAGGTCCTGGGGCCCAACTCCCGCCCCCCCAGCGACGTGGAGATCAACGCCTGGCTGAAGAAGGCCGACGAGATGGTGAAGGACAAGCAGAGCGCCACCGCCATCAAGTACGCCTTCATCACCGGCCTGCGCATCGCCCTGGACAACCAGTAGTTTCGCGGGGATGGCGCCAGCCCCGCCACCGGGACTCGCGCCGCGCGTCCCGCCCTGCTGGAATTCACCGGGCAGGCACAACTTCTGCTCGGGACGGCGGGATACTCCGGGTTGAGAAATCCAGCGCCTCCCCAGGCGCCCATCCCCCGAGGGGAAAACATGGCTGGCATCACCTCCACCGGCAGCAGCCCGCGCGTCCTCCAGAGCACCACCAACGCTCCCGGCCTGAGCGAGGCGGAGCTGGCGAAGAACATCAAGCTCATCGAGTCGACCGCCAACGAGGCGCTGTCGCTCATCGATGCGCAGCTCAAGCAGGCCGCTACGCAGCCGGCCTCCACGAAGACCGCGGACGGCAGCGCCTTCGTGACCAGCCAGGCGCCTTCGTCCGAGGCCCAGCAGGCCGCGACGAACGGGGCCTTCCCCTCGGAGGCGCCGAAGTGGGAGGCGCAGATGCGCCCCGCGGACAAGCTCAAGGTGGACAGCAACGGCGTCATCACCACGCCGGGCGGCTACAAGATCGAGCAGCTGGGCACGCAGGAGTGGAAGATCTCCGGCCCGGACGGCAAGAGCACCCGCATCTGGGGCGACCCGCACGTCGACGAGAGCGACGGCGGCAAGTTCGACTTCAAGCGCGACACCACCTTCGTGCTGGGTGACGGCACGCAGATCCACGTGGGCTGCGTGCCGTACGGCAACGGCATGACCGTGACGGGCCAGCTCGACGTCACCTGCGGCGATGACCACGTGCAGGTCACCGGCATCGACAAGGGCAAGGGCAAGGTGGGCCCCATCACGAAGGACGGCTGGGAGACCTCCGCGGACTTCACCACCAAGAACTTTGATGACCGCCTGAACATGGGCGACTCCACGGCCTCCTGGTCCTACGTGGGCCGCGAGGTGACCGGCAACGACGGCACCGTGGACAAGTTCAAGACCGGCGACTTCATGACGCTGGGCGAGAAGGCCATCTCCAACTCGGACGGCAAGACGAGCTCGGCCACGTTCAACAAGGCGACCTTCGACACGACGCGCGACAACGCGCTGAGCAAGGCCACCGAGGCGGTCACCAAGACCTTCAACGCCCTGGGCAACACCCAGGCCCTGGGCTTCAACCCGTTCACGGGCAACGACGACCTGGACAAGTACAACAAGGACGAGCACCGCGAGGGCATCCAGAAGTCCTTCGACAGCGTGAAGAACATGTTCGGCGCGCTCGACGACGTCGGCCGCTTGAATGATATTGTCAAGCGCAACCTGTTCGTCTGACCGTAACCCGCTGTGTTCGGGGGGCGCTCGCACCCGGCCCCCGGCGTGAGGTGTCCGTGAGCAGCAAGGCCGCAAGCAGCAAGGCCGTGAGCAACAAGGCCGAGTCCCCCACGGACGGGCCGAAGGACGCGCCGCCGCTGGCGGAGAAGCTCATCCGGGGAGAGGTGACGCTCGGCCAGTTCCTCGGGCTGTCGAACGAGCGGCTCTACAAGTACGCCGCCACGGGCCACCAGATGCTCCAGGTCGGCCGCACGAAGGTCGCGTTGCAGATCTTCGAAGGCCTGGTGGCCGCCGCGCCACACGACACGGTGTTCCGCGCGCAGCTGGGCGCCGTCTACATGACGATGGACCGGGTGGACGACGCCTTCGGCGCGTACGACCAGGCCCTGCGCTTCAACAGCTCCAACGTGGACGCGCTGGTGGGCCGCGGCGAAATCCTCCTGCGGCGCGGCAAGGTGCCGGAAGGGCTGAAGGACCTGGGCAAGGCCATCGAGTACGACCCCGGCCTGCGCCGCAAGGCCACGCAGCGGGCCCGAGGGACGCTGCTCGCCCTCAAGAAGCAGGCGGAGCAGGCGAAGGCGAAGCCCGCCGCGAAGAAGTAGGGCCCTTTCAAGGATGGGAGACTCCCGGCGGGGCCGCCGCGAGGCAGTCACCGGTGAGCGTCCAGGACGGAGTTGCGTCCAGCCATCGCGGCGTCGCGAGCAGCTGTCCGAGTGCGGCACCAGGGGCCGGGCGGAAGCCTTGGGAAGAAACGGTCGCGTGCGCGTACCTACGGGTGAACGGCGATTCCACCCCGGGTTTTCCCCATGGCGCGTCCCAAGAGCCCCCTCGTCTGGATCCTCATCGCGGTCGGAGGCGCTTCGGCGCTGTGCTGCACGGGCACCCTGGGGCTCCTGGCCCTGGGGCTGATCGCGGGGGATGACACCGTGCCCGGGACGGCTCCCAGCGCCGAGGCCCGGACCCACGCCGGGCGCAAGGGCGAGCCGGGCGGCTTCGCGTTCGACGCGCCCCAGGGCTGGAAGACCCTGCCGGACGGGCGCTTCATCATCGCGTATCCCAACAAGTACGGCGACCCGCTGGGTGTGGAGGCCCTGCGGCTGCCGAGCGTTCCGGGGCTCGACGACGGTGAGGGCAAGGTCGTGCGGCTGTGGCGCGAGCGCGTGGGCGCGGACTGGAACGGCGTGCCGCCCCACCCCAGGGTGATGCGACGCTTCATGGCCAACGGCGCCCGCGCCTTCTTCGCGACGGAGGTGGTGAAGCACAAGGGGAACGGCCGGTCCTTCCTCATCAGCCTGTACCTGGTGGAGGCGGATGATCGCTTCGAGCCGCTCGTCTTCATCCAGAGCTTCGCGAGCACCGGCTACGGCGAGGACTTGAGCGCCTCGTTTTCGTGGGACACGTCGTACGCCAAGGTGGAGGAGGCCCTGAAGGGCGTGCGCGGAAGCCCCGTGGGCCTGCCGCTGGTGGACGACGCGGAGGTGGTGGGCCGCTTCCAATACTCCAGCAACAGCGCCACCCAGTACGTCAACACCTTCACCGGTGCCACCACCATGAGCACGGTCAGCTACGGCATCGACTTCACCTTCGGGAAGGACCACACGTTCCAGTACAAGTTCGTGGGCGCTTCCGGCCAGGTGGGCGCGATGAACTTCGGGGCGGATGACGACCAGGGCGCCTGGAGCGTGAAGCATGACGTGCTGACGGTCACCGGGGCGAAGCGGACGCGCCGCTACCTGCTCATCGGCGCCGCGCGGACGCCAGAGGGACGGCGCGCCCTCTACATGCTGCCCGAGCACCCCAGCTGGTCGCTCGCCCCTGGCTCGGTCGCCCAGCACGGCGAGCTGTACGTCAGCATGGACTGAGCACCCGTTCGCGCCCCACACTCAGAGGGCTGGTCTCCTTGCAGGGCCCTGCAAGGAGGTTTCATGGGAGACGACGGACATCTCGCACCGCCTTGTCCGTGACGCCCTTACCGGCATCAGCAAGGACTACAAGGCGATCTGCGATGGCGCGAAGCCGGAAGGACACAAGATTCCGGACGCGAAGCTGGACAAGAAGAAACTCGAAAATCTCTCCGAGCACCTGATGAACCAGATCATCGAATGGGGCCAGATTGAAGCAGGCGCGTCACTCGACAAGCACGCGAACAGACTTCACTCCCAGATCGAAAATGAGTCCAGCTCATTCTAGAGTCCGCCCAAGGACTTGATGTGAAATACTATCTACTCAAGACGCTTGCCCAGACCCGGCCAGAGTTCTGCGTCCTCCTCAAGTTCCCCGAGGACATGGGCCTCAAGAGCTGGAAGCTGGGTGATGGCGTCGAGCTCCATGCGGGCGAGTATCCCCAAGACGCGAAGATTTTCATGTCGGATGAAGAGCCCGGCATCGAGTTCCCGGACCTCGTCCCCAATACCGTACGCCTGCTCATCGTCAGCAAGCGACTGAAGGACGGGATGGAGGAGGTCAACCGCGGGCCCGTGCAATACCTGCCGCTCTCCATCTACAATCACAAGAAGCGACTGGCCTCAACCGACTACTTCGTCGTCAACCCGCTGGGAACCGTGGATGTGCTCGACACCTCCGCCTCCAAGATCGAATACCTGGACGGGAAGGTCGTGGGGATCACGAAGTACGTCCTGGATCCGAAGAAGATTGCTCAAGCGCCGGACCTCTTCCGCATCAAGGAGGCCCCGGAGTCCTATGTCGTGAGCGAGCGCGTCCTGGATGCGTGGCGGAAGATCACCCCGAAGCCCACGAACATCACGTTCTTCATCCTGGACGTCCCCGCCACCTGACCTCCCGAGGTGGCCCCATGCGCCCCACGTTCGCACCGCTCGCTGGAAAGAACGCCGCAGTGGCACTCGAGGAACTGCTCCCGCAGGTCCTCCTGGCGCCACCGCGACAGCAGGACTCCTTGAGGGTTTCGACCCGGTACCGGCGGCTCGGCATCGCGGGACTGCTGGGTACGGCGGATCCAAGCACCTTCTTTCCAAACCTCTTCAAGAGCGGACGTGCATTCCTGCACTTCCTCCAGAGCGCACCTGACTCGGAGAAGGTGACGTCCAGGTCCGAGCCCTTCTTTGATGCGATCGCATGTCGTGATGACGCTGGCGCAGCGGAGCTGGCGAAGCACTCTCGGAGGACGCTCGCGACGGGCAAGGAGTACGAGGAGGACTTCTTCTACATCCGCTTCCTCATGGACCGGTTCTTCGTGGCAGCCACGGAAGGTTCGGCCCGGCAGTGGCTGGACGCGTGGGCCGCACTGGCTCCGGATGACTTCCGCCTCGCGGTCTGCACGGCGCTGGACCGCCGCGACCCGCTCGCATTCGAGAGCGCCCTTGCGACAGCCATCGCGGAACTCCTGGCTCGCACCCGGGCCTTGCAGGCCCGGAACGCCTTGAGCGCCGACGACGCGGCGACGTTCGCGCACGTGTCCACGGAGGTCCTGGCCTGGCTGGAACTCGCGGAGCGCGTGGGGCTGCCCGTGGAGCGTGATTCTCCGCTGGCCCCCCCGCCTGGCGAGGCCGTTCCAGGGGATGCAACTCCCCTCCCCTGACTCCTGGAAGACCGTCGAATCAGCGCGGGCGTTCGAGAAGCCACCGGTGCGCCCATCAGGGAGGAGATCTCCTCCCTCGGACTGGTGACCGCCGTCGGGGATGACGTCATCTCCTCAGCCGCGGCGTTGCGCGCGGGCATCGTCCGGGTCCGGCCCATCGAGGGGCCCGGTGTCTACGGCGACGAAGAAGAGGCTCCGCTCATGGGCTCACCGGTGTGGCCCTTGACCGAGGGATTCATCCAGACCGCCGCCTGGATCCGGCTCGCCCAGGTCGCGGTGGAGGACGTCATCCGGTTTGGCCAGCTTCCGCCAGCCGGAGACGGATTCTGGGGCGAGACAGGCCTCGTGTGGGCCCTTCCGGAGCTCGGAGAGCAGCGTTTCGGCTGGCCCGGGCCTGAGACCGCCTTGGCGCTCCAGCGCTCGTGCGGGGACCTGCTTCGCAAGCTCACGGGGCTCCCGCGAGGCGCGGTGGCCGACGAGTTCATCCTGGGGGGGGCATGCGGCCACGGCGCTTGGACTCCAGCGCGCGTCGCGACTCCTGTCGGAGCGTCGGTGCGCCCGCGTGCTCCTCATCGCGGTGGATTCCTGGCTCGATGCCATCAGCCTCCAATGGCTGTCCGATGAACGCCGGCTGCATTCGGAAGAGCTTCCAACCGGGCTCCGGCCAGGTGAGGCCGCCGCATGTCTCCTGGTGGAGGAGGAGTCGACCGCCCTGCGAAGGAACGCGACCGTGGCCGCGCGACTCGTGGGAGTCGAAGTGGCCAGACCCTCCACGGTGATTGATCCCGATGATGCAATACGTTGGCGGACCGGCGCGGTCCCGGAGATGGCGGGCCACCTCGACGCCACGGTCCGCTCCGCCGTCGGACGCATGACGACAGGTGGGACGTTCTCTGGCGACCTGGTGGTCGATTTGAATGGCGAGTCGTGGCGAGCCAACGCGTGGGGACACGCGCGAGTGCGACTGGCACCCGTCCTGGAGTCGGTTCGCGAGGTGGTTCCGGCGACGTCGCTCGGGGATGTGGGGGCCGCGAGCGGAGCACTCGGCGTCTGCATCGCGGCAAGGTCGTGGGCGCGTGGCCATGCCCTGACCCGTCACGCCCTGGTCTGCAGCACGTCCGACAGTGGCGTCGTGGGGACGATCGCCCTGAGCGCGCCAGGGCGCTGAACGGGGCAGGCCTCCTGTCGGAAGCCATCACCTGGCCACCCCACTCCGCTGTGTTCGGGGGCGCTTGCACCAAGCCCCCCCGGCGGGCGCCTCCGGCCAGGCGGGCGCGATGAACTTCGGGTCGGATGACGACCAGGGCACCTGGAGCGCGAAGCACGACGTGTTGGCGGTCACCGGGGCGAAGCGGACGCGCCGCTACCTGCCCATCGGCGCCGCGCGAACGCCGGAAGGACGGCGCGCCCTCATCCCTGCGGCTGTCGTTTGAGCCGCACTCCTCGGCCCCCATCACACGGCCTGCAACGCGCGACCTCGACATCCACGAGACTGAACCACTCGACGAAGCTCGGTTCATCGACAGGGTGAAACAAGCCAGTTGCTTGCCTGGCGGGCGACCGTGGACCGCCGATGAGAAGACCCCGTGACGGTGTGAACTTCCACCTGAGTGTTTCACAACCCAGGATGGCCGGTTTCTTCTCGCGACGTGAAAAACCCAGCCTGTTTCAGCGCGGGACTCCTCACACACTCAGCGAGCGGTTAATGTTCACAACGCCGATGCTCGGCACCGCGGGGCCGGCGCGTTTGGGGAACGCCGGACCGCCGCGGCTCAACACGAAAGGTGAACATGCACATGATGAACTGGATTCGAGGGGGCGTGGCTCTGGGGCTGGGGCTCGTGCTGGCGGGATGTGGCGGTCCCGAGTCGCAGGAGGCCGATGCGCCGGAGCTGGGCGCGGTGCAGCAGGGCATCAACAAGGTCACCAACAGTGGCTTCGAGGCGGCGCCGTCAGGCTCCTACAACTACACGGTCCTCACCTCGAGCGCGACGACGCTGACCAACTGGACCGTGGGCGGCAGCATCAAGGTGATGCACAGCACGTACAAGACGCCGAACAGCGGGACCAAGTCCGTTGACCTGAACGGCTACGGCGCGGGCAGCATCGAGCAGACCATCGCCACCGTTCCGGGCAATGGCTACACGGTGCGCTTCTACGTGGCACTCCCCCCCAGTTGCACGGGAACGCGCAACGCGACGCTCACCTACGGCCCGTCCACGGCGAGCGTCTCCAACTCCCTGCCGGGTTGGACCCTGCGCACGTACGTCTTCACCGCGACGACCTCCAGCACGCTCATCAAGCTGCAGAGCACGTCCACCGGCTCAAGCTGCGGTCTGGCCATCGACGACCTCACCGTCGACGGTCCGTGATTCACCCGTGAAGACACGGGTCTGAACGCTGCGTGGCCCCGGGAGCAGTCCGCTCCCGGGGCTTGAACGGTCAGCGCATCGGTGACACCCCTCCTCTCGGCCATGACAAAGCCAGGAAGGGCCATCCTCTCCGGCACTTGGAACGCCAAGGCCTGCGTCAAGAATCGACAGACGCGTGTCACGGAGAGCAGGTAGACTCCAGGCCGCCGTCCCCACAGCGGGCGAGCTTCGGCTCCCGCTTCATGTTCTTCGGGACCGCGCTCGACCGACGGGACATGTCACTGGGAGGTGTACATGAGCGCCTGGCTCCTTCGGACCACCTGCTGTCTTGGATTGCTGACCGCCGCGCTGCTTGGGACACCCGCCCATGCCGTCGACATGCGCGGGGCTGTCTGTGGGTGGGGGGATGCCACATGCAACCAATGCGTCCCCGACGTGGTCTTCGCGATCAACGGCCTGCGCGACCACGGGGATGTCATGGGCTTCTTTCCCCTCGGCGACCCGGTAACGCGACTCAACCACTGGCAGGGCGTGCAACGCCTGCCCTTTGGCAGTGGCCGCCACCTTGCCATCTCACAGTCCGGCACCGACAAGGCTTTCTCTGTCGTGGAGATGGGCCCGCGTCATCTTCTATGACATGGCCGACCCCGCCCAGCCCGTCCTGCTGCCCACCAGCCGCATCGCCATGACGGAGGACGCGGGCACCGCCTCGGTGGCCCGGCTCGCAGATGGGCGCTTCCTGCTCATCATCGGCCGCGAGCACGCCAACGACCTGGAGGTCTACCTCTCGACGACGGCGGACCTGCGCGCCTCCATGAATGCCTTCACCCTCGTGGACACCTGGAACGAGTCGGAGTTGCGCACCGCCATCAGCGACCGCGAGTTCGCCAACTACCAGAACCTCAACCTCGTCACCCAGTGCGACGGCTCACTCTTCCTGGTGGGCACGCACCTGGACTTGGGCACCGGAAGGGATTGGGTGGACGCGCACCGCGTGACGGCCGAGGGCGACAACCTCGTGCTCACCAAGGCCGCCAGGCGCCACTTGTATTGCGGCTACCCCTCGCCCGGCCATGACACCAGCGCCAACCGCCATTGCAACCTGGACGCAGCCGGCGGCGTCTATGTGGACCCCCACGGCCAGCTCATCGTCTACGGTACCGAGCACGACAACGACGGGCCCGGCGGCACGGTGAAGATGATGGAGTTCCGCCCCACCTTCCCCAACCCCGGCTGCGACAGCGACCTCCAGAAGGCCTTCGTCGAACTCTATGACGACTCGGACTTCACCGACCGCGGACTGATGATTGACTACCCGGACACGGGCAAGGAGAACCACGCCAACTTCTCCTCCATCGAGGGCTTCGGGGACAAGGTCTCGGCCCTCCGCTACTGCATCCCGTTCGGCTGGCGATACCGGCTCTACGAGCACTCCAACTACGGGGGCGGCTACAAGCAGTTTGGCGGCCGGGGCTCGGTGAACCTCCACACCCTGGGCTTTGGCGACAAGGGCTCCTCGGGGCGCTTCATCTACGTGGGCAACTGACGCCCTCCGCCGAGTGCCCCGCTTCAGGGCGCGGGAATGAACCGCAGCTCCCCGGGGCGCGGGGCCCCTCCCAGGTGCTTCAGCCAGGCCCCGTACTCCGAATCATACGAGGCGCGTTGGAGGTAGACGTCTCCGAAAGCCCCCGACGTGGGCGAGGCGCGCAGCCACAGGTCCAACGTGCCGTTGTCTCCCATCCTCGCCACGCCGACGGCGCCCGGTGACGGCGCGCCCGGCAGCGGAGGCAGGGGTTCGACCCCATCCTCGGGCCGGGCCTGGAGGTTCTGGATCTTCTCGCGCACCGAGCCCAGCAGCCATGTGTCCATGTCCGGCAAGGCGCGCAGTCGAGGCTCCTGCGCGTCCAGCCGTCCACTCAGCACGGGAAGCACCTGGGTGCGGAGGGTCTCCACGGCGCGTGCATCCCAGCCCAGGTAGCGGGTGCTGCCCTGGAGCGCCAGTTGCAACCGGCCCAGCTCCTCCATGGACGCGAGGGCTTGGGGCCGGGCCAGCCAGGTTTCATAGAACGCGCGGAGGAACCACTCCTGGTCGTGCCGGATGAGCGGAACCTCCTTGCTCCACTCCCACGAAGGGACGAGCCCGACCTCCGCGATCTTCCAGGTCCGGAAGCCTCCCCGGTCGTCGAGGAACTTCGAGAACTCCGCCCAGCGGGCTTCGACCTCGGGCCGGGACTCGATGAACTCGCGGCAGCGGCGCATGTCCTCCGCGGAGGCGCGCGGCTCCTGCGCCACCAAGTCGCACGCCTTGTCCCGCGCCCCACCCTCGACCTCGGCACGGAGCGCGGCCCGCGCCGCAAGGGTCTGCTGCTCGCGGTGGCGCGCCGTGGACCACTCGCCCCCCATCAGCGCCAGCGCGCCCGCGCCCGCGCACACCACGAGCACCACCAGCGGCAGCCCCATGCCCAGCGGCACCGCGTCCCAGGGACGGTCCGACAGGAAGCGCCGCCAGCCGACCCAGAGCGTGACGAGGGTGGGGAGGACCGCCAGGGCGAAGGCCAGCAGGTTCATCGCCTGATGGAGCGGCGTGGCGTTGTGGCGGTACGCCTCGCTGCTGAAGGCCAGGGTGAAGAAGGCGCCCACCATCAGCGCCACGCCCAGGGCCAGCTCCGCCAGCAGACACACTCCCGCGAACACAGCACCCATCGGATGTTCCCCTCGAATCACGGCCTGGGCCCCCATGCGCCTGGCCACGTCGCCGCCCAGCCTAACTGCTCACGCGGCCGGGAGGATCGCGAGGTCGACGAGGATCTGACGGAGCTCTGCGACACGCTCAGGGCTGAGCGGCTGCAGCGGAGCCCGGAGCGGTCCCACCTGGGTCCCCATCAGTTCGAGCGCCGCGGAGATGGCGCGCGGGAGGCCGTGAGCCACGATGAACTGCAAGAAGGGGAGCTGCCGATAGAAGCTCCGGCGAGCCGCCGCCAGGTCACCTCGCTCGATGGCTTCATAGAGTTCGACGTTGAGCCGGGGGATGACATGCGGAGCCGCGGTGCACCAACCGCTCGCCCCCGCCACGAACGCCGCCAGCGCGAGCGGGTTGCTCCCGTTGTAGAAAGCCACGTCCTCACCGCAGAGCTGGACCAGGCGGTGCATGCGATTGACGTCGCCGGTGCTCTCCTTGACCATCGTGACGTTGGGGATCCGGAGCAGCCGGGAGAGGATGTCGGGGCTCAGGTCGAGCCCCCCCGTCGCGGGGTTGTTGTACACGGCGATCGGGATGGAGATCGCCTTGGCCACCGCGTCGAAGTGTCCAAGGATTTCAGCATCACCGAGCTTCCAGTAGCTCATGGGGATGATCATCACCGCGCTGGCGCCGACCTTCTCGGCGTACTTCGCGTGGCGGACGGTCTGCTCGGTGGTGAGGCTTGAGACACCGACGAGCGTGGGCACCCTTCCCGCCACCCGCTTGACGACCACCTCCGCGACCTGCTCCCGCTCTTCGTCAGACAGATACGGCAACACCCCAGTGCTCCCCAGCGGGGCAATGGCATGGACGCCCGCGCCCACCATGTCCTCCACCAGTCTGCCGAGGAGGACCTCATCCACACGCCCCTCCGTGAATGGGGTGATGGGATAGGAGACGATTCCGCGGAGCTTCATCGCGCGCCTCCTTCCACGTCGTGGCTCTTGTCGAAGAGCTGGTCCCCCCGGTCGGGGACCTCTTCACGAAGCGCGATGCCGCCCATGTTCTGCAACATCGGGGCGTTCTCGCACGCCAGGTAGCGCGCGCGGCCCGCGCCGGTGTTCACATGGTTGTGCCACGCCCACACGGGCACGTAGACGGCGTCTCCCGCCTTCCAGTCAACCCGCTTGCCCCCGACGTATGAGTAGCCCTCGCCTTCGAGGACGAACAGGAGGGTCTCGTAGGTATGGCGATGGCGGTTGGAGGACTGGCCGGGCTCGAGCCAGCCAATGGTCATGCTGAGCGAATGGGAGGGCAGGTCGACGAAGAACACCGGATGCTTCCGGGCCTTCGAGTAGTCCCCGTGCTCACCCGCGCACTCCACCGCGGGATGGGCGAGCCGCTCCGGCATGACCACACGGGGGCGAGGGGGCGTCTTGTCGAAGTCAGCGGAGTGAAACTTCTCGTTCATACAGGGCTCCAGCCGGTTGCCGCGCACCGTTGCGCGACCCTCCGTCTAGCGATTAACTGGACCCATGAAAGGCTCCAGAATCGAGACAGTGAGGGGTCCAGTTCGCCGGCCCTGGCGGTTCGACCTGGTCCTGGAGCGGGGCGGTACGGTCTCGCAACAGACGCAGCTCGCCCGCGCCCTGGTTCAGGAGATCCAGCGAGGACGTCTCCCTCCAGGCTCCATGTTGCCGGGGAGCCGAACGCTCGCGACCCAGTTGGGAGTGAACCGCAAGGTCGTGGTGGCGGCCGTCGAGGAGCTCGTCGCGCAAGGCTGGCTGGAGACCCTCCCGGCCTCGGGGACGCGCGTCGCCGCCCTCCTCCCTCCGTTGGCGGTCGCCGACACCGAAGTGCGCCCACCGCGCACGGCACGCCCGGTCCGGAGCGAGGCCCCGCTCGTGTCCATCACGGACGGCCTGCCCGACACACGAATCGCGCCGCTGGAGGAGTTGGCGCGGGCATACCGTCGGGCGCTTCGCGCGTTCAGCCGGACCGCGTCGGGGTACACCGACGCGGTGGGCGATCCGGGACTCCGCGAGGTGCTCTCCGGCTTCGTCAACCAGGCACGCGGGCTCTCCACGACGAGCGCGGAAGTGTTCCTGACCCGGGGAAGCCAGGGCGCGCTCGGACTCTACGCGCTGTCGATGCTCACGCGCGGGCACGTGGTCGCCGCGGAGACGCCGGGGTACGCGCCCGCGTGGCGGGCGTTCGAGTTCGCTGGAGCCGAGGTCGTCCACATCCCCGTCGACGGCGGCGGCATGAGGACTGACATCCTCGAGGAGACGGCGCGGACCCTGCGCGGACGGCTGAAGGCGGTCTACGTGACGCCGCATCATCAATACCCCACGTCTGTCTCGATGACGCCGGAGAGGCGCATGCACCTGCTCCATCTGGCCGAGCGCTTTGACTTCACGGTGCTCGAGGATGACTACGACTACGAATACCACTTCGAGGGAAATCCCCTGCTGCCGCTTCATGCCACCGCGGGTTCAAGGCGCGTCGTCTACATCGCGTCGCTCTCGAAGCTGCTCGCGCCGGCGATCCGGCTGGGCTACCTCGTCGCTTCTCCCGAGTGCATTCGCAAGCTCGGGGAGACGCGCACGGTGCTTGAGCGGCAGGGCGATCCGGTGCTTGAGCGCGCCATCGCGGAGCTGTTCGAAGACGGCACCCTTCAACAGCATGCGCGGCGCGCTCGCCGCGTCTACAAGGAGCGGCGGGACCACCTCCTGGGGCAGCTCTCCGGGACCCCTTCACTGCGAGCGGGCCTTGCGTACTCCGTCCCCACTGGCGGGTTGGCCCTCTGGCTGCGGCTGCGTCAGCGAAGCGCGGAGTCATTCGCGGCGAGGGCGCGGGAGGAGCGTCTCCTCATCGCGCCGGGTTCGACGTACCTTCATGAAGGCCGGCTCGCCGCCCTTCGCTTCGGTTTCGCCGCCCACGACACGGACGAGCTGTCGCGGATCTGCGACGCCCTCTCCCGTTGCGTCTCTCGCTGAGAACCTTCAGCGCGCAGGGGGTGCCATGACATCGGCGGAGAATCGCAGCTTCGAGAGGTCGTACTGGCATTCCCCCCGGAGCGCGAGCTCCGTGCAGATCTTCCCCAGGAGCGGCACGAGCTTGTAGTTCCAGCCCGAAGCACAGACGACGACGTTGCGGTGGTGCGGCACCGATTCGGGCGCGAAGTCCATGATGATCTCGCGACGAAGGACCCCCTCGTTCCCTGGCTCGGTCACCAGCGCGCAGATGCAGGACGAGGCGAACCGGGGCTCCGGATCAAGCCCCTTCATGTGACGCTTCACCCAGTCGCTGATCTGCTGGACGCACCGCGGGTCCGCGACCTGCTTGTATTCACGGACGTCCCGGAAGGTCCTCACCGGGTAGTTGGCGGCCACCCGGACGTAGGGACTGGAATGGGCCCAGTCGGTCTCGGGGAACCCATAATAGAGCATGGGATCATCGCCGGACTTCTCGTCGAACGAGATCCAGGTGGGGAACTTCACGGCCGGGTCGGTCTGCCGGAAGTACGCCCCCACCATCTCCCAGATCACGAGATCGAGCTGAACCCCCAGCAACGACAACACCTCGTTGACGTAGGGACCGGCCGTCACGACCAGCCTGGCGCCATGATAGACACCTTGATCCGTCTCGACCGTGACGCCCTCCGGCTTCGACTCGATCCGCCGGACGGCGATCCGGCTCTTGAGCGTGACGAGCCCGCTCTCCACGCAGCTCCGGTGGAGCGTCTTCAGCGTGGCCTGGACATGGATGGCGGCGCCATGCCGCTGGAAGAAGCCACTGTAGGCTGACGGCAACTGCTTGAACCCGAAGCGGTCTTCGATGTCGCGAACGCCCAGCGTCTCGTAGGGGAGGTCAAGCTCGCGCATGACCTGGGTCACGGCTTCAATCTGGCCCTCGGCCCCGGTGACTTTCGAGTTGCCGAACCACAGGCAACCCACGGTCTTGAGCAGCTCGACGGAATATTCGGATTGCAGCTCCTCCCACAGGGGGATGGAGTCGAGGACGAGCTGCGATATCTCTCTTTCATTGTACTGGATGCGGAACTGGCGTTCGGCCCCACTCGAAGCGCCCTTGTCGTTGAAATAGTCGAAGCGCTCGAGGACGAGCACCCGCTTCCCTTCGCGGGAAGCGTAGTGGGCGGCGGCCAGACCGATGGAGCCGCCACCGATGACGATGATGTCAAAAGAGTCGTTCATGGTCTCCCCTCCAGGGGGCGCGTCACTCCAGCGTGGGCGTCGCGGCGGCTTCTGCGTCCTCGGTCACCGCCGAGTTCAGCGTCCAGGTCAATCCATAGACCGAGCCGAGCGCCCTGTAGCTCGCGCGCTTCCCGCAGCCCGTGACGCCCACCGTGACCGGATCCAGGCGTGAAGTCTTGAGCTGCGCCCTCGCGCATCCCAGGTCCAACTGCGCGCGGGCCCTCACGTCGGGCACCCACGAGCACTGGCCCATGCGGCAGCGCAGCTCATAGATGCCCTCGGTGCCGCACCCGCTCATCTGATACTGATTCTCACCCAGGTAGTCGGGCGTCAGCTCCTCGGCGCACTTGAGGTCCGTCGCGGCGATCTTCTCCAGGTTCGCATAGCGCTTGGCGTTCATTGACGGCCCCATCCTGGACAGGTCCACCTTGGAGTTGATCCGGCTGCCTCCGCAGCCAGACACCAGGAACGCCACGCCCAGGCCCATCATCGACAAACGCAAGAGGTTCATGGGCGCCTCTCTACCATGGGCGCACCGCACGCTGAGTGCGCTTGCACGAAACCACCCTGGCGGGGTCTTCTCCCCGGCCCATGTCACGCAACACGCAGTGGAAGGTGGCCCTCTTCGGTGTCTCGGCCCTGGTGCTCGTCGCCGCGCTGGTCTTCGCCAGCGGGGCGACGCAGTCCTCCGGGAAGTCGCTCCCGGAGCTGACGGAGAAGGACGCGTTCGCCCAGCAGGCCATGGCGGCCCTCCGTGCCGGGGGCGTCAAGGATGAGCTGGTGTATGACCCGGAGCGCTTCCTCATCCAGGGTATCGCCCCGGACGGCGGATTGGGGATGGCGCTCTTCCTCACCAACTTCCACACCGAGTACCTGGCCCGCCCGCCCGAACAGCGGGCTGAGGTGCTCGCGCGGCTGGGACGGACGGGCGTGCTCCCGGAGGCCCCGGAGACCTACGCACAGGTGCGTCCACTGCTGAGGCTGGTGGTGCGCGCTCGCGACACCTTCGAGCAGTTCTCCCAGGAGCCCGGCGTGTCGGCGCCGGTGTCCTGGCGGCCGCTGGGCGAGGTGCTGGCGGTGGCGCTCGTCCAGGACACCGCGGACGCCATGCGCTACGTCACCTCGGACGACCTGGCGCGCTGGGGCATCCCTTACGAGCAGGCCCACACCGACGCGATGGCCAACCTGCGGCGGCTGGACCCCGTGCCGCTCACGTCCCTGACCCTGGGCGCCTGCCTGCTCTCCACGGACGACAGCTACGCCGCCTCGCGGCTGCTGCTGGAGGACGTGGTGCGCGGCTGCCAGGTCCGGGGCGACCAGGTCGTGATGGTGCCCAACAGGGACACGCTGCTCATCACCGGCTCCGAGGACGCGACGGGCCTGCTCGCGGTGGCGGAGGCGGCCCTGGTGGGCGTCAAGGCGCCGCGCCCGGTGGACGGACACGCGCTGCGCCTCACGGCCGACGGCTGGAAGCCCTTCCTGCCGGCGCCGGGCAGCCCGTCGCGGAGCCTCCTGGAGAACCTCGCGTTCGCCAGCCGGGTGCGCAGCTACCATGAGCAGACCGGGCGGCTGCGGCAGCAGCATGAGCAGGAGGGCTCCCAGCTCTTCGTCGCCGGCTACCTGCCGGAGCAGGACGCGCAGGGGCGCTTCTTCGGGCAGACCGTCTGGCACAGCGACGGAGAGACGCTGCTGCCGCGCGCGGACGTCATCCGCTTCATGGACTCCGCGCTGGGCCCCGACGCGCCCCCGGTGGCCTCCGTCCGCTGGGACCTCGTGGTGCGCGACGCCGGCACGCTGCTGATGCCCGAGCCGGGGCTGTACCCGGAGCGCTACCGCGTGCGGTCCTTTCCCTCCAAGGCGCAGCTCCAGCGCTGGCAGGCCGACCCCACGGCCATGGACCTGCCCTGAGCAGTCCGTGCCCCGGCCTCCCCGCTGTGGTAATCCGCTCTGGCCGCAAGGCGACTTTCCATCCCTCCAACCTGGAAGAACCCCATGGCAGGCAGCAGCCTGATTGCGCTCCTCGACGACATCGCGACCATCCTGGATGACGTCTCCATCCTGACGAAGGTGGCGGCGAAGAAGACGGCGGGCGTGCTCGGAGACGACCTGGCGCTCAACGCACAGCAGGTCACGGGCGTGAAGGCGGACCGCGAACTGCCCGTGGTGTGGGCGGTGGCGAAGGGCTCGATGGTCAACAAGGCCATCCTGGTGCCAGCGGCGCTGGCCATCAGCGCGCTGGCGCCCTGGCTGGTGACCCCGCTGCTGATGGTGGGCGGCGCCTTCCTCTGCTTCGAGGGCTTCGAGAAGATCGCGCACAAGTTCCTGCACAGCGCGGAGGAGGACAGCGCGCACCACGCCCAGTTGCGTGAGGCGCTGACGAACCCGGACGTGGACCTGGTCGCCCTGGAGAAGGACAAGATCAAGGGCGCGGTGCGCACCGACTTCATCCTCTCCGCGGAGATCATCGCCATCACCCTGGGCACCGTGGCGACGGTGGGCTTCGCCACCCGCGTGTCGGTGCTGGTGGGCATCGCCCTCATCATGACCGTGGGCGTGTACGGGCTCGTGGCGGGCATCGTGAAGCTGGACGACGCGGGGCTCTATCTCAGCCGTCAGTCCGGGAGCTTCCAGCGCAGCCTGGGCGCGGGCATCCTCCGCACGGCGCCGTGGCTGATGAAGTTCCTCTCCGTCGCGGGCACGGCGGCCATGTTCCTGGTGGGCGGCGGCATCCTCGTGCACGGCATCTCCAGCCTGCACCACGCGGAGGAGTCCTTCACCGCCTGGGCCGCGGCCGTGCCGGGCGTGGGCGCCCTCCTGGGCGGGCTCGCCCCCATGCTGCTCAACGCCGCGGTGGGGCTGGGCGCCGGGGCCGTGCTGGTGCTGCTCTTCACCCTGGGCAAGAAGGTCGTGAAGGGCCGGGGCCCGAAGAAGTAGCAGCGCCCCGATGAGCCCGGGAGCACCTGCCCGAGCACGGCGGGTGCTCACCCCCGGCGTGAGAACGTTGAGGAGCGAGCACTGGCGCTGGTGGGTCTTCCAGGAATCCATCTCCGGCCACGTGGGCTCCCTGGCCTACCGCGAGGAGACCGGCGCCCAGGGCCACCGCCGCAGTGAGGCCCCCTCTCGCGCCGCCGTCAGAAGCGCACGGCGAGCAGGGGGAGGGTGGCGCGGGGCTGCCAGCGCCGGGTGCGCAGGCCGTCACGGCGGGCCTGGAGCTCGCGCAGCTCCTGCTCCATCAGGGTGCGCTCCTGGATGAGCGCGTCGCGCCGGTCCTTCTTCTCCCGGGCCGCCCGCGCTCCCCCCGAGAAGCCGCCGATGATCAGCCCCACGCCCGCCGCGCCGGGCACCGCGAAGACCAGGCCCACGGTCATGAGCGCGTCCCCGGTGCTGCCCGCCTCGTCCAGTCCACCGATTATGAGCGGCAGGCCAATGAGCAGCAGCGGCGAGAGACAGAAGCCGATGATGGTCATGGCCTTGTAGCCACCGGGGCGGCCCAGGCGGATGGAGTTGATCTGCCCCTGGAGCAGGCCCACCTGCTGGGTCAGCTCCGCGATGCGCGCGTCCAGGCCCGCATCCGCGCCCATCGGCTGGGGGTCCTGCTCGGCCCGCTCCGGGAACGGCGCAGCGGGAAAGAGTTCCGGCTCCGAGCCCGTGGTCGCCTGCGCCACCAGCAGCCGCGCGGACAAGGGGCGTCCATCGAAGGACGGCGCGGTCGATACCAGGGACAGGGGGGAGGCAGCGGGGACAGCGGCCAGCAGGACGGCGGCGACCAGCGACAGCATGGCAGTCGATCCTTTCGCGAGCGCGACGGAAGGACGAGCCTAGCATCCGGTTCATCCGGAATGACTTCGCCGGGCCCCACCTCTTGACAGCCCCCCACTCCGAAATTATCTAGTGCACTAGATATTAGAGCACTAGAGAACAATGGCTCCGAAACAGCGAACCGTCGGCACACAACTCTCCTTCGCGCTCTATGGAGCGGCGAACCGGATGGCGCGTCTACACAAGCCCTTCCTTGAGCCGCTGGGCCTGACCTTTCCCCAGTATCTCGTGATCCTTGAGCTGCTGAATGGCGCGCCCCTGGCCGTTGGAGAACTTGGCACCCGCCTTGGCATGGACACGGGCACCATCACGCCACTGGTCAAGCGGCTTGAGAGCGCCGGCTTCGTAGCGCGCACCCGCGACCGCACCGACGAACGCCGCGTGCTGGTCGACCTGACAGCCCATGGCCGCGGCCTTGCAGCCGAGGTCCGGGGCATCACGGACAAGATCAAGTCGGCATGCCAGCTCACCGACCAGCGCCTGGACGACCTCCGTCGCGCGCTCGAAGCGCTCGCCCACCCGGCCGACGAATGAAGGCTTCAAGAACAACAGGGAGATTCAAATATGAAGATTGGCATCCTGGGGACCGGCCACATCGGGAAGACCCTGGTTCGAAGGCTGAGTGCGGCCGGACATGACGTGAAGGTAGCCAACTCCCGTGGCCCGGAGACGATCGGAGCCGACGTGCTGGAACACGGCGGGCGCGCGGTCACGGCGGCGGAAGCCGTCGCGAACGTTGACGTCGTGATCCTCTCGATTCCCCTCAACCGTCTTGCCGGGATCGCGCCGCTCATCGCCAGCGTCCCCGCCGAGACGGTCGTCATCGACACCTCGAACTACTACCCGGCGCGCGACAGCAGGATCGACGCAATCGAAGCCGGTCAGGTCGAGAGCCTGTGGGTGGCCGAGCAGCTGGGCCGGCCGGTCGTGAAGGCATGGAACTCCATCGGCTCCGACTCCTTCGCGAAGAAGGCCAGGGCCCCAGGGAGCCCGGACCGCATCGCGCTTCCCGTTGCAGGGAATAGCGAGAGAGAACGCAAGGTGGGAATGGCGCTCGTCGACGACACCGGGTTCGACGCCTTCGACGCGGGGACGCTTGCGGAGTCGTGGCGGCAGCAGCCTGGCGCGCCGTGCTACGGCACGGACCTCACCCGCGAGCAGATGGCGAGCGCCCTTGCCGCGGCAGAGCGCGCGCGACTGCCGAAGCGGCGCGACCTGGCTGTTGCGGCCTTCATGGAACGGCTGGGAGACGGCACGACGAACCCAGACGCGGAATACGGCGTCCGCCTGAGTCGTGCGCTGTACATGTGAGCCCTGGTGCCGTCCTCCGCGATGCGTCTCGCGCAAGAGGATCCGCGCGCGCGGATCCTCTCTCCCCGGCCCACGCCTCCTCGACGCCGGGCGCCTCGACCTCTTTCGCGGACACGCGCTAGGAAGCGGACAGGGGGTCCTGACTCCCCTCCTCCTCCGTGACGAACTCCCCCGGTTCGACCGGCATGATGCAGTGGACCAGGAGGACGCGCAGCACGCTGTCGAGGGCGAACGAAACCCGGAGGCCCTCCACCGTCGTGACGAAGCCGTCGTCGACGCGCTTCATCCGGGACAGGACGGGCTCCAGCGACACCGCGCTTCGCAACAGGAGCGCGAAGTTCTCCAGATGGGTCTCCAGGTGGAGGCGCACCTCGCCCGGAAGCCGCTGGAGCTGCCGCTCCGCTCGCCGCGAATAGAAGAGCCGGGACATGCACTCACGCTAGGCATGGGCCTGGGGACCGTCCGCGCGGCGAGGACGCGCGCCCCCTGAGCTGGCAGGCAGGGGACGCGCAGCGCTTCAACCCGGACAGCCTTTTCTTCACCCGCCTCTCAAGGCGAAGGCGCCAAGGGCAGCAGGAACCGCTGGCCCACACCGGACGGCCCGGGTCCCCCAGGGCGCCTTCCGGCCACGCGGCGGGCCTTGAAGCCCGGTGCCGCTCCACGGGGCCCGGAAGCGGGTGCGCGGTCGCCCACCAGGGAGCGCACGCCGCCCTTGCGACGCCCATGGATTTGGAGCACGAGGGGCGCCTCGTGATCGTCCGCCCCCGCCCTGGCTTCTTCCGCCTCCTCTTCGTCGTGCGAGGCACCATCCTGCCGCGCGTCCTGCCCCACATCCTGGGCATCGCGGGGCTCGCCTGCCTCGTCGTCTTCACGTTCGAGCAGGGCTACCTGCGGCTGCGGGTCACCTCCCCCGCGCCCCTGTCGCTGCTCGGCATCGCGCTCTCCATCTTCCTCGGGTTCCGGAACAACGCCTGCTACGACCGCTGGTGGGAGGCGCGCAAGCAGTGGGGCGCGCTCATCATCGAGGTGCGCGCGTTGACCCACGCGGCCATCGCGCTGCTGGACGACGGGCGCGCCGAACAGCCCGTCGCGGGGCAGCAGGCGGCGCGGAGGCTCGTGCACCGCAACATCGCCTTCGCGCACGCGCTCGCCGCGCACCTGCGCGGATACGACGCGCGGGAGGACCTCTCCCGCTTCCTGGAGGAGCCCGAGCTTTCGCGCGTGCTGGCCAGCGGGAACCGCCCGAACGCGCTGCTGCGCGAGCATCAGCGCGAGCTGGCCACGCTGCTTCGCGAGGGCCGGCTCACCGACATCACCTGGGGTGCGCTGAACGAGCGGGTGCACGCCCTGATGAGTGTGTTCACCGCCTGCGAGCGCATCCGCTTCACCCCGCTGCCCTTCGCCTACACCGTGCTCCTGCACCGCACCGCGTACCTCTTCTGCCTGCTGCTGCCTTTCGGGCTCGCGGAGGCGATGGGGTGGTTCACGCCCGTGCTCTCAGCGATGATCGCCTACACCTTCTTCGGGCTGGACCGCTTGAGCGACGAGCTGGAGGAGCCCTTCGGCACCGCGCCCAATGACCTGCCCCTGCTCGCGATGACGCGCACGGCGGAGATCAACCTGCTGGAAGCGCTGGGAGAGCCCCAACCCGAACCGCTGCGCTCCGAGAACTTCATCCTCCCCTAGGAGCGCGAGGCCCACGCAAACACACATAAGACATCCGAGGCCTGGCGGGGCTTACGGCTTTTCAGGGGCGTTCCCGGTGACTATGCTGCGAGCCGGAAACACGAACGAAACATCGAAGTCCCCTGTCACTTCACCCCGAAAGGTAGGCTTGAGATGAATCTCTCCGTCAAGAAGGCCGGTCGTGTGTTGCTCGCCATGCTCACGGGCGCGTCCATGTCGTTCGGACTCACGCTGGCATTTTCCACCCCGGCGCAAGCATCGCAGGTGGAGTGCAATCCCGTGGAGTGCAGCCAGAGCTGTCAGGCCAAGGGCGCTCGGTTTGGCAAGTGTGTCAACGCCGCCTGCACCTGCTTCTGAACTCCCGTCGTGAGCCTTCCGTGAATCATCATGCGGCGCGTCGAATCCTGTCGACGCGCCGCGTGGTACCGGAAGTCGCGGGCCCCCCTCCCTGAGGGAGGAGCACGCCCGCTCCCCCTGGAGCCGGGGCAGCTCAATGCGGTGCCGGCGCGGAGTCCGCGGAGATGGCGCCGAGCGTCCTGCCACTCTCCTGCGCGTCCAGCTCCTCCGCGATGTCTCCCAGGGCGAGGATGCCCACCAGCCGCTTGTCCTGGTTCAACACCAGGATGCGGCGGATCTTCGAGGCCCTCATCTTCTCGGCCGCCTGGGTGACGTCGTCGTCTTCGAAGACGTAGTCCACGCCGCGCGTCATGGCCTGGGCCACCTGGGTCCCCTCCATGTCCAGGCCCTGCGCCACCGCGCGCACCACGATGTCCCGGTCGGTGACGATTCCCACCAGCTCGTCGCCGTCGCAGACGGGCATGGGGCCTACGTCTAGGTCGCGCATCTTGATCGCGGCCACCTTCAAGGAGTCGGACGGGCGGAGGGTCTCCACGTCCGGGGTCATCACTTCACTCACTCGTTGCATCGCCATGGCGTCTCTCCCGCGGGGGGATGAACCCGCTTCTCCTTCAGCGTGGGCACCACGCCGCCGGCCGGCATGCGTGTCTGTCCATTCCCCGGGCCCAGGGCATGCAGGGGCCCTTGGGCACCCACGGCGCGCGGGCATGACACGTCAGGAATCGCTCCTGATGCGTCAGGCCAGCGGCGGGACGGGGGCCTGCCATGGATTTCCGGCAGGTTCGGCGGTGCGAGTCATTGGCGCGGGGGGTGCAGTGACGTTCCTGCGTCCGCCCGGGATTTCCCTGCCGCGGATGTCCCCCTTCGACGAGGAACGCCCATGACCACCATGTATGACGATCTGTTCTTCCGCTCCAACCTGTCGGACTACGGCCAGCTTCCTTCGCCCCCGCTGGCCTACGAGTCGCCGGACATCATCCCTTCCGGCATCTACCCCACCAACGACCCGCAGGCCTTCTTCTCCAGCAACTACAACCAGGACGTGGGCCAGAACCTGGTGACCGGCGGGCAGAACTACATCTACCTGCGCACCAAGAACCTCTCCAGCGGCGCGGAGAGCGGCAAGGTGTCGCTGTACTACACGCCTGCCAGCCTGTTGCTCTACCCGAACAAGTGGAAGGACAACGCGCTCAAGACCAGCGACAACCAGACCGAGGTCTTCCTCCAGGCCCCCCGCGCGGGCGACATCGCCGTGACGGACAACCCCTTCGTCTGGGCGCCGAACTCCATCAGCGGTGACCACTACTGCCTCATCAGCCGGGTCTCCACCCCCAAGCACGACAACCCCGTGCCGGTGGTGGGCAGCTACACCGACCTGACGGAGTTCATCCTCAACAACCCGGGCTTCGGCTGGCGCAACGTCGCGCTCGTGGACGCCAACACCCCCACCTTCAACACGACCGTGGAGTACTCCCAGGGGACCGAGGCAGGAAGCATCATCTTCCAGCTCGAGTGCACCAACGTGCCCGGCGGGGCCAGCGTCGCCTTCTCCGCGGGGACCCCGGGCCCCTCCCCGCTCATCGTCCTGGAGAAGACGACCGTGCCGCAGAACAACGGCAGCTGGAACACGTCCGTCACCTGCAGCGTGCCCGCCAACTACACCACGAACATCACCTACTCGTACTGGGCCAATGGCACCCAGCCCCAGCCGGGCTTCCAGATCCGGCTCAAGCCCATTGCCTACTTCGACCAGAGCAGCCGGTTCTTCCACCAGCTGCGCTCGCCCCAGGAGCTGGGCGCGTCGCCGGAGCTGGCGCGGAGGATGAGCGCCCAGCGCGGCATCGTGCTCGGCTCGCACGCCACCATCGGCCGCTGAGCGGCCCGCTGCTCGCGAAGCACCCGGGAGCGGTCATCGGGACGGGTCGTCAGACCGTCACCGGTGGCCGCTCTTCGCATGTCCCCGCCCCGGCCAGCACCACCGGGAAACGACGAAGCGGCCACCGGAGGCGGGCTTGAAGCCCGCCCTCCGATGGCCGCCAGGTTCAAACCCAGCCGCCGAGCCTAGTTCTTCGTCATGCGGGCTTCGCTCAACACCATGGACCAGTTGTCCATGAGGTCCACCTGCTGCCCGTCCTGCCCCTGCGCCGGGTACTTCAGCGACGTCTTCGTGTTCAGGTGGCTGGTCATGTAGATGAGCCGCTGCACCGCGGGCCCTGGCTGGGAGGGCTGGCCCTTGTCATCCCGCAGCGAGTCCCGGAAGCGTGCGTTCAGGTAGAAGGGCGGGATGGTCTGGTAGTTCATCCGCACCCGGATGCTCTTCCACCCGCTCACCGCCGAAAGCGGCACCTGGTAGACGAGCTGGTCCACGCCCTTCGCGGGCGACGTGTTGAAGTCCGGGTCCCCCGACACGCTCGTGTCGTTGGGCCCGAGCACGAGGCTGAACGGCTCGGTGAGGCTCGCGAGCTGCTTGAGGTTCAGGCCGAGCAGCATCTCGTCCGACTTGCGCTGCGCCGGGGCAGTCCAGCCCTCCGGCAGCAGGCGGTTGTCCTTCACCTCCTTGAACTGCTGGAGCTCCAGGCTCGTGAGGCGGTTCATGTCATCCACCGCGCGCAATTCATAGACCTGCGCCTGGTCCTGCCGGGTGATGACCTGGTGGTTCGGCTGGAGCTGGGACGTGTCGGTGGTGAACTCGCTCGCCAGCAGCGCGCTGTCATCCGACTTGCAGACGCCGTTGCAGATGACGCCCAGGGGGTTGGGCTGACCGGACGCCCACAGCACCTTGTCGGCGGCGTCCCGCACCTCGAACTGGAGGAAGGCCCGGCGGAAGCCCGCGCCGCTGGGGAACTTGTGGCCCACGTTGCTGGTGACGGTGACGGGCACGCTCAACAGGCCGCTGTCCTCCTTGTACTGGCCCAGGGAGACCAGGACCGCGGGCTGCGTCGGATCAAACACGCCCTGTGAGGTGTTCACCGCCAGGTCCAGGATGGACTGCTCGGCGTTGAGCAGGTTCTTCGCGAAGGTGTAGTCGCGCTTGCCGTCCGTGAGCGGCTTCACGGAGCCGTCCGGGAACTTCAGCGCGAGGAACACGTCGTCCACGCTTAGCGCGCGGCCGGGTTGGAACGCGAGCCGCAGCGCGCGGGTCCCCGCGGGAATCGGCGTGGGGCTCGCGGCATGCACGGACAGCCAGCGCTGCTGGGTGGCCGTCACCGGGGTGGCGCCGGCCGTGTTCGTCCAGGCCCCCTGCCCTGCCTGCTGCTGCAAGGAGAGCGTGCCGCACGGCGCGACGCCATCGCAGTACACCGTGGCGCCCCACTGGACGGTCGCCGCCCCCGCCGCCCGGTCGATGAGGTCCTGGTACGAGGACACGTCCACGGTCAGCGCCGCGCCGCCACTCAGCTGGAAGAACTGCGCGCCGTGGCTGGGACGGATGGCCTGCTGGGCCATCCCCTGCTGCTGGGTCACCACCGTGACCGTCGCGCCGGAGTCCGGCACCCAGCCGTCGGCCTTCGGGCCGTCTTCCGCGCCCGGGTTGGTGACGAGGTTGGGCGTGCGCGCGAGGATCTCCGGGCTCTGGAGGTACGGCGGCACGCGCGAGTCCGGCTGCGCATAGAAGTCCAGGCCCAGCACGTCCGGGAACTGCTGGAACATCTCATGGACGAACAGGTTGATGCCCAGGAGCGTGTGGCGGTTGTACTGCCGGGGCGGCAGCGCTGTGTTGTCGCGGTAGAAGGCCGCCAGGTCCGGGTTCTGCTGCGCCACCTTCACGCTGCCGTCGAACGGCGAGTCGGGCGAGGTGATCTGCATGTGGCACGTCATGCAGGTGGAGGTGGACTGGGCATAGCCGCTGTTGAGCCACTCGAAGTAGGTCGTCTGCTCGTAGGCCAGCTCCACGCACGGGTCGGTCAGGAAGTCGCCGGTGGGGCTGAAGGTCGTCTGGCCCTGCGCGCAGCTCGCGGGGCGCTTGTAGACGCCCTGGGCCTCCGCCTCCGCGATGGGCATGGAGGGCCGGTAGTTCGTGGGCACCTTGGGCAGGATGACGACGTGGCACGAGCCGCAGACCATGGAGTCGCGCAGGTAGCTGTGTCCGCCCACCGTGGCGGCCGTCTCCAGGCTGAGGCCCGCGGCGGCCATGGGCTGCTTCTTCAGGCGCGTGTCCGGGCCCACGATGGTGCCCGGGCGCAGGTTCATGGACGACGTGAACGGGAACGGCGGCGGCTGCACGGTTTCGTCGCGCTGCTTGAGGCGGGACGCCACGTCGTCACCGAAGATGGTGCCCTCCTGGGTGCCGTAGAAGGCCGTGTAGTCCGTGCCGTTCCAGGGCTGCCCGCTGGTGGGCGCCACGGAGTGGCACGCGCTGCATGAGACGCCGTCGCGGCCCAGCGCGCCCAGCACCGCCCGCTCCGGGTCCTGCGTGGAGTTGGCGGGCGTCGCGTAGAGCAGGTCGTGCGTGAAGGGCTTGTGCTGGCTTTGCGCCTGGCGCTGCCCCAGCGGGGAGTGGCAGCGCAGGCAGAGGTTGTCCACCGTGGTGGGCTGGTGGGGCGACAGCTTCCGCGTGGTCTCCACCTGCGCGAGGAAGATGGGGTCGCGGCCCGCCAGCGCCTTCACGGACGCGCTCCAGTCACCGAACGGAGACCAGTTGGCCGCGAGCGGCAGGGGCGCGTCGGGGTCCAGGAAGGACGGCTGCGTATTGGCGTTCCAGAACGTGTCCACGGTGGGCATCTGCCAGAAGGCCATGGTGGGCAGGGGCTGGTAGGTTTTCGGGGCGTCGGGAGGCCGGGTGATGTCGCTGTTGGCCAGCCAGTCCGCGTCATGGCAGGACTGACACACCAGCGAGGTATTGAACCGCTGGCTGCCCAGGTCCAGCCCGTTGTGCGCGATGTCCAGGGTCCGGTTGGGCAGCCCCTGGAGCGAGGCCTTCGTCAGCGCGGGGAAGGTGACGCCGCCCTGCTTGCCATAGAAGGCGAGGAACTGCTGGGCCTGGATGTCATCCTCGTCCAGCGGCTGGGTCAGCTTGTTGCCGTGGGGGAAGACGGGGTACGGCGTGGGCACGGTGCCCGGCGTGGGCACGGAGGTCATCTGGACCCCGCTCGCATCCTCGCGGAGGGGCGGGGGGCGGGTGGACCCCGTCTCCTGGGAGTCCCCTCCCCGCTGTCCGACCAGGGCCACCGCCACGGTCAGGGCGCTCGCGCCTCCCAGCGCGAGCAGGAGATATCGCTGACGATTTGTCTTCATGGATTGATCCCGGTTGGGGTGAGCAAGAAGCGGCCGTCACGCGGCCAGGGCGCCGGAGGCCAATGCCTTGCGCCGGTTGCGCCAGAAAGGGGCGTCAGGCCACCGCCGCTCCTCCCGGTAGTAGTGGTCCCGCGTCCGCAGGTGCTCCACGAAGCCCTGACGCACCCGGGCCGCATAGGCCCCGAGCGCGTCCGCACGGCCCCGCAGGTGCTGCTCCAGCGACTCGGCCGCCAGCAGCGCGGAGCCGAGCGCCTTGGAGATGCCCTGGGACGACAGCGAATCAAAGGCACACGCCGCGTCGCCCACCGCGAGCCAGTGCTCCGCGTGGACACGGTCCAGGCAGGCCACGGCGGCAGGCACCGCGCGCGGGGGCTCGCCGCTGAAGTCACACGCCTCCAGCCGCTCGCGGGTGGCGGTGGTGCGGGCCAGCAATGACAGCCAGGTCTCCTGCCCCCGCACGCCGCGCAGGGACTCCCCGTCGCCCATCAGCCCGACGACGACCCGCCCTCCGGGCAGCAGCGCGGAGTACCACCAGCCCTCCGGGCGGGATTCCACCAGCGCCTGCGTGCTGAAGGCCGCGCCCTGCCGCAGGCGGAAGTCGCCGTAGAGGGCGAAGCAGCGGTCCACCACCTGCCGCCGCGCGCCCTGGGACGTGGCGAAGGCGGCCTTCCACCCGGTCGCGTCCACCACGAAGCGCACCCACAGCGTGGTGGGGCCTTCCACCGGATGCGACAGGCGCAGCCGGAAGCCCTCCGGGCCCAAAGCCTCACACCCCTCCACGGTGGTGCCGGTGCGCACGGAGCCCCCGCGCTCCGCGACCTGGGCGCACAGGCTCGCGTCGAAGCGGGAGCGGTCCAGGTGCCAGGCCGACCCGAAGGGAGACATCAGCGTGTCGTGGTAGCCCACCGTGGCGGAGCCCCAGCAGGACGCCGTCCCGCGCGACGGCAGGTGCCCGTCGCGCAGGAAGCCGCCCCACACGCCCAGCCTCGCCAGGGGCAGCCGGGCGTCGGGGGGCAGCGTCTCTCCAATGCGGGGGGCGTCATGGGTGGTGCGCTCCACCAGCGTGACGGACAGCCGCGTCTGGGCACGCAGGGCGAGCGCCACCCCCGCGCCGGCCGGCCCTCCCCCGAGGACGGCGACGTCGCAGTGGGTGTCGCTCACGGCAGGCTACCGTCCGGCAGCAGCAGGCGCTCCACCTCGATGTAGAGCGGCGCCGGATCCTCCGCGCTGGAGGGACCCTGGTCCGCCGGCTGGGCGTCCTTGCGGGCGAGGATGAAGCCCAATCCCTTCCATTTGTCGACCATGTCCTCGTCCTTTTCGAAGTTGATGTCGAAGGGACGCGTCCAGTAGCCCTGCTGCCATTCCTGGTTCGGGCCCAGGTAGCGCACCTCGTAGGGCCGCTGCGACGGCCACCACCACAGGGACGTGTTCTGCACGACCTGCTGGGAGCACTCGTTGAAGTCCGCCTGCCACGGCAGGGCCATGTACTTGGTGGCATCCCCCGGCTCCAGGCCCTGGCCATCATGGGGGTTGGTGTCCCAGCGCAGGCCCGGGCCGGCGAGCGCGCGGTGCTTGAAGCGGAACGGCTCCATGAAGAAGTTCGCGTCGCGGGCGATCCAGGTCATCTCGATGCCCGGACAGAAGGGCCCGCCCACGCAGTTCTCCAGCACGCCCCTGTCCAACAGCTGCCCCGGGGTGGGCGTGGCCGTGCTGGGGGTGTCGTCGTAGAGGCCCTTGCTGAACTGGCTCAGGAAGAAGTACTGCGTCCGCGTGAGCGTCAGGAACAGCCGGGTGTCCTGGTCCGTGAGCGGGTTGTCTCCCGCCATCTTCGGCATGCGGCCCGGATAGTCATTGGGGGAGTTCGGGTCGCGCACGTACTTCATGAAGTTGTGGTTGGCGGTCTGCTGCCGGGGGAGCTCCGCGTGCGCGTCCGCCCCCTGGTCGTTGACGCGCGCGGTCCAGCGGTAGTCATTCGGGCGCTGGAGGATGGGCAGGATGTCCGCCTGGAAGTTCGGTTTGTAGCCGTCGTTGAACGTCCCGCCCTTGCAGAACTCCGGCTCCAGGTCGCGCTGGGTGATGAAGGTGTCGCGCAGCGTGTCGTACAGCGTGACCATGTTGAGCAACTGGGGCGCATAGGCCGGTGGGGCCACCATCATCCACGCTGGAGACACCACCTCCACCCGCGCGCCTCCCTGGAGGATGACCGTCGCGGTGACGGGACCGTCCGACGTGTCGTCCCACCAGAAGTTGTTGTTGGCGTAGGTGTCCAGGCGCGGCTGAATGGTGGCCTGCCCCTTCATGAAGGCGACGGTCGCGTCGACGTCGTCCGGGCAGTTGAGCGGGTCCTTCCTCAGCTCCGCCTTCATGGCGTCGGAGAGCGCGTCCCACGTCGGATAGCACTGGTCCGCCACCGGCCTGAGTTCGCCGACGCACCGGATCATCGTGGCGCTGAGCGTCGGGTCATCCGACAGGATGTTGTCAATCAAGCCGTTGGAGAGGTTCCACAAGGCCGTCGTGCCGGAGTGCCCATGGCCGCCCACCGTGTAGAGGTAGCCCTGGTCATCCGCGATGGCGCTCCCCAACGTGGTGATGTCATTGTTGTCGGGGAGGAGGCCCGTCGCGGGGAACGTCTGGGGATAGCTCCGGCCCTGGGGGTCGTCCTTGGAGAACTCCGCGCGCGGCGGGTGCTGGTTGTTGCCCCGGCAGGCCACGGTGCGGGGCCCCGGGTCGATGATGAGCGCGTTGCGCCCCGCCGCGTCCTTCGTGCGCGGGTTGCGCAGCGGGTGCGTGGCGTCATACGTGCCGTCCGCGCCCAGCTGCTGCTGGAACTCGTACCAGGCCGCCTTCTTGTTCGCGACGTGGACGGTCCACTCGATGTCCACCACCCCGTCGACGCCCGGCTGGATGCGCTTGCCCGGGGCGGTGGGGTTGGAGGGGTCGAACGTGTGGATCTGGAACCGGGCCGCCTGCCGACGGATGCCGCCGTGCACGTCGCGGAAGCGGGTCACGTCCCCGCCGGTCCGCTCCTGGGGCAGCCCCTTGGCCGTCTCCGGCCCCAGGTAGTAGTCCTCGCTGTCCCCAACGCGGGCCACCCCGATCGCCGGGTGGATCCTGTAGCTCATGCCCATTGCAGCCCTCCTCCGGTATTGGCGGGGAGTTCTGCAATTCACAGGCCTTCCAGTTGAAGACTGGACTTGAGGAAGTGCGCGGGTTTGCGGGCACCTCCTGTCAGTCCTGACACGTCAGCGCGGGGGCTGACAGGTCAAGGGGCAAGGGCTGACACGTCAGCCTTTGACGGGCTCCTCGCCAGGCGCCTCCGCTCCGGAGCCCAATCCCAGGGCCTCGCTCGCGATATCCCATGCCCAAGGGCCGTTCCCAGGCATAGGCTTGCCCCGTGGCCACGAGTCCCCCGCTGCTGGATGACATGCTCCTCTTCACGGAGGTGGTGACGACGGGCGGCATCACGTCCGCGGCGGAGCGCCTGGGCCTGCGCAAGTCGACGGTGAGCCGCCGGCTGGCCGCCCTGGAGGAGCGCCTGGGCTCGCGGCTGCTCGAGCGCAACACGCGGCGGCTGCGGCTGACCGAGGCGGGCCGCGAGTACCACGCGCACTGCGCGCGGCTCGTCGCCGAGGCCCGCGAGGTGAACGCGGCGCTCAGCGAGTCGCGGGGCACGCCCCAGGGCACCCTGCGCATCGCCACGCTGTCCCTGCTGGGCGAGCTGCTCACGCCCGTCATCGCCGAGCTGCTGCTGCGCCAGCCCCGGCTGCGCGTGGAGGTGTCGCTCGCGCAGACGCACGTGGACCTGGTCGCGGAGGAGTACGACCTGGCGCTGCGCACCGGGCCGCTGGCGGACTCGTCGCTGGTGGCGCGCAAGCTGGGGCGGGTGCGCACGGGCTGTTATGCGAGCCCCGCCTACCTCAGCCGCCACGGGACGCCCCAGTCCCCGGAGGAGCTGCGGGCCCACGAGTGCGTCCTGCTGGCCGAGCCCGGCACCGACGAGGTGTGGTTCTTCGGGGAGGCAAGGACGGCGCGCACGGTGCCGGTGACGGGGCGCCTGCGCGTGCCGAGCGTGCGCGCGGGTCAAGCGGCGGCGCGCGCGGGGTTGGGCATCGTGAGGCTGCCAGCCTCACTGGTGGCGGACGACGTGCGCGCGGGCCTGCTCGTCCCGGTGCTCGCGTCCGACACGCCCCCCGGCCTCCCCATCTTCGCCGTCTACCCGAGCAGCCGGCAGCTCCCCCTCAAGGTCCGCGCCTTCCTGGCGTTGCTGTCCGAGCGCAGCGCGGCGCTCCCGTGGGAGGAGGGCTAGAGGGCTCCTGGCGGAACAGTGCGTTTCGCGCGGGAGCCTCGTCCCGCGCCCTGCCCGCGACTACATCCTGCCGTGCACCCCGGGCGTGCCCCACGCGGGCGCGCCCTTCACGGAGGATGGGACATGGCTGGGTACGTCATCGAGCTGGGAGACGCGGAGTTCAAGCGCGAGGTGCTGGAGGCGACGGAGCCGGTGCTGGTGGACTTCACGGCCACGTGGTGCCCGCCCTGCCGGGTCCTCGCCCCGGTCATCGATTCGCTGGCCTCCGAGTACCAGGGGCGGATGAAGGTGGCCAAGCTCAACGTCGATGACCACCCGATGACGCCAGGGCAGTACGGCGTCCGCGCGATGCCCACGCTGCTGTTCTTCAAGGGCGGCAAGGTGGTGAGGCAGATTGTCGGCGCGCTGGCCCGGCCCAAGCTGGAGGAGGCCGTGCGCCAGGTGCTCACCGCCTAGAATCAGAGTTGGAAATGCAACGAAGCAACTGCGCCGGGGGGCGGCGGGAGCGTCCGACCTCCGGCACGCCGGGATAAAACCTCCCCATGAAGTTCCTAGGCGAATTGGACGAGTCCTCACTCGGGCGGACGCAGCGGTGCAACCGGCGCCTCACCGACCCGAACCGCCTGCAGGCCATCCGGGACACGGGGCTGATGGACACGCCCCGGGAAGAGGCCTTTGACCGCCTCGCCCGGCTGGCGGCGGAGATCCTCAAGGTCCCCTTGACGATCATCTCGCTGGTGGACGCCGAGAAACAGTTCTTCAAGGCGGACTTCGGCCTGCCGTCGCCCTTCCGGGAGACCCGGGAGCTGCCCATCGACGCGTCGCTGTGCCGGTACACGCTGGAGGGGGAGTCCATCATCTCCTCGAATGCGCCCGCCGACCCCTTCCTGAAGTTCCACCCGTCCACGGGGCCCTGGGGGATCGTCGCCATCATCGTGCTGCCGTTGATCAACCCGGAGGGGCACGTGCTGGGGACCTTCTGCTGCATCGAGCCGAAGGTGCGCGAATGGACCCAGCACGAGCTCACGGTGATGCGGGAGATGACCGCCTCCATCATGACGGAGATCAACCTCCGCAATCAGATCACGAAGCTGAAGACCGAGCAGAACCTGCGGGACACCTTCGTCGCGGCGCTGACGCATGACCTGCGCACGCCCCTGACGGCGTCGAAGCTGGGCGTGCAACTGCTCGCAAGGCGCCATGGGGAGCTTCCGGGGGTCCAGGCGGCGGTGGCGCGCGTGACGCAGAGCCTGGACCGCGCGGAGCGAATGATCCAGGACCTGCTGGACGCCAGCCAGGTCCAGGCCGGCAGGCGGGTGTCGCTGAAGGTGAGCGAGTGCGACTTCCACGCCATCGCGGTCCAGGCGCTGGAGGAGCTCTCAGCCGTCTATCCGGAGCGCTTCGTCCTGAAGGCGGGAGGCCCGCTCAACCTCGTGGCGGATCCCATTGGCCTGCGTCGCATCATCGAGAACCTGGCCTCCAACGCGGCGAAGTACGGCGCGCCGGGCACCCCGATTGAGGTCGTGCTCGGCCGGAGCGGCGAGCACGCGACGCTCCAGGTCATCAACCAGGGCAACCCCATCGCCGGGGACGAATTGCTGAACATCTTCGAGCCCTTCCACCGCTCCCGCTCCGCGACGGAGAGCGCGCAGAAGGGCTGGGGGCTGGGGCTCCCCCTGGTGAGAGGCTTCGCGGAAGCCCACGGGGGGAAGGTGACCGTGACGAGCTCGGCCGAGGCCGGGACCTGCTTCACCATCACCCTTCCCCTCCAGGCGACTTCGCCGGAGCTGTTCCCGGCCCGGGCCCGGCCGGAACACGGTAAAGAGGAGAAGCCCACGGGCTTCCTGAGCTGAAGCGGTTTGAACGGACCCACCATGAAAATCCCCAGACTGCTGCTCCTGACCCTGCTCGCCTCGACCCCGGCGTGCGACGAGAAGGAGAAGCCCCGGACGGCCTCCAGCGGAGCGGCCCAGGCCATGACCCAGGTGCCTCCCAACGGGAAGGTCGTCGCCCACAAGATGTTCGACGACAAGTTCCTGGAGATGGCGACCCTGCCCCTGCCAGACAACTGGGTCTTGAACAACGGCAAGGCCGCCATGAGCGGCCCGGGCAACGTCAACGTCTACATGTTCCCGCTCAAGACGTTCATGTATTCCAATGACCCGATGATGCAGCAGTTGTCGGCGAGGACCGGCAACCCGATGCGGGTCTTCACCTCCATCGAGGACGTCATCCAGCAGGACCTGGTGCCCGTCGCCCAGAAGGATGGCGCGAAGCTGGTGAAGCAGTACGACGCCCCGGAGATCGCCGCGTCGGACAAGGGCTTCTCGGACCTGCTGTACAAGGTCGGCCCCGTGCGACAGCTCTTCCTGTCACGCGTGACCGAGTGGATGGACAAGAAGGGCAATCCCTACATGATTGTCATCCACCTGAGCGCGAACGACCTGGGCAACATGGTCAGCTGGAACTACTACTGCCACGCGCTGGACGCCCCCAAGGAGCGCTACGAGCAGAGCAAGCAGGTCGTCCTCCATGCCCTGTCCAACACCCGCTACAACCCCCAGTACGTCCAGGCCTACAACCAGAACGAGATGAACAAGGAGCGCCAGAGCTGGGCCGCGCATAACGAGCGCATGCGGGCCAACAAGTCGGCCTTCGAGGCACAGCAGCGGGCCTTCCATGAGAAGAACGACGCCATCAACAACATGATCGCGTCCAACCAGGCCGACCGCGACGCGGCCTCGGACCGGAACCACAACCGGTTCATGAACTACATCAAGGACGAAGAGACGGTCAGGAACCCGTCCAACGGCAAGCGCCACCAGGTGGAGACCGGCGCCCGGCAGTACTGGATGAACGACCGGGGAGAATACGTCCCGTCGAATGATCCGAACTACGATCCGAACCGGGACCCCTCGCGCAACAACCAGCAGTGGCGCCTGGCCCCCGCGGAGGAATGAGCCAGGCGGCCAGGGGGTGGAGGCCGCGTCAGGGCTCCACGTACTCTCGGGGCCGGTAGTTGAGCCGCACGGCCTCCGTCTGCCCATGCAACAGCGGGTCCTGGTAGATGCAGCGCTGCTCCGGCAGGTCGTCGCAGCCCCGGGGCATCAGCCTGCTCACGACCTCCTGGATGAGCGCATCCGACATCTCCGTGTCAGCGAAGTGCGTGGACCGGGCGTGGATGAAGCGCGAGAGCGCCAGCGGCGCGACCCAGGACGTGGTGGTGAAGGTGATGGGGTGGATGTCGACGCCGAAGCCGTCCACCTGCAGCAGGGGGGTGCTGTTGTGGGCAAAGGGCCGGGAGGGCAGCACCCCGGTGTTCACGTAGAGGTCGACGTTGGACCGCCCCGGCCAGCCTTCAATCCGTGAGGAGGGGCCGCGGCCGTCGGGCCCCAGTCCGGAGTCGAGCGCGGTGAAGAACCCCACGCGCAGCCGGTTGGGAAAGGCCTCCGAGGGGAGGTCGAAGGGGTTGTCCTGGCGGTTCGCCGCGTTGATGGCGGCCTGGGCGGCGAAGACCCCTGGCGTGTTGAACAGCGCGTCGTAGATGGGAGCGTAGGCCCCCAGTTTCTCCCGCAGCACCGTGTCATCCGGGCGCGTGGGCCCGCAGGCCGCCGTCCACTCCTCGCGCATCGATTCGAGCGTCACCCCGGAGCTCAGGTTGACGAAGCGCACGCGCTGCGCCCCCATCAGCCCGCGAAGCTGGGCCGCGACGCCTTCGGCCTTGGCGCGGAGGCGGTGGAGGGCCTCCGGTGTTCCAGAGGCATCACAGAGTTCCTCCAGCGCGAAGGAGCGGAAGCTCAACGTGTCGAGCAGCACCAGGGGATGGTGGGGGTTCGCTTCGACGAGCAGTGAGAGCACGAAGCTGCCATGGCCCGCGTTGCCGGCCTCATGGAACCCGTAGGTCGAAGCGAGCGGCTCACGCAGCTCGCGAAGCTGCTCGGCCGGATGGAAGTCGGGCGTCGCGAAGGAGCCGAGGGTCTGGAAGAACGTGACCGGCGCCCGCCAGGAGAAGGACACCGGCCCCACCACGCCCTGGGGGTCCACGCGGAAATACCCCTGGATGCGATTCTTGTAGCGGATGGCCCGGGGAGGCAGCGCGGGAAAGTCATCCACGATGAGGATGGCCTCACCGGTGTCCTGGCCCATCGCGAACTGTTCGGGGTCGAAGGCGAAATCCCCCCAAGCGCAGGAGGAGACGTCGGGCTCCTCCCGGAAGCATCCGTCGGCCTCGATGGCGGCCCTGGCCGATTCGAGCCTCCTCTTCAGCACGGGGTCCATCTGCTGACTCAAGGGCGGCTCCCGTGGCGGAGGCGTCGGGAGGACGTCTTCTCCGCAGCCGGCGAGCATTCCCAGGAGGAGGACGTTGAGCAACGGTCGGAGGGGACGCATGGAGCCTCGGGGCGCATCCAGTCGGGCCTCCTGGCGAGGGGAGAGGACCATTGCGTGGATACGCTGCACGCTGTCGGGATGGGTCGCGGAAAGATTCCGGTCGGCCGTAGAGTGCCGCGCCGAAGGATGGCGGTGGGAGCGGCCGGCCCCACACGAAAGGTCAGGAACATGGTGCATCACGGACAGCGTGTCGGTCTCTTCATGGCGCTCACGGTGGCGACGGTCCTCCTGGGGACTCCCGCACACGCGGAGGGCAAGGCGAAGCAGGCGCAGGCGGAGGCCTCCACCGCGAAGGCGGACGCCGGCGCCTCGGGCGAGGACGGCGGCGCGGCCGCCCTTCCGGAGACAGGCGACGCGAAGGGGGGCTCCACCGCGAAGGGTTCCAGCCGCTGTTCGGGCAAGGCCACCTTCTGCGGCGTCTACTCGCGCACCTTCTGCAGCAGCCAGCCCGGCTGCTACTACATGTTCGCGACCAACATGTGCGGCGGCCTCCCCATCAAGTGCGAGACGGCCACCAACGAGGCGTACTGCACGAAGATCAAGGGGTGCTCCTGGAAGTAGCCGGGGCCTCCGGGCATGGCGGGCCGCGGGCCAGGGCCCGCCGCGAAGAAAGCGGTGAGGGGTTCAAGGGGCGGGCTTCGTTGGGCGTGGGGAGATGGGCCCGTGGCGGGCCGTCTGCCCAGAAAGAGCCCCCATGCGACTTCGCTACCTCCGCCGCCTCGCGCTCACCGGACTCGTGTTGCTGGCCCCCGGGTGCATGACCGGCCCGCTCAACGGCACCACCACCGACGACCCGGTCCAGGGCAAGACGTTCGTCTTCCAGGGTTACCACAACCGGCCCTCCACCCCCGTCCAGTTGCAGGTCCTCAAGGACGCTTCCGCCGACCCTTTCCTGGAAGCCAACTGGGTCGTCTTCGCCAACGCCGTCACCAGCAGCACGGCTTCCCATTACAACAGCCCGGATCCGCTCTACGCCTGGAGCGTCAACGGCACGCCGGTGACCACCAACCCCGCCACCGCGCCGCGCTGGCCCACGGGCGGCGTGATGCGGGTGCGGGCCCTGGCCCTGGACACGGATGGCGCCAAGGTCCTCACGACCTTCGATGACGTGACGTTCTCCGCCTGTCTGGGTGAGCACGCGGGCGAGGCCTGGTCGGACGTGGGGGCCGCGTGCGAGGGCATGGGAAGGACCCAGGCCGCCGTGGTGTCCACCCTCCTCAACCCCGTGGACTCCGCCACCCCTCCGGACTTCCTGGGCCGCAAGGGGGATGGCAGCATCGCGGAGACGAACCTGTACTACGCGAAGATCCAGGCCCCCGCGACCCTCAATGCCTTCCTCACGAAGTATGGCTTTGGCGCGCCCGACCTCACGGCCACCTACTACAACGACGGGGACCTTGGCCTCGGCCGGGAGATGCACTGTCGCTACTTCACCACGCCCTCCGGAGAGACCGGCGCCGCCTGCTACGTGAAGAACTACGCCGCGCGCGACAACGGGAAGGTCGTCTTCGGCGGCGATTCCAACGTGGCGCTCCAGGACGCCGTGGCGCGCACGAACTCCTTCGCCACGGTGGCCATGGTGTACCAGCCGCCCGCGAACAACCCCAACAGCGTGCAGTTCATCGTCTACGACGCCCTGGGCGCCCGCACCCCCGAGGCCGTCCTGGACAACACGGGCCGCCACAAGACCGTCCCCAACAACTGCCTGAGCTGCCACGGCGTGAACGCGACCTACGACGCGAGCACCCACACCGTGTCGGGCGCGAGCTTCCTGCCCTTCGACGTCTTCAGCTTCCGGTACTCCTCCGCCACGGGCTTCACGTCCGCGGCCCAGGCGAGCGCGCTGCGCCAGCTGAACAACCTGGTGAAGCGCACGGAGCCCGCGAAGGGCGTCGACGACTTCATCCAGGGCATGTACGCGCCCCTGCAGGTGGCCAACCCCACGGCCGTCGCCAAAGACACGTACGTGCCCGTGGGCTGGACGGGCAACGGCAAGAAGGACGTGGGCCTCTACAACGGCGTCGTGAAGCAGTACTGCCGCACATGCCACATGTCGGCCTCGTCCCCTTCCCTCGACTTCCTGGAGGCCGACGACTTCACGGTCCACAAGGCCACCATCAACGCGGAAGTCTGCGGCACCACGAAGGTGATGCCCCAGGCCGAGCACGTGATGAAGAAGTTCTGGGACAGCGGGGCCCGCGCGTACCTGGTCACGGGCCTGGGATTGCGCACCGCCTGTAAACCCTGACCCTCCCGTCGTCGTTTGAGGCTGACTCCCCACGCACGAGAGGCGATGCACCGAACGCGTGCGTGAAGCTCGTCGTGAAGGGGGACAGGTCCCCGAAGCCCGCATCGAGCGAGACCTGGGTGACGGGCAAGCGGGTCGTCCGCGGCGTGGTGGCGGCGACCCGCGCTCCCTCAGCGGCGGCGACGGGGCGTGGGCTTGGGCGGGCGCAGGTCCGACTTGCTCTTCGGCAGCTTCGGCCCCGAGGCGAGGTCGAACTCGTAGGTGGCGCCGAGCAGGACGCGGAACTGGTAGATCTCCCGCAGGTCCTCGGTGACGGCCACGCCCGCGACGGCCTCCAGCACCAGGCCGGGGAACGCCTCATGGCGCACCATGGGGAGGATCTCCACCTGGGCGGCGTTGTCCCGCCAGACGGGGGTGATGACGTCCTCGAAGTACAGGCGGCCCACCACCTCCAGTCCCAGCATCGTGAACTTGTCCAGGTTGTAGGTCGCCGCCACCGCGAGCTGGAACGCGTCCGGGACGTCGAAGTCGGGCAGGGTGTCGCGGTCGCGCGTGCCCTGGTGGAGGTAGCTGCCGTTGAACATGAAGCGCAGGTCCTTGTTCGCGCGCAGCTCACCGACGAGGGTGCCCTCCCAGTCCCAGGTGCCATCGGACAGGCTCGGGAGGATGCCGTCCTCGTCGCTCGGTCCCGTGGGCAGCGTCACACGCCCATAGGCCGCCAGCGCCGCCGTGCTGGACTCCAGGAACGTCCACTGCAACCCGAGCGGGATGTCACCGAAGGCGACCTTGAAGTCGTCTTCTCCGGGCAGCCCCAGCGCGAGCAGCTCCACGTAGAGGTTGGCCTCCAGGTTGTCGACGATGCCGAAGCGCAGGCTCGGTGAGATCTGCTGGTAGGGCTGCGACTCGTCCAGGTCGAGCGCGAAGAAGCCCTGGTAGCGCAGGCCCAGCTCCAGGTTGCCGCTCTTGGTGGTGGACGCGGTGCGCGTCACCATGGCGCGGTAGGGCCGGGCCCACGCGCTGGACGCGCAGAGCACGGCGGCGAGGAAGACGAGACGCAGGCGGGTGTGCATGCGGTGGGACCCTAGTCGACGTCACCGTGCCCCCGAACAAGGTCCGCTCGGAGTGCACAGATGCACTGTCGCTCCCCTTCTCCATGGGCATCCGCGGTCCTCGGGCGTTAGGCTCCGCCGCCTTCTTCTCCCACAGGTGAGCACCCCATGAGCCACGGCCTCTACGACATCCCCCTCACCGCCATTGACGGCACCGCGAAGACCCTGGGCCAGTACAAGGGCAAGGTCCTGCTGGTGGTGAACGTCGCCTCCAAGTGCGGGCTGACCCCGCAGTACGAGGGGCTGGAGAAGCTCTACGAGCAGAAGCACGCGCAGGGCCTGGAGGTGCTCGGCTTCCCCGCCAACGACTTCCTGGGCCAGGAGCCGGGCAGCGAGGCGGAGATCCAGGAGTTCTGCAGCCTGACCTACGCCGTGAAGTTCCCGCTGTTCTCCAAGGTCACGGTGGTGGGCGAGAAGAAGCACCCGCTCTACCACGCGCTCACGAACGCCCTGCCGGATGCCACGGGGGAAGGCCCCATGCGCGCGAAGCTCAAGGGCTACGGCCTCGAAGCCAATCCGAAGCCGGAGGTGCAGTGGAACTTCGAGAAGTTCCTCATCGACCGGGAGGGTCGCGTCGCGGCCCGCTTCGCCCCGGACGTGACGCCGGACGATCCGCGGATCGTCCAGGCCATTGACGCGGCGCTGGCGAAGCAGGCCTGACGCCAGGCGCGCAGACGCACCCCAGACTCCACGAAGGGAGTGAACACCATGGCTGAGATCACGCACCGCACGGTCAAGACCCACGGCATCCACCTGCACCTCGCGGAGGCGGGACAAGGCCCCCTCGTCCTGCTGCTCCATGGGTGGCCGGAGTCCTGGTACTCGTGGCGCCACCAGCTCTCAGCGCTGGCGGACGCGGGCTACCACGCCGTCGCGCCCGACGTGCGCGGCTACGGGCAGAGCGACAAGCCCCAGGAGATCGAGGCCTACAGCATGAAGCACCTGCTGGGGGACTTCGTGGGCCTGCTCGACGCCCTGGGGGAGAAGACGGCGGTGGTGGTCGGCCATGACTGGGGCGCGGCGATGGCGTGGACCTGCGCCGCGCTCCACCCTGACCGCTTTCGCGCGGTCGTCGGCATGAGCGTCCCGCACATGGGCCGCACGCCGCTGCCGCCGACCCAGCTCTTCAAGCATGTCTTCGGCGAGAAGTGGTTCTACATCCTGTACTTCCAGGAGCCCGGGGTCGCCGAGGCGGAGTTCGAAGCGGACATCCCGAAGTCGGTGCGCCTGATCCTCGCTGGCGTTCCCAGCTTTGATCCCCAGTCACCGCTGGTGCAGGCCCGGAAGCCGGGCGACGGGTTCCTCACCGGGGTGGCCGCTCCCGAGACGCTGCCCTCCTGGCTCACGGAAGAGGACATCGCGTACTTCGCGAAGGAGCTCGAGGGCAGCGGCTTCCGGAGTGGCCTCAACCGCTACCGCAACATGGATCGCGACTGGGCGGAGCTGCCGGAGCTGGCCACGGTGAAGATTGAGCAGCCCGCGCTCTTCATCATTGGAGAGAAGGACCCCGGGCGTGCATTCGCCCCCATCGACCCCATGAAGGCGCTGGTGCCCAACCTCCAGGAGCCGCTCGTCATCCCGGGCGCGGGCCATTGGATCCAGCAGGAGCGCGCCGAGGAAGTGAACGCCGCGCTGCTGGCCTTCCTGAAAGCCCTGCCCGCCTGAACGCGGGCCCACGAAGGAAGGCTGAATGCCATGTTGAAGGGGCTCGGAGACGTCCTCTGGGACCAGGAGATCCAACCGTCAGATAACCCCCGGGGCGCGGTGCCCCGGGCGCTGTGCGCGCTCGCGGCCTCAACCCGCGAGACAGGTAACGAGGCTGGCATCCGCGTCCGTTACTCGCTCGGGAACGCCCACGCCGGGACCTACTTCCCCGTGGTCCTGGCGGTCATTCCCTTCCTGGGGGAACTCCTGCGAGAGGGGGGCACCCACGCCCGTATCGAGACGCTGGAGATCCTCATCGATCTCCTTGCTTCATACGAGCCGGAGCAGGGCTTCGATCTCGTGGAGACCGCTGGGGGACTTCGTCCGCTGAAGGAGCTGGTCAGGGAGAAGATCGCCGGACTGGAGGCGGACGTGGAGCGCTGTCTCACGGCGGCCACGTCTCCGGATGAAGTACGACCCGCCCAGGAGATCCTGTCCGTGCTGCGTGACTGACCTGGCCGAAGGCCTCCCGGAGGATTCCCACCCCCTTCCAGAGGCAGCAGCGGGACTGAGCACCACGCCCTGCTCCGCACCGGAGCAGGGCCATCACTCAGGAGAGAACGAAGCACAGACGCGCACGCCGATCCTGGCGTCGCGCGCCGTGGGGTCTCCGGGTGAGAGGTCCGCGCTCGACGCTACGAAGGAGTCGTAATACCAGGAGCCTCCCCGCAGGACGACGCTCCCGAATTCCGGTGTCGCGGACCGCGTGAGTTCGTAGGCATTGCCAGCCATGTCCTCCAGGCCGAAAGGGCTCACCGATGCGGGGTGGGAGCCGACCACGTCGGGTCCGAAGGCCGTGGGCAGCCGGTCGTAGGTTTCATCGATGTTGGCGTCATCGGGCTGCAACTGGTCGCCATGGGGGTATTGCCGCCCATCCGCGCCTCGGGCCGCGTACTCCCACTCGTGCTGGCTGCACAGGCGCGCTCCCGGCAGCCGCTGCGTGCGGTGGAGCCAGTCGAAGTAGCCCTCCAGGTCCTGGGCGGAGACGCCGGACAGGGGAAACCCTCTCCAATCACCAGTGCGTCTGCGGTGCCGCCCCGGATAGACAAAATCCTCGCCCACCCTCGCCGTGCGGAACGTCTCGCTCGAACGATAGAAGGTGAAAAGCCAGCCACCGTCAGGATGCCGCCGCAGCGTGACCGCCCCACCGTCGCCGAAGCGGGGTTGTTCGAGGAGCCGCCTCGCGGGCGCCTCCGGAGGCAGGTCGTCGAGGTAGACCATCCAATCCCCGAACGTCACCTCCCTCCTGCCAATCAGATATCCCTCGTTGAAACAGCGCCGATGCATCGGCGGACTGAACGAGAACTTCCGCACCTCCTCCGGCCCGGCGCGGCCCAGGAGGAAACAGCCCGGCGGGACGTAGGCATGACCTTCAGGCAACGCGGAGGGGAGCGCGAGGCGGACCTTCTCGCGGGCCCCGTGCGTGAGCAGCAGCGGCAACTCCACCGGCACGGAATCCGGCCGCGTGAAGCGAAGCACATAGGAGCCCTCGGGAAGCTGGAGCCGGGCGATGGGGGTCGGGCCCAGGGGGGCGACTCCTGGAACGGGCTCGCGGCGGAGCGTCCCCTCCTCGTCCTCGACGTAGCGTTCGAGTTCGACCCGAGCCCCTGGAGGGGTGGTCTCCATTTCGACTTCAGCCGGGGCCTGGAGCCGTCGCAGCCACTGCGCTCCCTCCTTCGAGGTGTCCGCCTCCTGCTCCAGGCGTCGCACCCACGCGTCACGCTCACGACGCTGATGGAAGTCCTCGGCGAGGAGGATGCGTTCGTAGGTGACCTCCGCGATGAGCTGGCGCGCTTCCCCATGGCCGCGATGCCGCTCGAGGGTCCTGTCCAGGGCCTGGGTGGCGCGGGCGTAGGCCGCCTCGGACTGGTCGCGCAGGGTGAGCACCTCGGTCCATTGCCGCTCGGCGGCCTTCCTGAGGCCTCCGGAGTCCGGCGAGGCCTTGAGGTCCATGGAGGGTGGCGCCCGGTTGTCGAACAGCGCCAGGGCCTCCTCACGGCGCAGGCGGGCCTCCTGGGCAAGGGCTCGGCCCCCGGCGAGCGATTCCCGCGCCGTGCCAAGTTCCTCGGCGCTCAACCGCGCGTCCACGAGGTACGCCAGCAGCCGATGACCGCCCGAGGCGAGGATGGCGAGCGCGACGACGCCCCCCGCGAGCCGGCGCCTCCAGCGCTCGCGGGTCACGGCGCGGCGGGAAGCCAGGAGAAAGGAACGCTCGCGCGCGCCCAGGGTGGAGGGCTCCAGCAGCCGCGCCTCCTCCAACTGCCGCTGTCCCCAGAGGGCGTCGCTGACGTGCATGAGGCGCTCCCACTCCGCGCTGGCCGCCTCCACCCGCTTGCGCAGCGCGCGCTGCCCGATGTCGTCATCCAGCCAGTCGCGCAGCGTGCCCCAGCTCGCGATGAGTGATTCGTGGGCGATCTCCCAGCGCGGCTGACCTCCCAGGGTGCGCGTGTGCAGCAGGCGGCCCTCGACGAGCGCGCGAAGGGCGGCGTGGGAGGTCCCGTCCGAGGCCTCGACGAGTTCCTCCTCGCCACGCTCGCTGCGCGTCCCCTCCGCCGTCACCAACTGGAGCAGGAGTCGCCGCGCCGACGCGTACTCGGCGCGCCCCAGCCGCCCGAGCACCCCGTCCGCATGGCGGGACAGGGCCCCTGCCACCCCACCCATCGCGTCGAGCGCCTCCCGGGTGATGCGGCCCTGCTCCGGATTGCGCCGCTCCCACAGCTCGGCGAGCGCGAACTGGAGCAGCGGCAGGCTGCCCACGCCGGGCGCCGTGGAGGCGACGAGCGCCTGGAGGAGTTCACCGGATTCGAAGGCCACGCCCCGGCTGCGCGCGGGACCGACGATGGCCTCGCGAACCCCTTCCAGCGACAGGGGGCGAAGGATGTAGAGCGCCCGCTCGGCCTCTTCTCCCAGGCCGGGCAGCGCGCACAGGCGGGTCAGGAAGTCGCCACGCACCGCCAGCAGCACGCGCACCCCCGATGACGGAAGGGCAAGCTCCCCGAGGAGGCGGGCCACGTGCGCCGCCTGGACCGGATCGGAGAGGGTGAGGAGCTCTTCCAACTGATCCATGAAGAGCAGCAGGCCCCGCCCGCGTGAGTGCGCCTCGCGCAGCGCCGGCCCCAGCCAGGCCGGCGTCCGCGCGAGCGCGGTGACAAGCTCCGCCTCCTTCCGGCCGAGCACGGGCGCGAGCGCGGCGGCCAGCGCCTCGAGCGGGCGGTGACCGGGCCACAGCGTGACCGTGATCTGCTCACGCCCCGCGTCCAGGGCGCCCGCGGCCACCCGTGGCAGCACGCCAGCGCGACACAGCGAGGACTTGCCGGCCCCGGAGTCTCCGGCGACGAGGACCAGGGGCTGGGTGCGCAGGCGCTCGAGCACGGCGCGGATGTCCGCCTCGCGCCCGAAGAAGAGCGAGCGGTGCTCGGCCTCGAAGGGTGCGAGGCCCCGGTAGGGGTTGCCGGAGGAGAGCGGCGCGGGCGCGCTGATGCGCTCCAGCCGCTCCAGGGCCTCGCAGAGGGCCTCCACCGAAGCGAACCGGTCCAGGGGATTGGCCGCGAGGCACCGCGTGATGAGCGTGGCGAAGTCCGGGTCGACGTCCGGCCCGAGCCCGGCGCGAGGAGGAGCCGCCTCCAGCCCTCGGGCCGCGCGCCGGGGCACCTCGCCCGTGCACAACTCATGGAGGACGAGGCCCAGGGCAAAGAGGTCGCTCCGAGGCGTCGCCGGAGCTCCGGCGAGCAGCTCCGGCGCCAGATAGGGCAGTGTCCCGACGAGGGACTGCGCGCTGGACGCCAGGGCCGTCCCCACCTCGAAGCGCTCGGCCAGCCCGAAGTCGAGCAGCTTCACCTCCCCGTCCCGGGTGACCAGGGCATTGGAGGGCTTGAGGTCGCGATGGAGGACGCCCTGGCGGTGCGCCGCCGCGAGCCCCCGGGCCAGTCCGACCCCCAGGGAGAGGACCCGGCGCCATGGCACCGGCAGGGGCAGCTCCGCGAGGCTCTGGCCCACGACATACTCGGAGACGATGTACGGGTGGCCGTCCACCTCCCCCACGCTGAACACGTTGACGATGTTGGCGTGCTGCAGGCGCGCGAGCGCCCGCGCCTCGGTCGTGAAGTGCTCGCGGACCCGGGCGTCGGGCTGACGGGAGGCAATGAACTTCACCGCCACGCGCCGATCCAGCGACATGTCGTGCGCCAGGAAGACCACGCCCATCCCGCCGCGCCCGAGGGGCGCTTCGAGGCGGAACTCGTCGAAGGCGTCGGGTGGCATCCAGGAGAGCCCTGGCTCCCGCGAGGTGTCGGCCGGCTCGCGGAGCTCCGAGGGCGCTCTCCCCGAGGACAGGATGCCGGGGGTGAGGGTGGCCAGGAGGGTCCGGCAGTCGTCGCAGCTGGCGGCGTGCCCATGGACCCGGGTCAGCTCCTCGTCCGGCAAACGCGCCTCGAGGAGCTCCACCAGGACCTCATCCGTCAGACAGCCAGCGGGCGGCGGATCCATGGACCGGGAAGTGTTCAGGGGAGCCATGGAGGGGGGACCATTCAATGGCATGCGTTGAAGGGGAAGACAAAGTGCGTAGGATGGGGCATCCAATGAAACAGGTGTCCCAGTGCGTCGCGACGTTTCTCAAACACACCCCGGTGCGCTTCGCCCCCCTCACGGATGAGGAGGCCGCGGCGCTCGATTCGCTCTTGATCCGCGCGTGGGAGGATGCTTGCGCGCAGTGGCCCACCGTCAAGCTCTCCCTCGGTCAATTCGTGATCCACGTCGCCGAGCGATTGCCCAAGGTGAGTCCAGACAGCCCCATCGCGCCGCTTCTCACGAAGCTGTCCCTGGCGGAACTCTACCTCACGTGTGGATGTCTTCAGGGCCTGGCCTCCGCCCACGAGGCCTTCGAGAAGAGCTACCTCGCGAAGCTGCCAGGCAAGCTGCGGGGTCTCAGACAACCCGACGCGATGATTGACGACGTGTGTCAAATAACACGCGTGAAGTTGCTGGTGGCCACCCCGGAGAGTGCTCCCAGGATTGGTGAGTACACGGGGCGCGGCGCGCTGCTGAGCTGGGTGCTCGTCACCGCCGGGCGCATCGCCAACAAGCTGCGGGCCGCGGAGAAGCCCGCGTCCGAGGACAGCGCGGAAGAGGTCCTCAAGATGCTGCCAGGGCAGGGAATCGATCCGGAGCTGGATGTCATGAAGCGGCGGCACCACGCCGAATTCCGACAGGCCGTGCATGAAGCCGCCTCCACGCTCTCCGCCGACGAGCGCCACCTGCTGCGCCTCCACTTCGCGGATCAACTCTCCACGTACGAACTGGCCTCGCTCTTTCGCGTCAATCAATCCACCGTCTCCCGCTGGTTGAAGAGTGCACGGCAGCGGGTCTACGAGGAGACCCGGCAACGCTTGCAGGAGCGGCTGGGCCTCTCCACCCTGGGCTTCAAGAGCTTCCTGGCGTTCATCGACAGTCAGCTGGACATGAACATCAGCCAGATATTGGAGGAGAAGGGTTGACCCGGGGGGAGCGCTACGGACCCTTGGCCGCGGAGGCAGCGCCCTTCGGGGCCGCGAACGTCAGGTTCCGTAGCACCGTGGCGCTGGGACTCACGTTCATGCGCCGCACCGTGCAGTGCTCCCCTTCCCCCTCGCTGGGAGTGCCCGCCGCGTCTGTCTGGAAGCGGTTGGGGCATTCCTGGAGGAGGGTCGCCAGCGCGCGGCCGTCCCGGGTGCGCGCCAGGCAGGTGGCGCCGTCGGGCGCCCACGCCGCCTCGAATGAGGCCTTCGCCGGATCCCACTCCCCCCGTTCGACGAGGCCGAACCGGTCATAAAGGTCGATGGTGGTGTCCTGGCGCGTGTGGCTCTTGCCATTGCCACAGTAGTCCGCGCGCGCCATGCGGGTGCAGGCCTGGTGGAGCTCCGCCAGCGGCTTCCCGTCGCGGCGCTCCCAGGGCTTGTAGCCCCATTGGATGCACTTGGTGATGGCGCCGTTCTCACAGGCGAAGGTGAGCTTGCCCGGGGTGCCCTGATGGGCTCCGCTGGCATCCCAGACACCGCCCACCGCGAGGGCCCGGGGGTGGGTCACGCGGCCCACGGCGACGCAGGGGTTCTCCCACTCCTGGGCCACCGCGTTCCACGCCTCGATGCGGTAGAAGACCGTCCCGGGATCCTCGGGGGAGGGTTCGGCGGCGCAGAGGGCCACCTCCACGGGCTTGCCGTCGCTGTCCGTCCCTTGCAGCACGGTGCCGACGACGCCAGGCATGGCATTCCCAGCCTCCGGAGCGGGGGAGGCGACCAGGTGCCCGCCATCAAGCCGCAGGGCCGTCACCCCCGCCTCCGCCCGACGCAGGGGTGCGAGGTCCGCCGAGACGAGCACGCTGCTGCGCTCCTCCGCCACCTTCTCCGTGTTCCAGTCCCGCTTGGTGCCCCACAGCATCGTCCCCTGGGGCCTGGCGATGCGGCTGCCGGACTGCGGCTGGCAGCGGCGCGCGTAGCGCTCGGCATCCGAAACCAGGCCCGCGGAATTCATGGGAGAAGGCTTCGCGGAGGCCGAAGCACCCGCGTGCGCCAGGGAGGGAAGCAGAAGGAACAGACAGACCCACAGGAACTTCTCCATCGCATTTTCTCCGGCACGTTCATGGGCACGACAGATGGACCACGATGGTGGAGAGCCAGGGACTTGAAGAGTCATGCACGGAATCCGCCGGCTGCCCCGTCCCCCCCCATCCTGGCGACCTCCGCGTGACATTGACGGGGAACTGGGGCTCACTCGCCGTGTCTGCGTTCAAGGGGGGAACGGATGCGCATGCTCAGGTGGATGGTCGTGGTGCTTTGCTGTGTGGCGGGAGCGGCGGGTGGCGAGCCGCCACCGGATGCGCGACTGCAACAGGCACAGAAGGCTTTTGAAGAAGCGACAGCGCTCGACAAGGCAGGCAAATACGCCGAGGCCATCGTGAAGGGCGAACAGGCGCTCGCGCTGCGGGAGGCGGTGCTCGGGAGCTCGCACCCGGAGGTCGCCACCTGTCTGAACCTGCTCGGAAGGATCTACCGGCGTCAGGGGGAATATGTCCAGGCCGAGCCGCTGATTCAACGCGGGCTCACCCTCCGGGAGGAGACGCTTGGCAAGAGCCATCCCGACGTCGCCCAATCGCTCCACAACCTCGCCCTCCTTTACAAGGAGCAGGGGTTGTATGGCCGGGCCGAGCCGATGATTCGTCGCGCGCTCGCCATCCGGGAAGCGACCCTGGACGAGAACCATCCCGACGTCGCCCAAGCAATCAACAGTCTCGCCATCCTCTACAAGGAGCAGGGGTTGTATGACCGGGCCGAGCCGCTCTATCAGCGCGCACTGGCCATTCGTGAAGCGGCCCTCGGCAAGAACCATCTCGACGTCGCCCAATCGCTCCACAACCTGGCCATCCTCCACGGAAGGCAGGGCCTGTACAGCCAAGCCGAGCCGCTGATTCAGCGCGCGCTTGCCATCCAGGAAACGACCCTGGGTGAGAACCATCCCTTGGTCGCCAGCTCGCTCAACGTCCTCGCCGGCCTCTACGAAGAGCAGGGGTTGTACGGCCAGGCCGAACCGCTCTACCAGCGCGCGCTGGCCATCCAGGAAGCGGCCCTCGGCACGAACCCTTTCGATATCGCCAGTGTGCTGAACAACCTCGCCAACCTCTACTGGGCACAGGGCCTGTACGGCCGGGCCGAACCGCTCTATCTGCGTGCGCTCGCCATCGCGGAAGCCGTCTTCGGCACGAGTCATCCCAGCGTCGCCACCCTGGTCAGCAACCTCTCCAACCTCTACAAGGAGCAGGGGTCATACGACCAGGCCGAGCTGTTCGCGGAGCGCGCACTCACCGTTCGGGAAGCGACCTTGGGCAAGAACCATCCCGACGTCGCCATCTCGCTCGACAGCCTCGCCAACCTCTACGCGGGACAGGAGTCTTACGACCGAGCCGCGCCGCTCTACCAGCGCGCACTCGGCATCCGGGAAGCAAGGCTCGGCAAGAATCATCCTGAGACCGCCACCTCGCTCGACAACCTCGCCAACCTCTACGCGAACCAGGGATTGTACGGCCGGGCCGCACTGCTCCACCAACGCGCGCTCGCCATCGAGGAGAAGGCTCTCGGCAAGGGCCATCCCAATCTCGCCCAGTTTCTCAATCACCTGGCGCAGGTCAGGCTGGTCCAGCAGCGCCTTGGAGAAGCCGTTGCACTGTTCACGCGCGCCTTCGCCATGTCCGAGCAGCGCCTGCGCGACGAGGCGCTCGACTTCTCCGAAGCGCGTCTGGCCAACTTCCTCCAGTATCTGCGCCGCGATGAGGATCGCCTCCATGCGCTGCTGCGCGCGAATCCCGACAATGCTCGCGTGAAGAAGCTGTCCCTGGGCGCGACCCTGCTCCTCAAGGGCCGCTCCGTGGAGGAGACGGCCGACATCTCCCGGGCTGTCTACCGCAGCCTGGGAGCACAGGAGCACGCCACCTTTGATCGGTTGCGCGGCCTGCGCACCCAGTTGGCCCAGCTCTCGTTCCAGGGGCCGGGCTCGCTTCCATCGGCGGCCTACCAGCAACAGCTCAAGCAGCTTGCCGCACAGGGTGATGCCCTCGAAGCAGAGCTCGCCAAGCGCTCCGCACCCTTGCGCACGATGGCCGCGTTGCCTTCCCTGGTGGACATCGTCGACCGTGTTGCTGCGGCCCTGCCCGGGAACGGGGCCCTGGTCGAGTTCATCACCTATGAGGATCGCCCGCTGGTGCCCCGAGCCGGTCCCTCCAAGGCCCAGCTTCGCTACCTGGCGCTGGTGCTCCGTCCGGATGCCACCATTCGCGCCGTCGATCTGGGCCCCGCCGCGCCTATCGACGCGGCCGCCTCCAATCTGAGAGACGCCCTGGCCAACCGGGACACCACCTACCAGGCCCAATCCCAGGCGCTCTATCGGCTCGCCTTCCACCCCCTGCTGCCCCTGTTGGGCAAGACCCGCCGCGTCTTCCTCGCTCCCGATGGCCAGTTGGCCCTCGTGCCCTTCGCGGCCCTCCACGACGGCCACCAGTTCCTGGTGGATGCCTTCGACTTCACCTACGTCTCCTCCGGCAAGGACCTGCTGGCTCGCCCCCAGGAGACAGTCCCCGCATCCTCCGTGGTCGTCCTCGCCGACCCGGACTTCAACGCCCCGCCCCAGCCCCCCGGTCCTGCCACGGACCCGACGCAGGTGGAGACCCAGCGATCTACCTCGGTCGAGCGCTTCCGCTCCTCGCTGCGCGAGGACTCAGTGCACCGGGCCTGGGCCACGGCTCCCCTCCCCGGCACCCGCCACGAGGCCGAAGCCATTCAGCACCTGCTGCCCCAGGCCCAGCTCTTCCTGGGCCCCGAGGCCACCAAGCAACGTCTGCTCCAGTTGCCCACCCCCGGCATCCTCCACCTGGCCACCCACGGCTTCTTCCTGGAAGACGCTCCGGTGCCCAAGGGCTCCCGCGGCGTCGTCCACTTCGGCGCCCTGGGAGAGGAACCTCCCGGCTCGCGCCCACCGGATCCCCTGCTGCGCTCCGGCCTGCTGCTGGCGGGGGCGAGCGCGCCGACGTCCTCCAGCCCCACCGGGCCGCCAATTGACAGCGCCTTGGTGACGGCCCTGGAGCTGGCGGGCCTCAACCTCTGGGGGACCCAGTTGGTGGTCCTCTCCGCCTGTGACACCGGCAGAGGCGACGTCAGACTCGGCCAGGGCGTGTATGGGCTGCGCCGTGCCTTCCTCGTAGCCGGAGCGGAGACGGTGGTGATGAGTCTGTGGAAGGTGAACGACGGGGCAACCCACCCCCTCATGGAGGCCTACTACCGCAACCTGCTCGCGGGGCAGGGCCGGGCCACGGCGCTGCGCGAGGCGATGCGCTCCTTCCGGCGGACGTATCCCCATCCCCACTACTGGGCCCCCTTCATCACGGTGGGCAGCGACGCGCCCCTGCGTGCGCTGGCGCCAGGCGCTCCATCCCTTCCGGACACGAAGCCCACGGCGGCTCGCTGAAGGTGGGGCCTTGAAGGGTTGACGGCGAGGCGCGAGCCGGACGTGCCCCCAGGCTCGTCCCGCCCGGCATTGTCCGCCGGGGATTGCCGTCCGCGTGCCTGACCTGCTTCAGGGAAGTCCGGTAGGGCTCAGGCTCGGCATCGCGACCCGAAGGCACCTCCGCCGAGCAGTGTCGGACGCCCCGTCATGTCCTCGCCCCAGGTGGAGAAGGTGCTGCCGCAGGCGCCTCCTCTTCGCTCGGCCTCGCTGCCGCGGGGAGCCTCCCATCCTTCCTAGCCACCCAGGCGGCGCAGCACCCGTAGCGAGCCCATCCAGCGGCAGCCTCATTCGACCTAAAATTCTTTGCATGGTTTTTCGGGTCCCTGGCTCAAGGGAGGAGGGAGCCCTGCCAATGCATGTCGCAAAACGCAGCTCCCTTCAGGGTCAAAACACCAGGGGCCACACGCGTGTTCCTGCCGTACCCCGAGCCCGCGAGGGGAAAGCAGCCACGTCGAGGAAGAGGGAGGGCGGCGTGCGATTCTGGAACATCTGGGATTATCCACGGAAGGTGCGAGCCTGGCCCCCTATTCGAGGGCCCCCAGGCCGCGTGGTGTTGAGAATCAAGTCAGCCAAGAGGTCCAGACCCCACGCTTGACTCAAGCGGAGCCGCGTCTGGCCCGACACGTTCACCCACCCGAAGCTCATTCTCAAGACAGGCAGGATGAATATCATGATTCGCAACATCAAAGCCGTTGTCCTCTTCACGGGTCTTGGCCTCGTTGGTTGCGGTGGAGCGCCCCAAACGGAGTACCAGAATGCCAAGCTCGGCCAGAACGCCGACGGCACCATCACCGTGACCGACGGCCAGCAGTCCGAGACCGTGAGCCAGGTCGACTTCGTGACCGACGGCCAGCAGTCCGAGACCGTAAGCCAGGTCGACTCCGGCCAGGACAGGTCCGCGATGGCGCAGGTCACCTGCAAATGCTGCCTCTGCACTCCCACCGGCAACACCGCCAGCTGCGTTTGCAGTCCCTGCGATAAATGTAAGTAAGCCAGGGAAAGCAGCCGACATCGGCGCAAGCACGGGCTGGCGGGGTTGAGCAACCCACCCGCCCTGGCCCCCGGTTTCCCCAAGCGGGGCAGAGCCGAAGCCGCTCCCCTCAACCCCACGGAGTGCCCCCGAATGGACAGAGCTGGCTCGGGGAAAAATGACGAGGGGAATCCGCAGGCGGCTCGCTGAACAGCCGCCTGTGCATCATTTTCCGCCTTGCCGGCTCTCCTCTGATGAAGGAGCCCCAGACACCTTCACTCCATCTCACTCTCCCCTGCATCGCAGTCCTGCTCTCACAGCGCGGTCAGCGGATCAGGCCGTGACAGGGCATCATGACGAGTTCCTTTGAGGTCAGGATCCTTAAAAATCCAGAAGAGCTTGGCCATTACCGAAGGCTGCTCTTCGACGCCTACATCCATGAAGCAGGCTGGAAGCTCAATCCAGCCAATCCATCCGGAATCCGGATATCGGGTCATGAATTGCGTGACGACCGGGATGGCATCGCCATCTGCTTCGGCGTCTTCCACGAGGACAGGCTGATTGGGGGCGCCAGAATCTGCGGGAGGCACCAGGGCCAATTCGAGATCCACGGGTACCAACCCCATTGGGACCTGTCCTTCCTGGACGCACCCAATCTGATCGAGGCGAGCCGAGCCGTCCTGCGCTCCGAGTTCAGGGGCAGCGGCGCCTTCACGCTGCTGGTCCTCCATATGTTTGAATTCTGCGAGAACAACCAGTTGTCGCCCTTCACGCTCACCAGCGACCCGTCCGTGATGCGGTTCTACCAGCGGATCGGGATGCCGGCGGTCGAGGGCTGCAGGTTCAAGTTTGAACCTGAAGATCCGGCGGAGGCACAGCTGTTCCTCGTGGACTCACGGGGCATGTTGGACGCCGTCCTCAAGCACCTGGAACAGCTCACGCGTACCCGCTGACGATGGATGAAGGCCCGGCGTAACCCATACCCCATGCAATTCAGCGGGCCGCCCGGTTTGCACCTACCGCTCCGGCGACTCCGGGTTGCCGGCAAGAAGCGCACGCAGCGGTGTGTATCCCAGCTCAGGGCCGCCTCATCGATGGCGAGCCCGTGTGGCGTCCTGGAGCGGCGAGCAGCCATTGGAAACTCAAGCAGGAGGCTGGAGGCCACGCGGGCCACGGCTATCGCTGGGTGCAGGCCTCCGACACGCCGCCCTCGCAGGCTTTCTGGAGCAGCAGGGCAGCGCGGGCCTTGTTCCTGGGCACTCCGACGCCATTCGCGTAGTGGAGGCCCAGGTTGTAGCAACCGTGGGCCATTCCGCCCTCACAGGCCTTCTCATACAGCACGGCGGCGCGGCGCACGTCCTTGGGCACTCCGGCGCCATTCTCATAGAGCACACCGAGATTGGAGCAACCCGGGGCAGCTCCGCCCGTGCAGGCCTTTTCATACAGCACGGCGGCGCGGGGCTCATTCTGGGTCACGCCAAGGCCTATCGTGTAGAGCCTGCCAAGGCCGAAGCAACCCGGGGCATCCCCGCCCGTACAGGCCTTCTCATACAGCGTGGCGGCGCGGCGCGCGTCCCTGGCCACACCTCGCCCATCCTCGGAGAGCACGCCGAGGCCGACGCACCCCCTGACCGCGCCGCCCGTGCAGGCCTTCTCATACAGCGTGGCGGCGCGGGCCTCGTCCTTGGGTACTCCGACGCCAGTCGCGTAGTGCATGCCAAGACTGTAGCAACCTAGAGGCTCACCGCCCGTGCAGGCCTTCTCCTGCAGCGTGGCGGCGCGGGGCCCGTCCTGATTCACGCCAAGGCCCCTCACGTAGAGCCTGCCAAGATTGAAGCAACCCTGGGCCTCCCCGCCCGTACAGGCCTTCTCATACAGCGTGGCGGCGCGGCGCGCGTCCCTGGCCACACCTCGCCCATCCTCGGAGAGCACGCCGAGGCCGACGCACCCCCTGACCGCGCCACCCGTGCAGGCCTTCTCATACAGCGTGGCGGCGCGGGCCTCGTCCCTGGCCACTCCCCGGCCACTCTCGTAGCGCGAGCCAAGGTTGAAGCAACCCTGGAGCATTCCTCCCGTGCAGGCCTGCTCAAACAGCGTGGCGGCGCGGGCCTCGTCCTTGGGCACTCCCAGGCCCGACACATGGAGCCCGCCGAGGTTGAAACAGCCCGGGGCGCCTCCGCCCATGCAGGCCTTCTCATACAGCGTGGCGGCACGAGCCTCGTCCCTGGGCACTCCAATGCCCCTCTCATGGAACACGCCAAGACTGAAGCAACCCCTAGCCTCTCCGCCCGTGCATGCCTTCTCAAACAGCATGGCTGCACGGGCCTCGTCCTTGGGCACCTGGCGCCCTTCTGCATAGAGCCCGCCCAGGTCGGAGCAAGCCCGGGCCGCTCCGGCCGTGCAGGCCTTCTGGAGTTTGCTGAGCGCCACCTCCTTCGGCGTCCCGCGGGCAGCCGACCCCACCAACCCCATCACGATGCACAGCCACACACCCAATGGTGCCGCGACCTGTCGTAATCCTGACATCCATGCCCCCCCTTTGCAGCCAGGCGTTTCTCGGGCTGCCTCTGACTGACTTCAGGGGCAACCGCTCATCCATTGGATGAACGACCGAGGCGGAGAATGATGCAGAAAATCCGCATCGTCCTCCAAGGCACCTGCCAGGTTCCCGTTGCCATGCCGCGTGCGGCAGATGGACGACGGTGCGAAGCCACTGCACCGAGGGCTGCATGATGGGGCTTCCGGTCTATCGGCGCATGGCGCGGGAGCGCGCGCGGAGCTTCGTCGCCCGGTACGGGCTCGGGCCGTTCAGGGTGCTCCCTGACAAAGACTCACACCAACTGTCGGACGTCAGGCCACGGCCTGCTGGAGCGCCGCTTCGCGCGGCACCTTCGCGGCGGCGGCGAGCACCACCTCCGGGCCCGCGCCGTCCTGGTGGGCGTTCTCGCTCAGGTGACGCCGCCACGCGCGCGCGCCCGGCAGGCCCTGGAAGAGGCCCAGCATGTGCCGGGTGATGGCGCCCAGCGGCGCGCCCTGGCTCCGCTGCGCTTCGATGTACGGCAGCATCGCGTCCACCACCTCGTGCCGCGTGGGGGGCGCCTGCGTGCCGCCAAAGAAGCGCCGGTCCGCCTCCGCCAGCACGTAGGGCGATTCGTACGGAGCCCGCCCCATCATCACGCCGTCCACGCGGGGCAGGTGTTCCGCCGCCGCGTCCAGCGTCTTCACGCCGCCGTTGAGGCTGATGTCCAGGTGGGGGAACTCCTGCTTGAGCCGGTACACCAGGTCGTACCGCAGCGGCGGCACGTCCCGGTTCTCCTTGGGGCTCAGCCCCTTCAGCCACGCCTTGCGCGCGTGCACGATGAAGCGCGTGCACCCCGCCTGGGACACGCGCCGCACGAAGTCCTCCAGCGTCGGCCACTCCTCCAGCTCGTCGATGGCGATGCGCGACTTCACCGTCACCGGGATGCGCACCGCCTCCCGCATGGCCGCCACGCCGCGGGCCACCAGGTCCGGCTCCGCCATCAGGCACGCGCCGAAGCGGCCGGACTGCACGCGGTCACTGGGGCAGCCCACGTTGAGGTTGATCTCGTCGTAGCCCCACTCCTCGCCGATGCGCGCGGAGGCCGCCAGCTCCTCCGGCTCCGAGCCACCCAGTTGGAGGGCGACGGGGTGCTCGGCGGGCGTGAAGCCCAGCAAGCGGTCGCGCTTGCCGTGCAGCACCGCGCCCGTGGTCACCATCTCCGTGTAGAGCAGGGTGTGGCGCGTGATTTGACGGAAGAAGTACCGGCAGTGCCGGTCCGTCCAGTCCATCATCGGCGCGACACACAGCGGCATGGGATAGGCCAGGGCAGTCATCCCCCCTTCCCTATCCGGAATCCCGCCGTCCGCCCAGAGGCCTCCCGGAGGGCCCCCCCAACCCCTCCGGAAGCAGGCGGCCACGCGGGCCGCCCGGGTCTCAAGCAGCGGGGCTGAGCACCACGCCCTGCTCCGCCAGCCACGCATCCACCAGGCGTTGGCCCGCGTCCGTCAGCGTGAAGCCCAGTCCGGCCCACTGCTGGCCGTTGAGCATCACCACCTGCCCCAGCGCGCGCCCGAAGGCGGACTCCGGCGCCAGCTGCTTGAGCAGCGCGCCCGCGTAGTGGTGCAGGAACAGGTCGAAGTTCTTCGCGAAGTCCGGGTGCCCCGGAACCGAATCACTGCGCGTGTCCGCCGCCATGTCGTAGCCCTGGATGAGGCCACCGAAGCCCAGCACCTCCACCAGGAACGCGTGCATCCGCGCCTGCCCCCGCACCCGCCCGGGCAGCCACCGCTCCGGCCCCGCCGCCGTCTGGAACGTCCACAGCCCGCGCTGACGCGTGGCGGCGAAGGGAATCCCCCCCTCCCCATCGCACGCCAGCCGGAGCGCCCGACGCTGCACCTTCGGAGGCGCCGCGTCCGGCCGCGCGGGGAAGTACACGATGACCGCCGGGGACGAGCGGGCGCAGTTCATGGGGGGCAGCACTCCAGGGGGAGAAGACACCAGCATTGGAATTATCCGATGCAGGCACCTGGAAGTTGCGGCCTTTCGAACGCTTTTCAGGGGCCGGCGAGCGCTTCCACGGACTCGGGGAGCTGGCCCCGCTCCAGGGCGGCCTGGAGCGCGTTCATCTGGGCGTGCACCACGGCGCGCGACACCTTGGCCCCCGCGCCGTCGCGGATCAGCAGCTCCAGGGTGGCCTGCGCCAGCAGCAGGGGCAGCGTGGTGAAGGCGAGCACGTCCCGGGGCGCCCCCGCGCCATAGAGGGCCCGCACGTAGCGGGCGGCCGCGATCAGGTCCTCGCCCGCCAGCCGCTCCACGTCCTGGAGCCGCACGTCCACGGGCAGCAGCGCGCGCCCCTCCTGCCGGTCCTGCCGCACGTCCTTGAGGATGTTGACCAGTTGCAGGCCCTCCCCGAAGAGCGGGGCCAGCGCGCGCAGGTTCGGCGCGTACGGCGCGAGGCGCGGGTCCAGGACGAACAGGTCCGTGAGCAGCTCCCCCACCAGCCCCGCCACGATGTAGCAATAGTCACGCAGTGACTGGAGCGAGCGCAGGGTCACGAGGCCCTCGGGGGTGGCGCCCGCGAGCACCTCGCGCATGCCCCGCACCGTCTTCAGCACGAAGTGGCGCAGGATGGCGCCGGCCTCCGTGCGCAGCGCGTCCAGGCTCGCCAGCAGCGAGGGGGTGCGCGAGAGCAGGTCCAGGTAGCCCGCGTTGTCCGTGGGGGGGCGCGCCAACCAGCCGCGCACCAGGGCCTCCACGTCCACCTGGGGGGCCTCCTGGAGCAGCGCCTCGAAGCCGGCCAGGGCCTCGCGCCGCTCCTCGCGCGGCCAGGGGGCGGCGTCCTCCAGGGTGTCCGCGACGCGCAGCAGCAGGTAGCCCAGGCCCACCTCGCGGCGCAGGGGCTCCTCCAGCAGCGGGATGGCGAGCGCGAACGTGCGGCTGGTGCGCACGAGGAAGTCCGCCAGCTCGTCGTCCCGAAACGGCAGGGCTGTCACAGCGGAAGCATCACTCAAGGAACCGTCCTTCGCGAAGGGGCGCGCTCCGCCCGGGCCCGTGACTGCCACAAGCCACGCGTCGACACACGCGCGAACGTGAAGGATCCGCGGGGCCCGACGCCGCGCGGGCCCATGGACGGACACCGCGTCACGACCGCGCCAGGCCCGGGAGCAGGACACCGGAGGAGGGCCCTCCGGCGTCCCGGGGCCCCCGGGAGGCAGGCTTCAGGGGGCCGGGGCCACGGTGGGCTTCGGCGTGGCCGGGACGGCGGCCGGGGCCGGCGCCGCGGGGGCCTGGGGCTTCGGCTCGGGCTTCTCACGCGACTGCAGCCGGGCGCCGTTGTCGGCGGCGATGCGGCGGTACCACGCGTCCTGGTAGCGGGGGTGGTTCACCTTGCCCGTCCCGTCCCGCACGTTGCCGTCGATGTACTTCACGAGCAGCTGCTCGCCCAGCTTGCGCCAGCGCGCGTGCACCTTGTCGCCCTGCTGGAGCGAGTACTCCGTGAGGTACTGGCGGGCCTGCTCCGGCGTGCGCTTGTAGAGCACCTGCGCGATGCTCTCCACGTGGGCCTGGTCCGCGAGGAACTGGCCCTCCAGTTCGCCCTGGGCCTTCTGCACGTCGACGATCATGTCGCTCCAGCGCCCGTAGGCCTGGTTCGACACCCAGTTGAAGACCCAGAAGGAGGAGTCCCAGGAGAAGTCGCCGCGGCTGGCCACGCCCTGGGAGAAGTTCTTCGGCACCTGCCGGATGCCCGCGTACATGGGCGTGTAGACGGTGGTGTACGTGTCATCCACGCCGAACCAGAGCACGCCGCCGATGGCGTTGGGCAGCGACGCGCGCATCTGCGCGACGAAGGAGAAACCCGTCTGCTGCGTGGAGATGGCGCGCTCGTGGACGTAGTGCTTGCCGTCCACGTCCCACGTCATGGGCCGCCAGCGGTAGGGCGCCGCGTAGGGCCCCGCGCCCACGTCCTTGGACATGTCCAGCGGCGTGCCCTCGAAGTGGTCGCGCATGAGCGCCATCGTGTCCTGCACGGACACCTTCTTGTCCGGCTTCACCCACAGGGGCAGGCGCTTGTTCAGGTCCGTGCCTTCCGCGTACTCCAGGCCCAGCTTCAGGGACGGGGCCGCGCGGCGGAAGATGCTCCACACGCGCCCTTCGGAGAAGCGCTGCCCGCCGAAGTCCAGCGGGTGGTACGTGTCCGCGAAGCTGAAGTCCTTGTCGGCGCCCGTGAACCATCCCTTCGAGCGCGCGAAGGTGATGACGTCCGGCGAGTACAGCGTGGTGCCGGAGTCGTTGAGCGGGAACTGGCGGATGCGCGCCTGGTTGGCGTGCGCGGAGATGACGCCGTCGGGGAGCTTGCGGGCCACCCACACCGCGCCCTTCTGGCCTGCGCCCTTGCCAATCATCTCCAGCAGCCACGCCTCCTTCGGGTCCGCGATGGAGAACGTCTCCCCGGTGGAGGCATAGCCGTACTCCGCCACCAGGTCCGTCATCACCTGGATGGCCTCACGCGCCGTCTTCGCGCGCTCCAGCGCCACGTAGATGAGCGAGCCGTAGTCGATGATGCCCGCGGGCCCCTCCAGCTCCTTGCGGCCCGTGAAGGTGGACTCGCTGATGGAGAGCTGGTGCTCGTTCATGTTGCCCACCACGGAGTACGTGGCGGGCAGCTCCTTGATGCGCCCCAGGAACTTGCCGGTGTCCCACTCCACGATGTCGCGCTGCGCGCCGGCCGCGTGACGGCGCGCGGGCGTGTAGTACAGCTCGCCGTACAGTTCGTGCGCGTCCGCCGAGTAGGTGATGAACGTGGAGCCGTCCGTCGTGGCGCCCTTCGTCACGAGCATGCTGGTGCATGCGTCCGCGACGGGGGCGACGAGCGCCGCCGTGAGCGGCAGCGCGGTGAACAGGGTCGAGGCAAATCGGTTCATGGCGGCGCAATCTAGCAGGACTGCCGCCCGCTGCCCGCCCAGGCAGGTTGCCCGACCGGGAGGCGCCCGGGCCGGGGCCCGGGCGTGGGGCTCGCCGCCGTGCGGCATGCACGGGGCCCATGGACGCCGTGCATCTCACTACTGCCCGCCCCGCGCGCTGGATGGCACCCGGGGTACGGGGACGCTAGGGTTGCCTCCGCGGTCCCCTGCGCACTTCCGCCCTGGGAACCCTGGAGGAAGCCGTGACGGAGATCGTGGTGGGCCTGGTCGTCTTCTTCGTCCTCACGGTCGTCCTGGGCCCGGCGCTGTGGAGCTCCCGCATCTGGTGGAGCAAGGCGGACCGGGAGAACGTGCGGGACAAGCACGGCCGCCCCCGCAAGGACACGGAGGACGGCCGGCCGTAGGCAGGGCCCGCCAGGCCTCTACTCGTCGTTCTGACCGAGGGCGGCCAGCACGTTGAGGTCCTCCAGCGTGGTGGTGTCCTGCGTGGACTTCTTGCCCGCGGCCACGTCGCGCAGCAGCCGGCGCATGATCTTCCCCGAGCGCGTCTTGGGGAGGCCTTCCGCGAAGCGGATCTCATCCGGCCGCGCGATGGCGCCAATCTCCTTGCTCACGTGCGTGGCCAGCTCCTTCTTGAGCGCGTCCGACGGGGCGTTGCCCTGCTTGAGCGTCACGAAGGCGACCAGCGCGGTGCCCTTCAGGTCGTCCGGGCGTCCCACCACGGCGGCCTCGGACACCTTCGCGTGCGCCACGAGCGCGCTCTCCACCTCCGCGGTGCCCAGGCGGTGGCCGGCCACGTTCACCACGTCGTCCACGCGGCCCATCAGCCAGATGTAGCCGTCCGCGTCCGTGCGCGCGCCGTCGCCGGTGAAGTACATGCCGGGCAGTTCGCTGAAGTACGTGCTCACGTACCGCTCCGGGTCCCCGTACACGGTGCGCAGCATGGACGGCCAGGGCTTCGTCACGAACAGCAGGCCGCCCTGCCCCTTCGGCACCCGGTTGCCGTCGCGGTCCAATATCTCCGCGTGGATGCCGGGCAGCGGGAAGGTGGCGGAGCCCGGCTTGGTGGGCGTGGCCCCGGGCAGGGGGGAGATCATGATGCTGCCCGTCTCCGTCTGCCACCAGGTGTCCACGACGGGGCAGCGCCCGCCGCCGATGACGTCGCGGTACCACATCCACGCCTCGGGGTTGATGGGCTCCCCCACGCTGCCGAGCAGGCGCAGCGAGGACAGGTCGTGCTGCTTCACCGGCCCGTCCCCCAGGCGCATGAAGGCGCGGATGGCGGTGGGCGCGGTGTAGAGGATGGTGGCCTTGTAGCGCTCGATGATGTCCCAGAAGCGATCCGGCCCCGGCTGGGTGGGCGCGCCTTCATAGAGCACCGTGGTGACGCCGTTCATCAGCGGGCCGTAGACGACGTACGTGTGGCCCGTCACCCAGCCCACGTCCGCGGTGCACCAGTAGACGTCGTCCTCGCGCAGGTCGAACACCCAGCGCGTGGTGAGCGACGCGTTCAGGGCATAGCCCGCCGTGGTGTGCAGCACGCCCTTGGGCTTCCCGGTGGAGCCGGACGTGTAGAGGATGAACAGCGGGTGTTCGCTCTCCACCCACTCCGGCTCGCAGGTGTCCGGCTGGCCCTTCACCAGCGCGTCCCACGCCATGTACTTCGGGCCCTGGGGGAGCTTCCCGTCGCCGGTGCGCGTGAGCACGACGACCTTCTCGATGCTGGGGGCGTTCGGGAGCGCGGCCTCCACGTTCTTCATCAGCGGCACCACGGCGCCCTTGCGCCAGCCGCCGTCCGCGGTGAGCAGCACCTTCGCGCCCATGTCCTTCATGCGCTCCTGGAGCGCCTCCGAGGAGAAGCCGCCGAACACCACGGAGTGCACCGCGCCCACGCGCGCGCACGCCAGCATGGCGACGGCCGCCTCCGGCACCATGGGCAGGTAGATGCCCACGCGGTCGCCCTTCTTCACGCCCAGGGACTTGAGGCCGTTGGCCAGCTGGTTCACCTGCCGGGACAGCTCTCCGTAGGTGACGCTCCGGCGGTCGCCGGGCTCCCCCTCGAAGAGGATGGCGGGCTTGTCCTGGAGCTTCGGCAGGTGCCGGTCCAGGCAGTTGTAGGCGAGGTTGGTCCTCCCCTCGATGAACCAGCGCGCGTGGGGCGGCTTCCACTCCAGCACCGTCTGGAAGGGCTCCTTCCAGAAGAGCTCCTCGCGGGCCCGGTCTCCCCAGTACCTTTGCGGATCCTTCTCCGCTTCGTCCCACAGCCGCTGGTAGTCCTGCATGCTGCGGATGTGGGCCCGCCGGGAGAAGTCCTCGGGGGGTGCGAAGACGCGGGACTCGTTCAGGACCGAGTCGATTGCCTGCGTGTCTGCCATGGGCGTCCCTCCACTGCGCGTGGGAACAGCCCTCCTGTTGTAGGGGCCCGGCCCCCGAGTCTCAAGGCGACTCTTCGCAGCGGGTGTTGCCCTGAACGCCTTCGAAGCGGACCCACAGCTCGCAGTTGCAGCGCGCGACGCCGTTGGAGTCATAGGCGAGTCGCAGTTGACCATTGAACTGCGTCGGACACTGGGTCGTGGCGTCCAGGTGCAGGCGGACCTGATCGAGCAGGCACTCCTCGCCGGTCGTCGCGATGCTCACGTTGGCCACGCTGCCGTCGGCGGTGAACGCCTCGCCGTCCTCCAGGAAGTAGCCGAGCAGCTGCATGTCCTGCACGCCGAAGTCCGCGCGCACGACGCGGCCTGAAATCTGGAGGCTCAACTGGAACGCGCCGACCACCTCTGGCAGCAGGTTGCACTCGTCGCGCAGGACCTCCACGGGGGTCAGCGTGTATTCGCCCTGGTTCTGGCTGTACGGCAGGCAGCCCGCCAGGGAAGGGGCCGTGAGCGCGAGGGCAGCGAGGCAGAGGCGTCGGAGGGTAGACACGGCACGCACCATCGCCCACGAGAGGCATCCGAAGCGGGCGCTCGGGTAGGGGCGAGGGTAGAGTGCGACGCCATGCCCGAATACCGCAACCCCAAACCCACCGTGGACTGCATCATCGAGTTGTCAGGCGAGCGCATCGTGCTCATCCGCCGCGCGAATCCCCCCGTGGGCTGGGCGCTGCCGGGCGGTTTCGTGGATGAGGGCGAGCCGCTGGACAAGGCGGCCATCCGCGAGGCCAAGGAGGAGACGGGGCTGGACGTGACGCTGGAGGAGCAGTTCTTCAGCTATTCGGATCCGAAGCGCGACCCCCGGCTGCACACCATCTCCACGGTGTTCATCGCGAAAGCGACGGGCGAGCCGGTGGGCGCGGACGACGCGGCGGAGGCGAAGACCTTCACGCTGGACGCGCTGCCCAGGGACCTCTGCTTCGACCACGGCACCATCCTGTCCGACTACCTGACGTACAAGCGCACCGGGAAGCGCCGCAAGCTGTAGTCCGCCGGGGTCCGGATGCACTACCTCTTCGTCCTGCTCGCCCTCGGAGCGCTGCTCATCGTGCATGAGCTGGGGCACCTGCTGGCCGCGCGCCTGCTGGGCGTGCGCGTGCCGCGCTTCACCGTGGGCTTCGGGCCGCCCCTGCTGTCGTTCCGGCTGGGGGGCACGCAGTTCGTGCTGGGGGCGATTCCCCTGGGCGCGTCCGCGGACCTGCGGGGCATGAACCCGCACCGCGCCGGGGAAGAGGACACGACGGGGTTCGGCACGCTGGGGCCGCTCAAGCGGATGGGCATCATCCTGGCGGGGCCGGTGGCGAACTACGCGGTGGCGATGGGGCTGCTGTTCGCGCTGTATTCGTCGGGCACGCACGTGGTGGTGCCGCTGACGGTGGGCACGGTGGTGCCGGGCTCGGAGGCGGCGCGAGCGCAGCTGCTGCCGGGGGACCGGCTGCTGCGCGTGGACGGCAAGCCGCTGGAGAAATGGTCGGACTTCGTCGCGCGGGTCGCGGACGGCGTGGGCCGCGAGCTGGAGCTGGCGGTGGAGCGACACGGCGAGCCGCGCACGGTGAAGGTGCGGCCCCGTGGGGATGAGCGGGGCACGGGGCGCATTGGCGTGAGCCAGCAGTACGTGTTCCGCACGCACGCGCCCGGCGAGGCGCTGCGCCAGTCATTCGTGCACACGGGGCGGGTGGCCTCCGAGGCGCTGTCCACGCTGGTGGCGATGGTGCGGGGCCCGGACGTCGCGGGCCGGGCCGGGCCGGGCGCGCTGATGCGCCAGGAGTCCTCCGACGTCGCGTCGTCCACCGCGTCAGGGCTGGATGCGCTGGTGCGCGCGATGGTGGCGGCGTCGGTGGCGCTGGCGCTGCTGACGATGGTGCCGGTGCCGGGGCTGGATGGTGGCCGGGTGCTGCTGCTCGCCGTCGAGGCGGTGAGCGGCCGGCGCATCCCGCCGCGCGTGGAGACGGTGGCGCAGACGGCCGGGTTCCTCTTCCTGTCGATTGGAATCGTGGCCACGGCGGGCGCGGAGATCCGCCGCGCGCTGCCTGCCCCGTTGGAGTCCCGTGCCGGTCCGGGCGGCACGGTGGCGCCCACGCCTCCAGCGGTGGCGGGCGGCAAGCCTGCTCCGACAGCTTCAACGCCTCCTGCGGTGGCGGGCGGAAGGCCTGCGCCCGTCCCGGCGGCGTCCACGCCTCCTGCGGTGGCGGGCGGAAAGCCTGCGATTGTCCCAGCGGCGTCCACGGCTCCTGTGCCTGCGCCGGCGGCGGCAACGTCTCCAGCAGGGCCGAACGGCAAACCGGGGCCCGCGACCGCCCCACCTCCTGCAACCGCGTCCACCGCGCCGGCTGCGACGCAGGACGCGGGAACCCCCTCCCCTGGTCAGCCACCGGCGCGCGTCGTGACGCCGGCCCCTCCCTGAGGCGCCCGGCGCGGTGAAGCGCCCGCTCCTTTGTCCTACGTGCGGCCCACCGAGCGCCTGCCGCCCGGGCAGACCTGCGCGGTCGCGCGCACCGCCCTCGATTGCAGTAGCCCCTGCGCGCCACTAGAAGCCGGGGCTCTCACCTGCTTCGGCTCCTCCCCCTGAGAACCGCATGCCCCTGCCCCTGCCCCTGTCCCCCACCCCTTCCGACGAACGTCACTTCGCGGGCGGCGGTGAGATGGGGGCACTGGTGCGTTCGCTGGACTGGGCCCAGACGCCGCTGGGTCCGTCGCGCGACTGGCCCGTCAGCTTGAAGACGATGGTGGGCGTGGTGCTCAACAACCGGTTCCCCATGCTCATGTGGTGGGGCCCGGAGATGATCCAGGTCTACAACGACGCCTACCGTCCGGTGCTCGGCCACAAGCACCCAGGCTCCCTCGGCGCTCCTGGCGAAGCGGTGTGGAAGGAGATCTGGAACGTCATCGGCCCCATGGCGAGGGGCGTGCTCGAGGGCGCGCCCGCGACGTGGAGCGAAAACCTGCCCCTGTTCATCAACAGCCGCGGGTTCATCGAGGAGACGTTCCACACGTTCTCGTACAGCCCCGTTCCCGACGAGCAGGGCAGCGTGGGCGGCGTGCTCGTCACCGTGCGAGAGACCACCGAGGAGGTGCAGCACGACCGGCAGCTGCGCATGCTGCGCGACCTGGCGGCCCGCACCACCGACGCCCGCTCTGCCGAGCAGGCCGCGCAGGCCGTGGTGGACGTGCTCGCGGGCAACGACCTGGACCTGCCCTTCACCCTGCTCTACCTGCTGGAGCAGGACGGAAACACCGCCCGGCGCGTGGGCAGCGCCGCGCTGTCGGAGGCCACGCTCGCCGCGCGGCCGCTCCAGCAGCGCCTGAGCGACGAGCGGGACACCGACTGGCCCTTCGCCGAAGCCGCCCGCACGGGCGAAGCGGTCGTCGTGGGGGACCTGTCGCGGCGCCTCATTGAGCTGCCCGGAGGCCGCTGGAACACCCCGCCACCGCTCGCGGTGGTGCGCGCGCTGACGCGGCCGGGACAGGCGCGCCCCCTGGGCTTCCTCGTCGGCGGCGTGAGCCCCCGCCGCCAGCTCGACGCGCGCTACCACACGTTCTTCCAGCTCACCGCGGAGCAGGTCGCGTCCACGCTCGCCAACGCGCGCGCCTACGAGGAGGAGCGCCAGCGCGCGGAGGCGCTCGCCGCGTTGGATCGCGCGAAGACGGCCTTCTTCAGCAACATCAGCCACGAGCTGCGCACGCCGCTCACGCTGCTGCTGGGGCCCACCGAGGACGCGCTCGCCACCCCCGAGCGCACGCTCCAGGGTGAAGCGCTGGAGACGGTGCACCGCAACGCCGTGCGCCTGCGCAAGCTGGTCAACACGCTGCTGGACTTCGCGCGCATCGAAGCCGGCCGCGTGCAGGCCGCGTACGAGCCCACCGACCTCTCCACCCTGACCGCCGGGCTCGCCAGCGCCTTCCGCTCCGCCATCGAGCGCGCGGGGCTGGTGTTCGACGTCGACTGTCCTCCCCTGCCGGAGCCGGCCTGGGTGGACCATGAGATGTGGGAGAAGATCGTCCTCAACCTGCTGTCCAACGCGCTGAAGTTCACCTTCACGGGCAGCATCACCGTGGCGCAGGGGTGGCACGACGGACACGCCGAGCTGCGCGTCACCGACACCGGCACCGGCATCCCCGAGCACGAGCTGCCCCGGCTGTTCGAGCGCTTCCACCGCATCCAGAACGCGCGCTCCCGCTCCCATGAGGGCTCCGGCATCGGGCTGGCGCTGGTGCACGAGCTGGTGCGGCTGCACGGGGGCACGCTCGGCGTGCGCAGCGAGGTGGACCGGGGCACGACGTTCACCGTGCGCATCCCCGCGGGCTTCGGGCACCTGCCGAAGGAGCAGGTGACGTCCGCCCGGCACCACCGCGCCCCCCTGACGGGCGCGAACCCCTACGTGCGCGACGCCCTGGGCTGGCTGCCCGGAAGCCCCCCCGCGCTCGGGCAGGACGGTGAGCCCACGCGGCACGTCGACACCGCCGCGCTGGGCGCGCTGGGCCGCTCGCGCATCCTGCTGGTGGACGACAACGCCGACATGCGCGACTACGTGGGCCGGCTGCTCGGCGTCAGCTGGACGGTGGAGGCGGTGGCGGACGGAGAGGCCGCGCTCCAGGCCGCGCTCGCCCGGCCCCCGGACCTGATCATCACCGACGTGATGATGCCGCGCCTGGACGGCTTCGGTCTGCTCCAGGCCCTGCGCGCCGACGAGCGCACCCGGCACGTGCCCGTCATCCTGCTGTCCGCGCGCGCGGGCGAGGAGGCCCAGGAGGAGGGCCTCCACGCGGGCGCGGATGACTACCTGGTGAAGCCCTTCTCCACCCGGGAGCTGCTCGCGCGCGTCACCGCCCAGCTCACGCGCTCGCGGCTGCGCGCGCTGGAGGCCGCGCACGGCGAGCGGCTGGCGCGCATCTTCCAGCACGCCCCCGTGGGCATCGCCATCCTGCGCGGTCCGACGCACGTCTACGAGTTCGCCAACCAGAACTACCTGCGGCTCATCGCCCACCGCGACGTGATGGGCAAGGGCATCCGCGAGGCGCTCCCGGACCTGGCCCACCAGGGCATCTACGAGCTGCTGGACGGCGTCTACACCACGGGCGAGCCCTTCATCGGCCGCTCCGTGCGCATCGTCTTCCACCACGCTCCGGAGCAGGCGCAGGAGGTCTTCTTCGACTTCGTCTACCAGCCCATGAGCGACGCGCAGGGGCAGGTGGAGGCCATCGTCGTGGTGGTCTTCGACGTGACGGAGCTGGCCACCGCGCGGCGTGAGGCGGAGTCCGCCAACCGCGCCAAGGACGAGTTCCTCGCGATGCTGGGCCACGAGCTGAGAAACCCCCTGGCCCCCATCCTCACCGCGCTCCAGCTCATGCGCCTGCGGGGCGACACCGCCGCGGAGCGCGAGCGCACCCTCATCGAGCGGCAGGTGACGCACCTGGTGCGGATGGTGGACGACCTGCTGGACGTCAGCCGCGTCACCCGGGGCAAGGTCACCCTCAAGCGCGAGCGCATCACGCTCACCGAAGTGGTGGCCAAGGCGATTGAGCAGACCAGCCCCCTCATCGAGCAGCGCCAGCACACGCTGGAGGTGGACCTGCCCGTGCACGGCACGGACCTGCTGGACGCAGACCCCACGCGGCTGGCGCAGGTGTTCGCCAACCTGCTCACCAACGCCGCGAAGTACACCGAGCCGGGCGGCTTCCTCGCGGTGACGGGCTCGCGCGAGGGCCGGGAGCTGGTCGTCAGCGTGCGCGACACGGGCGTGGGCGTCGCCCCGGAGATGATGCCGCGCGTGTTCGACCTCTTCGTGCAGGAGCACCAGGCCCTGGACCGCTCCCAGGGCGGACTGGGGCTGGGGCTCGCCATCGCGAAGAGCCTGGTGACCCTGCACGAGGGCACCATCAGCGCCCACAGCCCGGGCCGGGGCCGCGGCAGCACCTTCACGGTGCGCCTGCCCGCGCTGGAGGCGGAAGCGCCGGCCGCCCTGCCCACGCCGCAGCCCGGCGCGCTGGTGCCCCCGGAGCCCACCACCGTGAGCGCGCGCGTGCTCATCGTGGACGACAACAAGGACGCGGCGGACGTGCTCTCCGAATCCCTGGCGTTCCTCGGCTGCGACACGCGCGTGGCCTACGACGGCCCCAGTGGCCTGGAGGCCGCGAAGGGCTTCCTTCCTGAAATCGCCCTGCTGGACATCGGGCTGCCGGTGATGGACGGCTATGAGTTGGCGCGGCTGCTCCGGCAGCAGGAGGAGCCCCGCGCGATGAAGCTGGTCGCGGTGACGGGCTATGGCCAGGAGTCCGACCGCCAGCGCTCCAAGGCCGCGGGCTTCGACGCGCACCTGGTGAAGCCGCTGCACTTCGAGACCCTGGAGGCGCTGCTCAAGGATTTGACGGGAAGCTGAGCCGGGCGCCGCCTCCCGGGAGGGCAGCCAGGCGTGGGGGCGTCCGCCAGGGGACGGCCCCCGGCAGGAAGCCGGGCCGGAAGGGAGCGAAGGCTTTATGCTCCCGCCCGACATGGCGACCGTTCCCGTGCCCTCCCCCAACGTGGCGGATGGCGGACTCTTCTGCGAGCTGTATTGGGGCACCTCCCTGGCGGAGGCCTGGAGCTACGGCCCCGAGCTGGCCCAGGTCCACGCCGCGCCCGACGAGACGGCCCCCCTGCCCCTCTACGGCTTCACCCTGCCGGAGGAGCCCTTCCTGCTCGCGGAGCGCACCCCGAAGGGCTGGCGCATCCACGTCCCGCCGTCGGCCCGGGTGGAGAAGAGCCTCAAGGGCGACGACTTCCACGCGGTGGGCCCGGAGGAGCTCACGGGCGCGCCCGGCCGCGTGTCCCTGGAGCTGCGCGAGGGCATGACGCTGCGGCTGGTGGAGGGAGAGCTGCGGCTGCTCGTGCAGCCCTCGGTGGTGAAGGAGCGCGCGGACCGCTTCCGGGTGCGCGACGTGGCCTGGATCATCATCGCGGCCATGCTCTTCCTGAGCGCCCCCGTCGCCTTCCTCACCATGGGGCCGGATCCGCAGCGCATCGCCGCGAGCAACGCGCGCGCGCTCCAGTCCGCCCATGACAAGGAGGAGGCGCGGCGCAAGACGCTCGGGTTGGACCAGCCCATGCGGCCCCTCTCGGCCGAGGAGAAGGCCACGCGCGAGCAGGACGGCGGCGCGCGCGTCACCGTCCCCGCGAGCTTCGGCGTGCGGTAGCGGGGCGCCGGGGCCGCGTCAGGGCCCCAGTCCCACCCACACCTCGCCGTCCTCGAAGAACTCCTTCTTCCAGATGGGCACGTCCTGCTTGAGCCGCTCGATGGCGTGCTCGCAGCCCCGGAAGGCCTCCTTGCGGTGCGCGGACGCCGCGGCGATGACGACGGCCAGCTCCCCCGGCACCAGCGTGCCCACGCGGTGCACGATGGCCAGCCGCGTGCCCGGCCACTGGTTCGCGACCTCCTCGCCAATCTCCGCGAGCTTCGCCTCCGCCATGGGCGCGTAGGCCTCGTACTCCAGCCGCAGCACGCGCCGGCCCTTCGTCTGGTTGCGCACCGCGCCGGAGAACGTCACCAGCCCGCCGGCGGACTCCGCGGCCACCGCGTCCACGACCTCCGCCAGGACGAGCGGCCGGTCCACCACCGCGAAGAGGCCCGGAGCGCCTCCGGCCACGGGCGGAATCAGCGCCAGCTCCGCGCCCTGGGGCACCGGGGCGTCCGTCCCCACGAACTGCTGCTGCACCGCCACGCGCAGGTGCGGCAGCAGCGGCGTCAGCGCCGGGTGCCGCGCGGCGAGCAGCGCCAGCACGTCCGACACGCGCGCGCCGTCGGGCACCTCCAGGGACTCCCTCGCCAGGCCCGCGCGCTCGCGGGCCGCGGCGAAGTACAGCACCGTGACGGACATGACCTGAACGCCCTCCAGGGCTCCCGCGTCGGGAGCGACAAGTGACAGGACCCAAGGCAGGGGTGCGCCCTGCGGCGACCGACCTAGCGCTCGCGCAACACGACGCGGCCCCGGAGCCGACCTCCCCCCTCGGTGGGGGCGAAGTCGAGGAACCCGTACTCCAGCGGGGTGAGGCGCTCCAGCAGCGCGCCGACGAAGACCTGGCTGGCCAGCAGCTGCCCCTGCCCCACGCCCGGCACCGAGCGCGCGCCCGCGAGGTCCGCGCGCAGCCGCCCCAGGTCCACCATCAGCGACAGGTGGCCCGGACCGAACGCCTCCCCGCCGAAGCGCGTGCGCAGCGTCGCGCCCACGTCGCCCCGCTCACGGCCGGCCAGCACCTCGCCCGCCTCCAGCGTGGCGCGCTCCGGGCTGAGCGACAGCGACACCGGCTGCTCCAGCAGCCGCGTGCGGAAGCGCGTGGTGTCCCCTTGCGTCTCCTTCTGGAAGACGAGCCCGTTGTCCTGGAGCTGCTTCTGCACCAGTTGGAGCACCGGCGGCAGCGACGTGAGCCCCGCCTCCATCACCACGGTGCCCTTGGGCGCCGGGCGCTGGTCGCGGATGAAGCCCTGGAAGAAGGCCGCCGCGTCGAAGTAGACGAGCATCGCCACGTCCCCGCGCAGCGCCTTCAAGAGCGCCTCCGCGTCCAGCCCCTGCGTGCGCCAGCGCTCCAGCGTGCGCTGCCGTCGGGGCGAACCGGGCGAGCCGAACACCAGCCGCGCCAGCTCCTCCGGCGGCACGGACAGCTGCGCGGCCGCCACCGGCCCCGCCGCCGCGCGCCCGAGCAGCGCCGAGGCCGGGCCCCGCGTCGCGCCCAGCAGCGGCCGGGACGAGGACAGGAAGCCGTCCAGCTCCGCCTGATCCGCCTGCACCGCCAGCGCGCCGAAGAAGCCCCGCACCGGCATGTCGTCCTGCTCCCCCTCCGGCACCGGCGGCGCGGAGAAGAGGAACACGCTGCCGTCGCGCACCTTGCCGCGCAATTCGCCCAGCAGCGCGTTCTCCGACACGCCCGGCCCCGACAGGGCCTCCACGCGGCGGCGCACGACGTTCACGTCCGGCGACCCTGGCGACTCCACCGCCAGCGCCTTCACCGTCTCCCCGGGCTCAGGCGCGTCCGGGGAGTCCGGCACCGCCAGGTACACGTAGCCCCGGTCCGCGAACAGCAGCATCGCGTGCCCGCCGTCCACCGGCTCCACGCGCGCGCTCCCATCCTCCCGGGGCAGCACCCGGTGGCCGGCGCTCCGCAGCTCGCGCGAGACGGCCTCCAGCGCCGCGCGCATGTCCGTCACGCCCAGCAGCGCCACCACGCCGTCGAAGCCCGGCATCAGGAAGAAGCCGAAGCCCTCCTCCGGGTCCACCACCGTGGGGCCGCCCGAGAGGCTGCGCAGCAGCAGCGGCACCAGCGGCGCCTCCTCCAGCGAACGCCGGGCATTCCCCGAGCCAATGGCCCGCGCGTAGAAGTCCACCAGGCCCTCCACGTTGCCGCGCAGGCGGGGCACCCAGAGCACCGTCTGCGCGTCCTCGGGCACCGCGCGCAGCACCGGACGCGGCACCACGGTGAGCACCACCCGGGCCAGCTCCTTCTCCCCGTCCAGCGCGCGCACCGTGTAGCGGCCCTCGGTGGCCCACGCGTGGCGCACGCCCGGCGCCGTCCGGGGCGGCGTTCCGTCCCCGAAGTCCCAGGTGACGGAGGGCGCCTTCTCGTTCTGCGAGCCGAAGGACTCCGGCACGCCCGCCTCCAGCGTCCGCTCCGGGCCCAGGTCGGGCCTCACGCTCCGGCAGCCGGGGGCGACGAGCCCCACGGCGACCGTCAACAGGAGGAGCGGCAGACAGGACGGGAGCGCGCGGGGACGGGACGCCATGGGCGTTCCGTTAGTAATCCAACGCCAGACCGAACATCCAGCGCCGGCTGCCCAGGTTCAGGCCCGCGCTGCCGAAGTTGTTCACTTCCGCGTAGGTGTACTCGGCGAAGAGGTACGAGTGGTTCACGCCCAGGTCGGAGTCGAAGTCGCGCGCGAAGCGCGGCTCCAGCACGTCCAGGAGGAACGACACGCCCGCGGTGGCCGCGTAGCCCCACCGGCCACCCTTGGCGGTGTCACCGCCCACCACCTCGGTGCCGCTGCCCTTGGTCATCCACCACGGTGAGTAGACGAGCCCCAGCTTGCCGTACGGCACCAGCGGCACGCCCCATTTGAAGGCGGCGTAGTCGAACTTGTAGAAGCCGTTGAGCTGCAGGGGCACCACCTTCAGGGCCGCCTTGTCCGCCGCCGCGCCGCCGCCGTCCGCGAGCACCGCGTTGGCGTACTTCTCCCCGTAACCCGCGGAGAAGCCCAGGCCCGCCGTGCCGATGCCCTGGTAGAAGAAGCGCTGCAGCTCCAGCTCGATGAGCAGCAGCGACGAGTCCCCGAAGGTGTCCTTGTACGGAGTGCCGGTGAGGCCCTTCTCGTAGTCGATGCGAGGCTTGTAGCCGCCACCGCGGAAGATGATCGCGCCGGTGCGCGGGGAGCGCGTGGGGATCGTCACCTCCTGCGCCACCGCCGGAACCGCCAAGAGAAGCGCCGCGACTCCCAGCCCCACTGCCCTGCTGCTGCTCATGACACCTTCCTCCGAGACGACAGCCAGATGCCCAGCGCCGCCAGCACCGCGCCGCCCGCGACGCCTCCGCCGGTGGCGGCACAACCGCCCTGTTCCTGGCCGTTGGCGTTCTTGTATGCGTCGAACAAACCATTGCTCTTCACGGGCGTGCCTTGCACCTCCGCGGACGCGGCGCTCACGTTGCCCGCTTCGTCCTCGACCCTGGCACGGACCCGGTACGTCACCCCGTTGATGAGCCCCGTCGCCAGCACGTTGCCTTCACCGGCCGCCTTGTTGAAGCGAAGCGTGGGGCCTTCACCCTCCACGGGGGTGGTGCCAGCGTCGGCCTCCGCGCCCGCATCGACGTCCGCGCCCGCATCAAGGTCAGCGCCCGCATCGACGTCGGCACCCGCGTCGTCCGTGCCCGCGTCCTCGTCCATGCCCGCGTCGTCATCACCCGGCACTCCCGCATCCGCCGTCAGGATGGCGTTGAGCTCCACGATGACGTTGGAGTCCGTCTCCACGTTGTCCACCTGGACCGACAGCGCCGAGTCCCGCGCGATGACCTTGCCAATCGAAGGCGTCGCGGGCGGCTCGGGGTCGTACTTCACCTCATACGCGGGGGAGCCCACGTTGGAGTAGGTGGACGAGCAGGTCAGGTTGAACGAGTCCGAGATCGTCGGCGTGGAGGCGCACAGCTTGAAGGTGATCTCCTTCTGCTGTGAGTCGCACGTCGTCGGGGTCGCCAGCTTGGCGAGGACTTCGCTGACGGAGAAGTTCACGGAGCCCGTGGTGGCGGAGTTCACCGTGACGGTGTCCAGCACCAGGTCCGTCGTCGCGGGCTGCGACCCGCAGCTGCCCGAGGTGACATAGAAATAGAGGGTGCCCCCGTTGCAGAGGCTCCCGGTCCGGTTCCAGTTGAAGCGCCGTGGCGTGGCGCAGTTCGCCCGGGACGAGACCACCGTCGTGGTGGTGGAGGCCGTCGTGGTGAACTGCACCGCGGTCCCCGTCTGGGCCGCGACCGGGAGGGCGAAGAGCAGGAGGGCGACAAAGGGAAGGCGCATGGATGGGGCGGAAGGCTAGCAAGCGCGGGGCCACCGACAACACCCGTCCGGACGGCCCGTTCACCGGCAAAAGCCCCGGGTTCGCGCGCCAAACAGACACGCCATCCCCAAGGGCCGTGCCAAATTGTCAGGAGGGACGTTCCGTGAGCTTGAGGCCGGCCTCCACCAGTTGGGCGGCCGCCCGGCCGGCGTTGTCCACCGACGCGAAGAGGGTCACCCACTCCGGGGCCTGGGGGAAGGCGCGCACCCGGCCCACGTGGATGGCGGGGTCGGCCATCACCAGCATGGGCATGGGGTAGATGCGCTCGCCCGGGGCGTCCAGCACCTTGAGGGACGGGGACGTCTTCAGCGCGGCGCGCACCTGCTCCACCGGGCCCGGCTTCTTGAGCTGCACGTTCACGGTGAGGCCGTGGCCGTGGAAGGTGGGCACCTGCACGGCGGTGCCGGCCAGGACGGGCACCTCGCCCAGGGCGGCGAACAGGCGGGCGGCCTCCAGCGTCCAGCCCCCCTCCTCCTCCGTCCAGGGGGAGTTCACCATGAAGCCGCCCACCTGGGGCACCAGGTTGAAGCCCACCCGGTGGGGGAACGCCTGGGGCTCCGGCTCGCGGCCGGACAGCAGGTCCGCGGTCTGCTTCTCCAGTTCGGAGATGCCGCGCACGCCCGCGCTGGAGGCGCCCATCAGCGCCGTCACCTGCGCGCGCACCACACCGAACGCGCGGCGCAGGGGCTCCACCAGGTGCACCGTCGCGCTGGTGACGATGCCCGGCAGACACACCACCCGGCCCTTGAAGGTGAAGCCCGGCCCCAGGGCCTCCGTGTTGAAGCCCGGGAGCACCAGCGGCACGTTGCCGTCGCCGCGGAAGGCGGGGCTCGCGTCCACGACCCAGGCCCCCGCGGCCTGCGCGGCCGGGGCCAGCGTGCGGGACGCCTCCGCCGGGGTGGCCAGCAGCACCAGGTGGACGCCCTTGAAGGCGTCCGGCGTGGCCAGCTCCACCTCCAGCGTGTCCTCGCCGTACTCCACCTCCAGGCCCTTGGAGCGCTCCGAGCCGAAGGCCCGCACCTGCTCCATGGGCACGTCGCGCGCGTACAGCGCGGCCAGCACCTCGCGGCCCACCACGCCCGTGGCACCCACCACCGCGATTTGAAGGTTCTCTTTCATGAGGGCTCCTTTACGCCACCGTCCCCAGGGGCGCGAGCACGACGCGCGGAGCCCTTCTGAAAAGCGGTCAGTCTTCCTTGAGCCGCGACGTGGGCGCGGGGCCCGGCAGCGGCGGGAACTTGGGGTTGCGCTCCGGCTCCGACGCCCGGACGTAGTGCGGCTCCAGCGCGAACAGGGCCTGCATGGAATAGGCGTCCGGCAGCCGCGCGAGCCGGCCCACCTCCACCGCGGACGGGAAGGCCGGCCCGGACAGGAGCCGGTGCGGCGCGACGCCGTGCTTCTCCAGCGCCTGCCGGTAGTCCGTGAGCGCCGGCCCCAGCGCCACCGCCCCGGGTTCGGCGGCCATGCGCTGGGCCACCTCCTCCGGCGACATCGCGGTCTCCTCGGCGAGCGCCTCCACGGTGTGGCCGGTGCGGCGGTAGGCGCCCAGGTAGAGGTCGTCCCGGCGCGCCACGGCGAGGCAGAACAGCGGCACGCCCTCCGGGCCCTCCAGCGCCACCGCCGCCAGCGACGACGCGCCGGCCACCCTCAGGCCCGTGGCGTACGCGAGCGACTTCACCGTGGCGAGTCCGATCCGCAGGCCGGTGAAGGACCCCGGCCCCAGGCCCACCGCCAGCCCCTCCAGGTCCGTCAGCTTCAGGCCGTGGCGCGTGAGCAGCTCACCGACGACGCCGGGCAGGGCCTCGCTCTGTTTCTCCGGCGGAAGCACCACCACGTGCTCCACCGTGCGCAGGGCGTCCCCCTGGCGTTCCACCAGGGCGAGCGACAGCGTCAGCGTGGAGGTGTCCAGCGCGAGCAACACGGGCAACGTCCCTTCCTTCGTCCCTCAGGCCGGAATGGCCCACAGGTCCAGCGGCACTTGTGACACGCGCGCGCCGCACCGGTACAGCCGCACGCGCGCCAGGCCCTTGTCCAGGATGCCCAGCGTCTTCGCGGCGGCCTTCGACACGTCGATGATGCGCCCGTCCACGAAGGGGCCGCGGTCGTTGATGCGCACCTCCACCTGGAGGCCGTTCTCCATGTTCAGCACCTTCACGCAGGAGCCGAAGCGCGCCGTGCGGTGCGCCGCGGTCATCGCGTTCTGGTTGAACTTCTCCCCGCTGGCGGTGGGCCGGCCGTGGAGGCCGGGGCCGTAGAAGGACGCGATGCCCTCGCCCAGGTACGTGCCCGGCATCTTGTCCCGGCGGGTCACCTTCGGGTCTTCCTTGCCCGAAGCCGTCTCCGGGGGCGGGGGCTTTGTCGCGCGCGTCGCGCAACCGGCGAACAGTCCCATCCCCATCAGCAGGAGCGCGGTACGTCCTCGCATCATCACCTCTTTGGGTCAGCGGGTCACGTCGTTGGTCACGGCCAGGAGCATCAACAGCAGGAGCAGCGCCAGGCCCACCATGTTCGCCACCTCGCGCACGCGCACGGGGATGGGGCGGCGGCGGATGCCCTCCCACACCGCGGACAGCAGCTGGAAGCCATCCAGCACCGGGATGGGCAGCAGGTTCATCACGCCCAGGTTGATGGAGATGATGGCCATCAGGTTGAGGAAGCTGTCCATGCCCTGCTCGGCGCTCTTCGCGGCGAGCTGGTACATCATGATGGGGCCGCCAATCGTGCTGGGCGACACCTTGCCCACCACCAGCCCGCCCAGCACCTGCACCATCTGCCCGACGATCTTCGGGACGATGAGCGCGGCCTCCTTGAAGGCGGCCACCGGGCCCAGGTCGATGGTCACCTTCTCCACCGGCGGCAGGTCCGCGCTGCTGAAGCTCCACGGGCGCACGCCGAACACCAGCGGCGCGCTCGTCTGACCGTAGTCGTCGCGCATCTTGAGCGGCGCCTGCGCCAGCTTCTCCGTGCGCTCACCCTTTTCGCCGCGCCACGTGAGCGTGAAGGGCTGCGCCTGCAGGCCGTTGAGCACCGTGGCCAGCTTGTTGAAGGACTTCAGCGGCGTGCCGTTGATGGCCACGATGCGGTCACCCGGCTGGATGCCCGCGCCCTCCGCCACGCTGCCCGACGCCACGGTCGCCACGTAGAGGTCCACCGCTTCGGCGCCCAGCGCCGCGGGGCCCTCGCCGGCCTGACGCGACAGGGACACCTGCTTCACCTCCGGCACGCGGCCGGAGACGACGCCCACCGCCACGGGCGACAGCCGCGCGACGCTCAGCGCCAGCGGCGAGCCCTCCGGCACCTTGGCCACTTCACGGTAGAGGGCCGCTTCGTCCTGCACGTGCACGCCGTTGACGGACAGCACCCGGTCAAAGCTCTTGAGGCCCGCGTTCGCCGCGGCCGAGCCCGCGAGCACGCCCACCACCGGCGGCTGCGGATAGGGGCTCACGCCAATCATCCCGCGCTCGACGGTGTCCACCGGGGACACCTCCGAGCTGCGCTCCGGCGTCACCTGCACCACCTGCTGCTGACCGTCGCGCTCCAGGGTGATGGGCACCGGGCGCTCGAACTTGCCGACGAACGCGTCGCGCATGTCGTCGAAGGTGCGGACCGGCTCGCCCTCCACCTTGAGGATGCGGTCTCCGGGGCGGATGCCCGCGGCGGCGGCGGCCATGTCCGGCGACACCATGCCCACGCGCGTGGACAGCGTCTCCTGGGGGCCCAGGAACACGAAGAAGTACACGAAGATGGGGAACACCAGGTTGAACGCCGGGCCCGCCAGCACGATGAGGCCGCGCTTCCAGGGTGGCTGCGCCAGGAAGCTGCGGGAGGCCTCCTCCGGCGACAGCTCCTCATAGGGCAGCTCACCCGCCATCTTCACGTAGCCGCCCAGGGGCAGCAGCGCCACCTGGTACTCCGTCTCACCCTTGGTGAAGCCGATGAGCTTCGGCCCGAAGCCGATGGAGAACTTGAGGACCTTCACCCCGCAGGCCTTGGCCACGAGGAAGTGGCCGAGCTCGTGCACCGTCACGAGCACGCCCAGCAGGAGGATGAAGAACCCGAGGTTCTGGAGCATGGGCCGAACAGTAATCGCGCCCCCCGACCTGGACAACGCGCAACGACGTGCGCGAGGCAGACGGGCAGGCGCGAAAACAGGCACTTAGGGCAGCAGGTGCCTCACGAACTGCACATAGACGAACACCAGCGGCGCGTTGAACACGAGCGCGTCGATGCGATCCAACACGCCGCCATGTCCGGGAATGAGCTTTCCGGAGTCCTTCACGCCGTACGCGCGCTTGAGCATGGACTCGCACAGGTCGCCCACGGGGCCCAGCAGTCCACCGAAGATGCCCAGCAGCACACAGTCCCAGACGGTGAAGACGGGGAAGAAGAACCCCCGGGCGATGAACATGCCCAGCACCGAGCCCACCATGCCGCCGAAGAAGCCCTCCCACGTCTTGTTCGGGCTGACGGCCGGGTAGAGCTTGTGCTTCCCGAGGAAGCGGCCCGCGAAGTACGCGAGCGTGTCGTTGGCCCAGGTGATGGTGAGCGCGCAGATGACCCACGCCAGGCCGTGCTCGGGCAGGAGCCGCAGCGCGGACAGCGCGGTGAGGCCGATGGCGCCGTAGAGGAAGCCCGTGACGAGGTGCGCGGCCCGGGTGGGGGCCTCCGCGAGCGCGCCCCGGAACAGGTTGTAGATCCACGCGAAGAAGAAGAAGACGGACGTCACCCAGAAGGCCGTCTCGCCCGTGCGGGCGGCGTCCTTCAGGGGGAGCAGCGGCATGAGGAAGGCGGCGGCCATGCCCACCCAGGCGGCGGCGCCCAGGCGCTTCTGCGTGATGAGGTAGTACTCACCGGTGCACACGGCCGCGGCGGCGCCGAGCAGCACCGCGCTGTACCACCCGCCCAGGAACAGCAGCAGGAGCACCAGCGGCAAGAGGGTGATGCCCGTGAGGATGCGGATGAGGAGGTTCTTGTTCTTCTCGTTCACGCCTTGGCCCGCTGGGGTGTTTCGTCCCGGTTCAGCTGGGCGGACGTCAGTCCGAAGCGCCGCTCGCGGCCCTGGTACTGCGACAGGCAGCGCAGGAACTCTTCGGTGCGGAAGTCAGGCCAGAGGGCGTCGGTGAAGCACAGCTCGGCGTACGCCACTTGCCAGAGCAGGAAGTTGGAGATGCGCTGTTCGCCGCTGGTGCGCACCACGAGGTCCACGGGGGGAAGCCCGGAGGTCCACAGCCGCGACTCCAGGTCGTCCGCGCCCAGGTGCGCGGGGTCCAGTTCGCCCCGGGCCACGGATTCGGCCAGGGAGCGCGCGGCGCGCAGCAGCTCCTCGCGGCCACCGTAGGAGAGCGCCAGGGTGAGGACCATGCCGGTGTTGTGGGCGGAGTCGGCCATCAGCCGCTCCAGCGGGTCCTTCACGTAGCGCGGCAGCTTCTCCACCTCGCCAATGGCGTTGAGGCGGATGCCGTTGTCCAGGATCTCCGCGCGCTCGGACTCAAGATATTCGCGCAGCAGCTCCATGAGCCCGGCGACCTCTTCGGCGGGGCGAGCCCAGTTCTGGGAGGAGAAGGCGTAGAGGGTGAGGGCCTGCACGCCCACCCGGCGGGCGGTGCGTGTCACCTCCCGCACACTCACGCTGCCCTCGCGGTGGCCCTCCAGGCGCGGCTGGCCCCGGAGCTCCGCCCAACGCCCGTTGCCGTCCATGATGATGCCCACATGGCGCGGGAGAGGCCGGGCCTTGACCTGGACCTCGAGAGGGGTGGGCAACACGGTGGGGCGATCCATGAAGCCGCGCACCCTAGCGGTGGCTTCGCGTCGCGTCCACGGGCGCGTGGCCGGCCGGTCCCCCTCCCCCGCTGGCCGGTCGCCTGCCGGGGTTGAACGGTTCATGGGGCACAAAGGGCCGGATAGAGTGGGCTTCCATGAAAACTCCTGATGCCCTGGGCCGGTTCCGACTGCTGGGTGGCCTGGTGGGCCTGTGCCTGTTTGGTGGGGGGCCGGCCTTCGGACAGGCGGTGGGGGCTCCGGCTCCGGCGTCCTCCAGGGACTACTTCACGGCCGCGATGGCGGAGACGGCCCGGCTCCATGACGACCTGGAGTACGAGCAGGCGCTGGCCACGGTAACGCGGGCGAAGCGACTGGCCCGGTCCGACGCGGAGCGGGCGTCGGCGACCCTCTATGAAGGCGTCGTGCTGGCGGACATGGGCCGGCGCGAGGAGGCGCGGGCTTCGTTCCGGGCGGGCCTGGTGCTGACGCCGGACGCGAAGCTGCCGGTGAAGGTGTCGCCCAAGGTGGAGGACGACTTCGAGTCGGTGCGCAAGGAGGTCCAGCGCGACCGGCCGGCGGTGGCGCAACCAGTCCCGGAGGTGACGCCCCGTCCAGCGGATGCGCCCGTGCAGCGGACGGTGGGAGCCGCCCCGACGTCGCCCTCGCGGACGGTGGCGACCGTGGCTTCGCCCGGCGTGGACCTGAAGGTGGATGCGAAGCGGACCTCCGTGCGGAAGGTGCCGACGCTGTCGTGGGTGCTGCTGGGCACCGGCGTGGCGGCGGGAGGCGCGGGGACGTTGTTCGGGCTCCAGTCGCGCGGCAACGTGGACTCCGCGCGCGAGGCGGAGCTGTCCTCGGCCGTGGACGGACACCTGGAGGACGCTCGCGGTCAGGCGGTGGTGGCGAACGTCCTGTTCGGCACCGCGCTGGCGGCGGCGGTGGGCGCCGTCACTGCGTACTTCCTGAGCGATCCCTCGGCCGAGGCGGGCACGCCGTGAGGGCGTGGCTCGCGGTGGCCGGAGTGTGGCTGGGCGTGGGCTGCACCGTGCCCAGCAAGGAGGCCGTCGAGGTCCAGCGCTTCTGCACGGATGTGGGCCGGGGCTTCCAGGACGCGACCCTGCGGCTGACGGAGAACGCGACCTGCGACCGGGGAGTCGCCGTGGAGGTCCAGGCCCAGGGTTTCAGCCCGGGCTGTGTCCGGGTGTCGCTCCAGGACCGCGACCAGCGGGAACTCGCCACCACTTCGCTGAAGGGGACCACGCAAGTCACCCCGAACAACCCGGCCCACCTTCGCGTCCTGCTCTCGGAGCAACAGGGCACCGCGTTCGACCTGGTCGCGACGGCCCATTATGCCAACTGCGAGGGGACGTCTCTGGCCCAGGCCCGCAAACAGGTAGAGGTTCCGAAGGGGAGCGTGCTGGGTGTCCAGCTCGTGGTGTCTGCAACGGATGTGGATGGGGACGGCTATGTCGATGTGGGCACCAGCGGCACGGACTGCGATGACCACAACGCACAACGCCACCCAGGAGCCCAGGAGGTCTGCAATGGCGTGGATGACAATTGCGCCGACGGTGAGACCGAGGCCTTCATTCCCTGGTTCGTCGATGAGGATGGCGATGGCTGGGCCGGTACACCCGCAGGCATGGGTTGCACACCTCCGGTGCCGGGCGCGTCCCCGCAGTCGTTGGACTGTGATGAGAACTCCCCGTTCATCGCGCAGGGGATTGCAGAGATGTGCGACCGGTTGGACAACAACTGCGATGGGCGAGTGGATGAGGGCTGTTCCACCTCGTCCTGGGTGATGCAGCCCGATGCGGGGACCAGCGACTGGACCGCGCTCGCGGCCTATGCGCCCAACAACACATGGCTCGCGACGGGGACAGGAGTGGTGTCCCACGTGGGCGATCACTCGCTCGCGAAGGGCTGCTCAGGATTCTGGAGGGCCGCGTGGAGCAGCCGTGACGGACAGGTGTTCCTGGCGTCGGCCAGCAACGGGCTGGCCTCCACTATTCCCGGAGTGACCACCTGCTACGAAACGAGTCCTCCATCCGCCTCGAATGACCTTACGGGTATCACCGGCCTTGAAAGTGCGAAGGACGGCGGAGTCCAGGGGGTCTATGCCGTGGCCAGCAACGGGAAGATCTTCCACTGGTCCATGCCCTTCAACGTGTCGGGCGCCGTCACCCAGCTCGACATGGTTCCCGCCAGCCTGAGAGCGGTGGACGGAGAGGGAACGACCGATACCCTGCTGGCCGTGGGCGTCCGGTCGGATGGTGGACCGGCGGCGTTCCGCTTCAACCCGGACGGTGGCCCCTGGTTGCAAGAAGACCTGGATGCGCCCCACAGCAGCGGCCTCTTGAGCGTGGACGTGGTGGACAGCCGACTGGCCTATGCGGTGGCTGACAACGGCTCGGTGCTGGCGCGCGAGCGCGGCGTCTGGCGCATGCTACCGCCCCTGATGGGCTCGGAGCATTTGACGGACGTCGTCGCCTACGGCCGGAGCGGGGTCTACGTCTCCAGCCTCGAAGGCAGGATCCACCTGTTCAACGGCAGCACCTGGCAGACGGTCTACACAGGGCTCCAGCCGCTCACGAACATCGACGGGCCACTCCCTACGGAGATATGGGCCGTGGGCCATAAGGGCACCGTGCTGCGGTACAAACCCTGAACGTCGGGTTCCTCGCGAATCACTCCGTCAGCAGGTTGAGCTTGAAGAGATTGTCCTGGCCGGCCTTCACCGCAAAGGTCCGGGTCACGTCCTTCTTCAAGTCACTGTTCACGAGCCGCACCCGGTGCGTCCCTTCCGTGACCTCGACGACACCGAACGGGGTCTGCCCCAGGTTCTTGCCGTCCAGATACACCGTCGCGTACGGACGGATCCGGAACTCCACTCTTCCCTTGGCCAACGGGCGAAGAGGCCTCGACGGCCTCACGGGACGGCCCGCATCTGGCGATGTGGTCGCCGCGCCCGCGTCAGCGTCAGTCGGACCCGCATCCGCTTCCTCAGCGCCCGCGTCCGTTTCGCCAGCGCCTGCGTCCTCGACCCCCGCGTCGGTCACGACCGCCAGGGCTCCTGATGGAACAAGCGGATCCTCCGGGGCTCCGTTCGTGAGCGTCGGGTCCTTCGGAGGCGAATCGCCCTTCACCACGGGCGCCACGGGCTTTGAACCCGACCCGAGGACGACCCATCCCCCCGCCGACACCAGCGCGCCCAGGGCCACCACCGAAGCCACCACCACCCCACGGCGCAAAGCGGGCTTCCCCACCGGACTCGCGGACTCCACGGCATCGCCACGCGCTGGAGCCGGCGGAGAAACCACGGGTCGCGCGGGCGACGCACCTCGCGGCAGGAGATTGCCCGCGGAAGGCGTCGCGGGATCCGTTGCCGCATCGAAGGAACCCGACAGCGCCGGTTGCGCCGTCAGCGCGGGAGCCTCCATGGAGTCCCGTCCACGGCCATCCGCCCTCTCCGCGCCGGCCTTCGCACCCCACGCCGTGCCCTTCCCGGCAGGCATCGGCGTCGTCAACGCCTCCGCGGCTCGCGGCGCCTCCCCTTCCGGACGAAGCTTCGGCTTTCCCGGCGCCTCCACGTCCAGGACCGCGGTCTCCCGCACCTTCGCCGCCACGGGCGTGGGCGGCGTCGAGGCGTTCTCCGTCACCTGCGCCACCAGCCGGGCAATCTGGAACGCGCCCACGGGCTCGCCCTGGGACATCACGAACCGCTCCAGGTCCGCCTGGAGCTCCCGGCAGTCCGGATAGCGCTCCACCCGGTCCTTCGCGAGCGCCCGCTCCAGGATGCGCTGCATCGCCGGGGGCAGGTCGGGGCGGCGCTCCACCGCGGGCACGAAGGGCTCGAAGAGGATGGCCTGCATCATGCCCACCTCCGTCGCCGCGTCGAAGGGGCGCCGGCCGGTGAGCAGCTCGTAGAGCACCATGCCCAGCGCGTACACGTCCACGCGCGCATCCATGTTCCGGGCCTGGAGCTGCTCCGGGGGCATGTACGCGACCTTGCCCTTCACCACGCCCGTCTGCGTGCGGTGGCTCTGCCCCGCGACCTTCGCGATGCCGAAGTCCACCACCTTCACCGCGCCCTGCCGGGACACCAGCACGTTCTCCGGGCTGATGTCGCGGTGGACCAGCCCCAGCGGCGTCCCCGTCTCCGGGTCCGCCAGCTCGTGCGCGAACGCCAGCCCCTCCGCGGCGCAGGCCACCATCTTCGCGCACAGCGCCACCGGCAGCGGCGCCTGCTGCTCCGTGGAGCGCTTGATGAGCCGGCGCAGCGTGGGCCCGTCGATGTACTCCATCGCCAGGAAGTAGCTGCCGTCGGCCTCGCCGAAGTCGAAGATCTGCACCACGTTCGGGTGGTCCAGCTGGGCGGCCAGCTTCGCCTCGCCCAGGAACATCTCCACGAACGCCTCATCCTCCGCCAGGTGCGGAAGGATGCGCTTGAGCACCAGCGTCTTCTCGAAGCCACGCGGCCCGGCAGCCTTGGCGAGGAACACCTCCGCCATGCCCCCCGACGCGAGCTTCCGAACGAGCTGGTACTTCCCCAGTTGCATTGGTGCCGAGGTTTCCCACGGTTTTCCGGAAAAGTGAAACGACCTCGAGGGTCGAGCGTCCGCTGGCCCGCAAGGTGCGAGCCGGTGTTTGACCGAGGCGTGACGTGCTCCGTAGGATCCGCGTCCCCATGCCCCGCAAGGCCATTGGTCCCTACCGCGTGTTGGAGACGCTCGGCAGTGGCGGGGCCGGGACCGTGTATCGGGCCCGGGACCGCCGCACGAACGACGAAGTCGCGCTGAAGCTCCTGTCGACCGGTCCGTCCCTGGACGACCGCGCCGCACGCAGACTCGTGCGCGAATTCGAGACCCTGGCGGACCTCGCGCACCCCAACGTGGTGAAGGTCTTCGAGGCCGGCGTCCACGAAGGCTGGCCGTACCTGGCCATGGAGCTCATCGAAGGCCTCACCCTGCGCCACTACCTGGACGTGAGCACGGGCCAGCTGCACTCGGCCACGCCGCTCTCTCGCGCGCCGCTGTCCATCCGCCGCACCGAGGACGACGACTTCGGCAGCGTGGATGGCCCGGACGAGGACGCGGACGACGACTCGGTCGTGGACGAGGACAGCGATGACGGCACGTTCGGCCTCAACGCCTTCGCGGAGGAGGCCCCCAGCGAGGACCTGGCCAGCTTCCACGGCGCGGGCGCGGAGGACGACTCGGATTCGGGCGACGTGCCGTTGGATCCGCGCCGCGAAGTCGCGCGCAGGCCGTCCACCCTGGCGCCCGTCACCCCGCCGCGCATGGCGGACCTGAACCGCCCGGAGCGCATGGGCCGGCTGAAGGACGCGATGCTCCAGGTGTGCGAGGCGCTGGCGTACATCCACGGCCACGGGCTGGTGCACCGCGACCTGAAGCCGTCCAACATCATGGTGGACGACGACCGGCAGGTGCGGCTGATGGACTTCGGCCTCGCCAAGTTCCTCGCGGACGACGCGGGCATCACCGCGGACGGCAAGCTCGTGGGCACCTACCGGTACATGGCGCCGGAGCAGATTCTGGGAGAGCCGCTGGATGGACGCTCGGACCTGTACAGCCTGGGCGTCATCCTGTACGAGCTGATGAGCGGGCGTCCGCCGTTCGACGCGAAAACGCCGCACGAGCTGTGGCGCCAGGTGCTGGAGACGGAGGCACCGCCGCTGCTCGCGCTCAACCTGCATGGCGACCCGCAGCTCGCGCGCGTCGCCCATCGCCTCATCCGCAAGGAGCCGGACGACCGGTTCCAGACGGCCGAGGAAGTCTACGAGGCCCTCTCCGAGTGAGCACCGCGACGACGCACACCCTCACCGTGGACGCCGCCAAGGCGGGCCAGCGCGTGGACCTGTTCGTGGGCGAGGCCCTGGGCCTGTCCCGCGCGCGCATGAAGCGCCTCTTCGACGAGGGCCAGGTGCGCGTCAACGGCCGCCCCGCGAAGAAGGGCCTGATGGTCGCCGCCGGCCAGCAGATCGCCGTGACGGTGGAGGAGACGACGCGCGAGGCCGTGCCCGACGCGGACTTCCCGCTGGTCATCCTGCACGAGGACGCCTCGCTGCTCTTCGTGGACAAGCCCGCCGGCCGGGCCTCCCACCCGCTGCAACCGGGTGAGACGGGCACCGTCGCCAACGCGCTCGTCTCCCGCTACCCCGAGTGCGCCCAGGCGTCCCAGGACCCGCGCGAGGGCGGCCTGTGCCACCGCCTGGACGTGGAGACGTCCGGCGTGGTCGTCGCGGCCCGCACGCGCGAGGCCTGGAGCGCCGTGCGCGAGTCCTTCACCCAGCGCGCCGTGGACAAGCACTACCTCGCGCTGGTGACGGGGCCGCTCGCGGACGACGGCGAGGTGGAGGTGCCCCTGCGCCACCACCCGCGCCACCCGGACCGCGTGGAGCCCGCCCCCCACGGCGCCGAGGACGCCCGCGAGGCGCTATCCCGGTTCCGGGTGCTGGGCCGCTCCGGGGACTACAGCCTGGTGGAGGTGAAGATCCTCACCGGCGTGCTGCACCAGGTGCGCGCGCACCTGGCCGGCATCGGCGCGCCGCTGGTGGGGGACGCGCTCTACGGGGGCCGCGAGGCGCCGGAGCTGGGGCGCTTCTTCCTGCACGCCCGGTCGCTCTGCGTGCCCCACCCCGTCACGAAGGAGCCCGTGCGCGTGGTGAGCCCCCTGCCCCCGGACCTGGTGGCGGAGCTGGCGCGGCATGGCCTCACGTTGCCGGAGGCTGGCGGGGCTACTCCCCCATCACCTTGAGGATGACGCGCTTGCGCCGCTGGCCGTCGAACTCCGCGTAGAACACCTGCTGCCAGGGGCCCAGGTCCAGCTTGCCGGCGGTGACGGGGATCAGCACCTGGTGGTGGACGAGCATGGATTTGAGATGTGCATCCCCGTTGTCCTCGCCGGTGCGGTGGTGGCGGTAGTCGGGGCCGGAGGGCGCCAGGTGCTGGAGCCAGTCCCAGATGTCCTCGTGGAGGCCGGGTTCGTCGTCGTTGACGAAGACGCCCGCGGTGATGTGCATGGCGGACACCAGCACCATGCCCTCCTGGATGCCGCTCTTCTTCACCAGCGCGGCCACGGTGTCGGTGAGGCGCACCAGCTCGCGCCGGGACTTCGTCTCGAACCAGAGGTATTCGGTGAGGGTCTTCATGGGCCGCACTGTCAGAGGGGGCCACTAGAGTGACTCACGCCATGCGAGCCATCCTCCACGTGGACATGGACGCCTTCTATGCGTCCGTCGAGCAGCGCGACAACCCGTCCCTGAGGGGCAAGCCCGTCATCGTTGGCGGGCATGCACAGCGGGGGGTGGTGGTGGCGGCCTCCTACGAGGTGCGGCCCTTCGGGGTGAAGAGCGCGATGCCCATGGCGCGCGCGGTGAAGCAGGCCCCGCACGCGGTGGTGGTGAAGCCCCGCTTCTCCGCCTACGCGGAGGCCAGCGAGCAGGTGTTCGCCATCTTCGAGCGCTACACGCCGCTCATTGAACCCCTGTCCCTGGACGAGGCGTTCCTGGACGTGACGGCGTCGGTGGGGCTGTTCGGCGCGGCGGCGGACATCGCGAAGCGGATCCGCAAGGAGATTGCCCACGAGCTGAACCTGCCGGCGTCCGCGGGCATCGCCACGGCGAAGTTCGTGGCGAAGATTGCCTCCGACCTGGCCAAACCCAACGGCCAGCGCGAGGTGCGGCCCGAGGAGACGGTGGCCTTCCTGGCGGGGCTGCCGGTGTCGCGGCTGTGGGGGGTGGGGCCCAAGACGGAGGAGGCGATGAAGCGCGCGGGGCTGTCCACCATCGGGGACGTGGCGGCGCGGGAGCTGGGGTGGCTGGAGGAGCGCTTCGGCTCCAGCGGCAGGCACCTGTGGGAGCTGTCGCACGGCATCGACGCGCGGGACGTGGTGCCGGACCGGGCGGCCAAGAGCGTGGGCGCGGAGGACACGTTCGAGGAGGACCTGACGGGCCTGGAGACGCTGAAGCCGCACGTGCACGCCCAGGCGCTCCGGGTGGCGCGGCGGCTGCGGCGGGCGTCGCTGAAGGGCCGCGTGGTGCAGCTCAAGCTGAAGTTCGCGGACTTCACGCTCATCACCCGGCGCACGACGCTGCGCGAGGCGACGGACGACGGGCAGGTGCTCTACCGCGCGGCGCTGGAGCTGCTGGAGCGCGCGCACGAGGGCAAGCCGATGCGGCTCACGGGCGTCAGCGTGCAGTTGGACGAGGACGAGGCACAGCTCGGGTTGTTCCCGGCGGCGGCGCCGAAGACGTCCAAGCTGAATGAAGCGATGGACCGCATCGCCGCGCGCTTCGGCAGCAAGGCCATCACCATGGCGGACATCGCGGGCGCGGAGGCGCCGGACGACGATGACCCTCGCTCCGAGCGGCCGGTGGAGAAGCCGAAGCGCTGAAGCGCTCCAGCCCCTGCGCGACCCGGCGCCCGTTGGAGCGAAGCCGAAGCGCCGAAGCGCTCCGGCCCCTGCGCGGACTACCCCTCGCCCGCGTCGGAACCCGAGGACGACGGACGCTCCGCGCCCGAGCCGCCCTCGCCGTTCCCACCGCCGGTGCGACGACGGCGGCGACGGCGGCGCTTGCGCCGGGGGCCTTCCGCGTCCGCCGCGCCACTGGCGCTCGCGCGCTGCGGGGGCACCTCTCCGGCCTGCCACGCCTCCAGCGCCTCGCGTCCCTCGCCCGTGGCCTCCACCGTCATCGCGAAGACGGCCAGGGCCTCGTTGAAGAGCGGGTGGCGGCGGAAGGCGCCCGCCTTCTTGCGGCGCTCCCCGGACAGCGTGCGCTGCATCAGCAGCAGCATGCGGCAGCGCTCGGCGATGCGGCGCGGCAGCCTGGCGGCCTCCACGAAGCCCGCGAGCAGGTCCTCGATGACGTGCGCGACGGACGCGCGGCCCTCGTCCTGGCCCTCCTCCGCCGGCTGCGTGCGGCCAATGGGCGCCAGCAGCGTCGCCAGGAGGATGGCGTCGTCCAGCACCTCGCCCGCCGACACGCGCTTATCCAGCGCCTGGGCGAAGGCGTAGAAGGTCTTCTCCCCTTCCTTGCCGTGCTCGCGCAGGTACGCGTCCACCGGCGGCAGCAGCAGCTTCAGCGCGTCCAGCGCCGCCAGCAGCTTCAGCGCCGGGGCGGACACGCCGCCGCGGATGAGCCGGAAGGTCTCCTCCAGCAGGCGCGCGGGCGCGCAGCGCGGCAGGTCCTCCACCGCGCCCTCCATCGCCGCGTAGGTGCGCGACTCGATGTCCAGGTCCAGCTTCGCCGCGAAGCGCACCGCGCGCAGGATGCGCACCGGGTCCTCGCGCATGCGCACTTCCGGGTCGCCGATGGTGCGGATGAACCGCTCGTCCAGGTCGCGCCGGCCGCGCACGTAGTCGATGACCCGACCTTCGGCCGCGTCGTAGAACAACCCGTTGATGGTGAAGTCGCGGCGGCGCGCGTCCTGCTGCGCGGTGCCGAAGACGTTGTCGTGGGTGATGAGCAGGTCCTCACCCGACGCCTCGTCCGTCGCCGCGCCCGGGGCGGGCTCCAGCTCCGTCGGGTTCGCGCGGAAGGTGGACACCTCCACGATCTTCCCGCCCTTGAAGTAGACGTGCGCCAGCCGGAAGCGCCTTCCGATGAGCCGGCAGTTGCGGAAGATGGCGCGCACCTCGCCCGGGTGGGCGCTGGTCGCCACGTCGAAGTCCTTGGGCTTCTTGCCCAGGAGCAGGTCGCGCACGCAGCCGCCCACCAGATACGCCTGGTGTCCGTGCTGGTGCAGCCGCAGCACCACCTTGAGCGCATCCGGATCCATCTCGTCCGGGTCGATCTCCGCCGGCTCGCCGGTGCGCGTGGTGGTGGGCGCCTGGAGCTCCGGCTCGTTCGCCGCGGGCTCCGGCTCCGGCTCCAGGATGACGGCCTCGGGCTCCTCGGCCTCGTCGCCCGCTTCGGCGGCGGCCTGGGCGTCCTCGGCCTCCGCGGCCTTCAGGGCCTCGGTGGCGCGGCGGATTTCATCGCTCACCTCGGGGTCGACCGGGCTGGCCTCCTCGGGGTCCTCGTCGTCGTCGAAGCCCTCGTCGTCCGCCGCGTCCGCGGAGAAGGAGGGCTCGGTGCCATTGTCGAAAGGGGCCTCGGGGGCCCGGGCTTCAGGTTCACTGGGACGCACGGAGGAGTCCGCCGGCTCGGTGGCCGCGGTGCGCTCCTCCTGGCCCGTCAGGTCCAGGGGGGAAGACATAGAAAGTACCTCGTGCGCGGACCCGGAGGACTCCACCGCTGCCGCCTCAAAGGAGGCCTCTCCGCGCGCGTCGTCTCCGGGCGCGGCTGGCAGCGTTCCGCCAAGGGGCGGGGGATGGGTCGGGTCTCGCGTCATTCGCCTCGGAAGGGCTGCCGTCTATCACGCATCCTCCCACCCATGGGGGCTGCGCTTAAGGACATTCGTCAGGGACGTGCGGGGTCCACCAGGGCCCCCCCCGCCCGCCCTCCAGGCGCCGGTATCACCCGGCGCCCCACGCCCTCGAAAGGCGCCCTTCCAGGGCTAACACCCGGCCCCCGCCCCATCCGGGCACCCTGCCCCGGGCGACGGGCAGGCCGGGCCCTCCTGGACGGTCCCCAAGCAGGCAGGCACCCGCCGCCGCCCGGCCATGGGAGCCCCCCGCGTGGAACGGGCGGGAGGCCCGTCAGGTCGAGGGCTTCGTGGAGCGACCCTTGTGGGTCCGGGGCAGCGCGTGGGAGATGAGCGACACGTAGTCCACCGCCTGCACCTTCGGCGGGGGCGGCTGCGTGCCCAGCGCGGCCAGGCGCTTGCTGAACGCGGCCAGGATGTCCGGCACGGGCCGCATCGCCTTGAGCAGCGCGTTGGGCCCCTCCATCGCCTGGGACAGCGCGATGGCGGCCTGCTGCAGCGGCAGGCCGCGCCTCAGCAGGTCCTGGAAGGAGTTCGACAGCGTGATGATGTTGTGCCCCGCCGTCTGCACCATCTCCACGGCGATCTTCAGCACCTGGGGCGCCGTGAGGTGGCCATCCGCCAGCAGCACCAGGGCCGCCTGGAAGTAGTTGAAGATGGGCACCACGCGCGGCCCGTAGGCCGTGAAGTGCGCGGGCGGCGTCAGCCGGTCCAGGTGGATGAAGATGCGGCGCACGGGGTCCGCCACCGGGATCTTCTTCCACGCCTCGTGCACCCGCGCGACGTCGTCCGGGTACACCCCGCCCGCCTCCAGCACCTGCGACAGCACGCGCTCGTCCACCCGGCCCGCGATGAGGTCCGCGTAGAGCGAATAGATGAACGCGTCCGCCTCCGCGTCGTCGCCGAAGAGGACCTCCTCCGCCTCCACGGGCGCGTGGATGCGGCTCTCCAGGATGACGGGCAGCTTGTAGCCCACCTGTCCGCGCAGGGCCCGGAAGCGCCCGCGCAGCAGGTTGCTGACGTTGTCCTTGAGGACGAACTCGTCCCACTGGACGCCGTCCAGCTTGAGCTTCTCCTCCAGCACCGCGCGCATCTGCTTGGGGCTGCCGGACACGATGCACAGCCGCGAGTCCCCCTGCTCCGCCAGCTCCCGGATGAGCGCGGAGGCGCCCGGCACGGCGACCTTCTCGTGCGCCTTCTGGAACGCGGTGCGGAACAGGTCGCGCAGCGACTCGAAGTCCGTCTGGAGGTACGTCTTGTCCAGGTCCCACCGGTAGATGCGGCGCGGCGGGCGAGGGTCGATGCGGTCCGGCAGGCTCACCGCGCCAGGCCCTCCTGGATGGCGGTGCCCAGCTCGTTCGCCACCGCCTTCGCGGCCACCTTGCCCGCGTTCGCGATGGCGCGCGCCTTGGAGCGACCGTGCGCCTTGATGAAGATGCGATCAAACCCGAGGATGGGCGCGCCGCCGTACTGCTCCCAGTCCGTGATGTCCTTGAGCCGCTCGATGCCGGAGGACAGCATGGCCAGGCCCGCGCGCCAGCGCAGGCTCTCCTTGTAGGCGTACTGGGCCAGCTCCATCACCGTGTCGTGCACGCCCTCCAGCATCTTCAGGCACACGTTGCCCACGAAGCCGTCCGTCACGATGACGTCCACCGTGCCGCGCGGGATGTCGATGCCCTCCACGTTGCCGGTGAAGTTGAGCCCCGTCATCTGCGACAGCCGCTGGTGCGCCTCCACCACCCGGGGCGGGCCCTTCTGCGGCTCGATGCCGTTGGACAAGAGCGCCACCTTGGGCCGCTCGTTGCGGGAGATGATGCGCGCGTACGCGCTGCCCATGACGGCGAACGCCACCAGGTCCTCCGCGGTGGCCTCCACCGTGGCGCCCACGTCCAGGATGAGGCTGAAGGGGTCCTGCTTCGCCCCGCGCACGCCCCGCGTCGGGTACACCGTGGCCAGCGCCGCGCGGCGCACGCCCGGAATCAGCTGGAAGTGGCGCTTGCACGCGAGCACGCCCGCGCCCGTGTTGCCCGCGGACACCAGCGCGTGCGCCTCCCCTTCCGCCACCAGCCGGGCGGCCACCGCCACGGAGGACTCGGGTTTGCGCGCCAGCGCCTCGCCGGGCTTTTCGTCCATGCCCACGAAGTCCGCGGCGTGGTGCACGGAGATGCGCTCGCCGTTGTGCTTGATGCCCGCCAGGGCCGCGTCGATGACAGGACGGTCCCCCACGAGCAGCGCGTGGATGTGCGGAGACTCCAGCGAGAGCTGGGCAGCGCCCCGCACCACCTCCTCCGGGCCGTGATCGCTCCCCATCACGTCGAACGCGATGGTGATGTGCTGCGGCTTCCCCACCATGGACTCCATCCTATGAGCTTTGCTCGGCGCCCGCTCCCGACATTCTCACCTGTGTCACCAACGACAGTGCCAGGACACCCCCCACCCCCACCAGCACCGCGCCCGTCCCGTAGGGGGCCGCGGGGCCCAACCGGGTGAATAGCAGGCCGCCCAGCGCCGGTCCCACGATGCGCCCCAGCGAACCGCAGGCCTGATACGCGCCCAACACCGCCCCCTGGCGCTCCGAGGGCGCGTGCAGCGACACCAGCGCCGACAGGCACGGGTTCACCAGCGCGGAGCCCACCGCCAGGAGCCCCATGACCGGGAAGAGCCACCCGTACGTGGGGGCCACCGGCAGGAGCGCCAGCCCCGCCGCCGTCAGCGCGAACCCCGCCACGGCCACCGGGGCCTCGCGCCCTCCCCTGCCCCCCGAGCTTGCCACCGGCCCATGCCCGGGGGCCACCAGCCTGCGCACCAGCCCGCCCTGCACCAGGGCGGACAGCACGCCCACCACCGCGAAGAGGGCCCCGGAGCGCAGGCTGGCCTCCTTCAGCACCGCCGCGTCCGGGTGCACCGCGTGCACCAGCCACCCGCCCTCCAGGGGCACCGCCCCGGACGACAGGAAGCGCGTGAGGAGGAACACGGAGAAGGTGCCCTCCATCTGCGCGAAGGCCACGGTGAAGAGCAGCACCAGCACGACGCAGCGGCCCACGACGGGCATCGTCAGCACGGACGCGGCGCCCTTCATGGTGCGCACCGTGGCGGACGGGCTCCCCGGCACCCGCGTCTCCGGCAGGAAGAACCAGGTGTTGATGAGGTTCAGGGCGGACAGCCCCGCCGCGAACAGGCCGATGGCGAGGTTGCCGCCCCACGCGCCCAGCACGCCGCCCAGCGCCGGCCCCATCACGAAGCCCAGGCCGAACGCCGCGCCGATGATGCCCATGCCCCGCGCGCGCTCGTGGGGCTTGGTGATGTCCGCCACCACCGCCTGCGCGGTGGACACGTTGCCGCCGGACACCCCGTCGATGACGCGGGAGAGGAACAGCAGCGGCAGCGTGTCCGCGAAGGCGAACAGCACGTAGCCCGCGAGCGAACCCACCTGGCTCAACAGCAGCACCGGCCGCCGGCCGAACCGGTCCGACAGCCGCCCCATGATGGGCGCCGCCACCAGCTGCATCAGCGAGTACACCGCGACGAGCAGCCCCACCGTGAAGGGCGACGCCCCGAAGCGCACGCCGTACACGCCCAGTTGGGGAATCAGGATGCCGAACCCGATGAGGTCCAGGACGGCGATGCCGAACACCACCCGCAGCGACGCCTCCCGAGCCAACTCGAACTCCCCTCGTCCACGGGCCTGCGAAAAGAGAAAACCGCCGGAGCGCTCAGACCAAGCGCTCCGGCGGGCCGGGAGACTCCCACCTGTCCTGCCGTGCGTCTACATCGCGCCGGCGGACTGGATGTTGCGGTTGGCCGTGTCGCGTTCGATGCAGCCCTTGGTCATCGTGTACTGGTACGTGCCCAGCTCGTCACGCCAGTACTCGCCCTCGTAGGGCCAGTAGAGCTGATCGTCCGCGACCGCCACGGAGTACTTGTACTTCTTGACGATGGCCGTGCGGCCGCCCGCCTTGAGCTGCTCCTCCAGGAACTCCTTCTCCTTGGTGGTCGTCTCGAACTTGATGCGCAGGCCGTTGGCCAGGAGCAGCTTGAGCGCGCCCAGCTCCGTCTCCAGCTTGCCCTTGGCCATGATGCCGGCCTTGGAGATGAGGCTGGTGCGCTGGACCTTGAGGCCCTCCAGCAGCTGCTTGGTCAGCTCGGAGTACTTGAACGTGTCGCCCTTGTTGGCGAACAGGTCCATCTCCCCCTCGAGTTCCAGGATGGAGTCGTTGGTCTTCTTCAGGTCCTGGTCCGTGAGGGCCAGCCGCAGGATGCGCTCCAGGAGCACGTCCGTGCCGTTCTTCTCCAGGCCGTCCTTGTTCTTCTTCTGCACGTCGGCGAGCACCGTGTAGTACTCGCTCGCGTCCATGTTCTTCTTCACGAGCGAGTCCAGCTCGTCGTGCACGGGCAGGTAGGTGCGCTCGAAGTCCTGGAGGATGAGGTTGGACTCCCGGTAGCGGCAGTTCTCGTAATAGATGACCGCCTTCAGGATGAGCGCCTCCGGGAAGTACTCCTCGCGGAAGAAGGGCGACGACAGGGTGATGAGGTTGCCCAGCGCCTGCTCGTACTGGCCGATGCGGTAGTTGGCCCAGGAGGACTCGAAGAGCGCCTCCAGCCACTGCGTGTTCCCGCGCTCCACCTTGTTCAGATAGAAGATGGAGAAGCGGTTCTGCTGCATGCCGTAGTGCGTGCGCGCCAGCTGCATGAACGCCAGCTCGCGCAGCGACTTGTCCAGCTTCGCCTGCTCACCGGTGCGGCCCGCCATGGGACGGGTGAGGCGCACCACTTCCTTCATCGCCTCCACCGACGCCAGCACGTCCGTGTTGCCGCGCTTGCTGGCCGCGTCCTTGTTGCGCGTGCCGTTGCGGAAGAAGGCCAGGCCCTCCAGGTACTTCGCGCGCGGGTAGAACGTGTCCGTGCGCGGGATGGACAGCGCCAGGCGCTTCACTTCCTCGAAGCTCTTGTCCGCGTTCTCCGTCTGGCCCACCTGGTCCAGCGCGCGACCGCGCACGAAGTGGTAGCGGGCCAGCAGGTAGCGGAACTCGTTGCGGAACTTCTCCGGGAACTCGTAGTTCGCGTACCGCGCGATCTCATCCAGGATGACCGTCTCGTTCTGCGTCTTGCGGCTGATGAAGAACAGCCACTCCAGGCTCGTCTTGAAGAACTTCGTGGACGGGCCCGCCGCGAGGATCTTGGAGAACTCGCCCAGCGACGAGTGGTACAGGCCCATGCGGTAGAGCGACTTGGCCAGCACGTAGCGCGCTTCGGTGTGCAGGCCCTGGAGCTTGGCGTCGCCCAGCAGCTCGTGCGACGCCATCGCCGCCTTCTCGTACTCGTCGGCCTTGAACAGCGAGATGGCCGCGTCCAGGCGCTGGCGGTCCGCCGTCTTGCCGGACACGTCCACCGCGTCGAACGTCATCGTGGGCGCGGGCGGCTTGTCGTTGTCGCCCGTGAGGTCCAGGCCCAGGCCGCCGCCACTCTGGGCGGGCTGCGCGGGCTTGACGGGCGCGGAGGTGGCCGCGGGCGTCGCGGTCATCGGGGGCGTGGCGGGGTTGACCGCGGGCGGCGTGGGGGCCACTTCAGGAGACGCCGTGGTGTCGGAGGACGTGTCGGCGGTGTCCTCCGCCGGCGCGGCCTTGCCCTTGCCGCGCTTGGAGGAGGTCTTCTTCTTGGCGGACGACCCCTTCTTCTTCTTCTTGGACTGGCCCGCCAGGTCCAGCCCTTCAAAGGACTGGGCCATCGTGGGGGCCGTGTACGCGAGCGTGAGCCCGAGGACGGCGAGACGGAGGAACCGGTGGGTGCGCATCATGCTTAGGAACCGGAGGGGAAGAAGAAGGACAGGCCCAGCTCGAACAGGATCTGGTTGCGGAGGTACGTGGGCGTGGGCTCCCGGCCCTTCTCCACGTAGATGAGGTCGCGCAGCTCCGTGCGCAGCGTCACCCAGCGGTTGAAGAAGAAGCGCAGGCCGACGCCCACGTTGCCGCCGGCCGTGAGGTAGGACTTGCCACCCGCGATGGCCTGTCCGTCCACGAGCGTCGTCTCCGGACCGCGGTACTGCACCACCGAGGCGCCGAGGATGCCGTACATGTCGAAGTGGACGAACTTCTCCGCCAGCAGCGACAGCTTGCCGTAGATGGGCGCCCACTGGACGTCCGCGCCGCCCAGCAGCGTGAGCTGCCCGGGGGCCTGACCGTCCAGCTCACCCTTGGTGGGCGCGCGGCAGCCACGCGTGTCGCCGCCCGAGCCCTCCGTGAAGGTGCAGATCTGCGCGGAGCCGGCCACGGAGTTCACCGCGTAGCCAGCGCGCAGGCTCACGCCCAGCGTCTCCGACGGGTAGTACGTGAGCGAGCCGCCGAAGATGTACTTCTTGTAGAACGCGTCGCGGATGGTGATGGACGCGGACGGGCTCACTTCAAAGCGGCCCTTCTTGAGGAACATGTGGCCGGACACCGGCCGGATGCGCTCGCGAAGGGGGCCCAGGGCGTCCTTGTCCACCTCGGACACGTCACCGGCCTCCTCCTCCTGGGAGGCGGCCGAGGCCCTGGGGGCGGGCGCCGGAGCCGCGGCGGGCGCCGGAGCCGCGGCGGCCGGAGCCGGCGCGGAGGTGTCCTGGTCGGTGGCGCCGGCCAGGGCGGGGACGCCCGCGCACAGGGTCAGCAGCAGACGGAAGGAGGGCTTCATTCGGACTCCCTCCCCGTCGAGCGCAGGGGCAGGAAGATGGAGATGCCCGCGTTGAGGGTCATGATGTTCTGGATGGCGCCCTTGCTGCTGCCCAGGGGCTGATCCACATAGGAGGTGTTGATGAGGGCCACGTTGACGGCCAGGTAGTCCTTGGTGACGAACCGCATGCCCAGGCCCAGGTCGAAGGCCGGGTTGAGGCCGCGGTCGGGCAGCGCGGAGGTCTCCGTCTTCACCACGCCCATGCCGCCCATCAGGTAGCCGTCGAAGTGGAGGATGGAGTTGAGGAAGGACACCTTGCCGTACAGCGGTGCCCACTCCACGTCGCCCATGGCGGACCACTGGGGCACGGAGTTGTAGATCTTGCTGTTGAAGGTGCGCTTGGCGGTGCGCACGTCATCCGACGGCAGCACCTGCATGAGCGAGCCGCGCGCGGAGATGGCCAGCGTGTCCGCCAGGTGCCAGGCGCCGCGCAGCGACCCTCCGAACTTCGAATAGAAGGGGTCGTTCACCGAGAGGGTCACCAGCGGGGTGAGCTCGAAGCGGTGCTTCTTCAGGTAGACCTTGCGCTGGACGCTCTTCACCCGGTCGTCCTGGGTGATGTCCGTCAGCGGCATCAGCGCCTCCGGTGGGATCTCCTTCGCCTTGTCGGCGGTGGGCGGCGACGCGGGGCGGGCTTCCTCGTCCGGTGGCGGCGTGGGGTTTTCTTCGGGAGGCTTGGGCTGGGCGTCCTCGGTGAGATCGAGGCCCATGCCTTCCTGACTCTGGGCGGGGGCCAGCGCGGGCCACATCAGGCTCAGCGCAAGCATCAGCGTGGGGCGGTTCAAGTCCGGGCGCTCCGTGGGGGGGAGGGGGCTTACTGCCACCGGAAGGCAGCATGACATCAGCCACGCCATCCTATCGGCCGTATTCCCAACCATCAACCGCCACGACGTGCCTGCTTCCTCTGATATCCTGCGGTGTTCCTTCACAATTCCACCGTTCCCGTGCACCGCAGGTCGGTGGTTGGCGTGAAGGAGGGCTGTGCTAGCGTTTCCGGCTTCCGGGTGTCCCTTCCCCCCACGCCCCGGTTCCTTCCTTCCTAGAGGTCTCAACGATGTTCGTGCGATCCGCGCTGTTCCTCTCCGCCGTCCTCCTGCTGGGAGGCTGCGAGGTCACCACCGAGCTGGGCAAGCCGTGCCGGCTGGTGCGCAAGGCGTCCGCAGAGGAGCAGGAAACCTTCGGCCGCAAGTTCATGCCCATCCTGGAGCGGGACGTGGCGCCGGATCAGGACTTCATCTCCTTCGGTTCGCTGGACTGCGAGGACCTCATCTGCGTGCGCGACGTGGACAGCGTCCGCAGCGAGGATCCGACGGCCGAGGCCCTGGGCTACTGCAGCAAGGAGTGCGTGCAGGGGACCACCACGGGCTGCGAGGTGACGCGCGATGACGCGCCCGAGGGGCTCGCGCCCCGGATGACGTGCCGCCCCCTGCTCCTGGATCAGGCGACGCTGGACGCCATCCGCGTGGCGGACGAGCAGAAGTACCGCGACACGTTCGGGGAGAACAATTCGCCCTACTTCTGCGCCGGCGCGTCCCCGCAGGCCCAGGGCACCTGAAGCAGGGTGAACTGAACAGTCGCCTCGCGCGAAAGGGTTAGACCTTTTCGCGCGCCCCGTTCGTAAAGGCAGGGCCCGCGTTCCACACGCTTTGGAGTCCTGCCATGAATCGTACGGTCCTCTTCCTCGCCCTGGCCGGTGGCCTGGCCCTCACCGCCCTGGTGCTGGGCCTGCCCCGGGGTGAGGGCACCCCGCCCACGCCGCACGTGGTGGTGACGACGCCGCTCCCGCCCACGACGCCGCCCCCCGTCTTCCAGACCGGGGCCACGGGCTCCATCCTCGTGAAGAGCCGTCTGTCGCACCCGTACCTCCCGGTGGGCGCGTCGGAGACGTACGTGACGGTGGACCTCACCGGCATGGAGGTCGCGGGCGCGAAGCGCAGCCCCGTGAACCTGGCGGTCGTCATCGACCGGTCCGGTTCCATGAGCGGCTACAAGCTCCAGCAGGCGAAGCAGGCCGCGCGGCACCTGGTGACGCTCCTGCGCGAAGAGGACCGGCTGGCCATCGTGCACTACGGCTCGGACGTGAAGAGCCTGCCGTCGCTGCCGGCCACGCCGTCCAACCGCGAGCGGATGGCCCAGTTCATCGACGGCATCTGGGACGACGGCGGCACCAACATCAGCGCGGGCCTGTCCGTGGGCCGCACGCAGCTGGCGTCCGCCATGGGCGGTGGCGCCTCCGTCCACCGCCTCATCCTGATGAGCGACGGCCAGCCCACCGAGGGCGTGTCGGACGAAGAGGGCCTGAAGAACGTGGTGCGGGAGATCCGCGCCGCCGGCATCACGGTGAGCTCCATTGGCGTGGGCACCGACTTCAACGAGGACCTGATGCAGGCCTTCGCGGAGTACGGCGCGGGCGCGTACGGCTTCCTGGAGGACGCAAGCCAGCTGTCCAACCTCTTCCAGCGCGACCTTCAGCAGGCCACCACCGCGGTGGCGCGCAACGTGGAGCTGTCTTTCGAGCTGCCTCCGGGCACGACGCTGGGCGAGGTGCTGGGCTACCGCGCGCACCAGGCCGGCAACACCGTGCGCGTGGCGATGCCGGACTTCTCCGCGGGCCAGGTGGAGCGCGTGGTGGTGCGCCTCAACGTCACCGCCCCCACGGCCGGCCAGTCCGTGCAGGTGGCGGGGCTGAAGCTCACGTACACGGACCTCATCGCCCGGCACAACGTGGAGGACCAGTCCCGGCTGACCGCGATGGCCACCAACGTCCAGGAGGAGGTCGTGCAGCGCCAGGACAAGGAGGCCACGGTGTACGCGGCCCGGGCGCGCGGCGCGCAGAACCTCCAGAAGGCCGCGGAGGCGATGAGCCAGGGCAAGAAGGACGAGGCCCGGAGCTACCTGAAGATGAACCAGTCGCTCTTGTGGGAGGCCGGCAACGTGGCGGGCGCGGCGGCGGTGGCCGAGGATCAGGCGGAGCAGGCCGCTTCCATGAAGGCCTATGACGACGCGGACAGCGAGGAGTCCCAGCGCGCCGCGGTGAAGAGCAGCAAGGTGAAGGCGCTCAAGGGCTTTGGGCGGATGGGCTCCACCTACTGACGGGCAGCCTCCGGGGCCCACCGTCACGGAACCGTGACGGCGGGCGCTGGAAGGCGGCGGACGTCGGGTGGTGTGCGGGAGGGGAGCGCTCGGCCCCCCGCCCCCTGGCGACGCGAAGCGGCATCTTCGCGGTTGACCTGTGGAATCGCGTGGCCCTATCTCCGCGTTCTTCCAGGCTTCACCCCTGGAAGGGCGCACTGGAGGCGCGAGACAGCATGGCGGCGAGCGCGAGCACCCCGTGGGTCGGGGTCATCATGGGCGGCAGAAGCGACCTCGAACACCTGCAACCGGCGATCGACATCCTCGCCGAGCTGCGCATCCCGCATGAGGTGCGCGTCGTGTCCGCGCACCGCACCCCGGACTGGATGATGGAGTACGCCTCCACCGCCGAGTCCCGGGGCCTGTCGGTCATCATCGCGGCGGCGGGCGGCGCGGCGCACCTGCCCGGCATGGTGTCCAGCAAGACGCTGCTGCCGGTGCTGGGCGTGCCCATGCCCACCACGGTGCTGAACGGCTTCGACGCGCTGCTCTCCATCGTGCAGATGCCCAAGGGCGTCCCGGTGGGCACGCAGGCCATTGGCAAGCCGGGGGCCGCCAACGCGGCGCTGCACGCGGCGGCCATCCTCTGCCTCAAGTACCCGGAGCTGCGCGAGCGGCTGGGCGCCTGGCGCAAGGCCCGCACGGATGAGGTGCTGGCGCACCGCGAGGTGTCCGGATGACGGCGCGCGTGGTGCTCCCCGGCGGCACGCTGGGCATCCTGGGCGGAGGGCAGCTGGGGCGCATGATGGCGCTGGCCGCGCGCACGCTGGGCTATCAGGTGCAGGCGTTGGATCCGGACTCCACCTGCCCCGCCCGCTCGGTGGTGGACCGCTGCCTCACCGCTTCCTTCTCCGACACGTCCGCCGCGGAGGACCTGGCGCGCTCGTGCGACGTGGTGACGCTGGAGATTGAGAAGGTGTCGCTGGCCACGCTGAACGCCGTCGCGCGCCACGCGCCCATGCGGCCCGGCGCGGACGTGCTGTCCGTGGTGCAGCACCGCGGCCGGCAGAAGGCCTGGCTCGCGAAGGGCGGCTTCCCGCTGGGCCCGTGGCGCGAGGCGAACTCGGAGGCGGAGCTGGCGGCCGCCATCACCGCGCTGGGCGGCAAGTGCTTCATCAAGTCCAGCGAGGGCGGCTACGACGGGCGCGGCCAGTACGAGGTGAAGGGCGCCTCCGAGGCGGCCGTCGCGTGGAAGGAGCTGGGCGAGCGCTCCGTGGTGGTGGAGGCCGCGCTCGACTTGGAGGCGGAGCTGTCGGTGCTCGTCGCGCGCGGGCCGGATGGACAGCTGGCGGTGTACCCGCCCGCGTTCAACCACCACGAGGACCGCATCCTGGCGTGGTCGCTGTTGCCGGGCCCGCTGCCGGAGGCGGTGCTGGCGCAGGCGTCACAGGTGGCGCGCGACATCACCTCGGGCCTGAAGGTGGAGGGGCTGCTGGTGGTGGAGATGTTCCTCCTGGGGGACGGCTCGCTGCTGGTGAACGAGGTGGCGCCCCGGCCGCACAACAGCTTCCACTCGACGGAAGTGGCGTGCCTGACGAGCCAGTTCGAGCAGGCCGTGCGCGCGGTGTGCAACCTGCCGCTGGGCTCCGTGGAGGTGGTGCGCCCCGCGGCCATCGTCAACCTGCTGGGCGACCTGTGGCTGAGCGAGGGTGGCCCCCGCTTCGAGCAGGTGCTGGCGATGCCCGGCGTCCGGCTGCACCTGTACGGCAAGCGCGACGCGCGCAAGGGCCGCAAGATGGGCCACCTGTCCGCGGTGGGCACCACGCCCGAGGACGCGCTCACCCGCGTGAAGGCCGCCGCCACGCTCCTGGGGATGTGACGCCCGTGAAGACGAACGCCGCCCGGCTGCTGGACTCGCTCGGCGTCGCGTACAGCTTGCGCGACTACGACGTGGACCCGGACGATTTGTCCGCGGAGACCGTGGCGGCCAAGGTGGGCATGCCCGCCGAACAGGTGTTCAAGACGCTGGTGGCCAAGGGCGACCGCACCGGCGTGTTGATGGCGGTGGTGCCCGGCAACGCGGAGCTGGACTTGAAGGCCCTGGCGCGGCTGAGCGGCGACCGCAAGGTGGAGACGGTCCCCCTCAAGCAATTGCAGCCGCTCACCGGCTTCATCCGGGGCGGCGTCACCGCGCTGGGGGGCAAGAAGGAGTACCCCGTCTACGTGGACGAGACGCTGGAGCTGTTCGACACCGTCGCCGTGTCGGCGGGGGTGCGCGGCACGCAGATACTCCTGGCCCCCGCGGACTACCTCCGCGTGACGAAGGGCCGGACGGGGCCGCTGTCGCGCCCCAAGGCGTAGACCTTTTTCGCAGGTCGCGCGTTCGAAGGGACATTCCCGGCCCGAGGGCCGTTCCCGGGGTGTCCCGATGAATGCCGCCGTGTTGCAATTCCACCACCGCGAAGCCTTCGAACACACCGTCACGCGCGCGCTGGTGGCGGGCGCGGGGGCGGGGCTCGCGCAGTGGCTGACGCTGCGGATGGGCATGCCCATGCCGCTGGCATGGCTGGTGCCCGCCGCGGTGGTGCTGGCGTGCGCGCGCGGAGACCGGTGGGACCGGGGCCTCCTGAGCGGGCTGGGGCTGCTGCTCATCGGTCTGCCCTACGGCCTGGGCCTGTCGCCCGGGTGGACGGTGGCGATGAGCGGCGCGGCCGCGGGCGGCCTGCTGGTGCGCGCGCGCCTCAACGAGCTGGGCGAGGAGGGCCAGGTGGCGGAGGCCCGCCCCACCCTCGTGCACTACGGCCTGGGCAGCGTGCTGGGCGCGGGGCTCACCCTGGCGGGCGGCGCGGTGGCGGACGTCCTGGCGCCGCGGCTGGCGTCCGTGGCCACGCCCACGCTGCTGGCGGCGGTGATGGTGGGCGGCATCGTGGGGCTCTTCGTGGGCCTGGGCGCCGTCGCCGCGCACCTGGCCCTCACGGCGGATCCGGTGGAGGCACGCGCGGAGGAGCTGCTGCCCCAGTTGTCCGGCGACTTCCACACCCTGTCCGAGCGCGCCCTGTCGCTCTACCGGCAATGCGGCCAGTCCCTGGCGAAGCTGCCCCGCGAACCCGCGCGCGAGGAGCTGGCCCGCACGCTGGCGCGCATCACGCGCGGCGCGGTGGAGCTGGCGTCCGAGTGGGCCGGCGTGGAAGCGCAGCTGGAGGAGCGCGCCACCGCCGAGCTTCATGCGGAGCGCGACAGCCTGGAGAAGAGCGCCCGCGCCAGCACCGACGCGGTGGCCCGCCGGCAGCTGGAGGTCGCGGCGGCGTCGCTGGCCGAAGAGGTGGAGCGGCTGGGGGACATGCGTCAGCGGCGCGAGCGGATCATCGCGCGGCTGCGCGCGGAGGTGGCGCTGTTGGAGCGCGCGCGCGTGGCGCTCCTGTCGCTGCGCAGCGGTCAGGCCCAGCTCAAGGCGGCGGAGCTGGCCTCGCTGGCGCGGCGCTTCCGCGCTCTCTCGACTGCCCAGGGAGAGGAGGGGCAGGCCATGGACGCGGTCGCGGCGCAGGTGACGCTCGCCCAGGTCGCGCCGGCGGAAGTCGCGCCCATGGCGCCCGTGGACGCGGCCCCCCTGTCCCCGGAGGGCGCCAACGTGCCGGAAATCCAACGGATTCGCGGGGAGTAGCCGGGGCGGGGACGCCTTTCTCAGTTTCCGGGAAGGGGTGTGGGGTCTTCCCGCAAGCGTCCTTTTGGATCTTCCGGCCTCCTCAAGGGAGGGGGGGACTGAAGCTTCCCCCCCGGGCGCGGTACATTTTGGGGGTCATGAGCCTGCCCTCCCCCAGCAAGCCCGGCCCGCCACCTCCCTGGCTTTGGAACGGAGACGAGCCGAGGGTCGCCACCGTCTTCCAGCCCATCGTCGACCTGCTCAGTGGCGAGGTGCTCGGCCACGAGGTGTTGTCGCGCGGGCTGGGTCCGGTGGAGTCCCCCAACGAACTCTTCAACCGCGCGCGCGTGGAGGGGTTCACCTACGAGCTGGAGCGCGCGTGCTGGACCGCGGCCGTGCGCCGCATCGCCACGCTGCCGGAGGCGCAAGCGCGCGGGCCCTTCTTCTTCAACGTCAGCCCCGACGTGCTGAGCGACGAGCGCTTCGGCGGCGCGTCCACGCTGGAGCTGCTGCGCTCGCACGGCCTCAGTCCCCGGCAGATCGTGCTCGAAATCACCGAGCGCAGCACCTTCGAGGACACGGAGCAGCTGCGCATGCTCGCGCGGCGGTACGCGGAGCAGGGCTTCGGCATCGCGCTGGACGACTTCGGCGCGGGGCACTCCGGGCTGGTGACGCTGGTGCACAGCGCGCCGGACTTCATCAAGCTGGACCAGGCGCTGGTGCGGGACATCCACCTGCACACGTACCGGCAGCACCTGGTGAAGTCGCTGGTCGCCTTCGCGCAGCGCGTGGACGCGGTGCTCATCGCCGAGGGCGTGGAGACGTGGAACGAGCTGGCCGTGCTCCTGCGCCTGGGCATCCGGCACGCGCAGGGCTACCTGCTGGCGCGTCCGGTGAACACGCCCCAGCGCCCGGGCGCGGACTTCGCCGAGCGCTGCCGCGAGGCCATCCGCGCCCTGCACCACCGCGAGCACGAGGACGACGAGACGGTGGGCAGCATGATCATCCGCCCCCCGTGCGCGCCCGCCGCGTCGCTCGCGGTGGAATTGGACCGGCTCTTCCGCCGCACCCCGGGCGAGGACCACGTCGTGCTGCTGGACGGGGAGCGGCCGCGCGCGGTGGTGACGCGGCGGAGCTTCTACGCCCGCTGGGGTGGCACCACCGCCGACGAGCGCCCCGCGCTGGTGGACGCGCCGGCCGACGCGCTCATGGTGGTGGAGGACGCCACGGCCATCACCGCCCTGGCGCGCATGGCGATGCGCCGTCCGCCCGAGTCCGTCTACGATCCGGTGGTGGTGACGGACGCGCAGGGCCACTTCCTGGGCACGGTGACGATGAAGCAGCTCATCGCGCGGGCCTCGGACCTGGAGCAGCACGCGGCCACCGGCGCGCACCCGCTCACGGACCTGCCCGGCAGCCGGATGATCGAGCGGTGGATCCGCGCCGCGCTCCAGGGCGGCGCGTTCACCATCATCTACGGCGACCTGTTCCACTTCCAGGCGTACAACGACCGCTACGGGTTCCTCCAGGGGGACCGTGTCATCCGCCACACCGCGAGCCTCCTGTCGGAGTGCCTGCACCTCTTGCCGCCCGGCTCGCACCTGGGCCACGTGGGCGGCGACGACTTCGTGCTCGTGTGTCCCGAGGGCGTGTCCCCGGAGGTGCTGCACACCCTCTGTCAGCGCTTCGACGCGGAGAAGGTCCCGCTCCATGGCCCGGAGGACCTGCGCCGCGAAGGCTTCACCGTGAGCGACGCGCCGGGCACGCCCCCGGTGCCGGTGACGCTGAGCCTGGCGGCGGTGGACCAGCGGGGCCTGTCCCGCTCCCCCCACCCGGCGGAGCTGTCCGCGGTCGCCGCGTCCCTGCGCAAGAAGGTGAAGGCGCTGGCGGAGAAGACGAACGCCAGCACGTTCCTGTTCCAGCCGGCGGCGTCGGAGTAGCGGGCGCCAACGGCCGCCGGCGTGCTCAGGGCGTGATGGGGAGGGTGCTCACGCCCTCGAACTCCACCGTGCCGCCCCGGACGATGCCCTTGGACTGGCACCAGCCTCCGGGGACCTCCAGCACGTACTGGCTGGGGATGCCCACCGAGCGGTTCGTGAGCGTGCGCGGCTCCACGTTCTCGATGATGCCGACGATGCGGTGCTCGGAGGTGATGAAGAGCATGTCCAGCGGGATGAGCGTGTTGCGCATCCAGAAGCCCCGCACCTCCTCCTCCGGGAAGAGGAAGAGCATGCCCTGCCCGGCGGGCAGCACCTTGCGCCACATCAGCCCGCGCGTGCGCGACTCCGCCGTGGCGGCCACCTCCACCTCCACCCGGTGCACGCCCCCGTAGGCGTCCTTCAGCCGCACGTGCGCGCGCGGCAGCCCTGGCATCACGTAGTCCTCCGCCGACACGTCCTTCGGGCGCGCTCGCGGTGCGGCGGGCGCGGGCTTCGGAGGTGCGGCGGGCGCTTCCTGGCACGCACCGCCCACGAGCGCCAGCGCGCACAGCGCCATCGTGAAACGGACGCTCATGGGTGCTGGGGGTGCAGGGGCTTGTTGAGCAGCTTCTCCGTCAATTCGGAGCCCAGGCTGTCGGACATGAGCCGCTCCACCAGCGTCTCGAAGTCCACCCGCTGGGACTCGCTGCTGTAGATGAAGCGGATGCCCATGCCGGGCTCCTCCGCGTCGCCCTTGGACCAGACGACCTCGCCCAGCAGTTCAAAGGGGGCCTCGCGGTGCGGCACCGTCAGCTTGAAGAGGAAGCGCGTGCCGATGGGCAGCGGTTTCTTCGTCTTGATGAAGGTGCCACCCTTGCTGATGTTCTTCGTGTAGTCGGCGAAGAACGAATTGAGCTTCTTGTAGTCGACCTTCAGCTCGATGGGCGCACGACCGTGGGTGCGCAGTTCGGATCCGCTCTTCTGTTCGGACATGCGGCCGGGGAGTATAGGGGACACCATGCGGCAAGTCCTCCCCCGTGCCCGGGGTCTGTTGCGCCGTCCGGCCGTCCTGGCCACCGTGCTGCTGCTCGCCGGTGGGGGGTCGGCCCTCGTCCTGCTCCCCCTCTTCGGGGTGCCCGGCTTCGAGCTGGGGCTCGCCCTGTCCATCGCCGTGGGCCTGCTCGGTGGGGGGACGGGCATCGCCGCCGCCCACCAGGAGCGCCGCATCCTCACCGGCGCCCTGCCCCGGCCCGCCCAGGCGGAGGCGTCCGCCCTGCCCGGCACCGCCGTGGGCCGCGCCCTGGGGACAAGCCTCCTCTTGAACCTGGGGGTGCTCATCCCCCCCTTCGTGTGCGCCCTGCTCTTCGCCCGCTTCCGCACCGCGTGCGACCCGTTCGAACTGGCGGGCTTCTACCCCCTGCTCACCGTGCCCTCCGCCGTGCTCGCCTCGTCGGCGGGCGTCTTCCTGGGCTTCGCGACGGGCCGTCCCCGGGGCGCGGCGGGCCTGTACGCCCTGCTGATGGTCGCGTCCCTGGTCGTCACGGTGGTGCCCATCGTCTTCGGGCCCCAGGTGTTCGCCTTCAACGTCTTCCTGGGCCACCTGCCCGGCCCGCTCTACGACGAGGCCCTGCGGATGACGGCCGCGCTGGGCTGGTTCCGCGTGGAGACGCTGCTGTGGGCGGGCGCCTTCGCGGGGCTGAGCCTGGCGCTGCTCGACGTGCGCACCGGCAGGCTCTCGCTGAAGGGGGCACGCGTGGGGGGCCTGGGCCTCACCGCGCTGTGCGCCGCGGGCATCTGGATGCTGGAGGCCCGCGCGCCCCAGCTGGGCCTGCGGATGACGGACACGTACCTGGCGGAGGAGCTGGGCGGCCTGCGGGAGACGGAGCACTTCGTCCTGCACTACCCGCGCGGCAAGTCCCGCGAGGACGTGGACCGGATGGCCCGGGACCTGGAGTTCCGCTTCGCCCAGACGGCCCGCTTCCTGGGGGTGGCCCCCACGGAGCGCGTGCGCGTGTGGCTCTACCGCTCCGAGGACGAGAAGCAGCGGCTGGTGGGCGCGGGCCGCACCCAGTTCGCCAAGCCCTGGCGCACCGAGCTGCACATCCAGGACCGGCCCTTCCCCCACTCCGTGCTGCACCACGAGCTGGCGCACGTGATGGCGGCCCCCGCGGGCTCGGGCTTCTTCCGCGTCACCACCCGGCTGGGCGTGTGGCCGCTCATGGGCGTCATCGAGGGCCTCGCCGTGGCCGCGGACGACCCCGTGCAGGGCGAGCTCACCCTGCACCAGTGGGCTGCGGGCATGCGCCGGCAGGGGATTGCCCCGGACATGCGCGACCTCATGGGCCCCAAGGGCTTCTACCAGTCCGCCCCCGCGCGCGCGTACACCGTGGCGGGCTCGTTCCTGCGCTACCTGGCGGACACGTACGGCGCGGACAAGCTGAGGGCCGTCTACGCGCACGCGGACTTCGACGCCGCCTACGGGCAGCCGCTGGACGCGCTGGTCACGGAGTGGGAGCGCATGCTGGACGCGCTGCCCCTGGACGCCTCCACGCTCGCGCGCGCCTTCGCCCGCTTCCGCTCCGGCAGCCTCTTCTCCCGCGCCTGCGCCCGCGAGGTGGCCCGGCTGTCGGACGCCGCCCGCGACGCGCTCGCCAGCGACCCGCAGGACGCGCTGCTGCGCTTCCAGCGCGCCGCCGCCCTCCAGCCCGAGGAGCCCTCCTTCCAGCTGGGCCAGGCGGTGGCCCTGGATGCGCTGGAGCGCTCCGCCGACGCGGCCGGGGTGCTGGCGTCGCTCGCCGAACAGGTGAAGGACCGGCCCACGCTCGCCGCGGAGGTGGCCGTGGCCCGCGCCGACGTGGCCCTGCACCTGGACAACCCGGACGCGGCGCGCGCGTTCCTCGGGGCCGCGCTCGCGCTGGACCCCGGGCCGGAATTGACGCGCACCGCCCAGGTGAAGCTGGCCGCGCTGGAGACCCCGGCGCGCCGTGCCCCCATCGAAGCCTACTTCCGCGCGTCGCATGAGGAGCTGCGCCTGCTGCTGTTGGACCGCGCCCTGCTCGTCTCGCCCCAGGACCCGTGGCTGCGCTACCTGCTGGGGCGGCGGCTGCACCAGGTGGGTGCGCCGGCACTCGCCGCGGATCAGCTCCAACGTGCCCTGGCGGACACCGCGCTGCCGGAGGCCATCCGCCGGGAGGCCACGCGGCTGCGGATTGAAGCCGCCTACCTGGCGGGCGACTGCGGCACCGTGAGGCACGAGGTCGGTGCACTTCCGGACTATGGCGCCGCGTTCCGCGCGGCGGCCAGCGAGTGGCGCGAGCGATGTGACTTCGAGCAGACGACCTTTCGAGGACCCCTGGTGCCGCGTCAGGCTTTCCGCTAGACGCGGGCCATACATCCCGGAGGTGGACGGCGCATGCAGTTCGTCAAGAAGCAGCGGATCCAGGGCACGGTGGACGAGGTGGAGCGCGCGCTCCTCGACGAGCGCTACTTCCCCTTCCTGCTCCAGCACCACGGCGTGCTGCTGGAGTTGCAGCCCCTGGAGGTGAAGGCGGACGGCGACCGCGTGCACCGCAAGGTGCGCTATCGCCCCAAGCCCGTCATCGCCACCATCGGCACCAAGAAGGTGCCGCCCGAGTGGTTCGCCTTCATCGAGACGTCCACCTACGACAAGCGCAAGAAGGAGCTGTCGTTCACCAACACGCCCACGTCCCAGACCATCTCCAACATGATGGTCAACAACGGCGTGCTGCGCCTGCGCGACCTGGGCAACGGGGAGACGGAGCGCACCATGGACGGGGAGATCAAGCTCAAGCTCCCCTTCCTGCTCAAGGCCGTGGCGTTCATCGGTGAGAAGGTCATCGAGTCCGAGGGCCTGAAGATCCTCGACAACGAGGTGCCCGTCCTCAACCGCTTCATCGCCGAAGTCATCCGCGCCAAATAGTCAAAGCGCGCTTCACCGGCGGGGCCTGGGAATGGGTTGACACCCATGCGGTTGAACCCATAAGGCCCCGCCATGCACAACCGCTTCCTCGCCCTCTGCGCCGTCTTCCTCCTGGCCGCGTGCGCCCCGAAGCGCATTCCCGGCACGGAGTTGCAGGACACCGACGACACCCGCGCCATCCTCGCCGTCATGGAGCGCTACCGCGCCGCCCTGGAGGCGCGAGACGCGAAGGCCATCCAGTCCCTGGTGTCCCCGAAGTTCCGCGACGATGGCGGCACCGAGGGCCCGGAAGACGATCTCACCGCCGCCAACATGGGCGCCCACCTGGAGGCGCTCTTCCAGAAGCTCCAGAACCCCAAGGTGGAGATCAACGTCCGCCGCGTGGAGATCCGCGAGGACGAAGAGGTCGCCTCCGCCATCTACTACTGGAACGCGTCCTGGCGCATGCCCGGCCTCAACGCCCGGCCCCAGCAGGACTCGGAGCTGGAGCAGATGGTGTTCCAGAAGGTCGACGGCGACTGGAAGATCGTCTCCGGCATCTAGGCCGTCACACGACGTCACACGCCGATGAGCGCGCGCAGCCCGTCCGGCCCCAGGCCGCCCAGGGCCCGCGCCCGTGACAGGTACGTGCGGTAGTCCTTGGGCGCGAGCTTGTCCGCGCCCAGCGGCGACAGGTGGTAGTCGCGGATGCGGCTCGCGGTGAAGCGCACCGCGCCGTAGAGGGCGTGGCCGAAGAGCGCCGCCTTCTCCACCTCCGCCAGCGGCCGGGCGTCCTGGTAGCCGCGCAGGAGGGCCTGGCACAGCGCGGGCTGGTAGCCGGCCTCGAAGCACCACGCGTTGAGGGTGATGGCGACGTCGCGGGTGTACGCGTCCACGCAGGCCATCTCGAAGTCGAAGAAGGCCCCCACCCGGTCGCCCAGCCACTTCACGTTGTCCAGGAAGAGGTCCGCGTGGATGACGCCCCGGGGCTCCAGGCCCTGGTGCTCCGCCGCCGCGCGCGCAAGCAGCCCCTCCAGCTCCGCCGCCACCGCCGCCAGCTCCGGCTCCGACCGCTGCCGCAGCCCGGTGAGCCAGCCCGCCACCACCTCCGGGCCATAGGGGTTGTCGCGCGAGCCACCGAAGGACTGCGTGGTGCGGTGCAGCTTGCCCAGCTCCAGGCCCAGTTGCTCCAGCAGCTCCGGCGTCAGTCGGGCCCGGGTGAGCTCCTCGCCCGCCAGCCACTTGAAGACGCTGATCCTCCCGCCGTGCAGCTCCAGGAAGGGGTCGGGGCCCGTCGGCACGAGCAGCACCGGCGCCGGGAAGCGCGCGCGCGCCAGGTGCTCCAGGAGCGCGGCCTCGAAGCGCAGGTCGTCAGGCGAGCGCACCGTGGTGTGGCGCACGAAGACGCGGCCCGCGTCCGTCTCCAGCCGGTGGTTGGTGTTGATGGAGCCCTGCGGGATGGGCGTCATCCCGCGCACGGTCCCCAGGCCGTATGCGTCCGCCACGCGGGTGAATGCCTCGGGGGGAAGTGTCGTGTAGACCGCCATCGCGTGCCTCCTGGGCTTGCCGCCCCGCCTGCGGGCAGCCCCCACCCGTTGACACCCCGGGAGGGCGGACCTATTTGTCCATGCCCGTCCTACTTCGCATAACTGTCTGAAAATCTTCAATCTTCGCGCGTGAGGCCACCCCATGGACACGTCGGGTCGCGGTGACTGGAAGCGTCGCGAGGGCCTGGGCAGTGCGTTGCTCCAGATTGGCGTCGTCGCGGTGGTGCTGGCCGCCGGGGTGACCTGGTACGTCCACCGCGGACAGGTGCGCCAGGAGGTGGACGCGCACCTGCGCGCAGCCCGCGCCGCGGCCCTGAAGGGCAACCCGAGCGACCTGGCCATGGCGCAGCAGCAGCTGGAGACGCTCTTCACGCTCTCCCCCGACTCGCGCGACGCGCGCGCCCTGTCCGCCGACATCCAGACGGTGCTGTGGCTGGACCACCACCAGCCCGGCGCGGACGCGAAGGCGCGCGAGCAGCTGGACAGGGCGGAGGCCATGGGCTCCCGCTCCGGCGAGCGCTACGGCGCGCGCGTCCTGCTGCTCGTGGGCGAGGGCAAGACGGCCGAGGCCCAGACGCTGCTGGACGGGCTCAAGGCGCAGGGCGCCAACAGCCCCAAGCTGACGCTCGCGCAGGCGCGGCTGCTGCAACGGCAGGGGCGGCTGTCGGAGGCCCGGCAGGCCTTCGCGCGCGCGGCGGAGGGGGCCTGGAGGGACCCGCGCTTCTCCACGGCCTACGGCGAGGTCCTGCTCGACGAGGGGCTGTTCCCCCAGGCGGTGGAGGCCTTCTCGCGGGCCACCTCCGCGAACCCGGACCACCTGCTGTCGAAGGTGACGTCCGCGCTGGCGCAGCTGTACGCGGGCAGGAACCCGGACAGCGTGAAGGTGACGCTGGACGAGCTGCGCACGCGCGGCAAGGAGCTGACGCCCGCGCTGAAGGCCCGCCTCGCGGTGGCCCAGGCGGAGGTGGCGCTGGCGAGGGGCGCGCCCGACGAGGCGCTCCCGCTGACGGACGCGGCGCTCAAGGACTCGCCGGACGAACACTACGCCCTCTTCACCCGGGCGCGCGCGCTGGCGGCGAAGCGCGCCCCGGAGGCCCGCGCGGCCTTCGAGGCGGCCGTGGCGAAGCATCCCACCGCGCCCCTGCTGGCCCTGGACGGCGCGCGCCTGCTCCAGGCCCAGGGGGACGGCGAGGGCGCGCTGGCGCTGCTGGAGACCTACGAGAAGACCTTCCGCGACGTGAAGGTGGGCACCTCGGACGGCAAGTCGGTGGCGGCGCTGGACCGGGATGACCGGTACTGGCTGGCGCGCGGCGGGGTGATGGAGCTGGCGGGCCGGCAGGACGACGCGCTCGCGGCCTATGACAAGGCGCTGGCGGCGCGCGGCGTGGGGCTGGCGAAGGCGCAGTATGCCAAGGGCGCGCTGCTGCTCGCGCGCAAGGACTTCGAGGGCGCCCGGGCGCTGCTGTCCGCCGTGGCCCCGGACACCGGCGCGGGCAGCATGCCGGAGGCGTACGCGGCGCTGGGTGAGCTGCTCTTCGCCCAGGGCGACTTCGCCGCCGGGTGCCAGCAGCACTACTTCGCCCTCGTGCGCGCCCGGGCCCAGGGCACGCCGCCGGAGCTCATCGCCACGAAGGCCAACGACATCAAGAAGCGCCTGGAGACGTCCGGCCAGCCCGCCATGGCCAAGGCGTGGCTCACGGAGGCCGGGCCGCTGTTCCAGCAGAACTAGCGCGCGCCGGAGGCGTCGTGCCTGGGACGTGCTCCCAGGCATGCTCGCCGGCCGCGAGCGCTACAGGAGTTCGGAGGGATCCAACCGGCGCTGCTTCGCCTTCATCACGCGCCACTCCCCGTCGGCTTCCTTCTCGAAGACGCCCTCGATGGAGTAGGCGTTGAGGACGCTGTCGCGCGCCAGGTCCTCCAGCTTGTCCGCCTGCGAGCGGCCGAAGATGAAGCGCGCCTCGAAGTCGGCCTGCGTGGGCGTCACCTCGTGCACCTGGATGTCGGTGGTGAAGATGCGGACCCACTGACCGCGCAGCACCTGCGCGGCCAGGATGCGGTGCACGTCCTGGCGGCTCCAGCCGTCCGTCGTCTTGAAGCGCTCGGACACGCCCTCCATCACCCCGCCGACGTCCTTCTCCTCCGCGGAGCGCGTCATCGCGATGATGCGCCGGGTGACCGCGTCCTTCACCCCCGGCTCCTCCCGGGGCCAGAGGAAGAGCACCAGCCCGGCGGCCAACAGCGCCGCCATGCCGCTCACCACCCGCGAGCGCGTCACCACCATCTCAGGCAGCCCCGGTTTCCGGCTCCAGCATCATGTCGTCCGCGTCGATGATCTCCAGCGGACGCAGCGCTTCGCCAATCTGCTTCAGGCGCCGGTCGGACAGCTGCTCCAGGTACGTGCGGATGTTGGGGAAGGCCTGCACCAGTTGGTGGAAGGCGTTGCGCTCCAGGTACGCCGACGCCGTCTTGCGCGGCACCAGCACCGTGGCCGTGGCGCGCAGGCCGGTGAGGAGCGAAATCTCTCCCGCCACCTCGCCCTCGCGCAGCACGCCCAGCGTCACCACGCCGCCCGCCGGGTCCTCCTTCTGCACCACCAGCTCTCCGGCCAGCACCAGGAAGAGCCCCGGCGAGTGCTCGCCCTCCACCAGCACCTTCTCGCCGGCCTGGAGGGGCCGGAAGGTGAAGCGCTGGAAGAGCGCGCCCCGCTCCGACTCCGGGAGCTGCTGGAACAGGGGCGAGTTCGCCATCAGGTTGCGCATCATGCGCTGCTGGGCGAAGTCCGCCAGCAGCTGCGGCACCGCCGGGTGGCTCTTGGCCACCGCGTTGAGGTGCTCGCGGCGGATTTCGAAGACCTCCGAGTCCGACACCGCCGTCACCGTGGCGGTGGGCGCCGCGCCCGTCAGCAGCGCCAGCTCCCCGAAGATGGACCCGCCGCCCAGGAAGCCCAGGGTGCGGTCCTCGCCCTCCGCCTTGCGCGTCACCTCCGCCTTGCCCGCGACCAGCACGTACAGGTGGTCGTCCGGCTCTCCCTCGCGGCTGATGACCTCCTCCGCCTTGATGGTGCGCCACACCATGCGCCCCACCAGGTCGATGAACGCCTCCCGGTCCAGGTCCGCGAACAGCGGCAGCGGCGGCCGGCCCTGGGGGTCGGCGTTGCCGCCGGTGTCCGGCGCGGCCAGCACTTCGATGGCGCGGTTGGACAGCTCCTCGCCCAGCAGGCCCATCAGGTCCGTGTCCACCTTGCCGTCGTACAGGTGCTCCGGCGGCAGGGGCGGCGGCACCGCGGCGCGGCCCCGGGCGTGGCGCGCGGCGCGCGAGTGCACCCGCGCCAGCGTCTCCTTCAGGCGCCGCTCGTTCGGCGACAGCTCCAGCGCCAGCTTGCACGCGGCCATCGCGCTCAACAGGTAGTCGCGGCGCAGCAGGCCCTCCGCGCACGCGTGGTACGCGGTGACGGCGCGCTCGCGCTCCCCCAGCTCCGCCAGGCACCGGGAGGCCAGCATGCGCGAGCGATGGTCCGCGGGCACCCGACGCACGGCCTCCGCGAAGGCGGCGAGGGCGCGCTCGAACTGGCGCTCCTCGAACAGGTCCATGCCCAGCTCACGCAACGACGACTCACTCATCCATGTCTCCAGACCCACCACGACGAACCGAAAACCAACGAGGCCGCCCACCGGCGGCCCGGGGCGCTACGAACCGCCGGCCTTCTGCAGCTCGCTCAGCGCCATCTCCGCCTTGCGCTTCACGTCCGAGCCCTCCGCGGACGACTCGATGACGATCTTGAACGTCTCCGTCGCCATCGAAGGGTCGCGGTCACGAGCGATGTACGCCGACAGGTACAGCTCTTCCACCTTCTTCTGCAGCTCGTCCAGCCCGTTCCTGGCGCGCGAGTCGCCGGGGTTGAGGCGCAGGGCCTCCCGGAAGCTGCGGCCCGCCGCCGGGTACTCCTTGCGCTTGAAGGCGGACTGCCCCGCCGCCACCGACGCGGACGCCAGCTCGTTGTCGAGCGTGTCCCCCAGCGAGCCCGCGAAGCCGATCTGCCGGTACACCTCCGCCGCGCGGCGCAGGGGCTTCACGGAGGCCTCCAGCGCGTTGCTCTCGTACTTCTTCTGGCCTTCCTCGAAGGCGGAGCGGAACTGGGGGATGAGCTTCTTGAGCGCCCGGGCCCGGGCCTGCACGTCCGCCTCCGCCCGGTACTTGTCCATCACCCGGTCCACCTCCAGCGTCGCGCGCTGGAAGTCCCCGCCGTTGAAGCGGCGCTCCACGTCCTCGAAGGCCTGCTCCACGAACTGCGCGCGCCGCTGCTTCGCGTTCTCCGCCGCCGCGGCCCGGTTGGCGCCGGCCTGCCGCACCGCCTGCGCCGCCTCCCTGGCGAGCGCCGCGTCCAGCTCCGCCAGCCGCGTCTCGTAGGGGGGACGGGTGTCCTCCTGGAGCTGCGGGATGAGCGTGCGGACCTGCTCCGCGTCGCGCGCCGTCAGCGCCGCCTCCACCAGCCCCACGGTGTAGGCCTGCTCCTTCGTCTCCAGCTCCTTCTTGAGCTCGTCGCGCTCCGCGTCCGTCCGCGCGGTGCCCTCCGGCGTGTTGCCCAGCCGGGCGCGCGCGTCGTCGTAGCGGTTCTCCGCGATGAGGCCGCGCGCCTCCTTGAAGGCCTCCACGATGTCCTGCAGCCGCTGCGCGCCCTTGCCCACGCCGTCCGCGTCGATGCCGGCGTGCACCTTCTCCGCCTCCGCGGCGAAGCGCACGGCGTCCGGGTACTCGCCGTCACGCACCTTGTCGCGCGCCTTCTGCATCAGCTCCGTGGCGCGCTTCAGGCTGGGGTTCTCCGGCGGAGGCGGCGGCGGTCCACCGCGCCCCGACATCGCCAGGCCCACCATCATCAGCACCACCACCGTGCCGACGACGGCGGCGCCCACCTTCATCTTGAAGTCGAACTTGATGCCCTCGCGCGCCGGGGAGCGCACCGGGCGCGGCCGGGGCACGCCCGCCTTGCGCGCCTTCTCGTCGCGCATCAGGTCCGCGAGCTTGTAGTTCGCGTTCGTCTTCTCATCCAGGCGCGGGTCCTTCTTCTGCTCCTCCTGCTTCTTCTTCTCCGCGTCGTCCTCGCCGGACTCCGCCTTGGCGCGCATCTCCTTGATGAGCTCGCCCTCGTCCACGAACCTCAGGCGCGTCTTGCCCACGGAGATCTCATCCCCGTGCTTGAGGATGCACTCGTCGACCTTCTGGTCGTTCACCTGGGTGCCGCTGATGCCGCCCAGGTCGCGCATCACGACGCCGCTCTCGCCATAGACGAGCTCGATGTGGCGCCGGGACACCGTCTGGTCGCCCAGGGCGAAGTCGCAGTCCTTGCTGCGCCCCAGCACCATGCGCACGCCCTTGAAGCGCTTCTTGCGCCCCTTGTCGGGCCCGTCCAGCACCAGCACCAGCACGGGGGGACCGGCGCGCGTCGTCTCGGAGTTGTCCTCGTCCTCCTCCGGGGCCTCCTCCGCCTCCGGGCGCACGTCCGCGATGGACGCCACCCGCGTCTCACCCGTGCGCGAGCGCTGCGGCTCCGCCTCGCCGTACAGCTCCGGGTCTCCGCCCTCATCCATCCCCTCTTCGCCCGACAGGGGCGCGGACCAGTCTTCGTCCGGGACGGCCACGCGGCGGGAGTCCCCACCGGCGGGAGATTTGGGACGGCGTTCCGCCGTCGAGCCACCGGAACGGCCGGTGCCCGAACGCGACGACGGTGATGGACGGCGAGGAGGCATGGATGGGTCCAGGTTGAAGCGGACGCCATCTTAGAGCGCCGACCCCACGGTGGGAATGCGCTCCCACCGTTCCTTTCAGGGAAGACCGGGCCCCCGCGGACCGTTGGCCCGCAACGCCACCCCGTCCCGATGTAGGTTTACCCCATCCCCGCTCCCTCACGAGACACGCCCATGCCCGCAGCCGCTCCCGCGTCCCCGAGGCGCGCCCGTCCCGCCCAGCTCGCCCCCCTGGCCGCGCGCCAGGCCCTCCCCTCCCCGCTCCTCCCCCCTGGCCTGCTGGAGCGGCTCCTGGCGGAGGCCATGGGCCGGGGCGCCGACTTCGCGGAGGTCTACGTGGAGCGCACCTCCACCACGGCGGTGGTCCTGGAGGAGTCGCGCATCAAGAGCGCCCAGGTGGGCCTGGTGCAGGGCGTGGGGGTCCGGGTCATCACCGGCGCCAAGGTGGGCTACGCCTACTCCGACGACTGGGACGAGCCCGCCCTGTTCCGGGCCGCGCGCACCGCCGCGATGATCTCCCAGGGCGGCGGCGCCGAGCGCGCCTTCCCCATCAAGCGTGTCGCGGTGCCCAGCCACTACCGGGTGGCGCAGGCGCTGGAGGACGTGGCGGTGGCCCGGAAGACGGCGCTGCTCACCCGCGCGGACAAGGCCGCCCGCGCCTTCGATTCGCGCATCCAGCAGGTGAACGCGTCCTATGTGGATCAGACGCGGCACATCGCGGTGGCCAACACCACCGGCCGCTACAGCGTGGACACCCAGGACCAGTCCCGCATGAGCGTGCACGTGGTGGCCCTGGGCAAGGGCGGCGAGCGGCGCACCGGCATGTACGGCAGCGGCGGCCGGGTGTCCTTCTCCTACTGGGACGGCGTGACGCCGGAGAGCGTGGCGGAGGAGGCGGCGCGCCAGGCCATCGCCACGCTGGGCGCGGTGGACTGCGTGGCGGGCCCCCAGACGGTGGTGCTGGCGCCGGGCTGGAGCGGCATCCTGCTGCACGAAGCCGTGGGCCACGGCCTGGAGGCGGACTTCATCCGCAAGGGCACCTCGCTGTTCGCTGGCAAACTGGGGGAGAAGGTGGCCTCCGACCTGGTGACCGTGATTGACGACGGCACGGTGTCCAACGCGCGCGGCTCCATCAACATCGACGACGAGGGCAATCCGGGCGAGCGCAAGGTCCTCATCGAGAACGGCGTCCTCAAGGGCTACCTCTTTGATCAGCTCAACGCGAAGCTGATGAACCAGCGCACCACGGGCAGCGGCCGGCGCGACTCGTTCAAGAGCCTGCCCCTGCCGCGCATGACGAACACCTTCCTGGCGCCCGGGGACCACGCGCCGGAGGACATCCTCAAGGAGGTGAAGCGCGGCCTGTACTGCGCCACCTTCGGGGGCGGGCAGGTGGACATCAGCAACGGCAACTTCGTCTTCGAGGTCAGCGAGGCCTACCAGATTGAAGACGGGAAGCTGGGCCGCCCGGTGAAGAACGCCATCCTCATCGGCGTGGGGCCGGAGGCGCTGAAGAACATCAGCCGCGTGGGAAGCGATCCGATGCCGGACCCCGGCATGGGCATCTGCGTGAAGGACGGGCAGATGCTGCCCGTGGGGGTGGGCCTGCCCACCGTGCGCATCGACAACGTCACCGTGGGCGGCACGAAGGTCGGCTGAAGGCCGGCTCTTTCGAGGAAACGACAACGTGAACTACGAACAGCTCGCGAAGAAGATCGTCCAGCGCGCCGTGAAGCGGGGCGCCAAGCAGGCCGAAGCGTATCTGGAGGTGGGCCGCCAGAGCAGCGTGCGCGTCCGCGAAGGCCAGATTGAAGACCTCACGGAGGCCACCAGCAAGGGCGTGGGCGTGCGCGTCTTCGTCAAGGACCGGCTGGGCTTCGCATACACCTCCGACTTCACGACGGCCGGACTGGAGCGCGTGGTGGACCTGGCCGTGCAGTTGGCGGAGGCCGCCGCGCCCAGCAAGTTGAACGGCCTGCCGTCCGCGAAGGACCTGGGCAAGCGGGGCGACACCGGCCTGCTCTTCGACCCGAAGGTCGCGAACCTCCCCGGCGACTGGAAGATCAACGCGGCCCTGGAGGCGGAGCGCGCGGGCCGGGCCGAGGACGCGCGCGTGGCCACGTTCGACTCCGTGTCCGCGGGCGACTTCGTGTCGGAGGTGTACCTGGCCTCCAGCGAGGGCGCGACGGGCGGCTACTCCGGCACGTACGTGTACCTGGTCGCCGTCCCCGTGGCGGCCCAGGACGGGCAGCTCCAGACGGGCTTCTGGTTGGACTACAAGCGCTTCTTCGACGACCTGGAGTCGCCGGAGTCCATTGGCCGGCAGGCCGCGAAGCGCGCCGTGCGCATGCTGGGCGCGAAGTCCGTCAAGACGTGTCAGGTGCCGGTGGTGTTTGATCCGCTGGTGGCCGCGAACTTCGTGCAGAACATCGCCCAGGCCGCGGACGGCAACGCCGTGTACCAGCGCTCCAGCGTCCTGGCCGAGCACGTGGGCAAGCGGCTGGCGGGCAACCACATCACGCTGGTGGATGACGGCCTGCTGCCCCGGGGGCTCGCCACCGCGCCCTTCGACGGGGAAGGCGTCCCCACCCGGCGCACCCCCATCCTGGACAAGGGCGTGCTGTCCGGCTTCCTCTACGACGCCTTCACCGCGCGCAAGGCGAAGGCGCGCACCACGGGCAACGCGTCGCGCGGCTACAGCGCGCTGCCGGGCATCGGCACCACCAACCTCTACCTGGAGCCGGGAGCGCAGTCGCCGGAGGACATCGTCCGCCAGGTGCCCCGGGGCCTGTACGTCACCGCCCTGCTCGGCCACGGCGCGGATCCGGTGTCCGGCGACATGTCCTGCGGGGCCAACGGCCTCTGGATTGAAAACGGAGAGCTGACCCACCCGGTGCAGGAAGTCACCGTGGCGGGCAACCTCCTCCAGATGCTCAAGGACGTGGACGCGGTGGGCAGCGACCTCCAGTTCCGGGGCGGCTCGGCCGGAGCGCCCACTGTCCGCTTCCGACAGCTCACCGTCTCCGGAGCCTAGCCCGCGGAGCTTCGTGGCCTACGCTGACGGCCCTTCACGCTCCGGCAAGGAGGGTCCGTCCGCATGGCCGCGAAGTCCGCCCGCAAGTCCGCCCCCGCGAAGTCGAAGTCGGCCACCCCGCGCAAGCCCCGGCGCAAGAAGGCCGAGCCGAAGTCGCGGGGCCTGTCCGCCTCCGACGTCGCCAGCGAGTCCGTCGCCTTCCCGGACGAGCTCCTCCAGGCGGTGCGCCAGGACGGCGGGGAGGTGCTGGCCGTCTACCGCGATCCGCTGGGCGGGCACCCCGTCGTCTTCGCCGTGCTGCCCATCGACAAGGTGGAGCCCACGCCCTACCAGCGCGACCTGTCCGAGCCCCACGTCAAGCGGCTCGCCACCGCCATGGAGCGCCTGGACCGCTTCCTGGACCCCGTCATCGCCGTGCGCGTGCAGGGCCGCTACTGGACGCCCAACGGCAACCACCGCCTGCACGCGAGCCGCCTGCTGGGCGCGAAGTCCATCGTCGCGCTGCTGCTGCCGGAAGAGGACGTGGCCTATCAAATCCTGGCCCTCAACACGGAGAAGGCCCACAACCTGAAGGAGCGCTCGCTGGAGGTCATCCGCATGGCGCGGGGCCTGGTGGGCGCGGGCCGCCCGGGCAGGGAGTCCGCCTACGGGCACCTCTTCGAGGAGCCGTCCTTCCTCACCCTGGGCGCCGCCTACGAGAAGCGCCCCCGCTACTCCGCCGGCGCCTACCACCCCTTCGTCAAGCTGGTGGAGGGCTTCCAGGAGCTGCCCCTGCCGGAGGCCCTGGCCCTGCGCGACGCCCGCGCGGAGCGCCTGCTGGAGCTGGACGACGCGGTGGTGGCCATCGTCGCGGCCCTCAAGGAGCGCGGCCTCCAGAGCCCGTACCTCAAGAACTTCGTCGTCGCCCGCCTCAACTTCCTGCGCTTCCGCAAGGACGGCGCGCCTCCCACCTTCGACGCCACCGTGGAGCGCATGCTGGCCAGCGCGAAGCGCTTCAACGTGGACAAGGTCCGCCGCGAGGACATCGGCCGCATGGGTGGGGGCCCCCTGGAACCGGACGAAGAGCACGCCTGAAGGGAATGGGGATTGCAGGGTGGGAGTAGAAGAGGCCTTGCACCCCATGACTGCTCCCACCGTCCTGGTCGTCGACGACGACCGCGCCAATCTCGACTCGGTCGCCCGCATCTTCCAGCGGGAGGGCTTCGCCACGCTCGCCGCCGCGCAGGGCACGGAGGCCCTGGAGCTGCTCCGGCGCCCCGAGGTCAGCGTCATGGTCACCGACCTGATGATGCCCGGCATGGACGGCCAGGAGCTGCTCAAGGCCAGCCGCACCATCCGCCCGGACGTGGAGGTGGTGCTGATGACCGCCTACGGCACGGTGGAGACGGCCGTGGCCGCCATGAAGGACGGCGCCTACGACTTCATCACCAAGCCGCTCAAGCGCCACGCCCTGGTGAAGGCCGTGCAGAAGGCGCTGGAGAAGCAGGCCCTGGTCCAGGAGAACACCTCCCTCAAGGCCAAGCTCGCGGAGATCAACCCGTCCGGCGGCCGCGCCATGGTGGGCCAGTCCCCCGCCTTCCGCGCCATGCTGGACACCATCCGCCAGGCGGCCCCCTCCACCGCCACCGTGCTGCTGCTGGGCGAGTCCGGCACCGGCAAGGAGCTGGCCGCCCGCGCGCTGCATGAGCACTCCGCCCGCGCGCGCCAGGCCTTCATCGCCGTCAACTGCGGCGCCATCCCGGAGAGCATCCTGGAGGCGGAGCTCTTCGGCGTGGAGCGCGGCGCGTACACCGGCGCGGTGGCCCGGCGCGAGGGCCGCTTCGAGCGCGCCCACGGCGGCACCCTCTTCCTGGATGAAGTCGGGGAGATGCCCCTGGCCGCGCAGGTGAAGCTGCTGCGCGTGTTGCAGGAGGGAGAGCTGGAGCGGCTGGGCGGTACGCAGACGGTGAAGGTGGACGTGCGGCTCGTCGCCGCCACCAACAAGGACCTGCAGAAGGAGGTGGCGGAGGGCCGCTTCCGCGAGGACCTCTACTACCGCCTGCACGTCGTGGAGATCCGCGTGCCCGCGCTGGCGTCGCGCCGCGAGGACATCCCGCTGCTGGCGGAGGCGTTCCTGCGCCGCTTCGCCGCGAAGAACGGCAAGGTGCTGCGCGGCTTCTCCCCGGACGCGCTGGGCGTGCTGGAGAACTACGCGTGGCCCGGCAACGTGCGCGAGCTGGAGCACGCCGTGGAGCGCGCCGTGGTGCTCGCGAGGACGGACGTGCTGGAGGCCAGCGACCTGCCGGAGTCCGTGCGCAAGGGCCCGCTGGGCTCGGCCGGCCAGCTCGTCATCCCCATCGGCACCCCCATGGAGGAGATTGAGCGGCGCGTCATCCATGAAACCCTGCGCCACACCAAGGGCGACAAGACGCTCGCCGCCCGCCTGCTGGGCATCGCCGCGCGCACCATCTACCGCAAGCTGGAGCGCGAGCAGCTGGGGCCGGACGCGCCCCCCGCCCCTCTCTCCCCTCCCGGGTCGGTGGAGTGAGCGGCGGACTGACAGGCCGTCACACCGGCCCCCGCCCGCTTTTGACAAATTGTCCGGACGCGTTGTCAGCCCTGCGCCCCCAGCCGGGCCCGCGTCCTATTCCGAAATAATTTCGCGTACTTGGCCGTAAGTCCTGGGTTTCCCACCCGCCCAGCGATGGCACCTGCCTTGCTCACGGTCCCATGTGGGGCTGGCTTTCTCCCGGAAGCGTGATGGAACTCTTCTTTCGTAAATACTTCTGGAGCGTGAACCTGCTGTTCATCCTGCTCGTCGCCCTGCTGGCGGCGCGCACGGTGAACCTGTTCGTCGAATCCTCCATCTCCCCCTCCCCCGCGTCGGAGGCGCCCGCCCGCGTCGCGCAGCGCACCCACACCGCGGACACGGCGCTCGCGTCCATCGACGCGGAGCGGCTGTCCAGGCTCACCGGCGTGAAGCTGCCGGAGCCGGAGGTCGCGGTGAAGGCGCCGGACGAGACCCGGCCGGAGTTCGACGCCAACGCGCCGCCGGCCAAGAGCAGCCTGCGCGTGAAGCTGCTGGGCACGCTCGTCGCCAGCAATCCGGACTGGTCGTTCGCGTCCATCCAGGACATGACGACGCAGCGCTCGCAGACGTACATGATTGGCAACGACCTGATGGGCGCGACCATCATGGAGATCGAACGCGAGCGCGTCATCATCAACAACGGCGGCCGCAAGGAGTTCATCGACGGGCAGCCCGGGGATGGCGCCGTCGCCGCCTACACCCCGCCCCCCGTCGCCGCGCCGGCCAACACCACGGGCATCGGCAACGGCATCAAGTCCACCGGGGAGAACGAGTACGAAGTCCCCAAGGCGGAGATCGACAAGACGTTGAGCAACCTCAACGACGTGGCCATGCAGGCGCGCATCGTGCCCGCCTTCAAGGATGGTCAGGCGGTGGGCTTCAAGCTGTTCTCCATCCGCCCGGATTCCATCTATTCGAAGATCGGCGTCCAGAACGGTGACGTCATCCGTCGCATCAACGGCTTCGACCTGAACAGCCCCGAGAAGGCGCTGGAGGTCTACTCGAAGCTGAAGGACTCCTCCCGCATCGAGATCGAGATCGAGCGCAACGGAGCGCCGATCCGCAAATCCTACAACGTCCGTTAAACACCCCGTCAGCGCCCGCTCCTCCATGAAGACGCTCCCGTCCTGGATGCTCTGTCTGTGCCTCGCGCTCTCCGTCCCCGCGTGGGCCCAGCGCCGTCCTTCGCAGCCCGGTACGCCTCCCGCCTCGGATGAGCGCGACCGGACCATCACCCCGCAGCCCACCACCCCGCCGGCCCGCGGCACGGCCACCGCCTCCCCGGAGGCGAACCAGGGCCCGCGCCAGACGCCCTCGTGCGAGGAGGCCCGGCGCCGCGCGCGCTACGGCATCTACTTCGACAAGGTGGACATCGAGAAGCTCGTCCAGACCGTGTCGGACGCCACCTGCCGCACGTTCATCCTCCCGGAGAACGTGCGCGGGAAGATCTCCATCATCGGTCCGGAGAACGGCCGCGTGGAGGTGGACGCGGACTCGTTCTACTCCGCGTTCCTGGCCGCGCTCGACGCCAACGGGCTCGCCGTCTACCCGTACGGCCGCTTCCTGAAGATCGTGGACAAGCGCTCCGCGAAGCAGAACCCCATCCCGACGATCGTGGACGAGTCGACGCCGTACACCACGAACGAGCAGATGATCACCAAGCTGTTCAAGATCAAGTACGTGGAGGTGGAGCCCCTGCGCGGCGTGCTCCAGCAGCTCGTGTCCAAGGACGGCGACACCATCCCGTACCCGCCGGACACCATCATCATCAACGACGTGGGCTCCAACATCCACCGCCTGGAGCGCCTCATCAACCAGCTGGACAGCCGCTCCTCCAGCGATGAGATGCGCATCATCCAGGTGCAGTACGCCACCGCCCAGGACGTGGCCAACACCGTCCAGAAGCTCTTCGAGGCGAAGGCGGGCGCGCGCCCCGGCCAGCGCCCCGGCAGCTTCCCGCAGGGCACCCCCGGCCAGCCCCCCGGCCCCGAGGGCGGCGTCGCCCCGGGCAGCGGCACCGACACGGGCGGCGCGGTGACGCTGTCGCAGATCATCCCGGACGAGCGCACCAACAAGCTCATCGTCGTCGCCAGCCCCGCGGCCTTCGGCCGCATCCAGGACCTGGTCAACGAGATCGACATCCCGTCGGAGACGGGCAACAAGATCCAGGTCTACCCGCTGGAGAACGCCAACTCGGAGGAGCTGGCCAGCACGCTCCAGTCGCTGGCGCAGGGCACCGCCAACCGCCCGCAGCGCGGCCCCGTGGTGCAGCAGCCCCAGGGCATCCCGCGCGGGAACACCACCCAGGCCGCGGAGCTGTTCAGCGGCGAGGTGAAGATCTCCGCCGACAAGGGCACGAACTCGCTCGTCATCGTCGCCAGCCCGTCCGACTACAAGAACATCGTCAAGATCATCCAGCAGCTGGATCAGCCGCGCCGCCAGGTGTTCGTGGAGGCCGTCATCATGGAGGTGAACCTGGACCGCAACAGCGAGTTCGGCATCAACTTCCACCAGGGCTTCAGCCTCAAGACGGACGACGGCGCCATCCCCGGCATCTTCGGCACCAACTACGGCGGCGGCGGCGTGCCCCCGTCCTTCTCCCTGGCGAACCTGGCCAGCATGGGCGGCTTCCTCGCCGGCATCCAGGGCCCCGTCCTGCCGGAGCTCAAGAACCTGGGCATCGACATCCCGGCGTTCGGCGTGGTGCTCAACGCCATGCAGCAGTCCTCCGACGTGAACGTGCTGTCCACGCCGCACCTGCTCACCAGCGACAACGAGGAGGCGGAAATCACGGTGGGCCAGAACGTGCCCTTCCAGTCCGGCTTCAACCCCACCAGCCTGGGCAGCTCCGTCACGGGCGGCGCCGGTGGCACGGGCGGCCTCGCCCCGTCGCTGCTGGGCTCGCTGGGCGGCCTGGGGTCGCTGTACGCGCCCATCACCCGCCAGAACGTGGAGCTGAAGCTCACCGTGAAGCCGCAGATCAACGAGAGCGACTACATCCGCCTCGTCATCACGGAGCAGACGGAGGAGATCGCCTCGTCGGACCCGGTGCTCGGCCCTACCACGTCGAAGCGCAGCGCGAAGACGACGGTCATCGCCAAGGACATGGAGACGGTCGTCATCGGCGGCATCATGCAGGACCGCACCCTGGAGTCCGTCTCCAAGGTCCCGGTGCTGGGTGACATCCCGCTCTTGGGCCACCTGTTCCGCGACACCACGCGCCGCAAGACGAAGACGAACCTGCTGCTGTTCCTCACGCCCTACATCATCCGCGGCCAGGAGGACTTCCGGCGCATCTTCGAGCGCAAGATGAAGGAGCGTCAGCAGTTCGTGGAGCAGTTCTACGGCCAGGTGCCCGGCTACGACGTGGCCGTGGACTTCAGCCGCAAGCCCGGCCCGCTGTCGCGCATGAACCAGTCCGTCATCAAGGAGGAGCAGCGCGTGGAGAACGGCGGCCCCGGCACCTCCAACGAGCGCGTCATCCGCCCCGCCGGCAGCCCGGCCGCCCCCTCCCCGTCCCCCTCGCGGCCGGGTGGGCAGGCGCCCGCCTCGCCGGAAGGCACGGGCCCCGCCCCCGAGGGTGAGCAGGCGCCGCGAAATTTAGAGGCGGCGCCGGACGGTTCAGAAAGACCCGTACCCACGACACCGGCTCCGCAGCCCGAGGTGATCGCGCCCGCTCCGGACGCCGACACCGACCGGCTGCGCATCCAGCCGGAAGATGGGGAGTAAGTCCATGAACCTGACCGCCGACCCCACGACCCTTCAAGCCGCCGACGCGTCCACCGACGGTGTGGGCGGCCGCAACGACTCCACCCAGGTCGTCGCCCACGGGCAGGCGTACCTGTGCGGACGGCCGCTCGGAGAGATCCTCCGCGCGCTCGTCCCCGCCCTCACCCCGGAGAAGATCCAGGAGGCGCTCACCGCGCAGCCGGAGAAGGGCCTCCGGCTGGGCGAAATCCTGGTGGGCATGAAGGCGGTCACCGACGAGGACGTGGCGCGCGCGCTCGGCCACCAGCTGGACCTGCCCTACCTCCAGCGCATCTTCACGGAGGAGGTGGACGCGGACCTGGTCAAGCGCATCCCCATCAACTTCGCCCGCCAGACGAAGCTGCTGCCGCTGTCCATGGAGGGTGACGAGGTCATCCTCGCGGTGGCGGATCCACTGGACACCGCGGCCCTGGACCACGCGCGGCTGCTGCTGGGCCAGAGCATCCAGCCCCGCATCGCGATGGCCTCCACCATCGTGGACGCCATCAACAGCGTGTACGACCGCTCGGTCAACGAGACCGCGGACCTCGTGGACGAGATGGAGACCACGGAGGACCTGGACTCGCTGGCGCACGAGCTGGAGGAGCCCAAGGACCTGCTGGACGCGGACGACGAGGCCCCGGTCATCCGGCTGGTCAACTCCGTGCTCTTCCGCGCCGCCAAGGAGCGCGCGAGCGACATCCACATCGAGCCCATGGAGCGCGAGCTCCTGGTGCGCTTCCGCATCGACGGCGTGCTCCAGGAGGTCATCAAGCCTCCCAAGCGCTACCAGAACTCCATCATCGCGCGCGTGAAGGTGATGGGGCAGCTCAACATCGCGGAGAAGCGCCTGCCGCAGGACGGCCGCATCCGCATCAAGCTGGCCGGCCGCGACATCGACATCCGTCTGTCCACCACGCCCACGTCCTTCGGCGAGCGCATCGTCATGCGTCTCTTGGACAAGACGGCGACGCTGCTGGACCTGGCCGAAATTGGCATGAGCCAGCAGGTGCTGGAGTCCATGCAGTCCGTCATCAAGCGCTCGCACGGCATCGTGCTGGTGACGGGGCCCACGGGCTCCGGCAAGACGACGACGCTCTACGGCGCGCTCTCCAAGATCAACACCTCCGACCTGAACATCCTCACCGTCGAGGACCCGGTCGAATACCAGCTCAAGGGCATTGGCCAGATGGCCATCGCCCCGAAGATCGGCCTGACGTTCGCGCAAGGCCTGCGCTCCTTCCTGCGCCAGGACCCGGACGTCATCATGGTCGGTGAGATCCGCGACAAGGAGACGGCGGAGATCGCCATCCAGGCCTCGCTCACGGGCCACCTGGTGCTCTCCACCGTCCACACCAACGACGCGGCCGGCGCCGTCACCCGTCTGGTGGACATGGGCGTGCAGCCCTTCCTCGTGGCCTCGTCGCTCACCGGCATCCTCGCCCAGCGCCTCGTGCGCCGGGTGTGCCCGGACTGCCGCGCGCCCTACACGCCCACGGACGCGGACCTGAAGGAGCTGGGCTTCACGTTCAAGAGCTTCAAGGAGCGCTTCAACACCGACCGCATCTACAAGGCGGTGGGCTGCCCGTCGTGCAACCGCAACGGCTACCGCGGTCGCTCCGGCATCTACGAGTTCCTCTTCGTGGACGACGACGTGCGCCAGTTGGTGCTCAAGAACGTGGACGCGTCCACCATCAAGAAGTCCGCGCTCGCCAAGGGGATGATCACGCTCCTGGACGACGGCGTGCGGAAGATCGCCCTGGGCGAGACGACCATCGCCGAAGTGCTGAGCATCACGCAGGAGGACATCTAGTCCGCCATGCCCGTCTTCGAATACAGAGGCCTCGACTCCCACGGCAAGCAGAAGAAGGGCTTGCTGGAGGCGGACTCGCCCAAGACGCTGCGCTCCAAGCTGCGCGCGGACGGCATCTTCCTGACCGACGTGCTCGGGCAGGCGGAGGGCAGCCGCGCGGGCGTGTCCAAGGGCGCCAACGCGTCGCTCGTGGCGCGCGACGTGGACCTGCGCAAGCTGGCCGGCGGCCGCGTCAGCACGGAGGACGTCGCCATCCTCACCCGGCAGCTCGCGACGCTGCTGGGCGCGGGCGTCACCATCGTGGATTCGCTCAACGCGCTGGTGGACCAGGCGGAGAAGGAGCGCTTGAAGCGCGCCCTGTCCGACATCAAGCAGCGCGTGAACGAAGGCTCGTCCCTGGCGGACGCCTTCAGCCAGCACCCCAAGATCTTCCCCAGCATCTACATCAACATGGTGCGCGCGGGTGAGGCCTCCGGCGCGCTGGACACGGTGCTGCTGCGGCTGGCGGACTTCACGGAGAACCAGGCGAAGCTCCAGCAGAAGATCATCGGCACCATGCTCTACCCCGCCATCATGCTGCTGGTGGGCGGCGGCATCCTGGTGCTGCTGATGGTGTTCGTCGTGCCGAAGGTGACGAAGATCTTCGAGACGATGAAGGCCACCCTGCCCCTGAACACGCGCATCCTGATTGGCGCGTCCAACTTCATGCAGGCGTGGTGGTTCCTGGTGGTTCCGTCCATCGTGGCGGGCTTCATCTTCTTCATGCGCTGGACGAAGAGCCCCAAGGGCAAGCCCAAGTGGGACCGCTTCACGCTCAAGGCGCCCATCGTCGGCAGCCTGGTGCGCCTGCTGGCCATCTCCCGCTTCGCGCGCACGCTGTCCACGCTGCTCAAGAGCGGCGTGCCCATGCTGGCCGCGCTGGACATCGTCAAGGCGGTGATGACGAACTCGGTGCTGGCGGACGCGGTGGAGAACGCCCGCGAGTCCATCCGCGAGGGCGAAAGCATCGCCACGCCCCTCAAGCGGTCCGGCCAGTTCCCGCCGCTCGTGTACCACATGGTCGCCATCGGTGAGAAATCCGGCCAGCTGGAGGACATGCTCCTCTCCGTGGCGGACTCCTACGAGACGCAGGTGAACGTGCGCATCGGCGCGCTCACCAGCCTCCTGGAGCCCATGCTCATCGTGGTGATGGGCGTGATGATTGCATTCGTGGCGCTCTCCATCCTGATGCCGATTCTGCAGGTGAACACGGCCATCCATTAGGAGGCGGAGAGCCCGAGCCCATGATGAACGACACGCTCGACCGGTGGATCCAACGCGCGACGCTGGTGGGGATGCTGGCCCTGGCCGCCACGCTGGCGACGGTGGGGGCCTCGCTGTATGCCCACCGGGACCCTCCCGCGGCCTCCGGACACCACGGCCCTCCCTGAAGCGCCCCTGACATCCCGACACACCCCAGGCCGGGTGGCCTGCCAGAAAGTCACCCGAAGGTGAGTGAAGACATGACGACGACGAACGCGAAGAAGCAGCAGCGCCGCAAGAACCGCGGCATGACCCTCATCGAGATCATGGTGGTCATCACCATCCTCGGGCTCATCGCGGCGGCGGTGGGCGTGGCCGTCATTCCGAAGCTGGAAGAGGCCAAGCAGGACACCGCGCGCCTGGACATCCGCAACATCCAGAGCGCGATGAAGCTCTACTACACGAAGAAGGGCTCCTACCCGGACACGGCCACGGGCCTCAAGGCGCTGGTGGACACCCAGAACCTGGAGCGCATGCCCACGGACCCCTGGGGCAAGGAGTACGTGTACATGAACGAGGGCGGCAAGCCGGTCATCACCAGCTACGGCGCCGACGGCAACCCGGGCGGCGAGGGCTCCGACGCCGACATCTCCTCCAAGGACTCGGCGGCCAAGCCGTAGCCCGTCGATTCTTCGCGAAGCAAAGCCGCGCCTCCCGCGTGTTGTCGTAGGAATGCCCGAGATGACTCCCGAGCACACTTCCTCACCGACGTCCGCGCGTGAGGCGCGTCCCGTTTCCGGCGCGCCCGGCCAGAAGGCCCGCGCCCCCTCCCCCCGCCTGGGCCGCCTGCTGCTGCTGGGCGTGTTCACCGGTGCCACCCTGCTCGCGTTCGCGCTGGTGTGGGCCACCGAGGACAACACCCTCACGCCCACGCAGCGCCAGGCGCGCGAGCAGATCCGCCGCCTGGAGGGCTTCTTCAAGGCCCACCACCGGCTGATGGGCTTTTTCCCCACCCAGGAGCAGGGCTTCACCCCGCTCATCGACTCCAAGGTGCTGGAGGGGCCGCCCATCGACCCGTGGGGCAACCCGTACGTCTACCGGATGTCGGGCAAGACGGGCGCCGTGCTGTCGCTGGGCTCCGACGGCCAGCCCGGCGGCACCGGCGACGCCGCGGACCTCTTCAGCGGCGGCATCGTGGCACAGGGGGTGCAGCCTTGACGTCCGCCATGTCCCCTCGTCCTGCCCGCCGCCGGGGTGCGCCCCGCGGTCTGACGCTGATTGAGATCACCATCGCCATCGCCATCGCGGCCGTGCTGTTCGCGGCGGTGACGGTGGGCATCGGCGCGCTCACCGGGGCCAAGGCGAAGGGCAGCGCGACGGAGCTCGCGGGCGTCATCCGCTCGCTCTACGACTCGGCGGCGCTCAGCGGCAAGACGTGCCGGCTGGTGTTCGTCATCCCGGACCCGAAGCGCGAGGAGCCCACGAAGTACCACGCCGAATGCGCCGCGGGCGGCATCACCACCGCGCGCGACCGGGACAACGCGCTGCGCGAGGACGAGCGCGACCGCGAGCAGGCGGCGCGCAGCGGCGGTGGACAGGATGACCGCAAGAACTACATGCGCTCGGACAATGCGTCACCGTCCGCGCAGGAGCTGATGGAGCAGGAGAAGACGCGCATCGAATCCCAGTCCACCTTCTCCGCGCACACCGCGGAGGAAATCTCTCCGCGCGAGCTGCCGTCGGGCGTGGCGGTGTCGGTGTGGACGCGCCATCAGCGCGAGCCGGTGGAGAGCGGCGTCGCCTACCTCTACTTCTTCCCGCAGGGGTACACGGAGAAGGCCATGGTGTTCCTGCGCCAGGGCGACAACGCGTGGACGCTGGACGTGTCACCCCTCACGGGCAAGGTGAACATCGCATCCGAGGCGCTGGAGGTGCCCCGCACATGAGACTTCCGACTCCGGGACGCGGCGGCTTCACGCTGCTGGAGACGATGGTCGCCATGGCCATCCTCAGCGTGGCGCTGATGGCCATCTTCGACCTCAACGCGGGCGCGGTCTCCAACCACGTCTACACCAAGCGGCTCACCGTCGCGTCGCTGCTGGCCCGCTCGAAGATGACGGACCTGGAGCAGACGCTCTACGACGACGGCTTCGACGTCGACGACGACGAGCAGTCCGGCGACTTCTCCGACGAGGGCTGGCCCCAGTTCAAGTGGCGCGCGCGCATCATCGCGCCCAAGACGGACGGCGTGACGCCGGACCAGCTCATCGGCGCCATCTTCAACCTGCCCATGGGCGGCGGCGGCGACAGCGGCGACCCGCTGGGCGGGCTCGCGGGCCTGTTCGGCGGCGCGGGCGGGGGTGACAAGGGCGGCGGCTCAGGCACCACCACGGCCAGCCCGCTGGGCGGGGCCGCGATGGGCATGGCGCAGCCCATGTTCACGCAGATGGTGGATCAGCTCACCAAGGCCGTGCGCGAGGTGCACCTCACCGTGTACTGGAAGGAAGGCACCCAGGTGGAGAGCGTGGACGTGGTGACGCACGTGGTGTCGCTGGGGCCCGGCGGCGACCGCAACGGCGGCTTCACGCCCAACGCGGCGGGCGGCGGCACGGCGGGCGCCCGGGACCAGTGGGTGGACGCCACCGGCCGCGTGGTGGACAACCCCATCCCCGGCCCCAACGGCGGCATGTTGGATCCGAACACGCGCCAGCCGCTGCGCAACCGCCAGCAGGTGCTGGATGAACTCAACCGGGGCGGCGGTCAGCAGCCGGGCACGGGCGGCATCAACCCGCGCGCGCCGGGCGGCGGCATCTTCGGCGGCGGACGCGGGGGCTTCCCCAACCTGCCGCTGCCGGGACGGGGGCCCATCCGATGAGACGGCACGCACGCGGCTTCACGCTGATGGAGATCATGGTCGCGGTGTCCATCACCGCGCTCATGGGCACCGTCGTGGCCATGGCCTTCCAGACGGGCATCAACGCCAAGGAGGTGGTGGAGGGCGAGGCGGAGCGCTACCGCATGGTGCGCGTGTCGCTCAACCGCATGGCGCGGGAGATCGGCTCCGCCTACGTGAGCGACCGCTACGACCTGCGCCGCTTCCGCGACCAGAACGACCGGCCCACCAACTTCGTGGGCGAACGCGACAAGCTGCTCTTCACCACGTTCTCGCACCAGCGCCTGTACACGGACGTGAAGGAGTCCGACCAGGCGGTGGTGGAGTACTTCGTGGAGAACTCCACGGAGCGCGCCACGCGCCAGCGCCTGGACCTGAAGCGCCGGGTGAACCCCAACGTGGGCGAGCGAATGGACCGGGGCGGCACCACGGACGTGCTCTTCGAGGGCGTCAAGAGCGTGGAGTTCGCCTACTGGGATTCGGAGAAGAAGGAGTGGGATGACGAGTGGGACACGCGGCGCACGGAGAAGAAGTCCATCCTCCCCACGCGCGTGCGCATCACCGTCGTCGCCCTGGACGAGTCGGGCAAGGAGGCGCGCTACACCACGCAGACGCGCATCGTGCTCAACACGGAACTGCCGAGGTTCAACTGATGGCCCCCTCCTTCTTCCGGCAGGTGTCCCGCCGTCGCAAGCAGGCCCCGGCCGCCGTCCAGGCCCCGGGCGCGCTGACCACGAAGGCCGTGCGCCGCGACAAGCGCTCGCGCGGCGTGGCGCTCATCATCGCCATCGTCTCCATCGCGCTGCTCACGGTGGTGGCCACGGAGTTCGCGTACAACAGCCGGGTGGACCTGCAGCTGGCGGCCAACCAGCGCGATGAAGTGCGCGCCTACTACATGGCCCGCTCGGGCCTGGCGCTGGGGCGGCTGTTGATGCGCTTCCAGAAGCAGGTGGACCAGACGCCCATCCCCAACCCCATGGCCATGCTGGGCCAGCTGGGCGCGATGATGGGCGGGGGCCAGGCGCCCGGCGCCGCGGGACAGGCGTTCCAGCCGCAGTCGCTCAACATCCAGCTGTGGAAGCTGGCGCGGGTGGACTGCCACATGCTCAAGGGGCTGGTGAAGAGCGAAGGCGCGCAGGTGGAGGACGACAGCGGCGGCGGCACCCGGAGCCGGCTGGAGAATGATCCGGTGGACGTGGACCCGAACTTCCAGATGGAGGACGGGGACGGTGCGGGCGGCGCGGCCGCGCAGATGGCGTCGCAGATGCAGCGCCGGTCCTTCGGCGGCTTCGAGGGCTGCTTCCTCGCGACCATCACCGACGAGGAGGAGAAGCTCAACGTCATGCGCCTGAACACCGGCGGCGCGGAGGCGCAGGCCACCGCGGCGCGCATGCTGGACATGCTCGGCGACAAGCGTTTTGAATTCCTCTGGCAGCAGGACGACGCGAACAAGGTGCGCTCCACGCCGGAGGAGACCCTCATCGCGCTGAAGGACTGGGCGGACGAGGACCCCTCGCAGTCGGCGCTCAACCGCCAGGACCCCACGAACCCCTTCGCCGTGGGCTTCGCGGACGAGGGCTCCCCCTACAGCCGCTACGAGCCGCGCTACGAGGTCAAGAACGGGCGCTTCGACAGCCTGGACGAGCTGTACCGCGTCCACGGCGTCAACGACCGCTTCATGGCGGCCTTCCGCGACCGGCTCACGGTGTACCCGGACATCAACTCCAAGCCGAACATCAACACCGACGACCCCATCATGCTGGGGCTGGCCATCATGTCCGCGGCGGACCCGAACCGTCCGGACCCGCGCCTGACGGATCCGGTGTTCCTCAACGAGCTCATCAGCCGCATCCGCGCCGCGCGCATGTTCAGCTTCTTCGGCATGTCGGTGCAGGACTTCCTGGGCGTGGTGGAGCAGGCGGGCATCGCGGTCAACCCGCTCATCAAGGGCAACGTCGCGCAGAACCGCTACCTGGGCGACAAGAGCAAGACATTCACCATCAAGTCCGTGGGAGAAGCGGGCAGCGTCCAGAAGACGCTCACCGCGGTCATCCGCCTGGACGACGGGCTGGGCAAGCTCGTGTATTACAGAGAGGAATAGCATGGCCCGCATTCTTGGCCTGGACCTCGGCAGCCACTCCGTGAAGGGGGTGGTGCTGGACTCCGGAACGAAAAGCCACACCACCCAGGCCTTCGCCGAGGTGCGCCGCGCGCAGGAAGGCGAGCGCCCGGAGACGCTGCGCGCCGCGGTGGAGGCGCTGCTCCAGCAGATGCCGGAGGGGCACGTGGATCAGGTCGTCATCGCCCTGCCCGGCCCGTCGCTCACCACGCACACGGTGAGCCTGCCCTTCTCCGACGCCAAGCGCGTGGAGGCGACGCTGCCCTTCGAGGTCGGCAGCCAGCTGCCGTTCGACATCTCGGAGGTCGTCTACGACTACCAGGTGGTCGGCCAGAAGGACACCGGCGGCAAGGACAAGGCGGCGGACCTGCTGGTGGGCGTGGTGCGCAAGGAGGAGCTCCAGTCGCTGCTGGCGCTGCTCACGGGGCTCGACCTGGACCCGCGCGTCATCACCCACCCGGCGCTCGCGTACCAGAACCTCTTCGCCCAGGCGCCCGGCCTCTTCGAGAGCGTGGGCGAGGGCGGCAGCGTGGCGGTGGTGGACATCGGCCATGAGCGCACGTCGGTGGCCATTGGCCGGCCGGGCCAGGGCGTGGAGTTCGCGCGCACCTTCTCCGGCGGCGGACGCGACCTGACGCGGGCGCTCGCCGCGGAGTTCCAGACGGCGCTGCCGGAAGCGCACCAGTGGAAGGAAGCGCACGGCGCCATGGCCAGCGCCGCGCAGGGCCCGGACGCCGAGCGCGCCGCGAACGCCTTCGTGCGCGGCCTGCAGCCGGTGCTGCGCGAACTGCGCCCGTCCTTCAAGGCCTTCACCGCGCGCACCCGGCGCCAGGTCACCGCGGTGGTGCTGGCGGGCGGCACGGCGCGGATGCCGGGCCTGGCGGAGCAACTGTCCAAGGATTTGAACGTGCCGGTGCGCGTGCTGGCGCTGCCGGCGGACGCGGCCGGGAAGATCCCCGCCTCGGAGGCCCCCTCCGCGGCGCAGGCGTACGCGCTCGCGATGCGCGGCAACGCGGCCGGGGCCCGGGCGCCGCGCTTCAACCTGCGCCGGGGTGAGTTCGCCTTCAAGGGCGGCTACGACTACGTGAAGGACCGGCTGGGCCTCCTGGCGTCGTTCGCCGTGACGCTGCTGCTGCTGCTCGTCGCCTTCGGGGTGGTGCGCAACACGGTGCTGGCGCGGCGCGAGGCGGAGGTGGACGCGGTGCTGTGCAAGACGACCCAGCGCATCCTGGGCACGTGCGAACAGAACTACGACCGCGCCATCAACATGCTCAAGGGCGTGGAGAGCCCCGCCGCGGCGCTGCCCTCCATGTCGGCCGTGAACCTGCTGGCGGAGATCACCCAGCGGGTGCCCCCGGAGGTGCCGGTGCGGTTTGATCGCATCCAGGTGGACCTGGACCGGGTGATGCTCCAGGGAGAGACGGACAGCTCCAAGCAGATCGACACGCTCTCCACCGCCTTGAAGGGCCACCGGTGCTTCAAGGACGTGAAGGAGGGCGAGGTGAAGAAGACGCGGGACGGGCAGAAGGTGACCTTCCGCCTGGACGTGCAGGTGCAGTGCCCCGGCGAGAAGCAGGGGGGGGAGACCTGACATGGCGGACATGGGAAAGCTCAAGGAAGTCTTCGCGCCCCTGCAGACGTGGTTCGAGCGGCTGAGCGACCGCGAGCGCAAGCTCGTGGGCATCGCGGGCGCGGGCGTGACGGTGTTCATCCTCTTCATCCTGCTCTTCAGCTTCGCCTCCAGCGCGTCGGGCTACCGCCGGCGCACGCAGGACAAGCTGGCGAAGCTCCAGGAGGTGCAGGCGCTGGCGGCCAGCTACGGCGTCGCCCAGCAGGAGCGGCAGGCGGTGGAGCAGCAGCTCACCAGCAGCAACGTGCGGCTCATCACGTACATCGAGGACAAGGCCACGGCCGCGGGCCTCACCGTGCCGAACATGTCGCCCAAGGGTGACGTGGGCGTGGGCGACGGGAAGATCATCGAAAGCTCCGTGGAGCTGACGTTCACCGACGTGGACCTGCGCAAGCTGACGGACTTCCTGCGCACGGTGGAGACGGGCCCGGGCATCGTGAAGGTGAAGTACCTGCGCGTGGAGCCCCGCCCGGCCACGGACACCCTGACGGCGTGGACCACCGTCGCCACCTACCGGATGAAGCAATAGCCATGGCCTCCGAAACCAAGACTGCCCGCTGGAAGCTCATCGCCGGCTACGCCGCGTTCTCGCTGGTGGCGTTCATCCTCTGCGTGCTGCTCACCTTCCCGTACGACGCGGTCCGCACGCGCATCGTCACGGAGGCCGCGGCCCGGGGGCTCGCGGTGCGCATTGGCGGCCTGCGGCCCGGCTTGTCCGGCGTCACCGCCACCAACGTGCGCGTGAGCAAGCCGCCCACGCCGCTGGGCGCGGAGTCCGTGGCGGCGCTCGCCCGGGGCGAGGCCGGCGGCCTGGGCCCCGAGGAGCTGGGCGAGGCGCTCACCTTCGACAGCGTGGCGCTGCGCCCCTCCCTCTTCCCGCCCGGCCTGGTGGTGAACGCGAAGGCCATGGGCGGCACGGTGCACGTCGCCGTGGGCGGCCTGAGCGCCACGTCGCTGGACGTGAACGTGAATGGGCTGCAGGCGGGCGCGGGCAACCTGCCCGGCTACACCGGCGTGGACATGGAGGGCGTCCTCAACGCGAAGGTGGCGCTCACGGCGCCGGGCGCGCTCGTGCGCGGGCAGCCGGCGGACTGGTCCCAGGCGACGGGCACGGTGGCGCTGGACACGCAGGGGCTCACCATCAAGGGCGGCAAGGCGGCCATTCCCATGGGCGGAGGCCCCGCCATGCCCATGGACCTGCCGCGCGTGCTGCTGGGAGAGCTGAAGGGCGACCTCCAGTTCGACAAGGGCCTGGGCACCGTGAGGGATTTGAACCTCAAGAGCGAGGACCTGGAGGGCACGGGCTCCGGCACGGTGAAGCTGGGCAAGCGGCTGGAGTACAGCGAGCTGGGGCTCGACGTGCGGCTGAAGTTCGAGGATGCCTTCCAGCAGCGGCTGGGCCCCCTGGCCATCGCGGTGAACATGCTGCCGCAGGACCGGGAGAACCCGGGCTACCGCGGCGGCCGGCTCACCGGCATGGTGAGCAGCCCCCGCTTCGGGCCCAAGCGCTAGTCCTGGCTCCCGGGGACGGCGGCGGCCGTCCCCTCCTCCCGCGCCGGGGCCCGGAGTCCCCGGGGCCCCGGGTTGATGCCCGCGCATGCGCCGTGTAAAGCGCTGGCGGCTGCCCCCGGTGCCGGGGGCGTTGGGAGAGGTTGGAATGCCGGAGTTGGTGTTCTTCCGTCGAGGCGAGGAAGTGTTGCGGGTGGCGGTGGACCGGGCGCGGCTGGTGCTCGGTCGGGGCGACTCGAGCGACGTGGCCATTCCGGATCCAGAGGTGAGCCGCCAGCAGGTGGCCCTCCTCTGGGACGGCCAGCAGTGCCGGGTGGAGGACCTGTCCGGCAAGGGCACGAAGGTCGCCGGCAAGCTGGTGGAGCGGGGCGACCTGCCCGACGGCGCGGACGTGGAGCTGGGCCAGTGGCGCGCGGTGTTCCGCCGGCACGGCGCCAGCGAGGACGCGGACGCGGCCACCGACGTGGGCAACGCCACCCAGGTGCAGGGCCGGGACGCGCAGCGCTGGCAGGCCGCGCAGGTGCGCGTGAAGCAGGGCACCACGGAGACGGTGCACCGGCTCACCGGCGACAGCTTCACGGTGGGCAAGGACACGGGCTGCGACCTGGTGCTCCAGGACCGGTTCATCTCCGGCAAGCACCTGAAGGTGACGCGCAAGGACGGCGTGTTCCACGTCGTGGACCTGCGCTCCACCAACGGCACCTGGCTGGGGCCGGTGCGCCTGTTCGAGGCGGAGGTGACGCTGCCCACCAGCCTGCGCGTGGGCGAGGCGGAGCTCATCCTGGAGGTCGTGCCGGCCGCGAAGAAGGAGGCGCCGTCCTTCCACGGCATCCTCGGTGGCGACCCGTCCGTGCGGCAGCTCACGGACCTCATCCAGCGCGTGGCGCCGTCCACCGCGGCCGTCACCATCCTGGGCGAGTCCGGCACCGGCAAGGAGCTGGTGGCGAACGCGCTGCACGCGTGCTCGCCGCGCGCGAACCGGCCGCTCATCCCGGTCAACTGCGCCGCCATCTCCAAGGAGCTGATCGAGAGCGAGCTGTTCGGCCATGAGAAGGGCGCCTTCACCGGCTCCGTGGGCGCGCGCAAGGGCGCCTTCGAGGAGGCGGACGGCGGCACCCTGTTCCTGGACGAGATTGGCGAACTGCCGCTGGACCTCCAGGCGAAGCTGCTGCGCGCGCTGGAGAGCGGTGAAATCAAGCGCGTGGGCGCCAGCCGCCCCATGCACGTGGACGTGCGCGTGGTGGCGGCCACCAACCGCGACCTGCTGGCGGCGTCGCGCGAGGGCCGCTTCCGCGAGGACCTCTACTACCGCCTCTGCGTCGTGCCGCTGCACCTGCCGCCCCTGCGCAACCGCCGGGGGGACGTCCTCGGGCTGGCGGAGCACTTCGTGCGCGCGTTCGCCCCGCGCGGCCAGACGGTGCGCTTCACGCAGCCGGCGCTGGAGCGGCTGCAGCAGCACGCCTGGCCGGGCAACGTCCGCGAGCTGCGCAACGTGGTGCACCGCGCGCTGCTGCTGCGCAAGGGGCCGTCCATCGACGCGGGCGACCTGTCCTTCGACCAGGAGGTCAACCGCGAGACGGGCGTCACCGTGCCGGAGCTGCCGCCGGGCATGACGCTGGAGCAGATGCTGGAGAAGCTGGAGCGGCAGATCATCGAAACCGCGCTGCGCCGCTTCAACAACAACCGCGAGCGCGTGGCCCGGGAGCTGGGCCTCGCGCGCTCCACCCTCTTCAAGCGCCTGAAGGACTGGGGCATGACGAAGCAGGACGAACAGGAGTAGCACCGCGTCAGGGGCGCCGCGCTCCGGCGCCCCTGACGCGCCTCACGGCTGCGCGTCGGGCGCGTGCCAGGCCGAGTGCGGCGCCATCTGTCCGGCGCTGCGCAGGTACCAGGGCACGCTGACCACCACCAGCCGGCGCTCCCCGGACAGCAGCAGCGCGCTGCGCAGCAGCTCCGAGCGGCGGCCGTACAGCATGGCCCGGTACCAGCGCGCCTCCAGCAGCTCCGGCAGCACGATGGCGACGGTGCGCTCCGGGGACTCGGCCAGCAGCGCGTCCAGGTAGTCCAGGAGCGGCCACACCAGCGCGCGGTAGGGCGACGCGACGTGCACGAGCGGCGGAGGCCTGCGGCCGGCCTCCAGCAGCGGCCCCTGGACGAAGTGCTGCCAGTGCGAGTCCAGCTCCTTCTCGTCGGTGTCCCCGCTGCAGATGTGCACGGCCCGCACGTCGTCGCTGAGCTCCAGCGCGAAGCGCAGCGCCGTCTCCGACGCATGGGACCAGCGGTCCACCGGCACCACGGCGACCATCGGAGGCGCCGGGGACAGGTGCACGGGGCGGCGCAGCTCCGTGTCCTGCCGCGTGCGCGTGTAGGCCGCGTGGACGCGCGACAGCAGCAGGATGCCCGCGGGGACGATGACGAACGCGGCCCAGCCCCCGTGCGCGAACTTGGACACGCCGACGATGACCAGCGTCAGCGCCGTCATCACCGCGCCAAAGCCGTTGAGCGCGCGGCGCCACCGCCAGCCCTCGCCCCGGTGCCGGTTCCAGTGCACCACCATGCCCGCCTGCGACAGCGTGAAGGCCATCAGCGCGCCAATGGCGAACAGCGGAATCAGCCGGTCGGTGATGCCCCGGCAGGCAATCAGCAGCAGCGCCGCGAGCCCCGACAGGGTGAGGATGCCGCGCGACAGGGCCAGCCGCCGTCCCCGGTGCGCGAAGCCCGGCGGCAGGTAGCGCTCGCGCGCCAGCACCTGACAGACGAGCGGGAAGCCCGCGTAGCTGGTGTTCGCGGACAGCGCGAGCACGCAGAGGATGGCGGCCATCGCCACGAAGTAGAAGGCGCCGCGCCCCATCACCGCGGCGATGAGCTGGGACAGCACCGTCTGGTAGCCCGCGGAGCCGGGGACCGTCGCGCCCACGCCGTAGGCCCGGCACAACAGCGCGATGCCCAGCAGCATCGTGACGAGCACGCCCACGATGATGGCCAGCGTGACGCGCGCGCGGCGGATGGCCGGGTCCCGGAAGATGGGCACCGCGTTGCTGATGGCCTCCACGCCCGTCATCGCGGTGCAGCCGCTGGCGAAGGCGCGGATGACGAGCCACGCGCCCACGGACGCGGTGGGCAGCGCCAGGGGCGGCGGCGCCTGGATGGGCGTCGCGAGGCCCATGACAAGCTTGTACAGGCCCACGAGCAGCACCACGGAGAGCGACCCGATGAAGAACCAGGTGGGCACGACGAACACCGCGCCCGCCTCGCTCACCCCGCGCAGGTTCACCAGCGTGAGCAGCGCCAGGATTCCCAGGGCGATGGGCAGCACGTGGGGCCTGAGCGAGGGGAACGCGGACACCAGCGCGCCCGTGCCGGCGGAGATGCCCACGGCCACGTTGAGCATGTAGTCGAGCATCAACGCGGTGGCGGCCAGCAGCCCCGCGCCCCGCCCCAGGTTCTGCCGCGCCACGGTGTAGGCGCCGCCGCCGCTCGGGTACGCGGCGATGGTCTGCGCGTAGGAGCCCGCCACGATCATCAGCAGCCCGACGATGGCGGCCGTGATGGGCAGCAGCAGCCACACGCCCGCGGGCCCCAGGGGCCGCAGCACGGTGAGGGCGGCCTCCGGCCCGTACGCGGCGGAGGACAGCGCGTCCAGTCCGAGCAGGGCCACGCCGGTGAGGACGCCCGTCTTCTCCTGCATCGCCTGGGCGCTGGTGAGCGGGCGCCCCAGCAGCAGGTCCACGAAGCCGTTGCCCTCCCGTCGCCGGGGCATGTACGGCCTCCTGCTCCCCATGTCCGCCGTCTGAGCCATGGCGCCCCCTGGGCAGCAACGTGCGCACCGGGGGCGCTGGCGGGGCCAGGGGGCCCGTCCCCGTGGATGGAGTCCGGTGGGCCGCCCGGGAGCATGGCCGCCCCAGGGTCCCTCCCTGGAGTCGCAAGAACAGCCCGGCGGCCTCCACGCCCCTGCCCCGGGGGCGATAGACCCTTTCGCGCGCCCGTTCGTTCCAGGAGGCAGACACAGGAGACCGTCCGCCATGGGCCCGTACGCCGCCGTCCTTCCCTTCCCCACCCTCAATGACCTCTACGCCCATCACCGGCCGCGGGCCCTGGCCATCGCCCGGCGCATCGTGGGGGACACCGACGACGCGGAGGACGTGGTGCAGGACGTCTTCCTGCGCCTGTCGCGGCAGCCGCCGGGGCTGGACGGCCGGGCGACGTGGACGACGTGGCTGCACCGGGTGATGGTCAACAGCAGCATCAACTGGCTGCGCGCGCGCAGGCGCCGGGAGCGGCTGGCGCACGCGCCCCAGGAGCAGGTGTCCCCGGAGGCGCACGCCATGGGCGCACAGATGCAGCGCCACTTCCACGAAGCGCTGGAGGAGGTGAACCCCCAGCAGCGGCAGGTGCTCTACCTGCGCGAGGTGCGCGGCCTGGGCGCCGCGGAGATCTCCCGGCTGCTGCGCATCCCGGAGGGCACGGTGAAGAGCGCCCTGCACCGGGGCCGCCAGCGCGCCCTCACCGTGATGGAGGAGCGCGGCCAGCGGCCCTGAGCGCTACTCGTCGCCCTTGCTGCCGACGAACTGATCCGCCTTCTCCTTGAAGAGGACGTTGAAGCTGGTGAGCGACCCGTACACGCGGGTGATGTAGCTCTGCATCTCCACCTTCTCCGCTTCGGAGAGCTTGGGGTGGGCGTTGAGCTTCTGCTCCAGCACGCGCAGGCGGTCCCTCACCATCGTGACCTTGTGGAACAGGTTGTCGATGGGCAGGTCCTTCGCCTGCAGCTCCGGGTTGCCCGGGACCAGGCGCACCGTGCCGCCCTCCCACTTGGCGGCCAGCGGCGGCTCACTGATGCCGGACGCTTCCCGGAAGATGTCCATCAGCTCTTCGCGCGTCATGTTCAGCCCTTCCAGGTCCACCACGTCGTTGGGGTCCGCGCGCCGCCGCACCACCACGGGCGCCACGCTGCGCGCCGTGCGGCCCCGCGTGCTGCCTTGAACGACAGGCAGCGGGGCCGCGGAGCCCTTGGGCGCGTACTTGTCACAGAGGGGGGCGGAGGGCGGGAACATGCCGCGCGAGTTCTGCAGGCGGCACGGCCCCACCCAGCCCCGGTGATCCACGGAGTGCGGACTCCACAGCTTGCAGTTGCCGCACACCCGCTCCTCGGGGCGGAAGGTGGGCAGCGCTGGCGACCCCTCTTCCGGGCCCGACATGTCAGCGCGCCTCCTTCACCACCGGCGAGCCCTTGCGGACGTTGAGCTCGCGCAGGAGCGCGTCCGCGTCCTCGACCTGGTCGAGGTTCCACAGCAGGTAGCGCACGTCCACGTTGACGTTCCGGGCCACGTCCGGATTGTAGCCGAAGTCGTTCGCGACGTTCTCCCACACCCGGTCGAAGTTCACGCCCACCAGCTCGCCCTTGCCGTTCACCGTGGGGCTGCCGGAGTTGCCGCCCGTGGTGTCCGCGTCCGACAGGAAGTCCACCGGCACGTCCTTGAGCCGGGGGTCCACCCACGGGCCGAACTTCTTCGCCTCCGCGGTGGCGCGCAGCTTGGGGGGCGCGTTGAAGGGCTCCTCGCCGGTGTGCTTCTGGAGCATGCCCGTCAGCGTCGTCTGCGGCAGGTACACCGCGCCGTCGCGCGGCGTGTAGCCCTGCACCTTGCCGAACGACACGCGCAGCGTGCTGTTGGCGTCCGGCGCGATGGGCTTGCCCGCCTGCGCCATCACCGCCGCGCGCCACGCCGGCCGCAGCCGCGACGCCGCGCCCTGGCGCCGGTCGCGGACCTCATCCAGCGCCGCCTGGTCCTTCGCCAGGTCCATGCCGAACGCGAGCAGCGGGTCCTTGCGCGCGGTGAGCTGCGCCGGCGTTTCGCCCGCCATCTTCATGCGCTCCGCCTGCGTCAGGACCTTCGTGTTCGCGTAGAGCGCGTCGATCTTCGCGGTGACGTCCTTCTCCACGTAGGACTTGCCGAAGTGGGTGTCCACGGCCTGGATGCGCTCGTCGGGCCGCAGCGCCTGCGCGCGCTTGACGAACGCGTGCAGCAGCGCCTTGTCCGCGGCGGGGAAGAGGTTCTTCTGGGCGCGCTCCAGGCTGTCCTTGATGCGCGGCAGCTCGCGGTCCATGTACTCCGGGCGGCGCTCCAGGTCCGGCTTCGCGCGCTCCATGGACAGCCGGGCCACCCTCGTCGCGAGCGCGGGCCCCTGCGCCAGACGCCCGGACACGCCGAGCAGGAAGTCGCGCTCGAAGGTCTTCGCGGACGCCTGCTGTTCGGTGAGCAGCGCGTCGCGGGCCTTGAGCGCGTCGCTCCACTTCGCGCCGCCCTTCTGGGCCCAGCCGACGACGGCGTCCTCGGCGGCGCGCTGCTTCTCCACCAGCTGGCCGCGCCGCATGCCGGCGAGCTGGCCGCCCGCGTTCTTGTAGACGTTGTGCAGGCTCTTGAGCTGCGAGGCCACGGCGATCTTCCCGGCGGGGTCCTTCTCACCTGCGGCCTCCAGCAGGGAGATGGCCTCGCCCAGCACGTCGCGGATGCGCGGGTAGTAGCGCGCCTGACGCTCGGCCATCTCGTCCGCGAGCAGCGTGCGGTAGGTCATGCCCGGGTAGCCCAGCACCATCACGAAGTCGCCCGGCTTCACGCCCTGGGTGGACAGCGGGAAGAAGAACTCCGCCTTGTAGGGGACGTTCTTCTCGCTGTACGCGGCGGAGCTGCCGTCCGGCGCGGTGTACGCGCGGATGATGGCGAAGTCGCCGGTGTGGCGCGGCCAGGACCAGTTGTCCTCTTCCCCGCCGTACTCGCCCACCGCGCGGGGCGGCGCGTAGACGAGCCGCACGTCCTGCAGCTCCATGGCGTCCACCAGCGTGTAGTTGACGCCGCCGTCGAAGGTCGCGACCTGGCAGCGGGTGGCGGGGCGCTTCTCGCACTCGGCGACCAGCTCCTTCTGCTTGCGGTCCACGGCCTTGTAGCGCGCCAGGTCGTCCGCGCCCGGGGGCACCGCGGCGTTGATCTGCGCCGTCACGTCCGTGAAGGCGCGCGGCACCTGCACGCGCGAGCCCTTGCCCGGAAGCTCCTCCGCGCCGGCCTTCGCGAGGAAGCCGCCGGTGATGAGGTCCCGCTGCGGCGAGCTGTGCTCCTGGATGATGCCGAAGGCGCAGTGGTGGTTGGTGATGATGAGGCCGGTGGCGGAGATGAACGACCCGGAGCAGCCGCCGGTGTTCACCGTGCCCGCCAGCAGCCCGGTGCCCCGCTTGGGGTCCCACAGCTTGTGGGGGGGCAGCTTCAGGCCCTGGGCCTTGAGCCATGCGGGGCTCAGTTCCAGCACCTGTTGGGGGGTCCACTTGCCTTCCCCGGCGAAGGCCGGGGCCGCCACGAGACACAGCAGGAGGAGCGTCTTCTTCATGGTGTCCCCTCCCTACCCCGTCCGGTGCCCGGGCGCGACCGTTCCGGTGTCGGCGGAAGGCGTTTTCGCGGAAGATGGAACGCCCTTGGATGTTCCGGTGTCCAGGCAGGCAGGGGCGAGGGAGTCAGCGATGCGGACAGCGAGCGGAGCAACCCTGGACGTCGGACGGCTGGCGCTGCTCCTGCTGATGCTGGGGGCGTCCTGGTACTTCTGGGACTCGCCGGTGCTCTATCCGGTGAAGCTGCTGGTGGTGATGATGCATGAGAGCGGGCATGCCATCGGCACGCTGGTCATGGGGGGCTCGGTGGACCGGGTGCACCTGGCGATGAACGAGGGGGGCGAGTGCATGTCGCGCATCCCCCCGGGCTTCCTCAACATGGTGGTGCTGTACTCGTCCGGCTACCTGGGCAGCGCGGTGGCGGGCGCGGGGTTGATGGTGGCCACGTTCCGCTTCCAGCTGGGCCGCGCGGTGATGGGCGCGGCGGCGGTGTGGCTGGCGGTGATGGGCGTCTTCTACGCGGGGGATGCCTTCACGCTGGCGTTCTGCCTGGGCATGGCGGTGGCGTTGGGCCTGGGGACGCGCTTCCTGCCGTCGGTGATGGTGGACGGGCTCAACCTGTTCCTGGCGGCCTTCACGTCGCTCTACGCGCTCTTCGACCTGCGCTCGGACCTGTGGGACAGCACCCGGCGGAACATGACGGACGCGGCGCTGCTGGCCAACGTCACCTGGGTGCCGTCCATCGTCTGGGCGGCGCTGTGGTCGCTCCTGTCGGTGCTCCTGCTCGTCGCGGCGGCGTACTGGTCGCTGCATGCGAAGCCCCAGGGCGGCGGCGGCGTGCGCATGCCGCCCGTGGCCCGGGCGCGGCGGGTGTGATACCCGATAGGGTGAGATGAGACTTCGTTCGATTCTCTTCGCGGGCGCATTGGGATGTGCAAGCCCTTCGTCGGCGCCTCCCGGGCCTGCTCCCTACGGATTCAGGGGCAATCAGGTCTGGGCCAATGGCCCCTGGGCCGACATCGAGCCCTCGCGGAACATCGATGACGTCATCGACCAGCTCTGCCCGGCGATCATGAAGCTGCCACGGGCCACATTGCGCGATCATGGCCAGGAATACTGCGGGGTCATCTACTCCCTGGAGGATGGGATGTTCCATGCGAGCCAGCCCTCACCCCTGGCGCCCACCGTCCTGGTAGGTCCCACCAAGAGGAAACGGTGCCAGCCACCGCTCCATGTCATGGACGAAAGGGGGAGGCCCATGCCCTGGGCGGATTATCACAGCCACCCCTGGGCCCCCTCCGAACTGTCCCAGGACGATCGGCGTTCAAGCCTCCAACTCTATGACATCCGCATCCAGTTCGACACGGCTTGCACCGTGATGAAGCTGGTTCCCCACCGTCATGAAGACCGTCCCGGCGAAGTCTTCGTGCGCCGTGGCAGGACCTGGGTCCTGACCGGCTACATCCATCCTGAAGACAAGCAGTCTGGCCGCGTGACCTCGGTGGACGAGTGAGAAGGAACTCCTTGAAGCGCGTTCTCGTGGCGTTGCTGCCGGTGGTCCTGCTCCCCGCGTGCGCGCTCTTCCAGCGCACGCCTCGTCCTGTCCACGCGCCTCCCGAGGAAGCCGCCACCGTCCAATTCCCCTCGGACCTTCCGGCCACGGGACTCCAGGAACTGTCCGGCACCGTGGCCACGGCCATCCAGCTCGCGATGGACGATTTCCGCCCTCCTGGCTCGAAGCCCCACCGGGGCGCGACGCCCACGGAGCAGTGCCTCTACCGGCGTCAGTCCTTCGACGTGCAGGCCGCGCCAGGACCGGAAGGCCTCGTGTTCGTCCGCTTCCTCTTCAATCCCGACGCCTGCACCCCGGAAGAGCGCGCCGTCGTCCTCGACATGGGGGCGACCTACGCCATCGACGTTAGGGGCTGGCGCGTCCTCGCCATCCAGCCCTGACGCCGCCTCACTTGCGCGGCCGCATCCGGAACGCCACGAACGACGCCATGTCCGGGAAGGCGAAGTACGGGTTCTTCTGGCGCACGGCGTCCATGCCGGCCACCGGCACGTCGCCATAGTCGTGCCCCGGGAACAGGCGCGCCGTGTCCGGCACCTTCAGCAGCACCTGCGACAGCGAGCGGTACATCGCCTCCGGGTTGCTGCCCGGCAGGTCGCACCGGCCGCACCCGTTGATGAACACCGTGTCCCCGGACACCAGCGCGTCATCCGCCAGCAGGCAGTGCGACCCCGGCGTGTGCCCCGGCGTGTGCAGCGCCTGGAACGTGCGCGAGCCCACCGGCACCGGATCCCCGGCCTTGAGCGGACGCAGCGCGTCCCCGCCCCACTTGCGCAGCTCGCGGGAGAAGGCGACCTCCTCCTCGTGCGCGTACACCGGCACGTCGTGGCGCGACAGCAGCTCCTCCAGGCCGTTGATGTGGTCGCCGTGGCAGTGGGACACGAACGCGCCCACCACCCGCTTGCCGTCCTGGGCCACCGCCGATTCGATCTCCATCACGTCCCAGGCGGGATCCACCACCACCACCTCCGGCCCGTCCGCGGGCCCCACGAGGTAGACGAAGTTGTCCATCGGTCCCAGCTTCAGCTGTCGTACGTACGGTGTGGGCATGGCTGTCCTCCGGGCGACCACTCTATGACCAAGGCTTGCCGCCCTGGGTCTGTTCCCGTTGAATGCCCCTTTTGACGCGGCGCCGCCCGTCCCACCCGGAGGTCTCCTCACCGTGAAGCGCCTGCCCACCCTGCTCGCCTGCTCGCTGCTCGCCAGCGCGAACGTCTCCGCCGCGGGCCGGGGGAACTCGACCTTCCGCTACAAGCCCTCCGCGGATGACGAACGCCCCGTCGTCGTGGACGCCACCATCGGCCCCCAGGGCAGTGACTTCGGGATGCGGCTGCGGTTCGACAAGCTGCCCTTCGGCGAGGAGTGCAAGCAGCGCTGCGCCAACGTCACCCTCTTCCTGGACACCGACGCCAGCACCCAGTCCGGCCTCCAGCTGACCACCAAGGGGCCGGAGACCGGCGCCGACCTGGCCGTCGTCATCCAGGGCGTGCGCGAGTACAAGCGCCAGGACGCCCCGCCGGAGATGATGCTCCGCGTGAAGGTGCGCCAGCTGGGCACCGACGCCAGCAGCACGGACGGGGGCGAGCTGCTCGCGGACCTCAACAACATCCAAGACCCCGAGCGCATCCAGTTGGACGGCAACACCGTCTACCTGCTCGTGGACGCCACCAGCGCCCTGCTGCCCTCCGCCCGGAAGGTCCGCGTCATCTACCACCCGCCCGGTGGCAAGGCCGTCCAGGCGACCATCGCCGGCATGCTCGGAGGCAGCTCCGGCAGGGGCGTGCAGATCTTCAAGCACGGCAGCGGCAACTGGGGCAAGGCCCCGAACGCCGACCCCAAGAAGTCCCGCACGCCCCCCGCTGGCGACAACGGCTAGACCCCCTCCCGGAAGCAGCCCGCCAGCCGGCTGGCGGTGAAGCACCCTTCGGAATTCCGGGGGGTTGGCGGCGCGTTTCAAGCAGGAGGAGGACTGCACGGACGTGCAGGATTCTGGCCTTGGAGCCGACGCAACCTCCCGAATTCGTTCTCAATGTCAGAGGGCCATGGTAGTCCCGCCGACCTGACGTTTTGGGTCCGACCCGACCGGTCGTGGCGCGCTGGAAGGCCGCGCGCCGCGTCATGGGCGGGGCCGGGTCCGTAAAAACCATCTGGATTTCATGACCATGCTCGCAGACGCCGATACGAAGACGCGCAAGAAGCAGGGAGGCCCGGCAGGGGGCGGAGGCAAGGGCGGCGGCGGCGCGTCGGGCGCTGGCGGCGGTGACGGCAGCATCCCCGCCGGCCTGGCCGAGGAAGCCCGCCGGCGCTACCTGAACTACGCCCTGTCGGTCATCACCTCGCGCGCCCTGCCCGATGTGCGCGACGGCCTCAAGCCGGTGCAGCGCCGCATCCTCTACGGGATGTGGAACGACCTGAACCTGTCGTTCGACACCAAGTACCAGAAGTGCGCGCAGGTCGTCGGCGCCATCATGGGCCGCTACCACCCGCACGGCGACACGGCCATCTACGACGCCCTGGTCCGCATGGCCCAGGACTTCTCCCTGCGCTACCCGCTGGTGGACGGCCACGGCAACTTCGGCTCGCTCGACGGCGACTCCGCCGCCGCCTACCGCTACACCGAGTGCCGCCTGGAGAAGCTGGCCACGGAGCTGCTGGGTGAGCTGGACAGCAAGACCGTCCGCTTCCGCCCCAACTACGACGGCACCCGGGACGAGCCCGTCGTCATCCCCGCGCGCGTGCCCCAGCTGTTGATGAACGGCACCACCGGCATCGCGGTGGGCATGGCCACCAACATCCCGCCCCACCACCTGGGCGAGCTGGTGGACGCGCTGCTGGCGCTCATCGACAACAGGGACTTGCAGGTCAAGGACCTGCTCAAGTGGATCAAGGGCCCGGACTTCCCCACCGGCGGGCAGATCCTCAACAGCAAGCCGGAGCTGCGGGAGATCTACGAGACGGGCCAGGGCAGCGTCCGCATCCGCGGCGAGTACAAGCTGGAGGAGCTCAAGCGCGGCGGTCAGATGATCGTCGTCACCTCCATCCCGTACACGGTGAACAAGTCCACCCTCGTCGCGAAGATTGGCGAGCTGGTGCGCGAGCGCAAGCTGCCGCTCATCACCGACGTGCGCGACGAGTCCACCAAGGACGTGCGCATCGTCCTGGAGCTGAAGAAGGACGCCAGCCCGGAGCTGGTGATGGCGTACCTCTACAAGCACACGCCCCTGCAGACGAACTTCGGCGTGAACCTCACCTGCCTCGTCCCGTCGGAGAACCCGGACGTCGGCACGCCCAAGCGCCTGGACCTCAAGAGCATCCTCCAGTACTTCCTCGACTTCCGCCTGGAGATCGTCACCAAGCGCTTCGAGCACGAGCTGGCGGAGCTCAAGCGCCGCGTCCACATCCTTGAGGGCTTCGCGAACGCCTACGACGCGCTGGATGAGATCATCCGGATCATCCGCAAGTCGGAGGGCAAGCAGGACGCGGCCCAGAAGCTGATGGTCCGCTTCAAGCTGGATGAGATCCAGGTGGACGCCATCCTGGAGATGAAGCTGTACAAGCTGGCGCGCCTGGAGATCCTGGTCGTCCAGGAGGAGCTCGCGAAGAAGCGCGCGGAGATCAAGCGCATCGAGGGCATCCTCAAGGACGTGAAGAAGCGCTGGGTCGTCATCCGCGACGAGCTCACCGCCATGAAGGCCGCCTACACCGACAAGCGCCGCACGCGCATTGGCGGCGCCGGCTCCGAAGAGGTGGAGTTCTCCGCGGAGGCGTTCATCGCGGACGAGGACGCCCACGTGGTCCTCACCCGCGACGGGTGGATCAAGCGCGTGCGCGAGGTGAAGGACCCGTCCACCACCCGCCTGCGCGAAGGCGACGCGGTGATGGCGGTGCTCGCCGGCAGCCTGAAGACGAACCTGGTGCTGTTCACCAACCTGGGCACCGCCTACGTCACCCGCTTCAACGACGTGCCGGCCTCCACCGGCTACGGCGACCCGGTGCAGAAGCTGTTCAAGTTCGACGACAACGAGCGCGTGGTGGGCGCCCTGTCGTTGGATCCGCGCCTGCCCCAGCCGGCGAAGCTGGTGGCGGTGACGCGCCTGGGCCTGGGCATGCGCGTGCTGCTCGCGCCGCACCTGGAAGTGTCCACCCGCGCCGGCCGCCGCTACGCGAAGACGGGCGAGGGCGACGAAATCATCGGCACGCAGCCGGTGGGCGACCGCGACCTGCTCGCGGTCCTCACGGAGAAGACCAGCGCGCTCGTGTGCAAGGTGGCGGAGGTCAATGAGCTGGCCGGCCCCGGCAAGGGCGTCCAGGTCATCAAGGTGGAGCCGGGTGACCGGGTGGTGGACTTCCTGGCGGCGCCCGCCAGCCAGAAGGACGCCACGCTGGAGTTCGAGACGCAGAAGGGCCGCAAGCTGCACCTGTCACCGGCGAAGTTCTCGGTGACGGCGCGCGGCGGCAAGGGCCACGAGATGTCCAAGCGCGACACGGTGAAGGAGGTGGCGCGTCCCGTCACCTTCGTGCCGCTGCCGGAGAAGAAGGAGTAGCGGGAAGGCCATGGCGACCAAGAAGGAGAGCTACACAGGCGCGGACATCCAGGTGCTGGAAGGCCTGGAGCCGGTGCGCAAGCGCCCGGCCATGTACATCGGTGGCACCGACACCACGGGCTACCACCACCTCTTGTGGGAGATCCTCGACAACTCGGTGGACGAGGTCATCAACGGCTACGCCACCACCGTCGAAGTCACGCTCCACAAGGGCGCCAAATCCATCACCGTCGTGGACAACGGGCGCGGCATCCCGGTGGACATGATGCCCAAGCACAAGAAGCCCGCCGTGGAGGTCATCCTCACGACGCTGCACGCGGGCGGCAAGTTCGAGCAGGGCAACTACATCCACTCGGGCGGTCTGCACGGCGTGGGCAGCTCGGTGGTGAACGCGCTCGCCAGCAAGCTGCTGGTGGAGATCAAGCGCGACGGCAAGCGCCACGTGCAGTCGTACGCGCGCGGCAAGGCGACCAGCCCCCTGAAGGTGGAGGGCCCCGCGCGCGGCACCGGCACGTCGCTCACCTTCGAACCGGACGCGGAGATCTTCGGGGAGAAGCAGAAGTTCGACGCGGAGCTGGTGCGCGAGCGGCTGGAGGCGAAGAGCTACCTGCACAAGGGCATGACCGTCATCTGGAAGGATGAGACGGCCACCCCGCACACCACGGTGACGTACAAGCACGACGGCGGCATCGCCGAGTACCTCACCAAGGTTGTCTCCGAGCGCCAGAAGCCCATCGTCCCCACGGGCAGCACGCCGTTCTACTACGCGCGTGACAACGAGGTCCGGCTGGAGGTGGCGCTCGCGTGGACGGAGGCCACGGACGAGCACGTGCGCTCGTACGTCAACGGCATCCCCACGGCCATGGGCGGCACGCACGAGGCGGGGTTGAGGGCCGCCATCGTCAAGGCGATGCGCAACTACATCGACACGCACGACCTGACGCCCAAGGGCGTGACGCTCACCGCGGAGGACATCCGCGAGGGCATCACCGCCATCCTGTCCGTCTACGTGGTGGAGCCCCAGTTCCAGGGGCAGACGAAGGGCCGCCTCAACAACCCGGAAACTTCGGGCCAGGTGGACGGCGCCATCCGGCCGGCCCTGGAGAAGTGGCTCAACGACAACAAGTCCATCGCGGAGGCGCTGCTGGCGCGCATCATCCTGGCCGCCCGCGCGCGCGAGGCGTCCCGCGCGGCCTCCGCCGCCATCAACCGCAAGACGGCGGTGAGCCACCGGCTCAACCTGCCCGGGAAGCTGGCGGACTGCTCGTCCACGGATCCCCAGTCCAGCGAGCTGTTCATCGTGGAGGGTGACTCCGCAGGCGGCTCCGCCAAGCAGGGCCGCGACCGGCGCACCCAGGCCATCCTCCCGTTGCGCGGCAAGGTGCTCAACGCGGAGCAGGCGTCCACCGACAAGGTGGCCACCAACAAGGAGCTCCAGGACATCGTCAGCGCGCTGGGGTGCGGCATCGGCTCCGACTTCGACATCACGAAGCTGCGATACGGCCGCGTCTTCCTGCTGATGGACGCCGACAGCGACGGCCACCACATCGCCACGCTGCTGCTCACGTTCTTCTACCGCCACCTGCGGCCCCTCATCGAGGCGGGCGCGGTGCACATCGCCCAGCCCCCGCTGTACCGGGTGGACATTGGCAAGGAGACGTACTGGGCCCTGGACGAACCGGACCGCGACCGCATCATCCGCGAGAAGGTCCGCGGCAACGCCAAGCCCAACATCATGCGCTTCAAGGGTCTGGGCGAGATGACCGCCGATGAGCTGAAGGAGACCACGCTCGATGCGAAGAACCGCATCAGCCTGCGCGTCACCATCGACAACGCCCTGGAGACCGACCGCATCATCAACGACCTGATGGGCAAGGACGTCTCCGCGCGTTACAAGTTCATCACCGAGATGGCCGGCGAAGTGCAGGAACTCGACGTCTGAAAAAACGGGAGTCCAGGCACACCCCGGGACGGCCCCGCCCGTCCCGGGCGGGGCATTGGTCTTCCGCCCCGCCGGTCGGCTAGCATTGGTGGAATCGTGAACACGACCCGCCTTGCCCTGACTTTCGCGCTCGCCTGCGTGCTGAGCGCCCCTGCTGCCGACGCTGCCACCAAGCGGAAGAGCGCCAAGAAGAAGCGGCCCTCCGCCACGAAGCCCGTGCCGGCGCCCGAGGACACCTTCACCCCTCCGGACGACCCGGGCCCCGCGGCGGATGCGCCGGTGGCCCCGGTGAAGCCGGAGGCGACGGTGAAGGCGCCCGTCACGCCCGCGCCGGCCCCTGCCCCCAACCCCGCGGCGTCCACGGCGGCCGCCGTGCGCACGGCCTCGTCCAGCGCGGTGGCGCTGTTCGGCGTGGCCCGCCAGCCGGCCGCGGCGGACCACGCGGCGAAGCTGGAGGACACGCTCTCCCGGAAGCTGGGGGCCGCGGGCGACGTGACGTTCGTGGATCTGGCCACGGCCTTCCCGGCCCCGGAGCCGCAGGGCATCCCCAAGGGGGACGCGCTCTTCGACGAGGGCCGCTCCGCGTACGACAACCTGGACCCGGACACCGCGGCGGTGAAGTTCAAGGCGGCCGCGGACGCCTACGTGCAGCGCCCGGGGGACCTGCGCCCGGAGAAGCTGGGCGAGGCGTACCTCTTCCAGGGCGCGTCCCAGCTGCTCAACGGCGACGTGGCGGGCGCGAAGGTGTCCTTCACGAACGCGCTGGTGGCGGAGCCGTCGCTGCGTCCGGACGCGGGCCAGTTCGGCCAGGACGTGCAGCGGGTGTTCACGGAGGCCCAGAAGGAGCTGGAGGCGCAGCCCCAGGGCTCGCTGGTGGTGACGTCCCAGCCGCAGGGCGCGCGCGTGCTGGTGCGCGGGCGCGACGTGGGCGCGACGCCGCTGACCGGCCTCAAGCTGGCGCCGGGCCGCTACCCCGTGCAGGTGGTGCTGCCGGGCTACGCCCCGTCCGTGACGTACTCGGAGGTGAAGGCGGCGGCGCACACGGAGGTGAAGGCGAAGCTCGCGTCCGCGCCCGGCCTGGCCGCGCTGCGTGACGTGGCCACCAAGGCGGGCACCCAGCAGGCCTTCTCCGCGGATGGCGTTCCGCCGGAGGTGGGCGCCATCGGCGAGCGGCTCAACGCGCGCTACGTGGTGCTGGCGGCGACGTTCCAGGACAAGAAGGGCCGGCTGCACGGCGAGGTGCAGGCGTGGGACCTGCGCACGAAGAACCGGCTGCGCGGCGTGGAGGTGGACTTCAGCAAGCGCGACGGCAAGTACAGCGCGGACGCCGCCGCGGATCAGGTGCACACCTTCCTCACCGGCGCCGCCCTGCCCAAGGGCGGCACCCAGGAGCGCGAGTCGCTGGTGTCCGGGGACTCGGTGCTGCGCAAGCCCTGGTTCTGGGCGGCGGCGGCGGGCGTCGCGGCGGTGACGGCCGGGGTGGTGTACGTGGCCACGACGGACCGCGCCCCCGGCTTCAACCCCGTGAACGGGCTGCCCGGTGGAATTTCCTTCTAGCCGCCGCGTCCAGCTTCCAGGACTCCCCATGAAAGCCCTCTCGCTCGCGTTCTTGCTGCTGCCCGCCCTGGCGCTGTCGGCCTCGCCCCCACCGGGCCGCATCTCCGCGCTGATCATCCCCATGGACCCGTCGTCCGAGTCCTCGGGGGTGCAGATGGAGGGCTACATGAACGACGCGCTGGACCACTTCGCCAACTACACCGTGCGAAAGCCCCGCGACCTGTTCGGCCTGCCGGACGACGCGGCGGCCCAGGCGTCGTTCAACCGCGCGAAGAAGGGCTTCGAGGAGACCCTCAAGGCCTTCGAGGCGCGCGAGTACGAGGACGCGGAGCGCAAGGTGCGCGCCACGCTGAAGGAGCTGGACGGCTCGGTCGCGGCCATGCGCTCGTGCTTCCCGCTGTGCGACGCCCTGGCGGTGCACGGCGCCATCCTCCAGCTGCGGGGGGACGTGGAGGAGGCGAAGCTGCTGCTCATCGACCTGATGGCGCTCAACCCCACCTTCGAGCTGAGCCCCAAGCGCTTCAGCCGGGAGTTCATCAGCCTGCGCGCGCAGGTGGCCACCAGCCGCACGTCCCAATTGCGCGGCACCGCCACCTTCAAGTCGCGGCCGGCGGGCGCGCGCGTCTACGTGGACGGCGAGGCGGTGGGCTACACGCCCGTGACGCTGCCCGCGCTGCCCGTGGGCAAGCACCTGGTGCGCATGGAGCGCGCCGGCTTCCGGCAGTTCGGGCAGATCGCCGAAGTCACCCCGGACGACGTCGAGGTCACCGCGGGGCTCGTCCCCACGGCCACGTACAAGGCCTACGACGTCCAACTGGACAGGGTGTTGGGGGACATGGCGCGCCCCGGCGACAAGCCGGCCAGCTCCGTGGGGGCGCTGGGCAAGTCGCTGGGGTTGGACAAGACGCTGGTGGGCACCGTGCGCGTCATCCCGGAGCGCGGCACGGAGCTGGCGGTGGGCCTGTTCGACGTGAAGAGCGGCAAGCGCCTGGGCTCCAAGCGGCTGGTCCTCCAGGGCGACGAATACGGGCAGCTCAAGCTGGAGATGGAGCGGGTGGTCAACCAGCTCCTCAACACCGAGGGCGAGCGGGTGCAGAAGGTCCGGGACCCGCTCGACGGCAAGAGCGGCGCGGAGGACTGGAGCGCGGAGGACCGCGGCGGACAGCGCAAACAGTCCGAGAAGCGGCAATCCGGGGATGATCCGTTGGATTCGATGTCGGGAACCGAGGACTGGTAGCAGGCGGCGCTTGTCCCGGGGCGGGCTGTCCCTAGAGTCCCGGGCCGTATGCGCCTCCTGCCGCTGCTGACCCTCCTCCCGACGTTCGCGCTCGCCCAGACGGGCACCGTCAGTCGCTCGCCCACCCCGCCCCGGGGCGTCACGCTGCCGCCCACCAACGCGGCGCTGGTGGACGAAGCGCCCGCGCTGTCGCTCAACCCCGCGGGCCTGGGCTTCCTGGACTCGGGCCAGCTCTTCTACCTGCACGAGCGCAACCTGGAGTCGGACTCCGTGGGCGACGCCGTGTTCCTGGGCACCCACTTCCTGGGCCTGGGCGCGGGCTTCTCCCTGGAGTGGATCCGCGGCGAGAACGCGCCGGACTACCGCAAGACGTCCTTCGGCCTGTCGCTGGGGCCCCGCACGCTGCAGCTGGGCGCGGCGCTGCACGACTTCAGCTCCGACGACCGCGCCATTGGCGGGCTCACCAGCTGGGACGTGGGCCTCACCGCGCGCCCCGCCCGCTTCCTGTCGCTGGCCGCGGTGGCCAGGGACCTGAACGCCCCGGAGAGCGGCGGCATCAAGCTGCCGCGCCGCTACAACTTCGGCGTGGGCCTGCGCCCGCTGGACGAGCGCTACACGCTGGGCGTGGACTGGCTCTTCTCCGAAGGCGGCTTCCGGGAGGGCCTGGCCACGTACACGGTGCAGGCGGAGGTGCTGCGCGGCCTGCGGCTGGGCGGCGGGCTGTCACACGGCTTCGTCAGCGGCATCCCCCTGGCGCTCCAGTTCTCCGCCACGGTGGACCTGGGCCACGCGGGCCTGACGTACGCGGCGGGCGGCGCGGGCAACGGCCTGGACCACGTGCTGGCGCTGCGCCTGTCGTCGGAGCGCTACCGCTCCGTGAGCGGCCCCAAGGGCATCGTGACGCTGCTGGACCTGGACGACATGCTGGCGGGCGGCGTGAGCCCGGTGCTGTCGGTGCTGGGCGTGAGCGAGTCAGACCCGTTCCTGCGCCTGCTCAAGTTCCTGGACCTGGCCACGCGCGACGAGCGGCTGCGGGGCGTGGTGGTGAAGATGGAGGGTCTGCCCGGCGTGGGCTGGGGCGGCGCGGAGGAGCTGCGCAAGGCGTTCCTGCGGCTGCGGCAGGCGGGCAAGAAGGTCGTGGTGGTGATGCTGTCGGGGGATGACCGTTCGTACCTCGTGGCGTCGGCGGCGGACGGCGTGTACGCGCTGACGGAGGCGTCGCTGCCCATCAACGGCCTGGCCATCAGCGTGACGGCGCTGGGCGGCACCATGGACAAGCTGGGCGTGCACTGGGACGTGGCGCGCGTGGGGGAGTACAAGACGGCGACGGACATGCTCACCCGCTCCGACATGAGCCCCGCGGAGAAGGAGTCGCTGGACGCGTACCTGGACGCCCAGGTGGCGCACTACGAGCAGGCCGTGGAGGCGGGCCGCAAGCTGTCGCCGGACAAGCTGCGCGCGGCGTGGACGGGCGGCATCCTGTCCTCGCGCCGGGCCCAGGAGGCGGGGCTGCTGGATGGCGTGGTGTCCGCGACGGAGCTGGACGCGCGCGTCGCGGAGTGGTTCCCCGGCCAGCGCTTCCAGCCGACGTACTCCCCGCGCGACGAGCGCGAGGACCGCTGGGGCCTGCGCCGCCGCATCGCGGTGGTGCCGGTGATTGGCGACATCAGCGGGGGCCGCAGCCGCGAGGATCCGCTGGGCTTCGCGCGGATCGCCGGCGCGGAGACGGTGGTGCGCGCGCTGGCCCGGGCCCAGGAGGACCCGTCCGTGGTGGCCATCGTGCTGCGCGTGGACTCCGGCGGCGGCGACGTGCTGGCGTCCGACTTGATGTACCGCGCGGTGCTGGAGGCGAAGCGGCACAAGCCCGTCATCGCGTCCATGGGCGACGCGGCGGCGTCCGGCGGCTACTACGCGGCGGTGGGCGCGGATGAGGTGTTCGCGGAGCCCACCACGCTCACCGGCAGCATCGGCATCTACTACGTGAAGCCCGCGCTGGAGGGCCTGGGCGCGAAGCTGGGCGTGCACCAGGAGACCCTGAAGCGCGGCGACATGGCGGACCTGCTGGAGTGGTGGCGGCCGTGGACGCCGGAGCAGCAGGTCGCGGTGCAGAACTGGGTGGACGACTCCTACGACACGTTCATCACCGAGGTCGCGCTCAACCGGAAGATGGACAAGGCGAAGGTGGACGCCGTCGCCCGGGGCCGGGTGTGGAGCGGCCAGGACGCGCTCGCGCGCGGGCTGGTGGACGGCCTGGGCGGCCTGCACGAGGCGGTGGTCGCGGCCCGGAAGCGCGCGAAGATTGCCCCGTCGGAGGAGCTGGACCTGGACGTGATGGGCGGCGCGCGGGGCTTGTTCTCCGGCCTGGGCGGCGAGCCCGGGGTGCACGCGCTGGCGGGGCTGCTGCTCCCGGTGCTGCCGGAGCGTCCGCCGGAGCCCCTGTCCACGCTCGCCCGGGAGGTGGGCCTGGGGTCGCCCGAGCTGCTGCGTCCCGGCCTGAAGGCCATGCTCCCCTTCACGGTGCGCATCCGCTGAAGAAGTGGCCCGGGAGGTCGCCCGGAGAACACGCCAGGCGCACGGACGGCGAAATTTGGGGCGCCGAATCCGGGCGCTCTGTTAGGGTGGTGAGTGCCTCCCGGCCGGCGCTAGGGCCGTCGGGGGGTTTCAGGAACCGGCGGTTTCGGCCTTCTCGCAGGCCCCGCGTCCGGCTTCCTGTCCCAAAAACCTGCCTCCTGACGTCCCCGGCGGCCCCCTGTGGCCGCCGCCCTCCAGGGCCGTCATGGCGTGGAGCCCCATGAGCGAGAATTCCGACAACCCCGAGACCCGCAACCCGCCGCCGCCGCCCGTGGCCGCCCGCCCCTCCCCGCCCCCCGAGGCGGACGACGAGGGAGGCGACGACGAAGGCGACGAGGGCCCCGACGAGGGTGATGCCTCCGCGGGAGGCCCCCAGCAGGGTGGCGCGCCCGGAGGCCCCGCCGGCCAGGGAGGCCGCCGCCGCCGCCGTCGCCGCCGCCGCCGTGGCGCGCAGGTGCACTTCACCCCGGAGGGCCAGGCCTACCGCATGCAGCCGGGCCCGGACGGGCAGCAGGTGCAGGTCTTCCTGACGCCGCAGGAGCTGGAGCAGTACAAGCAGCGTCAGGCCCAGCAACAGCAGCAGCAGCCCGCCGCGAACCCCCAGGCGCCGCAGGCGCAGGAGGGCCGCCCCCCGCAGCAGGAGGGCCGGCAGCAGCAGCCGCAGCACGAGCACCCCCGTCACGCGCGCGGAGGCGGCCAGGCCCAGCAGCAACAGCAGCAGAACCTGGCGCCGGTGGAGGGCGTGCTGGACACGGAGGCCAAGGGCCCCAACGCGTTCCTGCGTCAGGTGAAGCGCAACCTGCTGGCGTCGCCGGACGACCCGGAGCTGCCCAAGAACCTGGTGCAGAAGCTGCGCCTGCGTCAGGGGCAGTACCTCACGGCGTTCGCGCAGATGCGCGGCCACAAGGGCGTCATCCAGAAGGTGGACACGGTGGACGGGCGTCCGCTGGACTCCGCGCCCCGGCTGCCGCACTTCGCGGACCTCACCTCCGTGGACCCCACCGAGCGGCTGAAGCTGGAGAACGGCCACAAGGAGATGGTCACGCGGGTGTTGGACCTCATCGCGCCCATCGGCAAGGGTCAGCGCGCGCTCATCGTCGCCCCGCCCAAGACGGGCAAGACGATCATGCTCCAGCGCATCGCCCAGGCGGTCATCAACAACCACCCGGAATGCCACGTCATGGTGGTGCTCATCGACGAGCGCCCGGAAGAAGTGACGGACATGCGCCGGAGCATCAAGGCGGAGGTCATCGCCTCCAGCTCCGACCGGCCCACGGGCGACCACCTCAAGGTGGCGGAGCTCGCGCTGGAGCGCGCCCGCCGGCTGGTGGAGGGCGGCAAGGACGTGGTCATCCTGCTGGACTCCATCACCCGCCTGGCGCGCGCCTACAACAAGGAGGTCGACAGCTCCGGCCGCACCATGACGGGCGGCGTGGACAGCCGCGCCCTGGAGCGCCCCAAGCGCATCTTCGGCGCCGCGCGCGCGACGGAGGAGGCCGGCTCGCTCACCATCATCGGCACGGCGCTCATCGACACCGGCAGCCGGATGGACGAAGTGATTTTCGAGGAGTTCAAGGGGACCGGTAACTCGGAGGTCACCCTGGACCGCCTGCTGGCGGAGAAGCGCGTCTTCCCGGCCATCAACATCCCCCAGTCCGGCACCCGCAAGGAGGAGAAGCTCTTCACCCTGCGCGAGTACGAGAAGGTGAAGAAGCTGCGGCAGATGCTCTTCTCCGTGAAGCCGGTGGAGGCCATGGAGGCGCTCGTCAAACGGCTCGCCCGGTACACCTACAACGACGAGTTCTTCGACGAGATGTAGTGGCCTGCCCCGCGCGGGGGTGGTGTGGCGAGCCCTGGATTGCGTAAGGTGAGCGCATGATTCAGGGCTCGGGCCGCTGCCACTACCACCCCGACCGCGCGGGCCTGGGCGTCTGCGTGGAGTGCCGGCGCGTCATCTGCCGCGAGTGCACCACGCAGTTCGAGGGCATCAACCGCTGCGCCGCCTGTCTGGACACGCGCCGCAAGGCGCTGGAGGGGCCTCCGCCCCGGCGTGAGTGGAGCGTCACCAACGTGGCGCTGGCGCTGGTGGGCGCCGTCCTCCTGTGGGGCGGCGTCCTGCTCGCGGCCCACGCGGTGGGCTGACCCATGGCCGTCTCCGCGCTCGAATTGCGCCCCCGGGGTCCGGTGGCCTTGATGGATGCGGCGCTGCGGCTGTGCGCGCGCAACGCCGGCCTGTGGGCGCTCACCCTTCCCGGAGGCGCTGGGGTGGTGGCCGCGCTGCTGCACTTGGTGGACGCGGTGGACCACGGCCGCTCGCCCACCCTGCCCGCCCTGTACCTGACGCTCGCGTGGCTCGTCCGGGGCGTGGGCCAGGGCGCGGCGTGCCACTACGTGCAGGAGGTGCTGCTGGGCACGCGGGCGGAGCCGCCCGTGGGGGCCTCCGTGCGCGCGGCGCTGGGGCGGCTGCCCAGCCTGTGCATCGCGGTGGCGTACCTGGCGTTCTTCAACCTGTTCACGGTGACGCTGTCGCTGGGCATCGCGCTGTTCGTGCTCTCCGCGCAGGGCGTGGGCTACGCGGCCATGATGCAGGGCCGGGGCAGCCCGCTGAAGCTGTACGGCCTGTGCTCGCGGCTGCTGGGCCCCTCGCGCGGGACGGCCACGGGGGTGCGGTGGCTGATGGCCGTGCAGGTGCTGGTGTTCCTCAACCTGCACATCGGGATCAACTTCCTGCTGTACCTGGGGCGGCAGCTCTTGGGCATCGACCTGACGTTCACGGAGCGGTTCGCCTCCTTGGACAACCCGCCGTGGCTGATGTTCCTCGCGGCGACGACGTTCGCCCTCTTTGAACCGCTGCGCGCGGCGACCGCCTCGCTGCTGCTCGTCGACGGGCGCGTGCGGCAGGAGGGGTTGGATCTGCTGGCCGCCGTGCAGCAGCTGCCGGACCGGAGCGCGAAGCGGGGCGTGGAGTCCTCGAAGGGGGTCGCCGCCGCGCTGCTCGTGGCCGTGGGCCTGCTGTTCCTGGTCCCCGCCCCGGCCGAAGCCGCGCCCGCGAAGCCCGCGTCCACCTCCGAGCGCGGGGCCGTGCGCGCGCGGCTGGAGAAGGTGACGGAGGCGTGTGAGATGCCCGAGCTGTTGGAGGGCCCCGCGCTGAAGGACTTCGACGCCCTGGGCGAGTCCGAGGGCGCCAAGCTGGAGCGCTTCGTGCGCCACCTGGAGCAGCAGGCCTACGACGACGACGACTGCGAAGCCGCGGCGACGACGCTGGAGACGGGGCTTGCGCAGGTGACGGCCACGGCGGAGGCCCAGGCGCGCGTGGATGCGCGGGCGGCGACGAACCGGGCGCGCACCATCCTCGCGCGGCCGGAGTTCCAGGACCGCCCGGAGAAGGACCCGAAGGAGCCGAAGGAAGAGACCGTCCCCGACGGGCCGGGCTGGTGGCGCAGGTTCATCGACGCGCTGGGCAAGTGGCTGGAGGAGCTCTTCCGCCGCAGGGATCCGTTGCCGCAGCCCAGGGACTCGGCCCTGCCGGTGAGTGGGGGCGCGGCGGCGAACGTCCTGGTCGTGGCCCTGGTGGCGCTGACGCTGGCGGTGCTGGGCGTGGTGGTGGTGAACGTCCTCAAGCGGAGGGGCGGAGGCACGGACCCCACGCTGGAGGTGCGCACGGTGGACGCCGCGGCGCTCGCGGGCAAGACGGACCACGCGCTGTCGCGGCCGCCCGAGGGCTGGGCGCACCTGGCGGACGCGCTGGCGGCCCGGGGCGAGTACCGCGAGGCGGTGCGCAACCTGTACCTGGCGCTCCTGTCCCGCCTGCACCGCGACGGCGCCATCCTGTACGACGAGACGCTGAGCAACTGGGACTACCTGCGCGCGTTCCGGGGCCGGCCGGAGGTGAAGGCCCCTTTTCGCGAGCTGACGCGCCGCTTTGACTTCGCCTGGTACGGCAACGTGCCCGTGGGCCGCGAGGGCTACACGGAGTTCCGCGCCATCACCGCCCCGCTGCTCGCCGCGCCGCCCGCGCAGGAGGCCGCCGGTGCGTGACCGCTTTCCGCTGCTCGTGCTGGGGGCGCTGCTGCTCGCGGGCGTGCTGGGCGCGTTCCTGGTGCGCGGCGCCCAGCGCGGCGGCTTCGCGGATCCCCTGTCCACCTTCCGGGCGGAGCCGGACGGCGCGCGGGCCTTGTACCTGCTCGCGCAGGAGAGCGGCCTGCCGGTGACGCGGAACATGGCGGACCTGCGCCTCGTCTCCGGCCCGGACACGCTGGTGCTCTTCGCCGTCGACGTGGAGGGCGCGCACGAGGAGGATCCGGATCAGACGCGGCTCGCCTCGGATCCAGACGCGGGCGTGGACGACGAGGAGGCGCCGCACCTGGGCTTCAACGCGCTCCGGGCCCAGCAGTTGGAGGACGCCGAGCGGGAGCGGGTGCTGTCCCACGTCCGCGCGGGACACTCGCTCGTGTACGTGCCCTGGGGCTCCAGGGAGAACCCGCTGCTGGACGAGCTGGGGGTGAAGCTGGACAAGGCGGACACGTCCCTGCCCATGCGCACGCTGGTGGCGCCGCTGCCCACGCCGTACACGCTGGGCGTGGAGCGCGTGGAGACGAAGGTCCAGGCCTACCTGCGGCTGCCAGGCAACGCCGTCCCGGTGCTGGAGGACGAACGGATGGGCCTGCCGGTGGCGGCGGTGATTCCGTTGGGCGCGGGCCGGGTGCTGGTGGTGGGCGCGCCGGAGCTCGCGATGAACCAGGCGCTCGCGCGGGCGGACAACGCCCAGTTCTGGCTGAGCGCGCTGGGCGCCCTGGGCCCCGGCCCCTACGCCTTCGACGAGTTCCACCACGGCTTCACCAACGAGCGCTCGCTCGTGGACTTCGCGCGCCGCTACGGCCTGCACTTCGCGGTGGCGCAGCTGCTCTTCGGCGTGGTGCTGTGGGCCGGCGCCCTCAAGCGCTTCGGCCGTCCGACGCCGCCCCCGGAGGCCCTGCGCGTGGGCGCCACGGACGCCCTGTTCGCCATGGGCCGGCTGTACCGCGAGGGCCGGCACCACGCCTTCGCCGCCGGGCTCATCTCCCGGGGCCTCACGCAGCAGCTGGCGCCGCTCGCGGGCCTGCCCTCGCACTCCACCGTCGCCGCGGTCAGCGAGGGGCTGCGCGCGCGGGGACGCCAGGACCTGGCGGACGGGCTCACCGACGTGGCCCGCCAGTCCGACGCCGTGCAGAAGGACGCCGACCTGCAGGCCCTCGCCACCTCCGCCGCGCACCTGCGCGAGCGCATCCACCCCGCCGGCACTGGCCGGCCCCGCCCCGGAACCCCATGAACGCCCCGCCCTTCTCCCCTCCTCCCGCCCCGGCCGGCGGCCACGCCGTGCGGGCCGCCAACGCCATCCGCGAGGGCGTCCTCCACGAGGTGCGCAAGGCCGTGGTCGGGCAGGACGAACCGCTGGAGCTGATGCTCTGCGGGCTCGTCGCCGGAGGCCACATCCTGCTGGAGGGCGTGCCCGGCGTGGCCAAGACGCTGATGGCCAAGGCGCTGTCGCGCAGCGTGGGCGCGGACTTCAAGCGCATCCAGTTCACCCCGGACCTGATGCCCGCGGACATCCTGGGCACCAGCGTCTTCGACCTGAAGACGCAGACCTTCGTGCTGGCGCGCGGCCCCATCTTCACGGACCTGCTGCTGGCGGATGAGATCAACCGCGCCCCGGCCAAGACGCAGTCCGCGCTGCTGGAGGCGATGCAGGAGCGCGCCGTGTCGCTGGAGGGCCGCAACCTGGTGCTCTCCCCCATGTTCACGGTGTTCGCCACGCAGAACCCGGTGGAGTCCGAAGGCACGTACCCGCTGCCCGAGGCGCAGTTGGATCGCTTCCTGCTGAAGATCGACGTGGGCTACCCCGCGCCCGAAGAAGAGGACGCCATCCTCGACGCCGTGCACCGGGGCTTCGACGCGGGCGACCTCGCGCGGGCAGGCGTGAGCGCGGCGGTGACGAAGGACGGCCTGCTCCAGGCGCGCGCGGCGTTGAGCGAGGTGAACGTGGAGCCCGCGGTGCTGGGCTACATCCGCAAGCTGGTGTCTGCGACGCGCGCCTCGCCCAACATCCGCCTGGGGGCGGGGCCGCGCGCGGGCGTGCACCTGCTGCTCGCGTCCAAGGCGCTGGCGGCGCTGCGGGGCCGCGACTTCGTCACGCCGGACGACGTGCGCTTCCTCGCGGGCCCGGTGCTGCGCCACCGCCTGCTCCTGTCGCCGGACGCGGAGCTGGACGGGGCCACGCCCACGGACGTGCTGCGCGAGGTGGTCCAGGGCGTCGAGGTCCCCCGGTGATTCCCTCCGAGCGCCTGTGGGGGCTGCTGGCCCTGCTCGCGCTGCCCATGGCGTTGGCGGGCTTCTTCCCGGGCCTGGGCGGCGCCGTGCTGGCGCTGGACGCCCTGGCCCTGGCCCTGGCCGCGTTCGACTTCCTGCTGGCCCGCCGCGTGAGGCTGGAGGTGCACCGCACGCTGCCGGAGCGCCTCAACGTCGGCGTGGCCAACCGCGTGGAGGTGCACCTGGTGCACCGGGGCCAGGGCACCGTGCGGGTGCGCGTGAAGGACGACGCGCCGGCGGACTTCACCACCGAACCGGGCGAAGCCACGCTGCGCCTCACGCCGGACAGCCAGACGCAGTGGGTGTACCGGGCCACGCCGGTGAAGCGCGGCAAGTTCGCCTTTGGCGACGTGCACGTCCGGGTGAGGGGTCCGCTGGGGCTCGTGTCGCACGAGCGCACCTTCGCCGCCGCGAAGTCCGTGTCGGTGTACCCGGACCTGCGCGGGGCCCGGCGGCTGCTGCTGTCGGGCGCCGCGCTGGACCTGGTGAACCTGGGCCTCCGGCAGCTGCGGCGCGACGGCCGGGGCAGCGAGTTCGCGCGCCTGCGCGACTACGCCCAGGGCGACAGCGTGCGCGACGTGGACTGGAAGGCCACCGCGCGCCGGGGCCGTCCGGTGACGCGCGTGCTGGAGTCGGAGCGCTCCCAGGCGCTGCTCATCTGCGTGGACGCGGGCCGCTCCATGGCGGCGCAGGTGGACGGGCTCACCAAGCTGGACCACGCGGTGAACGCGGCGCTCTTCCTCGCCTTCGTGGCCATCCGCAACGGGGACCGCGTGGGCCTGGCGCTCTTCGCGGACGGCGTGAAGGCGTACCTGCCTCCCGCGGCGGGCCGGGGCCAGTATCGCAAGCTGGTGGACACGCTGTACTCCGCGACGCCCAGCCTCACCTACGTGGACTACCTGGCGCTCTTCAAGGAGCTGAACGTGCGCCTGAACCGGCGCAGCCTCCTGTGCGTCTTCACCGACTTCCTCGACGAGGAGCAGGCCAACACCCTGGTCGCGCCGCTGCACCGGCTGGCCCGCCGTCACGTCCCGCTGTGCCTGTCGGTGAAGGACACGGCGCTGCAGAAGCTGCTGCGCACGCCGCCCTCCGGCCCCGAACAGGCCTTCCAGCACGCGGTGGCCTCGGAGCTGCTGTCGGACCGCGAGGTGCTCAAGGCCCGCGTGAGCCGGGGCGGCGTGCAGATGCTGGACGTGGCGCCGGATGAGCTGAGCCTCGCCGCGGTGAACCGCTACCTCGACATCAAGGCGCGCGGGGTGCTGTAGATGCGAGCGCGAACCGCCGTCAGGCCTCCGGACCTTCGCGCAGCCAGCCCACGAAGCGCGTGTCGGGCACGGCGCCGCGCACCCGGTGCAGCCCGCGCTTGAACAGCGCATAGACGCGGAAGAAGCGCTCCAGGCCCGCGCGCTCCGAGTCCGTCATCGGGTGCGTGCCGCACACCACCTTCGGGTCGCCCCTCCCCGCGTCGACGAAGCCCAGCACGGCCACCACCGGCACGCGCACGCGCTGCCCCTGCGCCAGGCGCGGCCCCAGCACCACCGCGTCCAGCGGGTCGCCGTCGTCGGACAGCAGCCCCGGGATGGAGCCGTAGTTGTACGGGCACGGCAGCGGCGACACGAAGTCCACCGTCCCATCCGCGCGCCGCTTCACCATCGAGAAGCGCGGGCACTCGATGAGCACCTCCGGCTCGCGCGGCAGGGGCGGCACGGACAGGTCCGGCAAGGGAGCGCTCCGCCCCGTGCTCATCCCGGCGTCCCCACCGGGGCGTCGGCCCGCGCTCCGCCGCGCCGGCCGCGCATCCAGTCCGACAGCAGGTACGCGTAGACGCCCGCGCCCACGGTGAGCGCGAAGGAGATCTTGAAGCCCACCGACAGCTTCGGCGGGTGGATCTGCGACACGGTGCCTTCGATGAAGCCCGCGAGCACGAACAGCACCAGGGTGCCGAACAACAGCTTCACCGCCGTCACCGCCTCCTTGCGCAGCGCCTGCCCCCGCGACAGTCCGCCCGGCGCCACCATGCCGCGCGCGATGACGAGCCCCGCCGCCCCCGCGATGCAGATGGCGGACAGCTCCGGGATGCCGTGCGGGAGGATCCACGCCCAGAACCACCCGCTCATCCCCTTGGCCGCGTACACCTGCGCCAGCGCGCCCAGGTACAGGCCGTTGACGAACAGCATCATCGTCGTGCCCAGCCCCAGGGTGATGCCCAGCGCGAACGCCAGGAAGGCCACCTGGATGTTGTGCGTGAACAGGAACGTGGTGAATTGGGCCTGCTCCTCCACGGACATGCCCTTGCCGGCGGCCTCGTCGGCGGCGCGCTTCACCGGGTCCAGGCTCACGTGCTGCTCGGGCACCAGGTAGTGCGCCGCGTCCGGATCCACCACCATGCCCACGTAGCCAAAGCCCGCGCCCGCCAGCATCAGCAGCACCGACGCCAGGTACATGCGCCACTCGCGGTGCATCAGCGCGGGGAAGCCGCGCGCCACGAAGGCCCACACGTCCGCCAGCCGGGGCCGGGTGCCTGGGTAAGTCAGCGCGTACGCGCGGCCCACCAGGTCGTTGAGGTACGCGCTCACGTCCGCGGAGCCGCTGCGCGCGCGCACCCACAACAGGTCGCTGGAGACGGCGCGGTACAGCTTCCCCAGCGACCGCGCCTCCTCCAGGCTCAGCTTGCGCAGCCCGTCCGCTTCGGACTTGTCCAGCAACGACTCCAGCTGCTGCCAGCGCGGGCGCCGCGTCTCGATGAACTCCGCCATCTCCATGGCGCCACTCTAGCCGAGCCCTCCAAACGGCGAGGCGCCGGTCGCCCTCCCCGTTGAAGGGAGGCGCCGGCGCCCCGTGACTCCAGCCACCACACCGGGCGACAGGCGCCCGGCACGCGCGCTACTTGATGAGCTTCTCCAGCGGCTTCGCCTCGGTGGAGGCCTGGCCCTGGGTCCACTCCACGACGGGCGTCTGCCACGCCATGCCCGTCTCGGCCGGGTCGGCGTCCAGCTTCTCGAAGCCGAAGCCGTCACCGCCGAAGTACAGGTACTCCACGGTGGCCACCGTGTACTCCTTCTTCGGATCCAGCGGCTTGCCCTTGGCGTCCTTGAACTTGCCCTTGCCCGCCGGGGTGAGGCCCGCCACGAGCGCGGTGGGGTTCTCCAGCTGCTTCGCCAGGTCCTCGCCCTTGAGCTTCACGGTGAGCAGCGAGTTCTCGAACGGCATCACGGAGTACACGCTGCCCAGCGTCACGTCGCCCGCCGGCAGGCCGCCGCGCAGGCCGCCCTTGTTGAGGATGGCCACGTCGGTGTTGAGCTGCGAGCGCACCGCGCCCGCCACCCACTTCGCCATCAGCGGCGACTCCTGGGGGATGCCCGCCTTGGTGAAGCCGATCTTCCGGCCCAGCGCCTCGTCCACCTTCGTCTGCCACTCGGCGATGCGCTTCGCCGTCTCCGCGTCCGGCGTGCCGCCCGTGACGTCCACGACCTTCGTCTCCACGCCCGTCAGCTTCTGGCCCGCGCCCTTCGCCGGGTCGAACTTGAAGTGCGCGCGCAGGTACGAATCAAAGCCGCGCCCCAGCGACACGTACGTGGTGTCGCCTTCCGTCTTGGGGCCGGTCGCCTCCGCGCAGCGGCCACCGGCGACCAGCGACACCTTCCAGTCGGGGTGCTTGGCGACGACGGGCTGCAGGTCGGTGGGGCACTGGTCCGCCACCACGACGATGACGTCCGCGCCCGCCTTGCGCGCCTCGGGGATGGCGGTGTTGAGCGCGTCCTCGGAGGGGGTGATCTCCAGGCCCTCCGCGCGGCCGGACATCGCCGTGCGCACCGTCTTCTGCGACGTGAGGCCCACCACGCCAATCTTCAGGCCGCGCCGATCGAAGACCTGGAACGCGGGCATGGACAGGTCCTTCGCCAGCGCCGCGTCCGTCACCTTCAGGTTCGCCGCCAGGAAGGGAAAGCCCCCCGCCGTGCGGTTCTTCAGGAAGGAGTCCTTGGCGTACGACAGCTCGTGGTTGCCCAGCGCGGAGGCCGCATAGCCCATGTGCCCCATCACCTCGGCCGTCGGAGCGCCCAGGAAGAATGAGGAGATGGCCGGGCCCGTCCACAGGTCGCCCGTCGCCAGGGCGAGCGTGCCGGCATCCGGGCAGGTCGCCTGGCCGTCCTTCAGCGGACCGGCGCAGTGCTTTTCATCATTCACCCAGCGGCCCATCAGCTCCGCGGCGCCGCCCTTGCCGTCGGCGGGCAGGAGCTGGCCACGGGTGCTGCCGGTGACGAGCACCGTCACCTCGGAGGGCACCGCGGGCTTCGTGGCCGCGGGAGGCGCGGCCGGGGCAGGCGGAGGGGTCTTCTCACAGCCCGCGAGGGCTCCCAAGGCGAGGACCAGCGCGCCGGACGACAGCCGGAGCTGGCGGGTAGGACGACGGAACGGACGCAGCGAGAGAGGGTTCGGGTTCACGGCCCGGCCTTTAGCACATCCCCGCCATGGTAGCGTGACGCAATGACGGGCATGAAAGGCAAGGATTTCAGGCCTTTACGAGAGGAAACAGAGCGCGGCCCTGGCTCCGCTCCAGGCGCTTCGCCGCTGCGGGACGGGGTGACGAAGTGGTGGAACGAGGCGCGCGGTGGCGCCGAGCACTTCCAGGCGTCGCGGGGCGCGCTTCCGGAAGGCCGCATCCGCCAGTTCTTCTACGGCGCGAGCCTGCCGTTCCACATCGCGAAGGCGACGCTGGCGGATGCCCCGACGCGCGCGCGCTACCTGCGGGTCACCTGCCTCCAGACGGCGTTCCTCGTGGCCCTCGCGGGCGTCTGGGCGGCGAACAACTTCCAGGACGAGGAGGTGAGCCAGGCGAATCACTCCGCCAGGGCGGCCCAGCCCGTGAGTCCGGAGGCCAGGCCCTTGAGCCCGGAGGCCGAGGCCCGCCTCACCCAGGCGACCCGGGACCTTCAAGCGGCGATGGAGGCCACGCTCCACCCAGATGCGGCGAAGGGTGACACCCCTTCCGTGGGCGAGGCGTTGAGCGCGCTCACGGTGATCGCCATCGAGGTGGGGACCGCGGATGATGGAACACAGGAGGGAGCCGCGATCGCCGCCGGAAACGCGGCGAAGACAGCCGCTGAACGCGCCAGGGCCACCACCGGCGCCCCCCCGGACGAGGGCGCGGCGGAGGACCCGGAGGAGCTTGGCGAGCAGGTCGCCGCCGCCGTCCGCGCCAGACTTGAAGAAGAGGGCATCGCAGTCCCCCGGCGCCCGAAGGCCAGGGGCCTCCCCATCCAGAGTGAGCCCCAGAAGAAGGGGTTCAACATCGAAGCGCCCCAGGTGCACGAGGGCGTCTTCTTCCTGGGCAGCTGGGAGTTCTGGGTGTTGTTCTTCACGTCCCTGAGCGCGGCGCAGTGGGTGGTCGTCGTCCTGTCGCGCGACTACCACACGATGATCTCCCGCGAGGCGAGCCTGGCCACCGGCGTCCCCCCCGAGGATCCCCAGCTCACCCCGCGCGTGCGCCTCAACGTCCCGTGGATGAAGGCCAAGCTCCAGCGCCGGTGGAGGGCCTACGTGCTCTTCGTGTTGGGCCTCCCGGTGGTGGCGGCCGTCACCGCGCCAGTGCCCTGGAAGGAAGTGCCGTTCACCCTGCTCAGCTCCGCCTGGGCCTTCTGGTGGCTCTCCGTCTTCACCTCCGCCAAGAGCGACCGCGCCTGGGTGTCCCCGGTCTCCGGCCCCCCCTGGTTCCTTCGCGGCTGGGACAGGGTGGCCCGGGTGGCGCCGCTGCTGCGCTGGGGGCCCTTCGGCTGGTACGAGCGGCTGCTGACGCGAAAGACGCAGAGCGTCGTGGCCCCCATCGCGAGCGTGGAGCGGCAGCCGTGGGTCTTCGCGGGCCTCGCACTGACGCGCCTCGTGGGCACCCTGCCGCCCTTCCGCTGCTTCACGCGACCGTTCATCCCGGTGGCTGCCGCCCACCTGCACAGCCTGGATCCGGTGCAGCCGGCGAAGGACACCCCGCAGCCGCCCCACCACGCGGAGGACTGACGCGGGCCTAGGCGTCCGAGGGCGCGTTGCCCTCGGGAGGCAGTCCGCCAATGCCCTCCAGCGGCACCTGGGGCTGCTGCGCGACGCCCAGCTCCAGCCGCTGTCCCGTCTCCCGCCGCGCGGGCAGGTCGATGACGCTCTGGAGCTGCTGGCTCACGGAGCGGAAGAAGCCCGTGAGCAGCTCCGGCCGGTCCGCGAGCAGGTCCAGGAAGTCGCGCCGGTCGATGACGAGCACGCGCGAGTCCACCGCGGCCACCATGTCCGTGGGACGGGGCGCGCCATCCAGCAGGCTCACCTCGCCGATGGCCTCCTTCGCCTGGAAGCGCAGCACGTGCTCGCCGTTGCGGAACGCGTCCACCGCGCCCTCGACGATGACGTAGAGCGCGTCGCCCGGGTCCCCCTGGCTGTAGAGGCGCTCGCCCGTGCGGTACAGGGCCTCGCGCGCCACCTCCGCGATGGCGGCGATGTCATCCACGTCGCTCTGGGAGAAGACGCTCACGCCCTCCAGCGCGAACATCCGTTGGACGATCTTGTCGCTCAATTCACCCTCCTGCGGGAGCACGTCCAGGCCATTCACCCGCGCCACGTGGCGGGCACACGCGCGCAGCACCACGTCCTCGCTCTGCACCAGCCCCGCCAGCCGCCGCCACAGCCGGCCCGGCGCTCCGGGCGGCAGCTCGCGGTGGTGGGCCTCCACCTGCTCCATCACCAGCTCGCGCTCCTCCACCGCCACCAGGTTCTCCAACAGCTCCAGCGCGTACGCGCGGCGCCGGGAGTCGGAGCCCACCAGGTGCTGGTGGATCCGCCGCATCGCCTGGGGCGGATGCAGCAGGCCCAACAGGAAGAACGACAGCTCCAGCGCCTGATCCAACCGGTCGCCCACCGCGCGCGTGAGCAGCGACTGCGGGCCCAGCGCCGCCTGCACGTCGCGGAAGGCCCCGACGAGCTGGCGGTACGTGTCCCGCCGGCGGCCCAGCGCCTCGTGGATCCGGTCCACGTCCACCGGGTGGTCCGGCTGCTCCTCGCGAAGCCGCGACAGCTGCGCGCCAATGCGGAAGTGCAGGGCCGCGTCGTCGCGCACGTTGGAGAACAGCAGCGCGTTGAGCGCCGCGGACGTCCCGATGCCGCGCAGCACGCGGGGCAGTTGCATCCGCATGGCCAGCGGAGCGGCCTTGTTGTTGAGCTGCAACTCCAGCAGCGGCGTCACCGCGTCGCCCAGCTGCACCAGCGACTCACGCGCGGCCGGACGCTCCTCGCGCCAGGTGAGGAACGGCAGCAGCCGCGGCGCCAGCTCCACGTAGCCGCCCTCCCCCACCGCCATCAGCGCCACGCGCCGCACGGAGATGTCCATGTCCTCCAGGTAGAGCGACAGCGGCCCCGCGAAGCGCGGATCCTTCAGCCGCCCCAGCAGCCGCGCCACCTCGCGCCGCTCCGCCACCGGGGCATGGTCCCCCTTGGACAGCAGCTCGCGCAGCGACTCCAGCGCGGAGGAGTTCACCTGCGTGCGCAGCAGCGCGCCAATCGCCGCGCACCGCAGCCCCACGTCGGAGCTCGACAGCAGCGGCGGCAGCAGCCGCTCCGCGCGCTCCGGGGACAGCCGCGCCAGGGCCCACACGGCCTGGTCGCGGGGGCGCCGGGGCCCCTCCTCCACCAGCCGCTCCAGCATGGGCGCCAGCTCCCGCGCCTCCAGGCTCAGGGCCAGCGTGACGCCGCGCTCCTGCACGCGCTCGTGGGGGTGGGCCAGGAGCGCGGCCAGGTGCTGGCGCAGCGGCGCCTCCGCCTGCTCCAGCATGTCCACCGCGCGCAGCACCCGCTCCGGCGTGGGCGCGCCCAGCGCCTCCACCAGCAGCTTCTGCGAATCGACGCCCAGCTCGACGTCCTCCTCCTCGTGCGCCCCCACCTGCTCGCCCAGCGCCGTGAGGTACGCGGGCTTGAGGCGCACGAGCAGCAGGCCCAGCGCGGCGCACAGCCCCACCACCGCCACCGCCATGGTGATGCCGTTGGCCCCGCGCCCCGCGCCAATGAGCAGCAGGCCCGCCAGCACCACGCCACCCTTGCGCAAGAGGCCGTCCACCGCGCTGCGCAGCCCCTCGCGCTGCTCGTCCGGCACCGCCGCGTAGAGCAGCTGGATGCCCACCGGCAGGATGGAGTAGCTCACCGCCGTCTCCACCAGCCGCAGCAGGTGCACCGGCCACAGCTCCCCCGTCGCCAGCGTGGCCCCCGCCAGCGGCGCGAGCACCACCGGCACCAGCGCCAGGTACATGAGCAGGCCCATGCGCTTGAGCAGCCGCTCCGCCACCAGCAGCTGGAAGGCCACGCAGAACAGGCCAATCCACAGCTGGAGTGAGCCGAAGAGCGCCGCCAGCCCGTCCTCGCTGAGCGTGCCCTCCACGCGCAGGCGGAACAGGTAGTCCACGAAGGACGACAGCACCGCGAACGCGATGCCCAGCGCCGCGAGCACCTGCGCGTACGGGCTCTGCCCCAGGTAGCTCCACGCCGGGAACCACGCCTGCAACGAGCGCGTGCGCTGAGGCGGCGCGGGCTCCGTCTGGTGCAGGTGGTGGTAGATGGCCCCCGCGGCCAGCAGGCTCACCGCGCCGCTGACCACGACGACGGGCGTGCCCAGCCGCACCGCCAGCGCCTGCACCAGCAGGCCGCCCGCGATGCCGCCGCCCATGCCGAAGCCGTTGAGCACCGTGAACGCCCGGCGCGCCTCGCGCGCGTCGAACTCGGACGCCATGCGGCCCCAGAAGCGGAACGACACGAACGTGCTGAAGCAGTCCGCGAACAGGTACAGCGCCAGCGCCGGCATGCGCTGCCCCGCGGACAGCGCCGCCGCCAGCCCCAGCGCCAGGATGCCGCCCACCCCGGTGAGGATGCCGGGGGACTCGGTGGGCGCGTCGGGCCGCCCCCGGGGCAGCAGCGTGAGCGCCGCCGTCATCAACGCGCCCAGCAGGTACAGGTACGGCAGCGCCTGCGACTCGAAGCGCGACAGCACCAGCGCGTTCGCCGCCGTCTTGAGCTGCGTCACCCCGGCGATGAGCGCGAACTGGAAGGCGCCCGCTGGCAGCACGCGGCGGTTCCAGGATGAGGTGTCGGAAGAGGCCACGGGCGCGGGAGTGCGGACAGGATAGCGTGGGAGCCCGCTATTCACGAATAACACCCTTCCAGTCCAGCCCGCACCTGCCCCCAGGGAGGGCGGCGATGCTCGCCCGGCTGCCCCTCCCCCAGCGGCTCCCAAACCGCGCCGGCGCCGCTCCAGAATCCTTGCGGCCCCCACGGAATCCGTCGGTGAACGGCACAGGAAGGCGGTCCGGGTGGCATACACTGCGCGCCGTGACGCCCGCCCCCGACACCCTGCTCGACGGCACCCACACGGTGCTGACCCCGGAGTACGTGGAGTTCCGCTTCACGCTCGCGGGCGTGTACTCGCGCTTCCTCGCGTGGCTGGTGGACGCCATCATCGTCGGGCTGGCCACCCTGGTGGTGCTGCTGGTGTTCCAGGTCGCGATGGCCGCGTTCCCGGGGTTCGCCAGCGCACTGGGCATCGTCGTCTACTTCCTCGTGGACTGGGGATACGCCATCACGCTGGAGACCGCGTGGGCCGGGCAGACGGTGGGCAAGCGCGCCCTGTCCCTGCGGGTCATCCAGGAGAGCGGCGTGCGCATCGGCTTCTACCACGCGGCGCTGCGCAACCTGGCGCGCGTCGTGGACCGGCTGCCGCTGCTCTACCTGGTGGGCGGCACCACCGCGCTCGTGTCGCGCTCGCACCAGCGGCTGGGGGACCTGCTCGCCGGCACCATCGTCGTGCGCGAGCGCCGCCTGAAGGTGCCCTCCGCCCTGGAGACGCGCGGCGACGAGGGGCTGCTGGCGGATCCGCTGTTCGTCTCCCGCGTGAAGCGGCTGTCCACCGAGGAGCGGGAGCTGGTGCTGTCCGCGGCCCTGCGGCGCGAGGAGCTCCGGATGGAGGCCCGCCTGCGGCTGTTCTCCGCGCTGGGGGCACGGCTCCAGGACTCGCTCGCGATGGAGAAGCCCGCCCACCTCTCCGACGAGAAGTGGACGCTGCTCGTCGCCGCCACGCTGCTGCCCGCCCCGAACACGCGCCCGGGGCGGCCCGGCACGCCTAGAAGTACGCCGCCACGCCCACCGAACCGGTCAGCGACGTCTGCGTATCCTCGTTGAGGGCGATGTAGAAGTTGTACTGCGCGCGCACGCCCAGGCTCACCGTGTCCGTGACGAAGTAGTCCAGCCCCACGTTGGGCCCGATGCCCACGAAGTTGCTGATGCTGTCCTTGAAGACGATGAGGTAGCTCACGTCCGTGCCGACGTACGGACGCAGGGTCTCCTCCATCAGCAGGTAGCGGATGCCGATGGACGGCGCCAGGCCGATGACCCGCTTCTCCGGGGTGGCGAAGGTGTCCTTCGGGAACATCAGCTTCGACAGGGAGACGACCTCGAAGCCGTTCTCCACGTAGAGGCTGCCCTCCAGGCCCAGGAAGGGCGTGCCCGCGAGTCCCGCGGTGCGTTTGAAGTCCATGTAGCCCACCGAGAGCCCCAGGCTCCGGTTGGAGAACTGGGCGTGGGCGGGAGTCGCGCCCAGCAGGGCGGCGAGCAAGCCAAAGGCACAAAGAGAGGTCCGCATGGCGCGGCACTCTACAGCCGGGCTAACCCCTGGAAAACAGCGCTGATTCATCCAAAGGCCGGCGTTGCCTCATGGGGTGGCGCTCTCCTACACTCCCAAGGCCATGCGTCTTCGCCGCCTTGTCACGCTGACCGCCGCCGCTGCCCTGTCCACCACCGCCTGCCTCAACACGCCGCCGCCGCACGAGCGGGCGCTCATCAACAATGAGCTGTGCGCGCAGGAGATGGCCAACGGGGACCTCCAGAAGGCGGAGACCTACTGCAACCTGGGCCTGGAGTTCTCCCCGCAGTACGCGGACCTCTGGGCCAACAAGGGCCTCATCGCCATGTATTCGGGCAACAAGCCCAAGGCGAAGGACTTCTTCATCAAGGCCCTGCGCTACAACCAGGAGCACCTCCAGGCCTACCAGAACCTGGGCGTCCTCTATCTGGAGGAAGGCGCCTACGGGAAGGCCCACGACAACTTCAAGCGCGCCCTGCAGGTGAACCCGGACAACCTGGAGTCGCGCTACGACCTGGGCCTCACCTTCATGAAGATGGGCAAGAAGAAGGAGGCCCGCAAGGAGTTCGCCACCCTGCTGGCCGTCAACCCCAACGTGGCCAACGCCCACCACAACCTGGGCATCATGGCCTACGAGGAGAAGGAGCTGGAGCCGGCCTTCGAGCACATCTCCCAGGCCGCCCAGCTCACCCCGGACTCCGCGGAGGTGTGGCACGACCTGGGCACGGTGTTGATGGAGCAGAGCCGCTTCCCGGAGGCCCGCGAGGCCTTCGGCAACTGCGCCCGCCTGGATGAGAAGAACTCCAGCTGCCTCAACAACCTGGCGCTCGCCCAGCGCAAGGTGGCGCTGACGGACTCCGCCCTCAAGGAGCTGAAGGACACGCAGACGGCGGAGAACAGCGCCCCGGCGCTCTACCTGCTCGCGCGCCAGTACCGCGAGAAGGGCCTGCTCACGGAGGAGGAAGGCGCCTACCGCAAGTGCGTGAAGCTGGACGCCAAGTTCGCGCCCTGCCACTTCGGCCTGTTTCAAATCTTCTCGGACGCGCACAAGCAGACCCACGCCGAGGCCGCCTGCAAGAACTTCATGAAGTTTGGTACCTCCGAGGAATTCCCCACCGAGTACCAGACGTGTGAGAGATTCCTGGCCAACGACTCATTCTAGCCGTCCCTTTCGGGTAGCGACTCCACGCGATGAGCGTCCGTCTGACCGTCACGCAGCGCAGTGAAGCCGGAGGCGCCTCGGGCAAGGAGGTCGTCCTCGACGATGCGATCATCACCCTGGGGCGGGACAAGACCTGCCAGGTGATGCTTCCCCAGCAGGCGGTGTCGCGCAACCACGCGCGCATCACGCAAGAGGGGACCCTCTACTTCGTGGAGGACCTGGGCAGCGCCTACGGCACGAAGATCAACGGCAAGCCCCTGCCCCAGGGCGAGAAGGAGCTGCTGCGCAACGGCGACATCATCGCCATCGCGCAGTACGACGTGCGCTTCGACCGGGTGGTCGAAATCGTCCAGGACGTGAGCGACAAGACGTCCTTCATCGCGCGCGGCATGGTGAAGGACGTGATGCGCGGGCTCGCCGGCGGCGAGGAGCGCTTCCTGCGCTACATGAACGGCCCCAAAGAGGGCCAGCGCATCGAGATCTCCGACGCCCAGGAGCACGTCTTCGGCCGCGACGAGAAGGAAGCCGACGTCATCCTCAAGGACGACCTCGTCTCGCGCAAACACGCCAAGGTGCGCCGCGACTGGTCCGGCACGCACGTGGAGGACCTGGGCAGCCGCAACGGCATCAAGGTCAACAAGAAGCGCGTCAACCGCAAGGCCCTCAAGGACGGCGACGAGCTGGAGATTGGCGCCACGCGCTTCATCTACGTGGACCCCGCCGAGCCGCCCGACGAGCCGGTGAGCCTCTCCAGCGAGGTGAGCCCCGTCAGCGCCCCGGCGCCCTCTCCACCGCGCCCCTCCCCGCCCCGCCGCGAGGAGCCGCCCCCGCCCGAGCCCGAACCGGAGCCCGAGCCGGAGCCCGCCCCCGCGCCGCCAGACGAAGCCGCCGAGGACCCGAACTCAGGCGACTCCGAGGAGCCGCAGCCCGACGAGCCCGTGAACGACTACGCCCCGGAGCCCCAGCCCGACGGCGGTGCGATGGCGGCGCTGGCGGACAAGAAGAAGTTCGTCCCGCTCATCGTCATGGGCGTGGTGGGGCTGACCTTCCTGGTGCTGATGATCGCCGTGCTCGCGGGCGCCTGAGCCTTCCGGCCCGGCGTCCCTGTCCGCGAGCAGCGCTTCACCCGAACGACGAAGGGCCCCCGGTCGGGGGCCCTGGAACTACCGGCCGGAGGAGATGCGCGCCACCGGCTGGATGTTCAGCTCGGGCGACAGCTCCTGGTAGCTGAGGATGGAGAACGAGGGCGTGAACTCGTACTCCAGCAGCTTGCGCACGTAGCGGCGGATGTCCATCGCCGTGAGGATGACGGGGCGCTGGGCGCTGGGCGGCAGGTGTCCGCACTCGGAGCGCACCGCGCTGACGATCTCCTGGGCAATCTCCGGCTCCAGCGCCAGGTGGGCCCCCGCGGAGGTGCGCTTGATGGAGCTGCGGATGGCCTCCTCGATGTTCGGGTCCAGCAGGTAGACCACCAGCGTGCCGGTGCCGCGCGCGTACTTGTGGGAGATGTAGCGGCGCATCGACGCGCGGACATGCTCGGTGAGCATGACGTTGTCGGCCTCCACCTGCCCGTACTCCGACAGCGCCTGGAGGATGCCGCGCAGGTCGCGGATGGAGATCTCCTCCTCCACGAGCCGCCCGAGGATGTCCGTCAGCTTCAGCACGTTGACGATCTTCGGGACGACCTCCTTCACGATGGCCGGGAACGCCTTCTCCAACTGCTCCAGCATCGTCTGCGTCTCCTGCACGCCCATGAACTCGCGGGCGTTCTTCCGCAGGATGGCCGCCGTGTGCAGGATGATGTAGCCGGGCACGTCCCAGGTGGTGAGGCCCGCGGACTCCAGCGTCTCCCGGTAGTGCTCCGGCACCCACGCGGCCGGCTGGCGCGTCGCGGGGTTGATGGCCTCGAAGCCGGGGATGTTCATCAGCTTCAGGCGGTCCACCGTGTCGTTCACCAGGATGTGGCCCAGGGTGGCCTGGCCGGTGACGACGGGGACTTCGTTGATCTGGATCTGGTAGGCCCCGGGCGGCAGGCCGCCGTTGCCGCGCGCGCGCACGCCGGGGAAGCGGACGCCCAGCTCCACGAAGAGGCCGTCGCGCATGAACGGGATGAGCTCGAAGAGGAACTTGCCGCCGTCCTGACGCGAGTCCACGAAGGGCACCAGCGCGTCGGACACCTCCAGAACGATGGGGGTGACGACGGGGATGAACAGCTCCGAGTCCGGGTTGAGCTGCTCCTTGGGCGCCGGCTCCGACGACACGGGGGTGCCGAAGCTGGACTCCATGGGGGGACCCGCTTCCTCGGCCGCCAGGTCCGCGTCCTTCTTCTTCATCATCGTGTACGCGCCGAAGCCCGCGCCCGCGCCGAGGATGAAGAAGGGAATCTTGGGCAGACCGGGGATGAGGCCCAGGCCCACGAGCATGGCCGCGGCGATGGCGATGGCCTTCGGGTAGGCGGTCAGCTGCGTGCCCACGTCCTTGCCCAGGTGCGCGCCCTCCTCCTCGCCGCCCACGCGCGTCACCAGGATGCCGGCGCACGTGGAGATGAGGATGGCGGGAATCATGCCGACCAGACCGTCACCGATGGTGAGCAGCGTGTACTTCTCCGCCGCGTCGCCCGCGCTCATCCCCTTCTGGGTCACGCCAATGATGAGGCCGCCCACGATGTTGATGACCGTGATGATGATGGACGCGATGGCGTCGCCCTTCACGAACTTCATGGCGCCGTCCATGGCGCCGAAGAGCTGGCTTTCGCGCTCCAGGTCGCGGCGCTTCTTCTTGCCCTGGTCCTGATCGATGGAGCCCGCGCGCATGTCCGCGTCGATGGACATCTGCTTGCCGGGCATCGCGTCCAGGGTGAAACGCGCGGCCACTTCGGCGACGCGCTCCGAGCCCTTGGAGATGACGATGAAGTTCACCACCACCAGGATGAGGAAGAGGATGGCGCCGACGACGAAGTTGCCCTGCACCACGAAGTTGCCGAACGCCACGACCACTTCGCCCGGGTCACCGGTGAGCAGGATGAGTCGGGTGGTGGAGATGGTGAGCGACAGGCGGAACATCGTCGTGATCAGCAGCACCGTCGGGAACACCGACAGCTGCAGCGCGCCTGGCACGTAGAGGGAGATGAGAAGAAGGATGACCGAGATGCTGATGTTCAGCGTCAGCAGGATGTCCAGCAGGAACGTCGGCAGCGGGACAATCATCATCGCGACGATGGCCACGACGACCACCGCCAGGACGATATCGGAGTACTTGTTCAGGAAGCTGTTCGGATCGGCGTTGGCCATCGTCGGGGCGCCATCCTAGTCCGTGCCCGCCCCGGTTCCCAAGGGGGGGGTACGCCCTCCCCTGGCAAGGAAGGGGGCCTGCGGTCAGGCTACGAGCGATCCTCGGGCGCTTCGGCTTCGGCGCCCTCGTCGGCGCTCTCCAGGGCCGCGGCGGCGAGCATGCGCGCACGACGGCTCAAGGGGTCCTTGTCCTCCGGGTCCAGGGACACGGCGTGCTGGAAGTCGCGAGCCGCCTCCATCACCTTCCCCTGGCGGAGGAAGGCTTCGCCCCGGTTGACGAAGGGGGTGATGTCGGAGGGGTCCAGCTCGATGGCGCGGTTGAAGCATGCCACGGCCGCGTCCAGGTCCTCCAGGGCCAGGTGGCAGGCGCCCAGGGCCGTCTGGAAGTACGCCTCCGAGGCGTCCATCGCGGCCAGCTTCTCGAACACCTCCAGCGACGCGCTGAAATGTCCGTCCTGGAAGAGATTGAAGCCCTCGGTGGCCCGTTCGAGCATCTCCGGGCCAGAAAGGGGCTTCTCGTTGTCGTTCGACACCGTGGCCTTGGATTCAGTCGTCATCGGCGCGTTCACCGGGGCGGGGACTGCAGCGGCGGAGAGTCTAGCCTGAGGGCCCCGCCAGTTCCAGGCGGGGACCCTTCCAAGGCACGGGCTGACGGACTACTTCGCGTCGTCGATCTGCTCCTGCACCTTCGCCATGATGTCGTTCATCGACTTGCTGATGATCGACTTGAAGATGTACTCGCTGGTCGACGTGTTGCCGAGCGCCTTCCGGGCCTCTTCGGTGACCTGCGCCTCGGTCGCGTTGGGGTTGGCGGCGACGAAGGCGTCGACCTTCTTCTGCGCGTTCGCGATGGCGCGGTCGCTCGCCGTCGTGCTCAGGTCCATCTGGCCCAGGAACTCATCGGAGATCTTGGACAGCACCTGGCTGCCGGTGGCCTTGGCGTCCTGCGTGCCCGAAGACTTCTGCTGGGCCGCCGGCTGCGAAGCCGTCTTCAGCTGCGTGGCGAAGCCAGCCAGGTCGCGCATTTCCTTGTTCGACGCGGCCGGGTTCGCCTGCGTCGTGCCCGTCGTACGGGCAGAGGGGATGCTGGGAGCGGTGCGGGAAATGGTGTTGGAGCCCATGAGCGAACCTCGTTCAAAATACGGTTTCCAGGGTTATCGGAAGGGAGGCTAGGAGAGTTTCTGGATCAAGGCCAGAGGGGCACGATTCCCGACACAGCCCTGAAACGCCGCCGGCCCCGGACCGGCACCCCCGAAGGGGCACCAGCGCGGGGCCGGAGCGAACCACCAACCTGAGCAGCGACTACTTCAGGTTGTTGATGGCCGCCATCGCCATCTCGTCCATCTTCTTCATCAGGTTCGTGATCGTGCTCATGATCTGCGAATCCTGCTGCACCTTCTTCTGCGCCTCCAGGAAGCCGCGCTGCTCCGGCGGCGCCTGGGCGATCATGTTGTCCATCGAGGAGCGCTGGGAGTTGGAGGTGCTGATGGCGGTGGAGAGGACGTTCGCGAGGCCGCTGGCCATGGGGTGCTCCTTCAGGAGGACGAAGAGGTTTGTACGGCGACAGCTACAAAAGGATTATCAGGGAAGGCGGGCCGGAGTTTCCTGGGGGATTTCCGGGAGCATTTCTTTGTTTGGAGCCCCGCCCCGAGCCCCCCAGGGCAGCCTGACCCGACCCGGGCCCTGAAACGCCGCCGGCCCCGGACCGGCACCCCCGAAGGGGCACCAGCGCGGGGCCGGAGCGAACCACCAACCTGAGCAGCGACTACTTCAGGTTGTTGATGGCCGCCATCGCCATCTCGTCCATCTTCTTCATCAGGTTCGTGATCGTGCTCATGATCTGCGAATCCTGCTGCACCTTCTTCTGCGCCTCCAGGAAGCCGCGCTGCTCCGGCGGCGCCTGGGCGATCATGTTGTCCATCGAGGAGCGCTGGGAGTTGGAGGTGCTGATGGCGGTGGAGAGGACGTTCGCGAGGCCGCTGGCCATGGGGTGCTCCTTCAGGAGGACGAAGAGGTTTGTACGGCGACAGCTACAAAAGGATTATCAGGGAAGGCGGGCCGGAGTTTCCTGGGGGATTTCCGGGAGCATTTCTTTGTTTGGAGCCCGCCCCGAGCCCCCCAGGGCAGCCTGACCCGACCCGGGCCCTGAAACGCCGCCGGCCCCGGACCGGCACCCCCGAAGGGGCACCAGCGCGGGGCCGGAGCGAACCACCAACCTGAGCAGCGACTACTTCAGGTTGTTGATGGCCGCCATCGCCATCTCGTCCATCTTCTTCATCAGGTTCGTGATCGTGCTCATGATCTGCGAATCCTGCTGCACCTTCTTCTGCGCCTCCAGGAAGCCGCGCTGCTCCGGCGGCGCCTGGGCAATCATGTTGTCCATCGAGGAGCGCTGGGAGTTGGAGGTGCTGATGGCGGTGGAGAGGACGTTCGCGAGGCCGCTGGCCATGGGGTGCTCCTTCAGGAGGACGAAGAGGTTTGTACGGCGACAGCTACAAAAGGATTATCAGGGAAGGCGGGCTGGAGTTTCCTGGGGGATTTCCAGGAGCATTTCTTTGTTTGGAGCCCCGCCCCGAGCCCCCCAGGGCAGCCTGACCCGACCCGGGCCCTGAAACGCCGCCGGCCCCGGACCGGCACCCCCGAAGGAGCACCAGCGCGGGGCCGGAGCGAACCACCAACCTGAGCAGCGACTACTTCAGGTTGTTGATGGCCGCCATCGCCATCTCGTCCATCTTCTTCATCAGGTTCGTGATCGTGCTCATGATCTGCGAATCCTGCTGCACCTTCTTCTGCGCCTCCAGGAAGCCGCGCTGCTCCGGCGGCGCCTGGGCGATCATGTTGTCCATCGAGGAGCGCTGGGAGTTGGAGGTGCTGATGGCGGTGGAGAGGACGTTCGCGAGGCCGCTGGCCATGGGATGCTCCTTCAGGAGGACGACTTGATGGGTTTGTACCGCAGCAGCTACAAACAGATTATCAGGGATGGGGGCGCGGAGTTTCCTGGGAGATTTCCAGGATCATTTTCCGCCTCCCCTGCCTTCAGGGGAACCGCCGGACTGTCAGCCCTTCAACTTCCCAAGGGCCGGATTCTTCATCCACGCCTTGAAGGACTCGAGCTGGGCCTGCTCCGCCTTCGGATCAGGCGTCGCGTTGCGCTCGGGGTTCAGGTCCATCTTGCCCTTGCTGGAGCTCTCGAAGCCGTCCGACGTGGCCTTCGCGCTGGGGCGGGACGCCACGGGCGCCGCCGCGGGCGCGGCGGGACCGGGGGGGGTAATGGCCAGCTTGGCGCCAATCTCCGGGTTCATCTCCATCACGGCCTTCTGGATGGTCATGCCGTAGGTGGAGATGCGGTACTGCAGGTACTCCACCACCTGGCCGAGGATGGGCGGCGGCGGGAGGATGGGGTCCTTCATGAAGCGCGTCAGCGCGTCCTTCACGTCCGCGTAGAGCGTCTCGTCCAGCGGCGCCGTGGGAGCAGAGGAAGCCACCAGCTTGCGCATGTTGCGCAGCACCTGCTGGAACGTACCCGTCGCGGCCTTGGACTGGGTGTCCAGTTCCACGAGCAGCTTCTCGCGCTTCGCCGTCAGCTCCGGCGGCTCGGGGGGGAGCGGGCGAGGTTCTTTGGAAGTCGGGGTGGTCATTGCCTCTCCATCGGTTGAGGGAAGTGAAGCGAGCCTAACAGACAAAACCGGGCTTCCACAGCGAACACCGCCCGGATGTCAACGACGGTTGAGGGCGGACAACATGGCTCCGGCCTTGCGGACCACCGGATCATCCACGGGGGTCATCGCCGCGGCGCGGCGAAGGTCTTCGAGCGCCTGCGGCTTCTGCCCCATGGCCAGCTTCACCTCCGCGCGGCCCACGTAGACGGACGCATCCTGCGGCGCCAGCTTCGCCGCCACGTCGAAGGCCGCGAGCGCGCCCTGGCCGTTGCCGGCCGCCATCTCCACCACGCCGAGCGCCTTGGCGAAGTACACGTCCGTGGGGTTCACCGCGTAGAGGCCCTGGAAGAGCGTGCGCGCCTCGGCCACCCGGCCCTGGTAGAAGAAGAAGTAGGCCGTCTTGGCGATGGCATACAGCTCATCGTTCGAATAGCCGCGCACCTCGCGCAGCGTGGCCTTGCCCTCCGCCCAGCGCTGCAGCAGCGCGGTGAGCTTCGCTTCGTCCTGCGGGTCTTCGGGGTCCAACGCCGCCATGGCTCAGTAGCCCTCGTCCTTCTGCTCTTCCCACATGCGGCGGAGGATCTCCTGGGACTCCGCGCTCACCTGATCCACCAGGCCCAGCATCGCGGACTCGCGCTGCAGCAGCGCCTTGAGGCGCTCCAGGCGCTCCGGCGGGGCGTTCACGCGCGACAGGCCCCGCTCCAGCATCCGGCGCTGTCCGTCGTCCCCACGGCCGGCCACGCTGGCCAGGTAGGGGCGGTCGCTGAAGCCCTCCAGGTCCGCGTCGTGCCCGCCCGGGTGGGGAGGCAGCGGCAGGCGCAGCTCCTCCGACGAGTGCGCGGGGCCGATGAAGTCCAGCAGCGCCGCCGACGCGAGCGCGGGGTTCTTCGGGTTGCCCGCCTTGCGCAGCTTCTTCGCGCGCTCGAGCTGGGAGGGGTCCACCAGCCGCTCGCGGACGCTGCGGGGACCACCCCAGGGCCAAAGGGCTGTACTGGGGGGAGGATTGTTGATTCTGGCCATGGTGGGCCGACTTCAACCCAGGTGAGGGGGCCGCGTCCAGCCCCCCTCGGCGTCAGCCCGCCTGCTCCCGCTGGAGGCTGTAGATGAAGTTCAGGACCTCCGCGACCGCGTCGTAGAGCTCCTCCGGGACCTCCTGCCCCACGTCCACCCGGTAGAGGGCGTGCGCCAGGGACACGTTGCGCATCACGGGGATGCCGTACTGCTTGGCGATCTCCTTGATCTTCTCCGCCTTGAGGCGCATTCCCTTGGCCACCACCCGAGGGGCGCCGTCCGCCTGCTTGTCGTACTTGATGGCGATGGCGATGTCCGCCTCTTCGTCGCTGGCCATGGCCCCTCCTCACGCGCGCGCTGCTGGCGCCGTTTGCTGTTTCAGCCCGTAGACGAAGTTCAGGACCTCCGCGACCGCGTCGTAGAGCTCCTCCGGGACTTCCTCGCCCACCTCCACGCGCAGCAGCGCGTGGGCCAGGGGCACGTTGCGCAGCAGCGGCACGTCCGACTCGCGCGCCAGCGCCTTGATGCGCTCCGCCTTGGCGTCCATGCCCTTGATGAGCACCCGGGGCGCGCCGTCCTTGTTCTGGTCGTAGATGAGCGCCACCGCGACGTGGTCCGGGTTGGTGACGATGACGCTGGCGTCCTTCACCGCCTCCATCTGGGCCCCTTCCATGATCTCCTGGTGGAGCTCCTTGCGCTTGGCCTTGTGGTGCGGGTCGCCTTCGCTCTGCTTGTACTCCTTCTTGACCTCGTCCTTCGTCATCATCATGTCCTTCATGAACGACTTGCGCTGCCACCACACGTCGAAGATGCCGAAGATGACGAAGAGCATGAGGATGCGCACGCTCACGCGGTAGATGATCTCCCCCAGGATGACCATGATGCCCTGCGTGTCCTGCCGCACGGTTTCGATGACCAGGGGCATGGAGTCGCGCACCACGCCGTAGACGACGTAGGCGGCGACCGACAGCTTGACCAGGTTCTTGAGCAGCTCCACGAAGGTCTTCTTCGTGAACATGTTCTTCAACCCGGCGATCGGGTTGAGCTTGTCCATCTTGGGGATCAGCGGGTCGATGGTGAAGAGGGACCCCACCTGCAGGAAGTCAAACAGCCCGCCGAAGACCGCCGCGCCGGCCACCACGGGGATCGTCAGCAGCAGCAGCGTGCGCACCCCCATGTAGAGCAGCTGGGTCGTCGCGAGCGCCAGGTCCTGCGAGTGGGCGATCTGGTCGAAGCTGAACCGGAAGAGGATGGAGATCTCCTCTTCCACCATGCCCCACGTGGCCCGGGTGATGCCCATGCCCGCGGCGAGCACGGCCACGGCCGTCAGGTCCTTGCTCTTCCAGACCTGGCCCTTCTTGCGGGAGTCGTCGAGCTTCTTCTGCGACGGCTCCTCTGTTTTGTCGCCACTCTCTTCCGACATGGAGGAATCCCGGGGGCGCCTAGGCCAGCAGTTGGATGGCGCGCTGGACCATGCGGAGCATGTTGCCCAGCTCCAGCTGCATGCGCCCGACGATCACATGCATCGAGAGGAACATGATCAACGCGCCCACCAGCGGCTTGAGGGACATGGAGATGAAGAACACCTGGACCTGCGGCGCGACGCGGTTGATGGCGCCCAGGGCCAGGTCGGTGCAGAACGCGGCCACCATGCCGGGGCCGGCCAGGGCCAGGCTCACCGCCAGGAGGTCCGCGAAGGAGCGGATCATCAGGTCGAAGAAGGGCCACACGCCGTGGCTGAAGCGCGGGAAGCCCTCCAGCGGGACGACCTGGAGGCTGTCCGCGAGCGCCCGGATGATGACGTGGTGCCCGTCCAGCGACAGGAACAGCACCACGGTCAGCTGCACCTTGAGGCTGGAGAAGATGGACACCTGGGTGCCCAGCTGCGGCACGAAGAGCTGGGCGTTGTTGCTGCCCGACATGGTGTCCATCAAGGTGCCGGCCACCCGGGCCGCGTCGAACACCATGTTGACGATGTACGACAGGCACAGGCCGATGAAGATCTCCTTGCACAGCAGCGCGATGTACGGGAGCGCGCTGATGGGGATCTTGTCCATCCGATCAGAGACGGAGGGGAACAGGACGATGGAGATGAGCAGGCCCAGGCCCAGCTTCATCTCCGAGGGCACGACCTCACCGCCCAGGAACGGGCTGAAGATGAGGATGGGCATCACCCTGCACATGATGAGCGCCACCGTGAAGATGGTGACGGACAGGTTGACCCGAGTGCCCAGCTCGGCCATGGCTTCGCCGATGTTCATCTGCCGATGAGCGCCGGGAAGCGGTCGAAGACGTGGAAGGTGAAGCGCAGGAGCTGTCCGCCAATCCACGGGCCCGTCATGGCGAGCACGCCGAAGACGAGGACGACCTTGGGCGCGAACGTGAGCGTCTGCTCCTGAATCTGCGTGGTGGCCTGGAACAGCGAGATGAGGAAGCCCACCAGGAGGCTCATGAGCACCGGCGGCGCGGAGACCACGAGCACCAGGAACAGCGCCTCCTGGGTGATGAACGTGAGCTGATTCATGGGAGTGCGGTGCTCCTTACAGGTAGCCGATGACCAGGCCCTTGGCGATGAGGTACCAGCCGTCCACGAGCACGAACAACAGCAGCTTGAAGGGCATGGAGATGGTCGTGGGCGACAGCATGTGCATGCCCAGCGCCAGCAGGATGTTGGCCACCACCATGTCGATGACGATGAACGGCACGAAGAGCAGGAAGCCGATCTGGAAGGCCTCCTTGAGCTCGGACACGACGAACGCCGGCACGATGACCATGAAGTCGTTCGGCTCGATGTCCTTGCGGTCCTCCTCCTTCCGCATCTTCTTCGCCAGGCTGTAGAAGAGCGTGCGGTCCTTGTTGGTGACCTTCTTCTTCAGGAACTCGCGCAGGGGCTCCTTGGACTTGTCCGCGGCGCCCAGCAGCGTGCCCACCGTCTCCGAGGAGAACACCGCCGTGCCCTTGGACCAGATGTCCACCCCGCCCGCCCGGTACATCTCCTGGCCGATGGGGGCCATGATGTAGACGGTGAGGATGATGGCCAGGCCGGTGATGACCTGGGTGGGGGGAATCTGCTGGGTGCCCAGCGCCGAGCGGACGATGGAGAGCACCACGGAGATCTTCACGAAGCTCGTCACCATCATCAGCGCGAACGGGACCAGCGACATGGCCGCGAGCGCGAGGATGAGGATGAGGGGCCGGGAGGTGAACGAGTCGGAGTTCACCGCCTCCTTCACCAGGGAGTCCGGCATGGAGTTGTCCGCGCCCCCCTTCTTCGCCGCGGACGCGACGAACGGGTGCAGCGACACGAGCGCCGCGAAGAGCCAGGGCGGAGCGCGGAACAGGGGCGGGCGGACGGGAGACGCAGGGTTCACGGGACGGCCTTCAGACGCCCGGCGGCGGCGTGGGGCCACCGGTCCGGCGGGAGAGGAGCTTCTGGAGGAAAGGACTCAGGGACACGGGGGACGACGGAGGCCGCGCGGCGCGGATGCGCTCCACGGCGTCCCGGTCCAGCTTCGACACAAGTTGCACGCCACCCTCGCCGCCGCCCACCAGCAGGTACTCGTCCGCGGCCTTCAGGACGAAGAGCGTGCGCCGTTGATCCAACGGGATGCGCTCCATCACCGACACGACGGACGCCTTGCCCACCGGCACGCCCTGCAGCCCCATCAGCCGGCGCAGGCCCACGTTGAGCGTCAGGTAGATGGCCGCGATGACCGCGCCCAGGAGCGCCACCGTGCGCACCACCACCCAGCCCAGGCTCTCCTGCTCCTCGGGGGCTGCGACCCCCAGCTCCTTGTCCAGCTCCTCCGCGTGCCGGGAGGCACGGTCGGCCGGATTCACGGCGTCGGAGGCCGGTGTCGGGGGAGTGGGCTGGACCGCGACGGGCGCCACGGCGTCTGGCGCGGCGGGGGACGGAGGCGTAGCCGCTTCAGCCTTGGCCGGAGGCGCCTGGGGAACCGGCGCGGCGGCAGCCTTCGGTGGGGCCGCGTCGGCCTTCGCCGGAGGCGCCTGGGGAATCGGCGCGGCGGCGGGCTCCGGTGGGGAGACCGCGTCGGCCTTCGCCGGAGGCGCCTGGAGGACGGGCGTCGCTTGCGGCGCCGCGGGCGCCTGCGCCAGGACGGCGGACGACGCGAGGAGAAGCGTGGCGCCGAGCAACCCGCGCGAGGAGGAGAGACGAAGGACTGCCATGGATGCTCGCGAGCCTAGTTCACCCGGAGCAGGACCGCCACGGCCCCCCAGGCAACGAGGCCCCCCTGCCCGCCTGCCCTCTGACGCGTGAGGCAGGAAGGCTCACCCCGCCAGGTTGATGATGCGCACGCCGAGCTGACCGTCCATCTCCACGAGTTCACCCCGGGCCACCACCTTGCCGTTGACCGACAGGTCCACCGGCTCACCCGGCCCACGGCGCAGATCGAGGACCTGCCCTGTGCGCAATCCCACCACCTGCTCCGCCGTGATGGCCACGCGCGCCAGTTCCACCGCCACCTGCAGGGGCAGATCGCTGAGCAGGTCGCTGCCATCCCGGTTGTTCGCGTCGTCCAAAGCCGCCCCTTCCAGTTCCGGAGGTACGTCCAGCTCCGGGTTGGTGAAGTCCTCGTTCTCGTTCGCGCCGCCGGGCTCCGCCTGGCCGTGGCCCGGCTCTCCGGGAACGACCTCCGTGATGCGCGCGCGGTAGCGGCCGTTCTCGATGAACACGTCCGCCGCCAGGTGGCCCGTGAGGCCCATGCCCAGCCGCAGCTGCGCCGTGCCCGCTTCGCCCCGGTCCGGCCGCGCCGACAGCGCGTCCAGCAGCAGCACGTCCTTCACCCGCAGCGACGCCAGGTCCTGGGCTGACAGCTCCGCCACGCCAATCTCCGCGCGCAGCCAGTCGCGCAGCGTGGACAGCCGACGCCCGTGCGCCTTCATGTTCGCGCGGCGCTGCTCGCGGCGCTGGGCGCTCTCCACCGCCGGCTCGGCCGCCTCCAGCACCGCCGACGGCACCACCAGCCGCACGATGCCGCGATGCGGGCCCACCACCGCGTTCAGGTGCACCGCCAGCATCGGGCCGTCCTCGCCCAGCCGCGCGGAGACCTCGTCCACGCCCCGGGCCACGCCGTCCAGCCGCGGGCGGGGAACGCCGGGTTGCAGCCCGGGCGCCAGCTCCTTCAGGGCCTCCAGGACGACGTAGCCCATCACGCCCTCCTCGATGTCCGTCAGCGGCCGCAGGCCCACCGTCTCACCGGCGCCGCCCAGCAGCAGGTCCACCGCCGAGTGCGCCAGGGCCAGCTCTATCTCCAGCACCCCCCGCCCCGCGAGCGCCCCGGGCGCGAGCACCGCCAGGAAGGACGGGTCGCCCAGGAAACGGCGCAGCTCCGTCATGGGGCGCGCCTGGGCGGACTCCACCGTCAGGCGCACGTCCACGTCGAAGAGGGCCTTGAGCCGCGCGCACACGGTCTCCAACGTGCCCGGGTTCGGCGTCAGCCAGCGCAGCCGTTCGGCCAGCTCGCTCTGCGCGCGAGACACCTTCTCCAGGTGCGTGAAGACGAACGGCCGCCATGGCGACACCGGCTCCGGTGCCGAGACGGGCTTCGCGGGGGGCCCCAGCTTCCGGGTGTCGACCAACATGGTTCGCTCGTAGATTCCGGGTTCGTCGTCCGGCTCCAGGCTCATGTCTTCGCCTCGAACCGCAGCTGCTCAAGCGCCAGCCCGCGACCTCCCAGGGCGCTGCGCAGGCCCTCGCTCTGCTCCTCCAGGAGCTTCAGCGTGTCGCGGTCGCTGCCGCTGAAGGTGGCGGAGATCTTTCCGTTCCTCGCGCTGACCTTGATGGACAGGCCGTTGAGCACGTCCCCGCGCAGGTCGATCTGGAACTCCGCGTTGCCCGCGGCGTTGGTGCCCACGCGCACGCGCTCCACGATCTTCTGGGCGATCTCACTGGCCATCTGGCGCAGGCGCTCCGAGCCGGCCATGTCCTTGGGCTTCGCCACCGGCACCGGCGCCATCAGCGCGGGGTTGAACCGGAAGCCCGCGGCGGCCATCTGCCCGCCCTTGTCGTCCTTGTCCTTGTTGCCGCCGCCGCCCGCGCCCTTGCCGCCGCCGGCATTGACGTCGACCTTCATCTCGCCCTTCTCCGCGCTCAGCCGGCTGGCCTGACCGTCCGACTTCGTCAGGTCGCCTTCGCGCACGTCCGTGGAGCGCTTGTCCTCCGTGGCCTCGGACCTGCGGGTCTCCGCGCGCGGGGCCAGCGACTGGGACTCTCCGCCGCGCTGCGACTGCTGGGCGCCCTGGGAGGACTCACCGGGCTTCGCCGAGCCGGCCTCCTTCTGGGACAGCTTCTCGTCGAAGGTCTTGCCCTGCCCCTGGGTGGCGCGCGCGAGCACCGCCTTGGCCAGGCTCTGCGGGGTCTGGGCTTCGGTCGCCGCCTTCGGCAGGGCCTTCTCCGCCTGGCCCTGCTGGACCAGCTTGGAGAACAGGGACTCGCCCTCCAGGCGCTTCTTGCCCTTGGCTTCCGCGAGCCTGCGCTCCTGGATCATCCGCTCCGCCATGCGCGCGGCATCGCGATCGTCGTCAACTCGGCTCATGGCGTCCTCTCCTGACTTCGGGGGCGGCGGGAGGTTACTTGCGCTGGCGGGCCAGGAACAAGGCGTTGCCAATCTCCTCCTGGTTCAGCTCCTCGCGCTGCTGGCGCTCCTGGCGCACCTGCTTGACGAAGGTTTCCTTGTTCTTCTCGATGGCCTTCAGCTCCTTGGCGGCCTCCGCCATGAGCATGCGCCGCTGTTCGACCAGGCGGGCGGCCGCCTTGACGACCTCCTTCTGGTGTTCGATCTGGAGGGCGACCTGGGCCTCTTCGTCCTTCAGGCGCTCCTCGAAGCGGCCCATCATGTTCATGCCGTTGATGCCGGCGCCCTTGGCCATCATCTGCTGGAAGTACTCGGCCACCTTGGCCTTGCGCTCCTTCTTGCGGCGCTCCAGTTCGGCCTCCAGCTGGGCCTGAACCTTCTTTTCCTTCTCCAGCGCCTTGATGGCGGCGGAGAAGGCCTGCTCGGCCTCCTCCTTCGCCTTCTCACGCATGTCCAGCAACACCTGCAACCGGTACGGGGGCATGGTGGGGGCATCCTAACCGGAAACGCCCCGCCCGTACCCCACCTCCGGGGACGGGGGCCGTCAGTCCTCGAAGAGGGCGATGAGCTGCTCCACGGTCTCCTCGAAGGGGGAGTTGGAGTGGGTGTCCTGCTTGAGGAAGTCGATGATGGCGTCGTACTTCTCGATGGCGTAGTCGGTGCGCGCGTCGGCCCCCGCCTGGTAGGCGCCCAGGAGGATGAGGTCGCGCTGCTTCTCGTAGGTGGAGAGCGTCTCGCGCAGCTTGCCGGCGGCCTTCTTGTGCTCCTTGGAGACGATGCCGCTCATCACACGGCTCAGGCTCGCGAGCACGTCCATGGCGGGCCACTGGTTCCGCTCGCCCAGGGCACGGTTGAGGATGAAGTGGCCGTCGAGAATACCTCGGACCTCGTCGGCGATGGGCTCTTCCATGTCACCGCCGGCCACGAGGCAGGTGTAGATGGCGGTGCACTTGCCCTTCTCCGAGTTGCCCGTGCGCTCCAGGATGCGCGGCAGCATGGAGAAGACGCTGGGCGGATAGCCCTGACGCGCGGGGGGTTCGCCAATCGCGAGGCCGATGTCGCGCTGGGCACGCGCAAGACGCGTCACGGTGTCGAGCATGAACAGCACGTTGCCGCCGCGCTCGCGGAAGTACTCCGCGATGGCCGTGGCGACGTAGGCGGCGCGCAGACGCACGAGGCTGGGCTGGTCGGACGTGGCGCACACCAGCACGGCGCGCTTCATGCCCTCCTCGCCCATCGCGTCCTCGATGAACTCGCGCACCTCACGACCACGCTCGCCGATGAGCGCCACGACGCTCAGGTCCGCCTGGGTGTTGCGGGCAATCTGGCCCATCAGCGTGGACTTGCCGACGCCGGAGCCGGCGAAGAGGCCCACGCGCTGGCCCTCGCCCACGGTGAGCAGCCCGTCGATGCAGCGGACGCCCAGGGGCAGCGGCCGTTCGATGCGCTGGCGGGTGAACGGATCCGGACAGTCGCGGTCCACGGACCAGTCGATGAGCCCGTCGCCCTCCAGGGGGCGGCCGTCCATGGGCTCGCCGATGCCGTTGAGCACGCGGCCCAGGAGCGCGTCCCCGCACTTGATGGTCAGGGGGCGGCCGGTGGGGATGCACTCGCTGTCCGGACCGATGCCGTACAGCTCGCCCAGGGGCATGAGCATCACCTCGTCGCCCACGAAGCCCACGACCTCCGACTTCATGGCGCCACGGGTGCGGCTCTTGACGAGCACCACCTCGCCGATGCGGACGTTGGGGACGCTCGCCTTGATGACGAGGCCGGTCAGTTCGGTGACGCGGCCGCGCACCCGGACGAGGGACGCCTCCTTGATGAGGTCGTAGTAGCGCGAGAGGTCGATGGCCATGGCTGCTTCCTCCGGCTCAGGCCGGACCGCTCTTGCGCGCGGGGTCCGGCAACAGGAGGTTCTGGAGCATCTCCAATTGGGTGGGCAGCTGCGCGTCCACCGTGCCGAACTCCGTCTGCACGATGCAGCCCACCGGAGCGACCTCCAGGTCCTCCTTGATGGCCAGATCCACCGTGCGGCCGATGAGTTCCATCAGCACCGGGCGCTTGGCGCGCAGCACCGCGGCCGTCTTCGGGTGCACCCGCAGCACCATGGCGCGCGCGTTGCGCAGGTTGTCGATGGCCGCGGCGCACAGGTCCACCATCAGCTCCGGCTCACGCTCCAGGTCGCGGCCGAGGATCTTCTCCGCCATCTTCAGCGCCAGCCCGATGATGTCCTGCTCGTGGGAGGTCAGCAGCTCCCCGGCTTGGATCTTCGCGCGCAGGACGAGCTCCGTCGCCTGGGCCAGGCCTTCCTGCCGCCCCTGGTCCTTCGCCTTCGCGAAGAGTTCCTCCTTCTCCCGCTGGGCCTCCGCGAGGATGCGCTCCTTCTCTCGGTGGGCCTCCTCGATGATCCCCTGGGCGCCCTGACGCGCCTCGAAGACCTCGGCGTTCATCACGCCCGCGCGCGGCGGCCGCAGCGCCGGCCGCTCGGACGTGGCGACGACCACGGACTCCGACAACCCGTCCCCCTTGATTACCTTGCCGATCGCCATGGGCTGCTCCTTGCGGAACGGATGCTAGCGCGTTCCGCCGCGCGGTCCACGCCCTCCGGGACCACCCGGCTCTTCCGGGCCCTCCCGGTTGGGTGGGGGGCGTCTGCGGCCCACCTGCGTGCCCTCCGAGGAGGAACGCGGGGCCGCCTGCCCGGAGGCCGGGCCAGCACGGCCGGCGAGCACGCGAGGGGGACGCTCCGGCTCGCCTCCCGGTTCGGGACGCGATGGCGGGCGGCCGGCGGTGCGCGAACGGAGCACCCGGGCCCCTTCCTCGGAATCGCCGGAAGGCTCCGGACGGCGGGACTCCCGAGGCGCCTCCTCCGGAGCCGGCCGCGTGGGACGCTCCGTCCGGGCAGGACGGGCCGGGGCATCCTCCGACGGCACCGGGCGGGACTCGCCCCGCATGCCCAATCTGGAGGGCGGAGGGCCGATGCGGGCCCCTTCCGGATCCACCTGACCGGGACGGGTGGGACGGCTGCCCTCCGGCTCACGCCGCCCGGAAACGCCCCCGGTCGAGGTCCGCGGCGCCGCGCCCCGTTCGCGCTCCACCGGCATCCGGCGCATCTGCGAGCCGTTCGCATCGCCTTCAGGCGCGACCGTGGAGGCGCGGGGCGCGGGGCCCCGCTCGCGCTCCACCGGCATCCGGCGCATCTGCGAGCCGTTCGCGTCCCCTTCGGGCACGGCCATGGACGCACGCGACATGGGGCCCCGTTCACGCTCCACGGGCATGCGGCGCATCTGGGAGCCGTTCGCGTCCCCTTCGGGCGCGACCATGGAGGCGCGGGGCGCGGGGCCCCGTTCGCGCTCCACCGGCATCCGACGCATCTGCGAGCCGTTCGCGTCCCCCTCCGGGGGAACCGACGCGCCCCGCCCTTCTCCCGGAGGCGGACGTGGGCGCCTCTCACCGGGCGGCGCGCCCGGGCCCGCGTCACGGCTGGACGCAGCACCGGCGCGGCGGGCCGCGCGTTCGGCCATGAAGTCGCGCTTGGCGCCTGCGTCCTCCGCGGACTCACCTCCGCCGCTCCCCCGCAGCGACTTGGGGGCTCGCAGCGCGGGCGGTCGTGACGGATCCGGCGCGGTGGTGCGCCCGCCAGGCCTCGCGGCGGGAGCACCGGGCCTCGCGGCGGGAGCGCCTTGTGCGGGACGACCCTCCGGTGGCGGTGCCGCCTTGCGCGCGCCCGGCGGCGGCGGCAGCACGGCGGACGGACGTGGCGGCGGCGCCGTCAGACGCACCGGACGTTCGATGAGGCCGCGCACGGCCAGCCGCTCCAGGTCCATGACGATGTCGGTGCGTCCACCATCGCCCCGGGCCGTCGGGCGCGAGCGCTCCTCGCGCACCCACTTCGCCACCAGTTGACCGAACTCCCCGCGGTGCTTCTCCAGCATGCGCGCGGCGAACTCCGGAGATTGCGCCACGCACGCCCGCGCCAGCCGCTGCACGCCCGCGCTGCGGATGGCGCCAGCCGGCCGGGTGAAGCCGTCGTGGAGCGTGATCTGCGCGCGAGCATCCTCCTCCGGCAGCTTTCGCGGCGCGTTCGCCGCCACGGACTTGCTCGCGAGTTGGAGCAGGTCCGGCGGCAGCGACTCCAGGAAGCCCGTCAGCTCCCCTTCGGGAAGACCCGCCAGGGCGGGGCCGAGCACGCGCGCTCCCAGACGGTCGCTCACCGTGAGCAGCTCGCGCGTCTGGAGCATGAGCACGTCCGCGAACTTGAAGCCCGCGGACTGGCCGGCGACCTCGCGCGCCAGCGCCTCCTCCAGCTTCCAGCGGATGATGTCCAGCACCTGCGGGCGCACCTCGCGGGTGAGCTTCACGCGCGAGGGTGGCAGGTGGCCGCGCACCGCGTCCGCCATGTTCCCGGGCAGCGCGCGCAGGGTGACCTCCACCAGGGCGCCGCGCTCCCGCTGGAGCAGCGCCGCCAGCCGCTCCGGATCCGCGGTCCAGAGCTGGCCGCGCCGGTCCTTCATCAGACGCTTGAGCTCCTGCACCACCGCGGGCAGACGCTTCTCACGCGGAATCTGGAGGATCTCCTGCGCCCGGTGCCGCAGGAGCGCGCTCTCCTCGTCGGGCAGGTGCTCCAGCGCGGCCATGCTCTCCTGGCCACCGAAGGTGACCGCGGTGAGGAGCATCATGGTCTGGCGCTTGCTGAGCGAGGTGAAGAATGAATCCAACGGTCACCTCGCGGGCCCCCTAGTGGCCCGCTGAAGGAAGAAGGCGCGTCCCCGGCCTGGAGGACACGTCCCGTGGCCCGCCCCAGGAGGGCCACGGTGGACCGACGCTACTCCGGACGACCACCCCGGGCGCGCGCAGGGCGCGGCGCCGCGGCGGCACCCGTGCCCGAGCCGCCGCGCATGAAGGTCCACGCGGTGAGGCCCATCATCGCGAGGATGAGCGCGAACGCGCCGCCGAGGATGATCTTGAACGTCGTCGCGCTGGCCGCCGTCATGCGCACGCCGAGCACGTCCTGGAGGCGGTTCGTCTCGCTCATCTCCGCCGTGGGGGCCAGGGCCTCCGTCATCAGCACGGTGACGGCCTCCGGCTTGAGCTCCGACACGGAGCTGGCGACGAACTGCTTCACCAGCTCCGGGGAGATGGGGGGCTTGCCAGGCTCGTTGGTGCGGTACTTGATGAAGACGGAGGCCGACGGCATCGGCTTGTTCTCCGGCTGCGACAGGTCGTTGTTCTCCGGGATCATCACGATGGCGCGCGCCTCCAGCACGCCGTCGACCTGATTGAGCGCGTTGGAGACTTCACCGGCCATGGCCTTGAGGAGCATGGCGCGCTCCTCCGTGGCGGTGGGCACCATGCTGCCCTTGGCGAAGTGCGACAGGCCCTTCTCCACCGGGCGCGGCAGGGAGTTGCGCTTCAGCAGCTCCGCGGCCTGCGCGGCGTCGCCCTTGGGGACGACGATGGTGAAGCGCACTTCGTTGCCACCCTCCGCCTTCTCCTTCTTGGCGTTGATGCCGTTCTTGCTGAGCAGCACGTAGATTTCATTGGCGTCCGCCTCCGTCAGCTCGTGCTGCAGCTCGATGGAGCAGCCGGTGAGGAACAGCAGGGCGAGGAGCGGGGCGGCGAAGGCGGGCGTTCGGCGAGTCATGGGCGGGACGTAGCTTAACAGGGCCCTTGCAAAACGCGGAAGGGCGCCCCCTCCCGAGCTGGGAGGGACCGCCCTTCGCATGCCGCCATGGCCCGGCGGGTGGGAACCTCAGACCTGGGTCTTGACGACGTCCTTCAGACCGCTGGTGGCCTTCTCGACGACCTTCGAGGTCAGGTCCAGCTCCTGGGAGTACTTGTACATGGACGCCTGGAGGCCGAGCAGCTCCGCGTTGGACATGTTCTTGCCGGAGCTGGCCTCCTTGATCAGCTTGTCCATGCTGACCTGGCCCTTCTCCAGACCGGAGACGAGGTCGGACACCATGCCGCCCGACTTGCCCGTCTTGGCGGCTTCCGCCTTGGCGTCCACGGGCTCCGCGCCCTTGGCGGTCGCGGGCTGCTGGGCCGCGCCGCTGACCTTGTTCATGCCGGCCTTTTCCGTCTTGTTGACGGTTTCGACCTGGCGGACGGTGTCCACCTTGTTCGCGGCCTGGGCCTTGTTCACGCCCTGGGCGGCGTCCGCCTTGTCGGCGCCCTGGGCCTTGTCAGCGAGAACTCCGTCGAACTTCGACGCGCCCGTCTTGTTCGTCTGCTGGGCGCCCTGATCCTGCAGCTTTTGCTGCGCCACCTGTCCCGCGGAGATGCCGCTCATCGGAGCCGCCATGTGACACCCTCCTTGCATCCGTCGAGGGGGGAGGGAGTTCCTCCTCCTCGTTCAAGAGTTCCTTGAGCCGATCAATGGCGCGCGCATGAAGCCGCGACGCCCAGCTCTTCGACTGCCCGATCTCAGCCCCTGCTTCCTCCAGGGTCCTGCCCTGGAAGTAGTAGCCCTGCAGGAGCTTGCGCTCTTTCTCCGGAAGCTTCTCGATGGCCGAGCGCACCCGGTTCTTCAACTGCTCCATCTCCAGGCGTTGATCCGCCGGGAGGGATTCGTCGACATACCCCGCCGCCTCCGCCCCTTCCGCCCCCGCTGCGAACACCGCGGCGAGCCCCGCCACGGCATCCGAGATGTCTCCAATATCATCGTCGAATGACGACCCGCGGTTGCTTGCTCCCTGCTCGCGATCCGCAAGATTTCCAAGATAGGCGGTCGCGCGCTCGCCCTGATAGGCCGTGCGGGCATCCGCGCCCCGCAGGACACCCATCTTTCTCAGGCCATCAAAGATGGCGCCCTTGATGCGGTAGTGGGCAAACGTGAGGAAGTTGGCGCCGACCTTGGGATCGAAGCGTTCCGCCGCTTCGAGCAGGCCGATCTGCCCATAGGCCAGCAGTTCGTCCAGCTCCAGCTGGGCGTTGAACTGCTTGCGCACGGTGGCCGCGAGCGACCGCACGTACGGGCCGTACTTCTCCAGGATGACCTTCCTGTCTTCACCCAGAGGCAAGCGGCGCGCTCACTCGGCCTTGGACCACAGCCGCTCGAGAACCTGGTTCAACCGAGGATCATCCTGCAAGGCACCTGCGATGCGGCCCGTGAGGGCATCGGACTTCATGTGCAGCTTCTCCTGGAGCACCTCGGAGACGAGCGCCTTCGTCGCCTCCTCCTTGCTCTTGAAGCCCCCGTTCTTCAACCGACGGGCGATGGCGAGCGCTTGCGCCGCGATCGGATCCGCGGCCTGGGGGCCCTGGACGTTGCTGGAGCCTACCAGACCTGAAGGCCCGACGAGTGATTCGGCCTTGTCCACCTTGCCGCCGAAGGACGCACCCGCGGCACCCGCCGCACCGGACGCGCCCTTGACGCCGCCCGCGCGGCCCTTCCCACCCCCACGTCCGACTCCACCGACAGCCATCGACGTACCTCCTTCGTCCTACCTGCTACTTCCGAGGCGGAGGCAGCGCCCCCGCTTCCTTCGCCTGGATGAGGGCCTGGGCGAGGCGGCCACCATCGCCGTCCGGCTCCAGGTCCATGGCGGCCTTCAGTTCCTTGAGGGCTTCCGGCACCTTGCCCATGAACAACAGGGCCTCCCCCGCGTGTGCCCGGGGAAGCGACGACAGGGGCGCCAGGCGCTGGGCGACCCGGTAGGCCTGGAGGGCCTTGTCATGGTGGCCCTGGGCGAACTCCACGGCGCCAATGCCGATCTGCGGCACTTCGCTCTTGGGCATCAGCGCGGCGGCGCCGACGAAGACCTCGCGGGCCTTGTCGAAGTGCCCCATGTCGAGCCAGAGGTAGCCTGACTCCAGCAGCACCATGGCCGGCTGGCGCGCCAGGGGCACGAGGCTGTTGGCAATCTCCGAGGAGGTTTCCGCCATGGTCTTCGCGCTGCCTTTCCCGTGGCCGGAAGCACGGAAGGCGGCCGTCGAGGGCCGCCTTCCTTGCACCGGTCAGTTTGTCCGCTGAAGTCCGAAGACTAGCGGATGTTGCCGATGGAGTTCTTGGTCGTATCGTGCCGCGACTTCATCACGTTGGAAACCGCCGTGAAGAGCTGCGACTCGTGCTGCATGGCCGACTGCATGTTCAGCAGCTTGACGTTGTCGTCCATCATGGCCTTCAGGCTGCCATTGTTCGTGAGCGAGTCGCTCACGCCGCCCGCGCCGCCGACGCCGCCGCCAACGCTGGTGCCCAGCGAGGAGGAGCCGCCCGTGCCCGGGATGCCCGCGCCCGTGCCGGGCATGGACGTGGTGGGCACCGCGCCGGAGCCGGTGTTCATCACGCCCGCGTAGGGGCCGCCCGCCATGCCGGAGCCCGCGGCGCCGGAGAAGGTCTGCGCGGAGGAGACCGCGGCGGAGACGATGCCCGCGCCCGGCACGAAGCCGGCCACGGAGCCCACGCCCGCGCCCACGACGCCCGCGGCGTTGTTCAGGCCGTTCTGGACGCGCGCGCCAAAGCTCGTGTTCGGCGTCTGCCGAGCCGTGGTCATCTGGGTGTTCATACGCAGGTTCGGACCCATCATGCCGCTGTCGATCTTGACGCCCATTTTCAGCCTCCGCGCTGCTGCCAGCGAATTAAAGGTGAGCCTGGGATCATCCCTCGGCTCTTTCAATGGATTATCGGGGATGCCAGCCGGGTGTTGCCTGCTGGTGACAAGAAATCGTCCAGGCCCCCGAAACGCCTGTTATTTCCGGCCCTTGGGCTGCTTGGACTCGGCGACGAGCTTCTCGCGGACGTCCACGAGCATGGTCAGCAGCTCCTCGGCCCGCGCGATCGCAGCCTGCGCCTTCTTGCCGGTCTCCGCGCGCGGCCCCTTGAGGCCGGCGAGGCCCTCCTTCACGGGCGCGAAGAGCGCCTGGACGTCGTCGGCGGAGGCCTTTTCGATGAAGGTCTCGACGGCGGGGTAGGAGGGCATGGGCAGCTCCGGGGGAGAGGGCGGCGCGGAGGTCCTGGCGGGCGGGGGCATCGAGGTCACGATCTCCTGGCGGGAGACCGACCGTGCGGCCGGCTCCTGCTCTTTTGCCAGGGACGCTAAGGGAATCCGTCACCGGCATCAAGCACCCCACGCGTCGGCAGTAAGGCCGGCTGTCGCGTCCAGACCTCGTCCCATGGGCCGGGGAGCGGACGGGCACGCACGCGGTCTTCCCCCCCCGGCCTGTCACCCTCCCCCACCGCCCCTAGCTTTTTCCCAACGGGGGCGTCCGCCCCGTCGCACTCACATCATCCGGGAGAGATTCCATGAAGAAGCTCATCGGGGTTTTCGCGTCCGTGGCGTTGCTGGGTTCTGGCGTGGCCTTCGCCCAGGACAGCACCACGCAGCCTTCGCAGCAGCCGTCGACGTCCACGCCGGCACAGGGAAGTCCGGGGCGGATCGAGTCGGGCGGTAGCATGCAGGGCTCCACCGACAGCATGGGGAGCACCGACGCCATGGGCGGTTCGGGATCCGCGGCCCAGTCGTCGGCCATGACCGGGGCGAACGAGCTCACGGGCAAGGTCGTCAAGAGCGAGAGCAAGAAGGTCTACATCAGCAGCGCGAACGGCGCGGTGGTCCCGCTGGACATCGATAGCAAGACCCAGTTCACCGACCCCAGCCTGAAGAACGCCAAGAGCCTGAAGGAGGGGCAGGAGATCCGCGCCAGCTTCCAGGTGAAGGACGAGAAGAACATGGCGACCAGCATCTCGCTGAACCAGGGCACGGGGGGCTCGGGCAGCGACGTGATGTCGCCGGACTCGTCCATCAACGAGGGCACGGGCGGCACCGGCAGCGACTCCAGCCTGAATCCGGACACCGGCGCCAACACGCACGACACCAGCAGCTCGCCGAAGACCTACTAGTTCCTGCGTCTTCCCTCCCCTGCTCGCGGTCCGCCGTTCTTCCGGCGGGCCGCGAGCGCTTTCCTACGGTCGCTGATCCGCCGACGGCGCGGGAGCTGAAGGGACCGCAGGATCCGCGGCGGACGCGCTCCGGGCCAGCGCGGTCCGCCATGAGCCCGGGTCGCCTTCCCGGCGGGCCAGCGGGCGGAGGAGCCCCGGGGTGATGTGGAAGCGTTCGCGCGTGAACACCTTCCTGTCATGCGCCTCTGGATCGCCATCGTCGCGGGATTGAGCCTTGGACAGTCTCAGGACGTAGAGCCCCTGCCCCCGGAGGATCCCTCCGTGCGGGATCCCGCCGCGGCGGCACTCCAGGACGCCTATGAGCAGGCCGCGGAGGACGCAGATGGGGCCCGGCCTCCGCAGGGCTATGGGCTCCAGGGACCGACCGACCCTTCGCAAGGGGCGTATCCGCTCACGCCGTTGCTGCCCGACGGCAGCCCGCCCATCAACGCGGGCGAGGTCGCGACGGAGCAGTCGCGGACCTACGTGGCGCCCCCCGTCCCCACGATCTTCGAATCGCAGCCCGACACCGGCGAGCCTTCCGACACGGAGGCCCCGCGCCAGGAAGCTCCGTCGGGCACGGGCGGCTCGGGCGCGGCCGGCACGGCTTCGACCGAGGGAGGGACCACGGCGGGGCAGGACACCGTGGGCGCGGGCGCGGCGGGGACTTCTCCCACGTCAGGCCCCACCAACGTTGGCGAAGCGGGCTTCGGCGGCACCGTGGACACGGGCGCGGCGCCCGCGAGTCCCGCGTCCCAGGCCCCCACGGGCGGGACGGGTGAAGTCCCGCTCGATTCGTCCCAGGTGACGGTGCAGGAGCCGGGGACCGGTGGCGCCGGTGCTTCCGGCACGACGGACACCGGGACTTCGAGCACGCCCCCTCCCGCGCCCTCGACGGGCGCTCCCGCGCAGGCCCCAGCGGACAACACCTCCTCGGCAGCTCCCGCGCCGAATCAGGCGGGCGCGAGCGCCACGGCGCCGTCCGTCCAGGGGGCACCGGAGCAGACGGGCTCCGCGTCAGCGACGCCGGTCCAGGCGGCGCCAGACCTGGTGGGCTCCGCCGCCACGACGCCGGTCCAGGGGACGCAGGCCGCGGCGGGCACGGCGGCCTCCGGGGCTCCCAACGCGGCGAATCCGAACGAGGAGGTGAACCGGCTTCGTGAGCGCATCGCGCAGCTCGAGCAGGAGATGGAGGAGCGGGACGCCCTGGCCACCGAGCGCACCCAGTCCGTGCAGTCCCAGGTGGATGCGCACGAGCAGCGCGCCTACGAGAGCGAGCGCTCCCGGCAGCAACGGCTGGCGCGGATCCAATCCGCGGGCCAGTGGATGCTCGCGGCGGATCAGGCGCTCGAGCAGGGTGAGCTGGGCGTGGACAACGCGCTGAGCATCGCCGACCAGGACTTCTCCGTGGTGGGCGCGAACGCGTCGGCCGAAGGCCAGGGCATGGTCGTCGTCCACTCGCAGCGGGCCCGCGCGCAGATTGCCCTGGCGCGGGATGCCGCCGGACGCCGGGACGTCTACGCCGCGCGCATCGCCCTGCAGACGGCCGGCGAGGAGCTGCGGCTGATGCGCGCCGCGAGCCTGGACCGTCCAGGGTCGTCCAACGTCCTGCTCAATCGTTGAGGCGCGGGGTGGCCTTCGCCGGCGCGCCCGCGGGCTTCGCGATGAGGTAGCCCTGCACGAAGTCCACGCCGTGCCGGCGCACCCAGGAGAGCTCCTCGGGCGTTTCAATGCCCTCGGCCACCGTCTGGATCCCCAGCTGCCGGGCGATCTCCAGCAGCTTCTGCACGATGGACGCCTTGTAGGGATCCGCGTGGACGCCGCGCACCAGCTCCATGTCCAGCTTCATGAACTCCGGACGCAGCTGGTGCAGGAGGTTCAGCGAGGAGTAGCCCGCACCCAGGTCGTCCAACGCCACCTTGAAGCCCGCCTTCCGGTAGAAGTCGACGATGGCGCGCAGGTGCTCGGCGTTCGCGGACCGGTCGGATTCGATGATCTCGAAGACGACGTGCTCTTCCGGGATGCCCGCCTCGCGGATGGCCGCCACCGTGGAGCGCAGGCAGTAGGCCGGATCGTAGATGGCCGTGGGCGTGAAGTTGATGAACAGGTGCGTGCGCAGCTGGTGGCGCACCGCCTCGCGGATGGTGGTGGTGCGCGCGGCCAGGTCCAACTGGAACAGCAGGTCCGCCTCCCGGGCCGTGTCCAGCATCCGCGCCGGGGACACCAGCGCGCCATCCCGGTCGCGGCCTCGCATCAGCGCTTCGTGCGCGAAGATGGAGGACGTGTCCCGCGCATGGACGATGGGCTGGAAGAACGTGGTGAGCCGTGACTCGGCCAGCATGTCCACCAGCCACCCCGACTGCTGCAGCATCGTGAAGCGCTGCAGCGAGTCCACGCGCGGGAAGTCCGCCATCCCCGGCTCCGTGTCGCCCGGGACGAAGAGGGCCCGCGTGCCCCGGACCTCCTCCGCCGTCAGCACGTCGGGGAGCTGCGCGGACAGCCGCCCCAGGTCCCCTTCCCCCATGCCCACCACGACACAGTGCGCGTCGGGGCGAAGCTGGTAGGGCCCACCGGAGTCACGAAGGTGCGCCACCAGCTTGCCGAGGCTGTGGCCCAGCGGCGGCCACAGGAAGAGCCGCCCAGGCCCTTCGGGCGGCGCTGGCAGGGTCTGGCAACGACCACATCCCTCTTTCACCTGGGTCATGATGCGGCCTTGGCGTCACGGGGTATGGCGGAAGATGAGCAGCCCGCGCGTCGTGTCCCACCCATACACCAGCCCGTCCGCGACGTGAACGCCCTGGAGGCCCTCGAAGTAGCTCAGGCCCCGGCCCGCGTCGGTTTCGCTCCAGGTGTTGAAGTACCCAGCGGGCTTCGGCGTCCCCAGCGAGGACACGTCGTAGACGCGCAGGCCGTCCTGGTAGTTGGCCACGTAGAGCGACGTCCCCGACAGCGTCAGGCCGCCCAGTGAGGCCTCCGGCCGCAGCGCCAGCGCCCCGCGCTGGACGATGGCCTCCGGGTTGGTGGCGTCCAGCGCCAGGAGCGAGGAGCCCCACGCGTCGGAGCCCTGGAACACGGCGGTGGCGGTGCCAATCTTCCCCACCGCCAGGGCGCTGGTCGCGGGCCCGCCGTAGCGGCCCACCAGCTTGGGTGCCTTCTTCGTCGCCACGTCGGTGACGTCCGTCACCGAGACTCCGTAGCTCCAGTTGCTCACGTACAGGCGGTTGTCCAGGGCGGCCAGCGAGTAGGGGTACTCTCCCAGGGAGGGCGACGAGCCCTCCACCGTGTAGCGCACCACCAGCGACGGCGCGAGCGGCTGGGTCACGTCCAGGATGATGACGTCCGACTTCGGCGCGGGCGAGGCCACGTAGAGCAGGTTGCCGTCCTTCGTGAGGGCGTCCACCCGCACCGGCCCGTCCGCGAGGATCGTCTTGTCGCAGACGGGGACCGCGGGGTTGGCCGTCAGGTCGCAGATGCGCAGGCCCCTGGCGTACGTGCCCACGTAGAGCGTCGTGCCGGAGACGAGGCCCGTGGTGAAGATCTCGTTGGCGAACTTCTGCTCGGACACCAGCGTGGGGCGCGCGGGGTCCTTCACGTCGTAGACGAACAGGCCCTCTTCGCGCGCCATCACGTAGGCGTAGCCGCCCGCCGCCACCAGGCCCGTGGGCCGGCCTCGCGGCAGGGCCACCTGGCCCAGCAGCTCCACGCGGTCGGCCTCCGCTTCGCCTTCGCGCCGCACCACGCGCGTGGCGGTGAACGTGCCCTGACGCGTCTTCGCGCCGTTGACGCACACGCGCACCACGCCCTGCACCTGCCCCGGGCCCGAGGCCTTGCAGGCGGAGAACGCGTAGCGCACCGCCCCGCCATCCGAGCCCGTCACGTCGCTGGCCAGGTAGAAGGTGTCCGGGGAGATCTGCTTCGTCGTCATCGTCAGGCCGATGAGCAGCGGATCCCCGGGCGAGAAGCGGATGGAGGACGGGCCGATGTAGCCGTCCTCGAAGGCGATGTTGGTGTTCCAGATGCCTTCGGGTTGGACGACGGACAGGGTCGAGCGGTCACAACCCGACAGGTCGATGGCTTCAACCTGACACTCGGCTTTGTTGTCGGAATCGTCGGTATTGCCGCAGCCGACGGCAAGGAACACGGTGGCGGCCAGGAGGGGGAGACGGTTCATTCCCTCCTCCATACCGGGCGATCCCGACCGGAGCCAAGCCCCCTGCAGCGCGCGGAGGGTGAACACCCCGGACGTCCACCGTCACGCAAAGAAACAAATGAACCGCTTGTGCGTTTCCGGTGGGAGAGGGAGCCTCCTGCCGGGCCCCTGATACGCCTGTCTCCTCGCCTTACGAGGTGCTTTTTGAACCCCCGTCCGCACGTGGTCGCCGTGCTGCTGGCCCTGCTCCTTCCGGAGCTCGTGCTCGCCCAGGTCTTCGTCATCCCCCGCCGCTCGGGGAAGACGCCCGTGAACAGCTACGAGTTCGAGTGGCGGCACATCGACATCCTCGTGGGCCCTGGCGCGACCGGTGTCGCCAAGCCCACCACGGGCACCGCGCATGATCAGCCCGCCGGCACGCAGGGCGGCGCCATTCCCCAGGCGCCCACCGTGTCGCCGCAGACGGGCGACACCCAGTCTCCGCCGGGCGGGCCGGAGGTCACCCCCTCCGGGCAGGTGAGCACGACGCCTCCGGGCCCGGGCAGCGCGGTGCCAGCGGGCGTCGCGACCGACATGGGGCAGACGGATGGGGGCAGCGGTCCTCCGAGCGTCGTCGGCCTCCAGGACGGCGGCATCCCGCCCCCGGGCGTGGTGGCGCTGGCGGACGGCGGCACGGCGGGTGACGCGGGCACGGTCGCGGGCATGGTCGCCAACGACGGCGGCACGACCTTCTCCGGGGCCCCGCTGATGCTGGGCGGCGCGGACGGCGGCTTCAACTACACCTACGCGAAGGACCTGGGCGCCAAGACGGGCGGCGTGCGCTTCTACTTCTATGAACGCGAGCGCGAGGTGGCCGAGCGCGCCGCGCCCATCATCGAGGAGGGCTACCGGTACCTGGTGGAGCAGTTCAAGTACGTCCCCACGGAGACGTTCCCGTACATCCTCTACAGCAGCTACGCGGAGTTCCTCCAGACGAACGTGTTCGCCGTCTCCGAAGGAACGCTGGGCGTCACCAGCACCGAGGACCTGAAGCTGTCGCTGCCGTACCTGGGCGACCACCACCTGTTCGATGAGATCAGCACGCACGAGATGGCGCACCAGTTCACCATCCAGAAGGTGCGCACCGTGGCCGAGCAGGCCAAGGCGTTCGGGGATCCGCTGGGCGGCTACCCGCTGTGGTTCATCGAAGGGCTGGCCGAGTACTACGCCAAGCGCGGGCTGGATCCCGAGGCGGAGATGCTGGTGCGGGACCTGCTGGTCAACCCGGACCTGATGAAGGGCTACGCCTTCCTCGACTTCTTCTCCCCCGGGCCCTACGGCTTCCTGTGGATCTACAAGGTCGGACAGGCGCGCGTGGCGTTCCTGGAGGAGGAGTACGGCGCGGGCATCACCCAGCGCCTGCTGGAGGAGGCGCCCCGGCTGGTGGGCGGCTCGCGCGACGCGCCGTCGCTCAAGTTCGAGGAGCTGCTGGAGCGGCTGACCGGGGATGATCCCAAGCGCATCTCCGCGCGCTTCGAGAACTGGCTCAAGCGCCGCTCGTTCAAGTCCTACCTGGACTCCGCGCAGACGGCGCCCGCGCTGGACTCGCTGGATGAGACGCCCGGAATCGTCACCGCGATGACGAGCGGCCCGGACGGCAACGTGCTGGCCCTGCGCACCATCGTGCCGGAGACGGGCGAGAGCCGGCTGTACCTGGTGGATCCGCGCGCGCCGGAGAAGACCGTCAAGGTGGCGGGCGACGGAGTGCCGGGCGTGGAGTCGCTGCACCCGGTGTCGGGACGCAACTTCGCGCTGACCAAGGACAAGCTCGCGTTCGTGGCGGAGCGCACCGGCCGGGACGTGCTGTACGTGCAGGACTACGTGCACCTCCAGGAGCGGAAGTCCACGGACGTGCTGGTGAGGCGCTCGGCGGTCCGCACCGGCATCGGGCGGGAGGTGGGCCTCACCGTGAAGCTGGAGCTGGGCGACCGGCGCCAGTACCGCATCGACAAGCAGGGCGTGCTGGCCATCTATTCGCCGGCCTTCTCCCCGGACGGCCGCTTCCTCGCGTTCATCGGCATCAACGACTCCGGCCTTCGCGACGTGTACGTGGTGGACCTGTCCCAGGGGCCCGACGCGAAGGCCCGGCAGCTGACCGACGACGTGTTCGCCGAGCGGCAGCTCACCTGGGGCCCGGCCGGCATCGTCTACACGTCCGACGCCACGTCGCACCGCAAGTACAACCTCTTCCGCGTGAAGCCGGACGCGCCCGCGGGGCAGGCCGAGCGGCTCACCACCGAGGAGCGCGACCAGGCGGATCCGCTGGCGCTGCCGGACGGGCGCGTGTTCTTCGTGGCCTACAACCAGAGCAGCTCCGACCTGCACGAGCTGCTGGCGGATGGGCGCGTCGTGCGGCGCACCGACCTGACGACGGGCGTCTTCGAGCCGGGCCCCGGCCCCGACGGGGGCCTGTGGATGCTCTTCCACATGTCCGGTCAGCGGAAGCCGTCCCTGCTGCGCCCGCCGCGCATGCTGTCGCTGGAGGACCCCAAGGCGCCGCAGGCGGATCCGCCCTCCCCCATGGCCATCCGGCCGCTCACCGACGCGCAGGACTACCGGCCCTTCACGCGAGAGAACATCGAGCTGGGGCCCATCTTCGGCTTCGCGGGCGCGGGCGGCGGCGGCTTCGTGGGCCAGGTGTTCGCGTCCGCGTCGGACCGGCTGCGCGACCACCAGATGGTGCTGTCGCTGGCGGTGTACGGCTCGTTCGAGCTGACGGACGGCCTCCTGCTCTACATCAACGACGAGAAGCGCACGACGTGGGGCGGCGGCATCTTCCAGTCGCTGCGCTTCCGCATCGACAAGACGTTCGACGACCTGCCGCCGGAGCAGCGGCCGTTCTTCATCTCGTCGGAGCGCTACTTCGGCGCGCTGGGCAGCCTGCGCTACCCGCTCAGCACCTTCTTCTACGTGCAGGGCGACCTGAGCATCGGCGGCACCAAGTACTTCCTGGACGACTACAACGAGTTCTACCTGGCGTTCCCGGAGCGCAACGAGTCGAACATGGAGCTGCTGTCCGCGTGGCGGGCGGACAACCAGCACGTGCGCTTCCAGACGGAGCTGAGCGGCCGCGTCGGCTACGACAGCCTCAAGTACCACTACGCGACGGGGCCGCTCGCGGGCAGCTCCATCCTGTTGGAGGCCACCGCCGGCGTGCAGCCCTTCGACGGGCAGGCGTACGGCAACATGCGCTTGGACATGGAGCGGTACTTCCCCATCTACGGCCGCAGCAACATCTTCGTCCGCCTGGGCGGCGGCAGCACGGTGGGCGGCCGGTACGCGCGCTCCTACTACCTGTCCAGCTTCGACACCCTGCGCGGCGTGAACTTCGGCGACGAGGAGTGGCTGCTGGGCCAGCACTTCGTCTACTCCACGCTGGAGGCGCAGCTGCCCCTCAACGACATCATCCGGGTGGCCTTCCTGAGCGACCTGGAGGCCATCGCCGCCATCGACGCGGGCGGCGTGGGCGACGGGACGCGCGACCTCTGGGACCACCGCGTGCTCAACGCCGTCATCGGCGTCAACCTGTCGCTGGGGCCCCTGCTGCTGCGCCTGCACTTCGCGCGGCCGTTCGACATCAAGGCGGCCGCCGGCAAGCCCGACGAGGGCTGGGTGACGAACTTCTCCATCGGCGTCGCCGGCCTCAACGGCTTCTTCGACCAGAAGGACACCGGCAAGAAGGCGGTCGCCACCGCGCCGAGCTTCTCCCTGATGCCTTCGCTGGGCGGCGGCTACACCACGCCCCTGGCGCACTGAGCCAGGGCGCCCGGGGCCGGGCCTTCGAAGCAGAGGCCCCGGGGCTCAGGACTGCGCGGCGACGAGGGCGGCGTTGGCGCGAGCCAGCGGCCCCCCGTCGTTGGGGATGCGCTCGAAGTCCCCGCGCAGGGCCTTGATGGCGAACTTCTCCAGGTCGATCTCCCGGCGGGTGCGCACGCCCAGCGCGCGCACCACCATGGACAGCGGCCCGAAGCCGGTGATGCCCTGCTGAAGCAGCAGGACCAGCGTGGCCCCGCTGAGCAGGCGCCAGCCGTGGCCATCCCGGCGGCCCAGGAGCAGGCCCGCCAGGGCCAACGCGGAGCCCCCCACGACCAGGGCGCGGTGCATCTCCCACTCGCGCTCCAGCTTGTCGAGGTACTGGCTCATCTCCGTGCGGTCCGCCCGCTCGGCCATGCAGCGGACACAGGACTCCACGTGGGCGTCGATGCGACGGTTCACCGTGGAGGGCGCGTGGGTCCGCGCGGCGTCGGTCGAGGTCTGGTTCCAGGACTCCATCATCACTCCCCTGACGGGTTCGGGACGGGCTCGGGCCGTCCTCCAGCCTGCTTCCAGGAAGCTAGGGGCGCCGGAGGACTTCGTGCACAACGCGCCCTCCGGCGGCCTCCGCCCGGCTGCCCGCCCCGGGGAAACGGGACGCCTGCTCCGCTGCTTCAGCCCCACGAGCGAGCAGCCCTGGCACGGGGCGGCGAAGCCCACCGGGTGGGCAAGGAATTTCCCCACCCGGGCCAGCGCGGAGGACTTGCAGGGGCCACTTGCCTGCCCTCCGGGGTGTGTAGGAGGCCGTCCGACGGTGCGCTCGGGAGGCACACGCCTTGCTCCATGGACGGGCAATGATGCGTTTACGACTCCTCCTCAGCCTTTCGATGTTGCTGGCCGCGTGCGGTCCCGGCGCGTCGAATCCCGACGTTCCACCTCCCGTGGTCACGGACCCCGGCATCACGGATCCCGGCGTCACGGATCCCGTGGTTCCACCGACCGGGAGCCCGCCGCCGGAGGAGCCGCCGCCCGGGCAGCCGCCCCCGGTGGAGCCGCCGCCCGTGGACCCTCCGCCCGTCCCGGAGGTGGAGCGGCCCTTCACGCTGCCGAAGGTGCAGACGTCGCTGTCGGACTACGAGCTGCTCATCCCGCCCGAGGCGATGGCGAAGTTCCAGGCCGACCCGTGGACGGAGGAGCAGGACGCGACGTTCCGGGCCAACGGCAGGACGCTGCCGGTGAAGGTGCGGCTGCGCGGCGCCTCCGCGCGCTTCTTCGCCAAGAAGAGCTGGAACGTCAGCTTCGAGGGCAAGGACAAGTTCGAGGGGCGCACGTCGCTCAACCTCGTGGCCGAGTACGCCGACGCCACCATGCTGGCGGAGAAGATGGCCTACGACCTGCTGGCGGCGATGCGGGTGCCGGCGTCCACCGCGAAGTTCGTGCGGCTCACGGTGAATGGCCAGTACGAGGGCGTGTTCCTGGAGATTGAGCAGGTCAACAAGGCCTTCCTGAAGGCGCATGCCCTGCCGGATGACGACGCATCCATCTACCGCGCGGGCTGGAAGGACACGGAGTTCAAGACGTGGAAGGTGCCCTACCAGGGCGACTGGGTGAAGAAGACGAACGAGAAGGAGCCCAACGACGCGCTCTGGGCGGTGCTGGACGTCATCAACCACACGCCGGAGCCGGAGCTCGTCACCGCGCTGGAGAAGAACCTGGAGGTGGAGTCCTACGTGCGCTCCATGGTGTTGGACGCGCTGATGTCCAACAACTACGTGGAGGATTCAGAGAGCTACTTCCTGAACGACAAGGTGACCGGCCGCTGGCGCTACGTGCCGTGGGACCTGAACAACGTGGACGCGCGCTGGTGGTACGTGAACGCCGTGCCGGACATGGCCACGTCCACGGCCAACATGAAGCACCCGCTGTTCAACTTCACGCTGCTGGATGGCTGGGTGGAGAAGATGTACCAGCAGCGCAAGCTGGAGACGGCCAGCTACCCGGGCTACCTGCCGGTGTTCTCCAACCTGGGCACGCGCGTGGTGATGAACCCCGTGCTGCGCGCCCGACTGGAGGCGCGGCTGGACAAGGCGCTGGAGGATCTCTTCACGCCGGAGGTGATGAACCCGTACATCGACGCGCTCCACGCGCTGGTGGACGCGTCCATGAAGAACGACCCGTACATGGACTACGCGCGCTTCTCCGCGGGCAAGGCGTACATGAAGCGCTTCGTGCAGGTGCGGCGGGACTTCGTGAAGGCGGAGGTGAAGCGGCTGGCGGCGAAGGAGTCCACGCTGGTGATGGACGGCTTCGACCCGCGCGCGGGCTGGGTGGAGGTGGCCAACCACGGCGCGCAGGCCGTGTCGCTCCGGGGCATGACGCTGACGACGAACCTGCGGGTGAGCCTGGCGGCGAGTGACCACGCGCCCACGCAGGTGACGGCGCCCACGGGCGCGGTGCTGGGCGACATCACCGTGGCGCCGGGCCAGAAGGTGCGGCTGGATGGCGCCGCGCTGGGCATCACCTTCCCCGCCAGGGGCGAGGTGGGCCTGTTCGACGGCAGGTCGGTGGTGGGCATGAAGGACCTGCTCTTCTACGGCGAGCTGCCCGCGGGCAGGCACTACGCGCGCGGCGAGAAGGGCTGGGAGGTGCGCTGAGCCGTCGCGCGGACGGCGGGCCTCCAGGGTCCGCTGTCCGCCGGGCATCATCCGGGGCGACGAGGGCGTGCGGGGCGGGCTGGGACGGGGTAGCACCTGGACCATGCCCGCCTCCCGCGTCCTGGATGACCTGTTGCCGCGTCCTGGTGGTCCCCTGCCCCGAGTGGCCGTCATCGGCGCGGGCGTTTCGGGGCTGGTGCTCGCCCGGATGCTGACGGGGGCGGGCTTCCCGGTGCGGGTGCTGGACAAGGGACGCGGGCCGGGCGGGCGGCTGTCCACGCGGCTCCACGCGGACGGCGGCACGTTCGACCACGGGGCGCAGTACTTCACGGCGAGGGATCCGCTCTTCCAGGCGCAGGTGAACGCGTGGCGGGAGGTGGGCGTCGCGGCGGAGTGGCGGGGCCGCATCGGGACGCTGGAGCGGGGGGCGGTGACGCCCTCGTCGAAGGAGTCGGTGCGGTACGTGGGGGTGCCGGGCATGAACACCCTGGCGACGGTGCTCGCGGAGGGGCTGGGCGTGCGCACCGGCGTCCGCGTGGAGCGCGTGGCGCGGGACGGGAAGGCGTGGCGGCTGACGTCGGACTCGGGCGAGGACCTGGGGCTGGCGGACGTGGTGGTGGCCGCGGTGCCCGCGCCGCAAGCGGTGGCCCTGCTGGAGGGCGCGCCCACGCTGGCCGCGCGGGCGCGGGAGGCCCGGCTGACTCCGTGCTGGGCGGTGATGGCGCGGTTCGCGGCGCCCGTGGCGCTGGCGCTGGATGGCGCGTTCGTGAAGGACTCGCCGCTGTCGTGGGCGGCCCGCGAAGCGAGCAAGCCGGGGCGGGCCTCCGGAGAGCGGTGGGTGCTGCACGGCTCGCCGGAGTACAGCGCGGCGCACCTGGAGGAGACGCCGGAGCAGGTGGCGCCGAAGCTGGTGGAGGCGTTCGCCCGGGCCGTGGGCACGGACGTGCGCGCGGTGGAGGCGGTGGCGCACCGCTGGCGCTTCGCCATGCCCTCCCCTCCCCTGGACACGCCCGCCCTGTACGACGCGGACACGGGGCTTGGGGCCTGCGGGGACTGGTGCGCGGGCCCCCGCGTCGAAGGCGCGTTCCTCAGCGGCGTGGCGCTCGCGCGTCAGGTGGTCGCGGGCGTCGCCGGGGGGTGAGGGCGGCGGGCGCCCCGGGCGTCATTCGCGCTCGCGCACCACCAGCGTGCGGCGGGCGGTGAGGCCCCGGTCGTCGGTGACGAGGATGTCGTGCGTGCCCACGGACGGCCGCCACCAGAGGCGCTCGGCGGCGCGCGCGGTGCCCAGATAGGCGCCGTCCACGAACCAGGTCAGCTCGCGGTCCTGCGCGGCCTCCGCTTCCAGGGGTACCTCCTGCTCCCGCGCGGACAGGCCCGGGATGAGCAGCGCCACCTGCCCCTCCGGCGGCGAGACGATGACGGGCGTGTCGCGCTCCCCGCCCACGACGCAGCCGGGCGCGAGCGGGGGCGGCTCCGGCAACTGGCGCTGCTGCTCCGCCAGCCAGCGGCGCAGGCTGGCCGGCCACGACAGGTACACGCGGGACTCCGTCCTGCGGCCCTCGCGGCAGGCCGGCCCCACCGACAGGCCCGAGTCCAGGTCCACCTCCACCCGGTGGTGATACGGACACGGTGTCGTCGGCACCGCCGTGCGCACCGCGTCCACCGTTTTGCGCTGCGCGCACGCGTCCGTCGGCAGGTGCCCCGAGTACGCGCACACCTCCACGCGCACCAGGTCCCTGGGCGGCGCGACGTCCTCCTCCTGCAACAGCGCGCCGCGAGGCCCCACGCCCTCCAGGATGTCGAACAGCAGCGGCGCCGCGTTCTCCGCGCCCACCAGGTGGACGCTGGACGCGTGGTTGAAGTTGCCCAGCCACACCACCGCCGTGTGCTTCGGCCCGGAGCCCGCCGCCCACGCATCCCGGTTGCCGAAGCTCGTGCCCGTCTTCCAGTGCACCCGCGCCGGCAGCCCCGTCAGCCGCCGCCGCTCCGGGAAGTCCGGCCGGTCGCGCAGCGACAGCGCCTGCCGCGTCAGCCACGCGGCGCCCGGTGACACCAGCGAAGGGGCCTGCTTCGCCGGCGCCGGAGCATCGTCCAGGACCCGCAGCGGCCGGGCCCGTCCGTCCCCCGCCAGCGCCAGGTACACGCCCGCCAGCTCCAGCGGCGTGAGCTCCAGCCCGCCCACCGCCGCGGACAGGCCGTAGTGCCCCGGGTGCGGCGCCAGGCTGGTGACGCCCGCCTGTCGCAGCGAGCCCAGGAAGCCCTCCACGCCCAGCCGCTCCAAAAGCCGCACGAACGGCAGGTTGAGCGACTGCGACAGCGCGGACTCCATCCGCACCAGCCCCTGGAAGCGCCCGTCGAAGTTGCGCGGCGCATAGCCGCCGTACGACACCGGGATGTCCGTCACCAGCGTCTCCGGCCCCACCATCCCCTGGTCGATTCCAAGGGCGTACAGCAGCGGCTTGAGCGCCGAGCCCGGAGAGCGCGGCGTGGCGAAGCCGACAATCTGTCCGCCGTTCTTCCCGTCGAAGAAGTCGAAGTTGCCCACCAGCGCGCGCACCTCGCCGGTGTCGCGGTCCACCACCACCACCGCGCCGTTGTGGATGCCCTGCCGCTCCAGCCTCCGGGCCGAGTCCTCCAGCGTGCGCTCCACGAACCGCTGCGTGCCCGCGTCCAGGGTCGTGCGCAGCCAGAGGGCCTCCGGCCGCTGCGCCTTGAGCCACACCGCCGCGTGCGGGGCTTGCCTGGGGAACGGCTTCAGCACGTCCGGCACCGCGGTCGCGCGCACCTCCTCCAGCACCACGTCGGACGCCACCCCTTCCACGCCCAGGCCGCCCGACGCCAGCAACCTCCGGGCGATGTCGTCCCGCGCCGAGCGCAACCGGGCCGCGTTCTCCGGCGAGGGATAGCGCCGGTTCGGGTTCTGCGGCACCGCCAGCAGCGTGGCGATCTCCGCCGGACTCAGGTGCGCGGCGGTGTGCCCGAAGTACGCGAGCGCCGCCGCCTCCACGCCCTCCATGTTGCGGCCGTAGGGCACGAACTGGAGGTACGCCTCCAGCACCTCCTGCTTCGACAACCGCACCTCCAGCTGCGCGGCGCGGAACGACTCCACGACCTTGGAGGTGAACGTGCGCGGCCGTGGCTCCAGCACGCGCACCAATTGCATCGTCAGCGTGGAGGCGCCCGACACCCGCCGCCCCCGGCTCAGGTTGAGGCCGGCGGCGCGCAGGGCCGCCAGCGGATCCACGCCCGGGTGCTGGAAGAAGCGCTTGTCCTCCAGCGCCAGCAGGGCGCGGACGTAGGCCCGGTCGACGCGGTCCTTCGGCGCGGGGATGCGCCACCGCTCGTCCGGGGCGAGGAAGACGTGCGCGGGCGAGCCATCCCGGTACGCCATCACCACCGAGGGGGGCGCGGACAGCCGCTCCGGCAGCGGCACCCACCAGGCCGCCGCGAGGCCCGTGCCCAGAAGCACGAGCCCCGCCAGCACCACCCCCACCCACTTCCTTCCGCTGAGACGCAGGCGACGCATGGGGCCTAGAGCAGCTCTTCCTTCCAGGGACCCGCCACATGCACCGTGCCCGCCGACTCGCGGGCCCAGGTCTCGGAGTCGTACATCGCCTCGGCCTCCGCGGACGGCAAGGTGAACGAGCCCGCCGTCACCGCGCGCACCGCGTAGACGACCTTCTTCGTCTCACGCGCCTGGAGCGCGCCGAAGACCTCCATCCGGTCATCCCGCACGTTCACGTAGTCCGCGGCCCACTGCTCGTCCGCGGACACCCAGTCCACGCTGCCACCGCGGCCCAGGCGGGCGTTTTCAATCTCCCAGCCCGCCGGCAGCCGGTCCACCAGCGCGATGTTCTGGATGCGCTCGCCGGTGGTGTTCGTCACCTCCAGCTGCACGTAGATGAGGTCCGCAAGCTTCACCGGCGTCGACTTCAGGTCCAGCTCCGTGCCGTCCAGCGAGTGCCAGGTGCGCTTGAGCGTCAGCCCCTGGCCGCCCACCTTGACCTCCGGCGTGGTGCGCACGCCCTCGCTGTTGACGATGAGGTACACGGAGCCCGTCCCCTTGTCCTTCATGTCCAGCGACAGGCCGGCCCGCTCGCTGGCGCGCGCCAGCGACCACGTGCGGTCCGACACGCGCGCGTCCTTCTCCGGGCTGGGCGCCAGGGCCTTGCCCCCGGCCGTCAGCGTGGGAGGCGTGAAGCTGGCCGCCGTGCCCTGCAGCCGCTTGCCCAGGCCGGTGATGCCCCACACCAGCTCCTGCGTGGAGTAGTACGCCGACGTGCGCGACTGGAGCGCCGTCGCCACCATGCGCGCCAGCGGCTCACCCTCCGGCGCGTCGCCGAAGAGGTCCTGGAAGGTGCTCAGCATCATGCCGCGCCGACGCCTGTCGGAGTAGAACGACCAGTTGTTCTTGCGCTCGTCGGTGACGGGCGACAGGTCCGGGCCGCGCAGGTCCTTCTCGTAGCGACGGTCGCCGGACAGCCACAGCGCGGCCTTGAGCAGGTACAGGTCCTCCAACTGCTCGCCCGTGAGCGGCGTCTTCTTCGCGCCCGCCTCCAGCGTGTTCACCAGCGCCTGCACCCGCGCCTTGCGCCCCTTGCCCGCGGACGCGAGCACGTAGTGCATGTACGACTCCGCGCGCTGGCCGTAGTGGTCGTCCTGGCCGAGCTTGCCCTCCTTCTGGGTCAGCTCGTTGCCCAGCCACGTGAGCGCGCTCTCCAGCCGATCCTCCGGCACCGGGTACTTCAGCTTGCGCGCGTCCAGGAGCATGTGCGTCGCGTACGCCGTGCCCCAGGCGACGGGCTCCACCGCGCCCGGCCAGTAGGAGAAGCCGCCGGAGGCCGTCTGCATCGACAGCACCCGGTTGATGCCCGACTGCACCATGTCCCCCACCTTCGCCGTGGAGACGAGCGTGGGGTCCACGCGGTCCACCAGCTGGCTGACGAACAGCAGCGGCCGGGTGGAGGACGTCGTCTGCTCGATGCAGCCGTGCGGGTAGCGCACCAGGTACGAGAGGTGCTGGAGCGACTTCGCGTAGGGATTGTTCGTCACCCACACCGTGGTGCGCTCCGTGGTGGGCACCCAGCCCTGGAGCAGCGGCCCCAGGTCCGTCGTGCCCTGCGCCAGCTCCACCTGTTGGATCCTCCGCTCCCGAGGACCCGCCGGGGACAGCGGCACGTCCAGCTGTTCGCGCGACGTGTAGCCCCCACCCTCCACCGTCACCAGCAGCCGCGCCGCGCCCACGGACTGCACCGCGCGGCCCTGGAACACGAAGGTGCGCGACTTGCCATCCTCCAGCCGGGCCCGGCCCTCGCTCATGCCGGACAGCTTCAGCGGCGAGCCCGCGTTCTCCGGCATCGCCATGCCCGGCACCGCCAGGGCTTCCGCCGCCAGCGTCACCTTCACGTCCTGCGCCTTGCCGGACAGATTGGTGACGAAGACGGGAATCTGGATGTCGTCGTTCTGGGTGAGGAAGCGCGGCAGCGTCGCCTGGAGCACCAGCGGGTCGCGCACCACCACCTGCGCGCTGGCCCGGCCGACGCGCTTGTTGCCCGCCGTCACCACCATCACCCGCACCGCGCCCCGGTACTGCGGCAGCTTGAAGGGCACGCGCAGCTTGCCGGAGGCCGGCACCTCCACCACGCCGCTCCACAGCGCCACCGGCTTGACGGGCTGCACGCGGCCCGCCGCCCCGCCGGCCTCGTCACCGCCGGTGGAGCTGGTGTTGCCCCCGGGCGGAACGAGCAGCGCCCAGCCCACCGTTTCGAAGGTCTGGATGCCCAGCGCGCGCCGGGTGAAGATCTCCTTGAGCGGATCCGGGCTCTGGAAGCGCGTGAGGGACAGGATGCCCTCGTCCACCACCGCCACGGTGGCGAAGGTGGGGCCCTCCACGCCCTCCACCGCCAGGTCCACGGTGAGGGTGTCGTTGGAGCGGACCTCCTTGGGCACCGTCAGCGTGACGGCCTGGGTGAAGTCCACCGGCTCCAGCGCGATGCTGCCCACGCCGAAGGCGCGGTCGGGCATGAAGGCCTTGGCGGACTCCAGGTGCGGATCCTTCACGAGGAACGCGCTCACGTAGACGTTGGGTGCGTACTCCGTCGGCGTGAAGCTCCAGGACACCTCCCCGGGCTCCGCCTGCTTCCACGCGGTGAAGAGCACGCGGTCGGTCTCCACCGTGAACAGGACGCGGCCCCGGTAGGGCGCCTTGACCTTCACCGTGAGGGCCTCGCCCACCTTGCCCTTCGCGGGCAGCGACAGCTCCAGCGCGGTGGGCTTGAGCGGACGCGGCGTCTGGTCCACGCGCGAGCCCTCGCCCCACCAGTAGTAGCGGCCCTCACCCTCCAGCGTCAGGTCCGTCTGGGTGGCGCCCGCGCGAGCGCGCACGAGGTAGCCCGCGCCGCCCTTGCTCGGCGTCACCGTGGCGGAGAAGCGGCCGCCCTCCACCTTCACCGTCAACTGGCCGTCGCGCTGGGGGCGCAGGTAGCGCTGGTATTGCTCGGAGCCGGATTCCTCGTCGTAGTAGTAGCCGTAGTTCTCCTCCAGCGACTGGTACTCCAGCTCCACCGTCTTCGGCCCCTTGCCGTCGGCGACGGGCTGACCGCTCCAGTCCACCACCAGGCCCGACACCGTGAAGGGCGTGCCCGCCTTCACCTTCTGCGCGTTGGCCTGGAGGCCCAGGTAGTAGGCCTCCGGGTGCACCGGCACGTTCGCCTCGCCGATGGTGGCGCGGCCGCTGCCGGACTCGAAGACGCTGGCCACGGCGGACAGCCGCGTCGCGCCCTTGATGGGGCCCGACGCCGCCTGCGCCGGGCACTTGAGCAGCGCCTGTCCCTTCGCATCCAGCGTGCCCTTCACCTGGCCCAGCGTGACGGGCCGGGGCTCGTTGCCGTCCTGGCGCCAGAGGCCGTAGGTGTACTGCCCGTTCTGCTTGGGCTTGAAGGGCACCGACTCCAGGCGGCACGTCATCTCCACCGGGCTGCCCTCCGCCGAGCCGCCGAAGAGGTACGCGGCCTCCACGGCCACGGGGATCTCCCCGCCCTGCTTGTAGCCGGGGGCCTGCGCGGCCGCGGTCACCTTCATGCGCTCCGGGACGAACTCCTCCACGCTCAGGCCGTAGGAGGCCACCTCGCGGTCGGCGATCCTCAGGTGCACCGAATAGCGGCCCGTGTCCTGGAAGGCCGCGAACGTCTGGTCCAGCGACACGAGGCCCGCCGCGTTCGTCTTCAGCGTCTCCTTGCGGATTTCACGCTCGCGCGGGTCGATGACGCGCACCTCCACCGGCATGCCCGCGGGCGGCGCCAGGTTGTCCTGGCCGCGCAGCACCGCGGCCACATGCGCGGTGTCACCAGGACGGTACACGCCGCGGTCGGACCAGAGGGAGGCGCGGTACGGCTGCGCGGCGCGGTACGGCTCGCCCTGCACGTCCGAGTTGGCGATCTCCGTCTTGAGCTCGTCGTACTTGAGGTACGTCAGCTCTTCGCCCTTCCGGGCCACGAGCGCGAACGGTTCGCTGTCATCCGCGTCCGGCGCGGGCACCTTGAGCTGGCAGCCGGCATCTCCCTGCGTGGTGCAGCGGGCCACCGTCTGCCCGCTCTTCTTCACCAGCGACACCTCCACGCCGGACAGGGGTTCGGTGCTCTCCAGGCCGAGCGCCCAGACCCAGACCTCGCCGGAGTCCTTGGAGCCCGGCGCGGGCCCGCCCTTCTTGGCGACGAGGCTCAGGTCGGTGAGCAGGATGCGGGAGGCGGCGCGGTGGTCGCCGCGCTCGGCGGTGATCTCCACGAGGCCGCGCGTGGCGGCGGGCACCAGCGACGCCACGTCCACGTAGGTGGTGAGCAGCGCGTCCGGCGTCGACTTGAGGGGCACGTCCTTGCGCAGCAGCACGTTGCTGGTCCGCTCGTCCGCCTTCTCGTTGGAGTCGTTGCTCATCCAGAAGACGAGGTTCTCCGGCGGCACGTTGCGCACCGTGAGCGTCACCTCCTCCAGGTTGAGGTGCTGCAGGGGCAGGTTCTTCCACGCGCTGCGCGGCAGGTAGCGACCGCTGGTGGAGAAGCGCACCTGGGGCGCTCGGGCGGGCACGGAGTAGCCGCGCGAGAAGGTGCCCAGGAAGGTGCCACCACCCACGGTGGGCGTGCCCTCCGCGATGGAGAGCGTGTGCGGGCCGCGCTTGAAGTCACCGAAGATGCGGAAGCCACGGCGCGACGGCGCGACGGTGAACTTGACCTTGGGCTTGAAGCGCAGGGCCTCCGCAGCCACGGCGTCGCTCAGCGAGCAGCCCCGGTTGTCGTCGTCGTAGTAGTAGGAATCCCACCGCTCATCGACAGGGCTGGGGGACGCGTCCGCCGCCACGTCGCGGCAGCTCACCTCGAAGAAGTAGCCGTTGGCGCCCTCCTCCAGGCTGACGTAGGTGATGTCCGCGCGCTTGCCGCCGACCAGCGGGAAGCTGGCGTTGGCCGCCGGAGCGCGGGTGTCGGGCGCTCCGGCCTGCGCCAGCCCGTCACGCAGCGCGAACTGCACGATGGACGCGGGCCGCAGCTTCGGGTGGGTGAGCGTCACGGCCAGCGAGTTGCGCGTGTCCGCGCGGGTGGCCCACTTCACGTCCGTGATGGCGGCGTCCCCGACGCGGAAGCTCGAACGGGAGCGCACGGCGGCCAGGTCCACCGGCCCGGAGAAGGTGACGTTCAGCTCCACCAGGCCCTTGATCAAATCCATCCGCGTGGGCACCGCCTGGACGAACTTGAAGGCGTACGTGGTGAAGTTGTAGCGCCACGCCCGCTCCGACGGCGGCTTGACGACGCCCACGTCGGTGCCCACGGCGTCCACCGACACGATGTACGTCGCGCCGGCCGTGAAGCCGGGGGCCGCCGGGGTGAAGCGCAGCGACGACGGCCCGGTCCACGACAGGCTGCCGGCCACCGGGGGCGAAATCGTCAGCACGCTGCCCAGGACGGATTCATTGGACGGGCGCACGGGGCGGGAGAACTCGACGACGATGCCTTCGGGGAGGCTGTTCTCGCCGCCCAGCTCGTGGATGACGGGCGTCAGCGTCTCCGTCCGCATCAGGGCCGCGACGGAAGAGGTGCCCGGCTTCGTGGCCTCCGTCGCCCCGGAGGTGGCGGGGGTGATGGGGGTGGCGGGCGGCGGTGACGCGGGCTCCTGCTTGCAGCCGGCGAGCAGCGCGCCCACCAGGAACGCCGGCAGCAGCCAGCGGGCACGGGGTGCGCGCGGGGGCCTGGGCGGGACAGCGGACTGCGGGGACATGTTTCCTCCGGGGATGGCGGCGGGACCGATTTCATTCCGCGTGCCGTGCGTGGGGCTCCTCGGAGGCGCACGGAAAGTGCGGCCCGGCGACCACGTGCCGGCGCTCCCCCATGCGCGTCCGCGGGCCCACAGGGTGTCCGGGCAGCCGCACTCGGGTGGCCTCCGGACGCGCGCGGGACGCGGGGTTTCGGCGCGCAGACTGGCGGTGGAGGGGCGTGGCGGTCAACTGGGGGACCCCGGGAGTCGGCTGGAGCGCTAGGGTTGCCGGCCCATGGTGCTGCCCGTCCGATTCGTCCTCATGCGCCCGCGCAACGCGGAGAACCTGGGCGCCGCCGCCCGAGCCCTGAAGAACTGCGGCCTGTCCGACTGGGCCTGGGTGACGCCAGAGGTGGAGGACCTGGGGCCCGCGCACCGGCTGGCCGTGCACGCGGAGGACATGCTGGGTGGGGTGAAGCGGCCGGACACGCTGGAGGCCGCCGTGTCCGACTGCGTCTGGGTGGTGGGGACCAGCTCGCGCAAGGTGGAGGGCAAGCGCCGCCTGTCGCCCCGGGCCGTCGGTGAGGAGCTGGTGGCGCGTGCGGCGCAGGGCCCGGTGGCGCTCGTCTTCGGGGACGAGCGCAGCGGGCTCACCAACGCGGAGGTGGAGCGCTGCCATGACCTGTCCGCGGTGCCCACCGCGCCGGAGCAGCCGTCCATCAACCTGGCGCAGGCGGTGCTGCTCTACGCCTACGAGGTGCGGATGGCCGCGCTCGCCCAGAGCGCGCCGCCGCCCGGGCCCCTCCCGCTGGCCGCCACGGACGCGGAGCTGGCGCGGGTGGAGTCCACGCTGGAGGCGCTGCTGACCACGGGCGGCTTCCTGGTGGACGAGCAGCCCGGGCGCACGGCGGTGAGGGACCTGTTCGCGCCCCTGCGCCGCTCCCGGCTCACGCGCAACGAAGCGCGGCTGTGGCTGGCCGCGCTGCACACCGTGCGCAAGCACTTCCCTCCCCCCAAGGCCGGGGGCTGAGCAGGCGGGAAGGCCAGCCCTCGCGGCGGGCCATCATGTCCAGGCGTCCCTACCCTCCCTGGAAGCCCCGAAGGAAGCACTGGAGGCTTCACCAACGACGCAATGGGAGGACTTCGCGTGGACCACATGCCCTACGAATCCATGGTGGTGGGAGGCAGCGAGCCCGGCGCGGGCGCGCCCCGGCAGGACCCTTCACAGGAGCCGCCCGGTCGCACGCCGAAGACGGCCGAGTCCGGAGGCCAGGAGGACGAGGGCCGCCGCATGCCCCAGGGCGAGCCCGGCAAGACGCCCGGCTCCGCCGAGGGCGAGGATCCGGACAGCCCTCCCCGGAAGTAACCCCAACGCACCGCCGCCCCGCGCGGCTACAGTGCCGCGCCCATGCCTCGCAAGCCCGAACGGCCACCGAAGTCCCCTCCCCGCCCCAACCGCTGGGAGGGCAAGGAGAAGCCGGACTGGCTGTCCCGGGCACTGGCCCGCGCGGGCGCCATGCCCCAGAAGGACGCGGAGGCCGCCATCAAGGCGGGCCGGGTGAGCATCAACGGCCACGTCGTGAAGACGCACCTGACGCCCGTGCCGCCCGACGCCGTCATCAAGGTGGACGGCCTGCCGGTGCGCAAGGTGGCGCCCACCCACGTCCTGGCCTTCCACAAGCCCGCGGGCGTGCTGTCCTCCACCGCGCGCCAGCACCGCACCGGCACCGTGTTCGAAGTGCTGCTGCCCCAACTGCCCACGGAGCTCGCCAGCTACACCTGGCACGCGGTGGGGCGGCTGGACGTGGACACCACGGGCCTGCTGCTCTTCACCAACGACGACAAGCTCGTCGCCCACGTCACGTCCCCGGAGACGAACCTGCCCAAGCGCTACGTGGCCACGGTGTTCAGCATCGCGGACGAGGAGCGCGTGGCGCCGCTGCGCCAGGGGATGGTGCTGGATGACGGTCCCGCCCGCCCCGCCGTGGTGCGCGTGCGCGACGAGAAGACGGTGGAGGTGACGCTCACGGAGGGGCGCCACCATCAGGTGAAGCGGATGCTGGGCGCCGTGGGCCTGCCCGCCCGCGCGCTCCACCGGGAGGCCGTGGGCGACATCGTCCTGGGCGACCTGCCCGAGGGCGGCTTCCGGCTCCTCACCGAACAGGAGGTCCGCGACAAGCTGCACTACACCGGCCGCGCGCCCGCCACCGCCATCCCGGAGGCCGAGGACGCCTGACGGGTCCCCGGGGCTGGGCTCCAGCGGTGCCTCGAAACAGGGCCCCCACGGGTGACTTCGCGGTTAGCGCGGCCCGCCGGAAGGGATAGGGTGCGCCCCATGGCGGACTTCGACCTGGTGGTCATCGGCTCTGGACCGGCCGGAGAGTGGGGGGCAATCCAGGCCTCGCTTTCGGGCAAGCGGGTGGCGGTGGTGGAGCGCGAGCCGGTGCTCGGCGGCACCGCGGCCAACACCGGCACCCTTCCCTCCAAGACGCTGCGCGAGACGGCCCTGCACCTGTCCGGCTTCAAGGCGCGCGGCCTCTACAGCGTGGACGCCACCCTGCGCCACGAAGCCACCGTCTCCGACTTCCTCTTCCGCGAGCGCCGCGTGAAGCAGATGGAGCGCGAGCGCATCCACAAGAACCTGCAGCGCCACGGCGTCACGGTCTTCCAGGGCCGGGGCTCCCTGCTGGACGCGCACACCGTGCAGGTCACCCACGATGGCGCCGTGGTGGCGACGCTCGCCGCCTCCACCCTCCTCATCGCCACCGGCTCGTCGCCCTACCGCCCGCCCATGTATCCCTTCGGCGATCCGCGCGTGCACGACTCGGATGAGATCCTGGACATCACCACCCTGCCCCGCACGCTGGTGGTGGTGGGCGGCGGCGTCATCGGCTGTGAGTACGCGTGCATGTTCGCCGCGCTCGGCATCCCGGTGACGCTGGTGGAGGTGAAGCACGAGCTGCTGGCCTTCCTGGACGGCGAAGTCGGTCAGCTGCTGCGCGACTGCATGGAGACGCTGGGCGTGCGGCTGCGCCTGGGCCAGGTGGTGGAGTCCGCGCACGTCCCCGAGTCCCACGAGGAGCCCATCCGCCTGAGGCTGTCCACGGGCGAGGTGCTGGAGGCCGACCAGGTGCTGGTGGCCTCCGGCCGCACCTCCAACACCGCGGGCCTGGGCATCGAGGCGCTGGGCGTGAAGCAGGGCAAGCGCGGGCAGATTGAAGTCGGGCTCGCGTACCAGACGGCCGTGCCCCACATCTACGCGGTGGGGGACGTCATCGGCTTCCCGGCGCTGGCCTCCACGTCCATGGAGCAGGCCCGCATCGCGATGGAGCACGCCTTCGGGCCGGGCAAGCGCACCCTGACGCCCATCCTGCCCTATGGCATCTACACCATCCCGGAAGTCTCCATGGCGGGCGACACCGAGGAGTCCCTGCGCACGCGCGGCATCCCCTACGTCGTCGGCCGCGCCACCTTCGACACCAACCCGCGCGGGCAGATCATCGGGGAGCGGCAGGGCCTCTTGAAGCTGCTCTTCCACCGCGACGACCTGAAGCTGCTGGGCGTGCACATCCTGGGCGAGCAGGCCACGGAGCTGGTGCACGTGGGGCTCACCGCGCTGCTCACCGGCTCCACCGCGCAGCTCTTCGTGGAGACCTGCTTCAACTACCCGACGCTGTCGGAGGCCTACAAGGCCGCCACCTACGACGCGTTGGATCAGGTGCGCGTCAGCAGCACCTGATCCCCCGGCGCCATCCTCAGCGCGAGTCCTTGAGGCTGCCCACCGTGAAGCCCGCCTCGCGCCGGGCCACGCGGTTCACGTCATCCGACGACACGCGCGCCATCGCGGGCGCGGCCGGGGGCTTCCGGGACGCCTCCCGAGGCGGGATGGAGGGAGCGCCCCGGCCCGAGGCGCCCTGGAGGAGCGAGCGGATCCGCTCCCAGCGCACCTTCTCCTCCACCATGAGCTGCACCAGCTCCTCGCGGGCGGACGCGTCCGGCAGGTCCGACGCCGCCGACGCCACCTTGTCCATGAAGGGCAGCAGGTAACCGAAGTCCCGGTCGAAGTTCAGGGGGTTCGCCATGGGGGGCACCTTATCCGTGGTAGACGCGCGACGCGACGATGCGCCCGCCCCGGACCTCCAGCACCTCCGCCACCGGCAGGGGCGCTTCATTGGGGGCGTGCCGCAGGTACTCCATGAACACCCGGTCGCCGTCGGCGGTGAGGGCCGTCTCCTCGTACCGCAAGCCCGGCAGCCGGGCGATGGCGTCCTTCCACCACCGCTCCAGGGCCGGCCGGCCCACCAGGCGCCCCCCCGTCTCCGGATGCAGGACGCGAATCTTGGGCGACGTGTGCGTTGCATCCTCCGCGTACAGCGCCACCAGGGCCGTCACGTCGTGGGCGTTGAAGGCGCGCAGCCAGGCGCGGGCCAGGGAGAAGTTTTCGCTCGCGTTCATTGTTATGAAGCCTCAGCCGTAAGCAGATGGCGGAACGTAGGCGGATGTACGCCCCGCATCGTGCGGATTTGTCTGGTAACTGAGACCTGTGGGAAGTAAGGGCCCCGCCTGCTCTGTTCCCTCAGGCAATTTTTTCAAGAGAAGAAGGACCGGATCGTGGCCACCAGCGCAACCATCGAGAAGATTCGTAACATCGGTATCTCTGCCCACATCGACTCGGGCAAGACGACGCTCTCCGAGCGCATCCTGTTCTATACGGGCAAGATCCACGAGATCCACGAGGTCCGCGGCAAGGACGGCGTGGGCGCGATCATGGACTCGATGGACCTGGAGCGTGAGAAGGGCATCACCATCCAGTCCGCCGCCACGTACGCGATCTGGGGCGACTACAACATCAACCTCATCGACACGCCGGGACACGTGGACTTCACCATCGAGGTGGAGCGCGCGCTCCGCGTCCTCGACGGTGCCATCCTGGTGCTCTGCTCGGTGTCGGGCGTGCAGTCTCAGTCCATCACGGTGGACCGCCAGATGAAGCGCTACAAGGTTCCGCGCATCGCGTTCATCAACAAGATGGACCGCGCGGGCGCGAACTATGATCGCGTCGCCCTGCAGCTGAAGGAGAAGCTGGGCCACCACGCGGTGCGCCTCCAGTACCCCATCGGCGCGGAGGACCGCTTCCAGGGCCTCATCGACCTGCTGTCGATGAAGGCGTACTACTTCGACGGCGAGAACGGCGAGAAGATCCGTGAGGAGGCCATCCCCGCGGACATGAAGGACGAGGCCGAGCTGCGCCGCGCGGAGATGATCGAAGGCGTCGCCAACGTGGACGACACGCTGGGCGAGGCGTTCCTCATGGACCCGGACTCCATCACGGAGAAGCAGCTGCGTGAGGCCGTGCGCCGCGCCACCATCGCGCTGAAGATGACGCCGGTGATGTGCGGCTCCGCGTACAAGAACAAGGGCGTGCAGCTCCTGCTCGACGCGGTGTGCAGCTACCTGCCGAGCCCCAAGGAAGCGACCAACGAGGCGCTCGACCAGAAGAACAACGAGGCCAAGGTCATCCTGGAGTCGGATCCGGAGAAGCCCTTTGTCGGCCTCGCGTTCAAGCTGGAGGACGGCCGGTACGGACAGCTCACGTACATGCGCGTCTACCAGGGCCGCGTCACCAAGGGCGACTTCATCATCAACCAGGTGAACCAGAAGAAGGTCAAGGTGCCGCGCATCGTGCGCATGCACTCCAGCCAGATGAACGACGTGAACGAGGCCACCGCGGGCGACATCGTCGCGCTGTTCGGCATCGAGTGCGCGTCGGGCGACACGTTCACCGACGGCACCGTGAACTACACGATGACGTCCATGTTCGTTCCGGACGCCGTCATCTCGCTGGCCGTGGAGCCGAAGGACCGCGCCAAGTCGACCAATTTCTCCAAGGCGCTCAACCGCTTCAACAAGGAAGACCCCACCTTCCGCGTGTCGCGCGACGAGGAGTCCGGGCAGACCATCATCCGCGGCATGGGTGAGCTCCACCTGGAAATCTACATCGAGCGCATGAAGCGCGAGTACGACTGCGAAGTGAAGGCCGGCAAGCCGCAGGTGGCGTACCGCGAGACCATCAGCCAGAAGGGCGAGTTCGCCTACACGCACAAGAAGCAGACTGGTGGTTCCGGTCAGTTCGCGCGCGTGTGCGGCTACGTGGAGCCCCTGCCCTCGGACGCCGTGCAGCAGTACGAGTTCGTGGACGACATCGTCGGTGGCTCCATCCCGCGCGAGTTCATCCCCGCGTGCGACAAGGGCTTCGCCGAGGCCGTGAAGAAGGGCAGCCTCATCGGCTTCCCCGTGGTGGGCCTGCGCGTGGTCATCAACGACGGCGCCTTCCACGCGGTCGACTCGTCCGAAAACGCGTTCAAGACGGCCGCCATCATGGGCTTCCGCGAGGGCTACTCCGCCGCGAAGCCCATCATCCTGGAGCCCGTCATGAAGGTGGAGGTCAGCGCGCCGGAGGAGTTCCAGGGCTCCGTCGTCGGTCAGCTGAACCAGCGCCGTGGCACCATCCTCAACACGGAGACGGCCGAGGGCTACCTCACGGCCGTGGCCGAGGTGCCGCTCAACACGATGTTCGGCTACTCCACCGACCTGCGCTCCGCGACCCAGGGCAAGGGCGAGTTCACGATGGAGTTCGCCCGGTACTCGCAGGTGCCGAAGAACGAGGCCGAGGCCCTGATGGCGACGTACAAGGAGAAGCAGGCCGCGGAGCAGGCTGCCCGCAAGTAGTCCGGGCTTCCCAGACGCCGCTCTGGCAGTAGGAAGGGCGCTCCCCCACTCAAGTGGGGGGCGCCCTTTCGCTTTCCCCCTCCCCTTTCCAGAGGTTCTTCCCGTGACGCTGCTCCGCGCCGCCAACGTCCAGCTCGCCTTCGGCAGCCGCACCGTCTTCGAGGGCCTCACCTTCACCATCGAGGAGGGGGAGCGCGTGGGCCTCGTCGGCGTCAACGGCTCCGGCAAGTCCTCCCTGATGAAGATATTGGCCGGCGCGTCCAAGCCGGACCTGGGCGAGCTGCAACTGCGCCGGGGCGCCCGCGTCACCTACCTGCCCCAGGAGCCGGAGTTCCCGGAAGGCGCCACGGTGCAGAGCGAGCTGGCCGTGTCCCAGGCCCCGCTCAAGGCGGCCCTGGACGCGCACGCGGAGCTGTCGCGCAAGCTGGAGGCGGACCCCGCCAACGCCACCCAGAAGATGCTGGAGCAGATGTCCGTCCTGAGCGACCGCATTGAACAGGCGGGCGGCTGGGACACCGAACACCACGCCAAGACGCTGCTGGACCGGCTGGGCGTGAAGGACTGGGACCGGCCGGTGTCACAGCTGTCCGGGGGCCTGCGCAAGCGCGTGGCCATTGCCCGCGCGCTGCTCACCCGCCCGGACCTGCTGCTGCTGGACGAGCCCACCAACCACCTGGACGCGGACACCGTGGACTGGCTGGAGGATGAGCTGGACAAGCTGCCCGGCGCGCTGCTGCTGGTGACGCACGACCGCTACTTCCTGGACGACCTGGTGGACCGCATCGTCGAGATCCAGCCCGGCGGCGGGCTGGTCTCCTACCCCGGCAACTACGCGGCCTACGTGGAGCAGAAGCTGGTCGCCCAGGAGAACGCGGAGACGGCGGAGCACAAGCGCGGCCGGTGGATCGCCCAGGAGGTGGCGTGGCTGCGCAAGGGCCCGGAGGCGCGGCGCACCAAGAGCAAGGCGCGCATCGAGCGGGCGCAGAAGCTGCTGGCGGAGAAGGGCTTCCAGCGACCCAAGGTGGCGGACCTGCGCGTGGTGGCGGCGCCCCGGCTGGGCCACACCGTCATCGAGGCGGAGGGGCTGGTGAAGTCCTTCGGCGAGCGCAAGGTGCTGGACGGGGTGGACTTCCGCCTCCAGCGCGGCGAGCGCGTGGGCTTCCTGGGCCCCAACGGCGTGGGCAAGACGACCTTCCTGCGCGTGATGCTGGGGGAGATCCCCGCGGACAGCGGGAAGCTCGTCATCGGGAAGAACACCAAGGTCGCCTACTACGATCAGCAGCGCGCCCAGTTGGATCCGGACCAGACGGTGTACGACGCGGCCTCCAACGGCGAGGACCATGTGCAGTTGGCCGACCAGCGGGTGGCCCTGCGCGACTACCTGGAGGACCTGCTCTTCCCGGTGCCCATGCAGCGCATGAAGGTGGGCGCGCTGTCCGGCGGCGAGCGCAACCGGCTGCTCCTGGCGCGCCTGTTCCTGGAGGGCGCCAACGTGCTGGTGCTGGACGAGCCCACCAACGACCTGGACATCGTCACCCTCAACATCCTGGAGCGGCTGCTGCTGGACTTCGCCGGCAGCACGCTGCTGGTGACGCACGACCGCTACTTCCTGGACAAGGTGGCCACCGCCATCCTCTCCTTCGACGGCCAGGGCAAGGTCACCCGCTACGAGGGCAACTACGACATGTACAAGCGGCTGCGCGAGCAGTCGCAGGCCGCCGCCCTCAAGGCCGCCCAGGCGAAGAAGAACGAGCCGAAGAAGGACGAGCCCGTCCGCGCGGAGACGCCCGTGAAGGCCGCGCCGAAGAAGACGGTCAAGCTCTCCTACAAGGACCAGCGCGAACTGGATGGCATGGAGGCCACCATCGAGGCCGCCGAACAGCGCAAGGCCGGCCTGGAGGCCCAGATGGCCGACCCGAACGTCTACAGCAACACGTCCAAGGCGGCCGAAATCCAGCAGTCCCTGTCCGCCGCCAGCGCCGAAGTGGATCGGCTCTATGCGCGATGGCAGGAATTGCAGGACCTGGCGGCCGGCGCGACCTGAGACGCGGCGCACGCCGGGGGGGGGCCGCGACAGTCGTTGCGCTGGGAAACCAAAACCTGGGTGCCCCCGCGGAGGATTTCCGGAAGGCGGCCGTCCGGCTAGTGTTCCGCGGCGCAGGGCCACCTGCCTCGCGTCCCAGCCTCAGGAGTTGTCTCATGCTCCGTACGGCCGCCGTCGCCGCCGCCGTCGCGCTGTTCAGCCTGCCGTCGTCCGCCCACGCACTCGAAAGCGGTCCCAAGGGCCCGCTGCCAATGTTTGACCTGCAACGACTGCGATTGGACCCGGGGAGCCTGGGTTCGCTCGTGGTGGGGACGGGCCGGACGCTGGCGCCGGGGCTGCTGAGGGTGGGGCTGAACTACCACTACGAGCAGTTGCCCATGCACTTCCAGACGCGCTGGGAGCCGGGGGATGGCACGGGCCTCGTGGAGAACAAGATGACCGCGCACCTGACGGTCGGCTACGGCGTGCTGTCGTGGCTGGACGTCGGGGCGGAGCTGCCCTTCATCCTGATGCAGGGAGGAAAGCCCACGCTGGAGTACCTCCCGCCGCGCTCGGGGGGGCTCGCCACGCCGTGGCTGAGCGCCCGCGCGGCCCTCCTGCGTCAGACGACGGGCGCGCCCATCAACGTGGCGGTGGCCCTGACGGCGGGCCTGCCGGTGGGCAGCCGCGCGGCCCAGGCGCACGAGGACTACGCGTGGCACCCGCGCCTGCAATTGGGCTACGTGGGTGAGGGCTTCCAGGTGGGCGGCGAGGCGGGGGTGTTCCTGCGCAAGCGCCACGACCTGCGGCCGGTGTCCTACGTGGAAGGCGACGTCGTGGGCAATGAGCTGCGATTGGGCGCCACGGTGACGTCGCGGGGCGGCGACGTGACGCGCGGCGAGGTGAGCGTCGTCGCCGGCGTGCCGCTGCAGGGGGGCCGCGTGGGGGCGGAGCTGCTCATCGCCATCCGCCGCCACGCCCTCCAGGGCCTGGACCTGTACGTGATGGGCGGCCCGGGCGTGGGCGCGGGGTTCGACACGCCCACCATCCGCTTCGTCGCGGGCCTGTCCTGGTCCACCGGCAAGGTGGACTGACGGCCCCGGTGGCTACTTCGGCATGAAGCCGAAGGCCTTCACCATCGCGATGGCGATGCCCAGCAGGCTCTCTCCCGCGATGAAGCCGGAGCTGACGGGCAGGACGGCGTCCTCGGCCAGCTTCGGCTTCACCCGGCGCATGAGCGCGGCCAGCGCCGAGCCCACGAAGAGGCTGATGGAGCTGGAGCCGGGGATGACGATGGCCAGCCCCAGGCCGGACGCGGACGGGATGAAGGCCTTCAGCTTCGGCGGGGCCCACCGCTCCAGCAGCACCAGCGTCACGCCCAGCAGCGTCCCGCACAGGGCGCCCATGCGCGCGGTGGGGTGCAGCGCGGCCACGCCGGACGCGAGCATCTTGGACACGCCGGCCCACACCATGGACGCGGGCGCGGGGAACTGCTCCGTGCCCAGCATGTCCGCGGACGGCACCAGCAGGTTGAAGACGGGCACGACGACGATGGCGCCCGCGACGACGCCGAAGAGTTGCGCGACGAACTGCTGACGCGGCGCCGCCCCCAGCAGCCACCCGGACTTGAGGTCCGTGAGCAGGTCCGCGGAGTGCAGCCCCACGCCGCCGGTGGCGTTGGCGCTCATGATGTTGGCGGGGATGTTGCCCGGCGCGAGTCCGCCGAAGATGAGCTGGGTGACGGGGCCCAGCGCCTTGGTGGGCGTGGTGTCCGTCTCTCCCGTCACGCGCGACGCGATGACGCCCATCACCACCGCCAGCGGCAGCGCGAGCACCCCGGCCCACCACGGAATCTGGAACAGGTAGGCCATCAGGAAGACGGCCACCGGGCCCAGGAGCAGGAAGCCCAGGGGGAACCATGAAGGGGGGCACTCGATGTCCGCGAGCGGATCCTCCTTGGCGCCCTCCTTGGGCTTGATGCCCACCAGCCCGCCCAGCGCGGAGAAGGAGCGCACCACGCTCTTCCACTGGAACGCGAACGCCAGCAGGCCCGACGACACCAGCACCGCGGAGCCCGTCCACAGCGACCAGCTGTTGATGGCCTTGTAGGTGACCTCCGGGATGACGCCCCGGGCAACCATCGCGGGCGCGAGGAAGCCGTAGTTGAGGATGGCGCCCAGGAGCATGGACCAGCCGGTGCGGAAGTTCACCAGCGCGCCCGCGCCGATGAGCAGCAGGCTGAAGTCGAACGACAGCGACCACTTGCCGGCCTCGCGGCCCTGGATGCTGAACGGCAGGCTGGCCTTCTCCGGCAGGTTCTTCAGCCAGGTGAAGCGCGCGTCGCGCAGCACCACCAGCAGCGCGCCCACGAGCCCCGCGATGCCCAGCAGGCGCGACTTGCGGCGGGCCACGTCGCCGTGGCCGTGCAGGGCGCGGATGGTCTCCGCGGTGGCGGTGCCGGTGGGGAACGGGAGCGCTTCAATGTTGATGAGCTGGCGCTTGATGGGGATGGCGGCGAAGACGCCCAGCGCGGAGATGACGCCGAACCACACCATCAGCCAGCCCGCGGACGGCAGCGTGCCCGTCAGCATCAGGAGCGCGGGCACCGCGGCCATGTTGCCGCCGCCCGTCATGTAGCCCGCCGCGGACGCGACGGAGCCCATGGCGTTGTTCTCCAGGTCGGTGAACTCATTCCTCAGCATCCGGAGCGAGCGCAGCGTGCCGAACACCGCGAAGGCCAGGATGCAGGCGGTGATGGTGACGCCCAGGCTCCAGCCCGTCTTGAGGATGACGTAGAGGTTGGACAGGCACATCACCGCGCCAATGAGCATCCCGGCGATGATGGCGCGCACGGTGAGCTGCCGCGCGCCGCCCTGGTAGACGTGCTCCCGCCAGTACAGCTCCGGGTCCATCGCCGCGGAGGCTCCGGGCCGCTCCGGGACGGCGTCAGGGTCGGGCGCGGGGACGCGCAGCTGGCTGGGGTTCGGGACGGGAGGAGCCATGGGGGCGCGAAGATAGTGCACGCCCCCCTGGAGAACGAAACGGTCCCTGCGCCGGGACGGCGCCTTTATTCGTGCGCGCCGCCCGGGCCGTGCACGTGGCCGTGCGTGAGCTCCTCCTGCGTCGCGTCACGCACTTCGCGCACGGTGACATCGAAGTGGAGCGTCTTGCCCGCCAGCGGATGGTTCAGGTCCACCACGACGGAGTCGTCGTTGACCGTCTGGATGCGCAGGGGGACGTTGCCGTCCTCCGTCTGGGCCATCAGCGTCTGGCCCACCTGGGGCGTGAAGCCCTGGGGCAGCATCGTGCGAGGGACGGTGCGCATCCCCTCCGGGTTGTGCTGGCCGTAGCCCTGCTCCGGGGCCACCACCACCTGCTTGCTCTCCCCCACGCCCAGGCCGTCCAGCGCGCCCTCCAGCCCGGGGACGATCTGCTTGTGGCCGTGCAGATAGGCGAGCGGCTGGCCAGGGGCGCTCTGGTCGATGACCTCTCCGTCTCCCAGGTGGAGGCGGTATTCGAGCGCGACGACGCGACCGTTGGCGATCTTCATGCGGGGGAAGCTCCTTGGCTTCGGGGACGGCGGAGTGGGACTTCAGGCAAAGGTGGAGCCTGGGGATGGCGGCGTCAGGACGCGGGCGACTGCGCTGCTTCCTCGGCGACGGGGCGGTCGGGCGGCTCCCCGCGCGACACGTACACCGCGGCGGCCAGGTCCCCGGTGACGTTGAGCGTGGTGCGGCACATGTCCAGGAAGCGGTCCACGCCGAGGATGAGGCCCAGGCCCTCCACCGGGATGTTGAACATGCCCAGAATCATGGCGATGACCGGGATGGAGCCCGCCGGCACGCCCGCGGTGCCGATGCCCGCCAGCACGCAGATGAACATGATGACCGCCTGCTGCCCCAGGCCCAGGTCCACGCCGTACACCTGCGCGAGGAAGAGCACGGTGACGCCCTCGAAGAGCGCGGTGCCGTTCTGGTTCATCGCGGAGCCGGCGGTGAGCACGAAGCGCGCGACGCTGCGGGGCAGGTGGAGGTTCTCCTCGGCCACCTTGAGGGCGGTGGGCAGCGTGGCGCTGGACGAGGACGTGGAGAAGGCCGTGACGATGGCCAGCCGGCTGGAGCGGAAGAACTCCACCGGGTTGCGGCCCCCCAGGAAGCGCACGGACAGCGAATAGACGACGAACATGTGGAGGCCCAGCGCCAGCAGCACCACGCCCACGTACGACGCCAGCTGCCCCAGGATGTGGAAGCCCAGCCGCGCCGTCATGGAGAACAGGAGCGCGCCCACGCCGAGGGGCGCCAGCTTCAGCACCCCGTCGATGAGCCTCATCATCACGTCGTAGAGCCCCTGGATGGAGTCCTTGAGGCTCCGCGCGGGCTCCCCCGGCGTGAGCGCCAGGCCCAGGCCGAAGATGAGCGAGAAGACGATGAGGCCAATCATGTCCCCGTCCGCCGCGGCCTTGAGCGGGTTGGTGGGCACCATGGACATGAAGAGCGCGCCCACGGAGGTGTCCCCCGGCGGTGGCGCGGCCTTTATCTGCGTGCCCGTGCGGGCCAGGGCGCGGGCCTCGTCGCTCAAGCCGTCCCCGGGCCGCAGCGTGTTGACGAGCAGCAGGCCGATGAGCACGGAGATGACGGAGAAGACGACCGTGTAGCCCAGCGTGCGAGCGCCCAGGCGGCCCACCTGCTTGAGGTCCAGTTCGGCCACGCCGACGACGAGCGCGGAGAACAGCAGCGGCACCACGAGCATCAGCAGCAGCCGGATGAAGAGCTGCCCCACCGGGTTGGTGACGTGCTCCACCACGCCCCGGAGCCAGGGGGCATCCCCAAACACCGCGTTGGCCACGAGTCCGGCCACCGCGCCGACGGAAATGCCGAGGAGCATCTTCTGGTGGGGCTTCATAGGGCGCGGAGCCTAGCGGTGAAAGGAGGTGGCGCCCACCTCGCGTTCGGGGGAAAGCTCGCGCCCCACCGTGGAATCCCTCGTCCAGCTCACCGAACCCGCCCTGCCCCCTCCCCTCTTCCGCCGGCTGTCACGGCGCGTGGGGGCGCTCAAGGGGGAGCGCCTGCGCCACACGTACCAGACGACGTTCTGGTACGCGTTCGGGCCTCCCCAGAACGTGGTGGAGGAGGTCATCCACGCGCTGCGCCCGTCGGTGACGAAGGGCTGGGACATCGCGGGCGTGGAGTGGTGGCTGTCGCGCATGCGGGCCACGGACGTGCGCGTGGACTTCCACCAGGACCGGGATGAACGGCTGGCGCTGAGCACGGGGAAGCTGGTGCACCCGAAGCGCTCGTCGGTGTTGTTCCTCAACCGGGTGCGCGGCGGGGCGCTGGCGGTGACGCGGGAGCTGCCGTCGGAGGCCAACCCGTCGCTCGCGCCGGACCGGCTGGACGCGCTGACGCTGGTGGCGCCGCGTCCCAACCGGCTGGTGGTGTTCGACGGGACGCTGACGCACGGGGTGCTGGACGCGGACAACCAGGTGCCGGACGGGAAGCTGCCGGGGCCTTCGCGCGAGCGCAGGACGCTGGTGATGAACTGGTGGGACCACCGCCCCACCGACGTGCCGGCGTGGAGCGAGACGCGCTACTACCGCGCGCTGGGCAGCTGACGGGCGGTGTCACGCAGGCGTTGGGTGACGCGGTCGGCCCACTCGGGTTCGACCTCCATGCAGGCAGGAAGGCGGCCCAGGCGCAGGGCGGCGGAGGGCATGGAGCCGCTGCCGGCGAACGGATCCAGCACCGTCTCCCCCGGGCGGCTCCAGGTGCGCACCAGCGGCTCCAGCACGGAGAAGGGCTTGTGGTGCGGGTGGCCGCCCCACTGCGTGGCCTCCGCGTCGTCGTCGTAGCCGCCGACCACGGCCCACACCGTGGGGGCGTCACCGGGCGCGAGCGGCGGCGCGGGCGTGCGGGCGATGACGAGCGCCACTTCGTAGACGCGCAAGAGCTGCTCGTTGGCGTTCTTGTCCGTGGTGCGCTTGCCCCAGACGTACTCGCCGCGCAGGTGGGGGTAGCCCAGCTCGCGGGCGGCGCAGAGGATGGGCTCCTTGCCGAGCAGGTTGGTCCAGATGATGAGCGGCGCGTCGGGGGTGAGGTGCGCGACGGCGCGCGACAGCCAGGCGTCGGAGAAGACGCGGTAGTCGCGCACGGACTCGAAGCGGACGATGGGGTTGCGGTCGATCTTCTTGTGCGCGCGGGGGTCGCGCAGGTCCCCGCCCTTGCGACGCCGGGTGAGCAGGCAATAGGGGGGATCCGTGTGGAGCAGGGAGGCGCGCGCGTCGCCGAGGGCGGCCCGGTAGCCCTCGGGCTCGCGCGCATCGGCGCGGAAGCAGCGCAGGGATTCGGGCGTCAGGTCGGAGGTCATCGTTGAAGCGGAACCCTACACGGCGGAGCGGCCGGGATGGGGACGCGGATGGCGGGATTTCTGGCACGCTTCGGGGCATGCGCTTCCGGTTCACCGCGCCCCTCCTGGGCTCCCTGCTGTTTCTCTCCGGGTGTCAGTCCACGGGGGCGGGCCGGACGCGGCGCGAACTCAAGCAGACGATGGATTCAGGCTCGAACGCCTGTCGGCAGAACCCGGTGTACTGCACCCGGGCCGTGGGCGAGGAGACGGTCCTGCCCGTCAGCCTCCGGGCCTCCGCCCAGGCGGGGGCGTCCGTCGCGGGCGCACTCAAGGTGATGGACGAGGCGGCGTGGGCACGGGTCCGCCAGATCGTGGAGAAGTGCGCGAATGAGGCCGACTGGGAGGTGAACGACCAATACCTCGCGGGAAAGACGCCCACCCAGGAGCAGTGCCAGGAGAAGCTGGGGGAGACTGCGTCGGGGCAGACAATCACCCGGGGCATGAAGCTGGGTCAGCTGAAGCATGAAGCGGCCGCGCGCTGCGTCCAGGCCCGCTTGTCCGTCGAACGTCCGGGTGGGTTCAGCCTGGATCAGCGCTATCGGTACGATTTCAACACGAAGGCGCTCGAACTGATCAGTGCCGTCACGGAGCAAGAGCTCATCAAGAGCGGACGCACGGGAGCACTCAGGGGAACATTGGTTCCGGATGTGGTCATCCACTCCGGAAATCCGCTGCGGGCCGAGCTGGTCTTCGACTTCAAGTTCCCCTGCCCTGTTGGGGGCGAATCACGCTGGCATCGATATCCGGAAGGACATCCTTTCGAAAACTACAATCAGGGGCAGGCTTATGAACTGGCACTGCAAGCCCCGGCGTTTCGAGTCTCACCCATTCTGGGAGCCTATCCATGAGCGGAAAAATTCCCTACTTGCAGGTCATTGCCAAAACAGGGTCCTTGATTCTGAAGGAAGGGCTCAGCATCTGTTTCTACATGCACGCTTCCCATCACGATGTGGCGGCATCCGTGGAACAGACACTCGAAATTTATCTGCGAGCCATCGGCCGACACGCACTCACGTGGTATCCAGACTATGAAGGCGAATGGCAGCCGTTGGATGATTCCTCACTGGAGCACGTCCGACAGGAACTGCGGACACATCCAGGGCCTCATGTCTTGATGAGGGACAGCATCGGAAGCCTTGAAGCGTACCAGTTCCAGTACCGGGGCGTCTTTCTAGGACCTCCGTTTCTGGCCCACACCCCACCGGAACGCCACGCCTGCGCGGTCTCCTTCTGGCTTCCAGCCAGCTACCTTCAGTCGCAAGGCATCGGGCCGTTTCGCGACCTCGCGCTGTCACTCGCGCGCCTGCTGCCCTTCGACTCGGGCCATGCGGGGCCGTCCTTCCATGCCTGGCTGGGAATGGAACCCCTGACGCAACAGATGTTCAACCTGGGCCTCCGCTACCCAGGGATGGACATTCCGGATGAACACAACAACGCGTACTCCGTGGGGGACCGACTCCAGGGCATCCATTGGATGAACTTCCTGGGACCTTCCGTCCTGGGAGAACTGGGCGGCGCGGAAGCCCTGCGGGCCCGGCTCACGCACCCTGGCACCGCCGTGCAACCGCTTGGGGAGGACCGTGCCGTGGTCATCCTGGGGGACGCACCCGACGCGGGCGATACCTCCCAGGGAAACGTGTTGCCCGCATACCGTGAGTTGGCGCGGGTCCTGGAGCCGTGGCTGACGTCGCGCGAAGCGGCGCGCCCCTACCGTGAGAACGAGGCCCTGCGCCGATGGGAGCGCAGGTTCCTCGACTGAGCCACGGGGCCTGCCTTCACGGGAAAACAATTCCCGGGAACAGCGCACTGCGCGTCCCCTCCGCATCCCAGATCCTCAGGGAGAAGGGCCCCCGACCGTCGCTGTCCTTCATCTCGAACTCCAAGGTCGCCCGCGCTTTCGACCCGGGCGTCGCGGGGGCGGCTTGCCAGGGCGTCAGCGATTCCCACTCCTGCCCCTTGCCATTGAACAACACCGCGCGCCCGATGGTCCATGGAGCGCCGCCGCTCAATCCCAACTCAAGGTAGAAGGCCCGCCGTGTCCCCCCCTGGTACTTCACGTTCTTCAAGATGCTCAGGGCACACGGTTTCTGGCACGGCGGGCCAAAGTCATTGGATTCCACAGAGAAGCGTTCAACCACGCCCGCTCCCAACACGAGGGCTCGGAATCCTTCCAGCCCTTCGGGAGCCAGCGCGGGCCCCCGCGCGTCGCCCTGGCGCAAGCGCTCCAGTTCCGCACGCAGCTGTTCCGCCTCCTGGCGGTACGACTCCGCGGAGCGGGACCGCCTGGAGACTTCGACCTGACGGTCCACCGCCTCGCTCTGGACCTGAAGGGTCAGCACCAGACGCGCGGGAAGGGTCGCATCCTTGTACGGAACGGACAGCTTCAGGGTCTCCCCCACACGCAGTTCCCCAGAAGGAACGAGCACGAGGAGCGCATTGCCCGTGCTCACCCGGACGAACTGAGCGCGCCCTTCCAGGCGCACCTGGTCCTGCTGGATATCCGTGTCGAACAGCAGGGTCGTGCTCAGCCCCAAGCCCATCCGGAGGGGCCGCGCCGAGGTTCCCTCCGGACCCACCTCCACACGGAGCACCTCCCCCGCCTCCCCCTTCACCTCCTGGTGGGGAGCAGCCGCCAGGAGGCACGTCGACCAGAGCAGGACCGGGAGCGCTACGGACAGACAGGAGGGCACGGTGTGGAGGGCTCCTCGAACCGGGGCAACAGGGGCCTCCCTGTCTACCACGAGGCTCGTCCGATGCCCCCTACCCCACGAGGCTCCCTCCCACTGGGTAGTGTGCCCCGGCGAAGGGAACCCCGTCAGCTCTCGTCCACGTTCACGAAGGACTGCACCGGAATCACGAAGACCAAGAAGCCCGGCACGTAGCGAACCGTGGCCGTGTCCGGCGGATATAGGCCGTGCCTTTCATCGGGGAGCAACTCAGCGCCGAATTGGCGACCTCCCCCAACGTATTCCATGCAGACCGGCAGGATCGTCCCATCCTCCTTGGTCATCTCCGTGACCAGGAACCGTGTGCGGGCCTTCCCGAAGACGATCCTCACCTTGAAGCGATGGTTTCCCCCGCCCTCCCCCAAGGGGGTAGAGCTGGCAAGCCTCATGGACCGGAATCCCTCGGAGACCGGGACCGCGCGCACGATCCCGTCTTGCTTCTCCATCGTGGACACCCAGAGGGAAACCCCGTCGTGTGGCACCTTCAGCTCCCGCATGGCCCTGGCGGCGCCCCTGGGGCACGGGTCGTGGGTGTCGCCCTCGATGCGGATCCTGCCAGTGCCGCCTCCGCAGGAAGCGCCCACACAGGCCGCGGTGGCCGCCCCGGCGATCTTGCGGAGGACACCCCCGTCCGTGCGCGGGGGCTTCACGGGCGTGGACGTGGCCACGACCCTTTCGGCGTCCTGACCGGGCGCGGAGGGCGCCCCCTCGGGGGAAGTCCCCGCATCCGGGGCGGACGCCACCGCGAGCACGGAGGCGTCGGGAAGACTCGGGGTTGGGGTCACGGACGAACTTCCTTTCTCTGAATCAGGCGGGACAGCGGGGCGGCGGGTGCTCGGAGCCAACCGGAACAGACCGAAGACCAGCAGGCCCAGGAGCAGGACCCCCAGGCCCAGCACCCCGGCGGAGCGGCGGCGTCGCGACCCGGACCGGGGTGGAGCGTCCGGAGGCGCCTCCTCCCCTGGAGCGGGCGAATCGGGCGGTGGAGACACACCCACGGAGGGGACCGGGGTCTCGACGGGCTCCGTCACCCGCGCGGGTCCAGCCGTCCCCGGGTACTGGGACAGCGACACCACGCCCCGGTCCACCAGCGGCGCCTCCCGGTCCACCGGGACGTCCAGCGACAGCTTCCACTCCTGCTGGCGCTTGTCCTTCGCGGCCTCCCAGAGCGCCTGCAGCAGCGTCTCCGTGCCCGAATAGCGGTCCTCGGGGCGCTTGGAGAGCAGCCGCATCGCGATGTCGCCCAGGGCCTGGGGCACCCTGGGGTTGACGTCGTGCGGGGCGCGCGGCACCACCGTTTCAATGGCGGGCAGCAGCCGGTCGTAGGGCAGCCTCGGGTCGAACGCGTAGCCGTCCGTCAGGGATTCGTAGAGCAGCGCGCCCAGCGCGTAGAGGTCGCCCGGCACGCCCGCGTCGAAGTTCGCGCCCGCCTTCCAGGCGCCCTCGCGCAGGAAGGCCACGCATTCGGGCGGCAGCAGGTGCGGGGACGCGGGCGCCACGCCCACCGTCAGCGTGGAGGCCCCCGGGATGCGCGCGGTGCCCAGGTCGATGAGCACGGGGCGCTCGTCGGCGCGGCGGATGAGCAGGTTGTCCGCCTTCAGGTCCCGGTGGTGCACGCCCCGCCGGTGGAGGTCCGCCACCACCCGCACGACCTCCGTGTACACGGTCAGCAGGTGCGCGGCGGAGGGCTTCACCCGCCAGCGCCACTCATGGAACGTCTCTCCGTCCACGTAGTCGGTGACGTGGAAGAAGTAGCCGTCCGGCGGCGAGGGCCAGCGATCCACCGCGTGCACGCGCGGCAGGTTCGGATGCGGCGCGCAGGCGAGCAGCGCCGCCACTTCCCGCGACAGCCGGCCGTTGACGTCCTCCTCCTCCGCCGAGTGCGGCCCCGCCGGGCGCAGCGCCAGCTTCAGCGCGTAGACGTGCCCGCCCCGCTCCACCTTGAACACCCGGCCGAAGCCCCCCGCGCCCAAAGAGCCGACGATGCGCCACGGTCCGACCTGGTGGCCGACTTCCAGTTGGTCCGGGTGGAGCGGCGTCGTCATGGCCCTGGCTCAAGGAGCAACACAACCCGGGAGGTGGGAATGGGATGTCGGTGAAACAAGAGCGCCGGGCAGGCCGTCCCTGTCACATCCCACCACGGAGGTTGGATTCCCCGCAAACCGCGAGCGCACCGTGCCGTTGACGGCGCGGGCCACCTCGGCGGAACCACCCAGGGAGCGGTGCTCAATGCGGACAACCTCCGGGGTTGACCCTAGCCGGCCCTGCGGGGCTGTCACGTTTTTTCACGACGTCCTGGGAAGGCACATCCTTGGACGCGGGGCCAACCCGGCAGGGAGCACGGGGGGCCTCCCGGTTCCGCTGAGACAGGCTGTATCGCCCGAGGACGACGGCCCGCTCCCCAGGCGATGGGCCCGCGTCACTGTCTGGGATTGCCCAGGGTCAGTCGCCTTCGGCGCTGTCCTCGTCCGTCGCATCCGCGTGCGCCAGCAGCGCCCGGGCGGCCTGCTCCCACTGACCTCCCAGCCGGGCCTCGGACGCCAGCGCCTCATCCCACGAGGGGCCGTCCGGCAGCAGCCGCGACGCCTGGGCCAGGGCCAGCCGCTCCAGGGCCCGCGTCTCACACAGCTGGCGCAGGCCCGGAGCGTCCAGCCCGCTGGCGGCGAGGAAGGCTTCGCGGCGCGACGCGCGCACGCCGCGCTCCTTCCACCACGCGGCCTCCTCGGCGGCCAGCTCCTCGTCCGTCACCGTGAGCCCCAGCGAGCGCACCCACCCGGCGAGCAGCGCCCGGCGCAGGCCCGCCTCCGCCCAGGCCGCCGCGTCGGGCGCGCCGCGCAGCACCTCCAGCACGCGGCCGGAGTCCACGGCGCGGCCCCCCACGCGCGTCACGTCCTCCACCAGCCTGCGCCGCCGCACCAGCGACGAGGGGTTGCGCCGCGCGCCCGGCGTCGCGGGGGCTGACAGGCCCACGAACTCCGCCGCCGAGCGCACGCAGGCGATGGCATCCAGCCGCTTGAGGTCCTCCACCCCGTCGGCGAACCACGCGTCCCAGGCCGCGAGCGTGGGGCCGGACCAGGCGGGGCCCACGGCCTCGCGGATCCGCGCCCAGGTGCGCTCCTGGTAGAAGAGGCCCGCGGCCGCGTCCACCAGGGCCTGCGCGCCGGAGCGGCCCAGCACGCGGGCCTTGCGCGCCCGCTCCGCCTCGTGGCGCACGTTGACCAGGGGCACGGTGAGGGGCCGCCAGCCGTGCTCCGCGTCCGCGTGCAGCAGCGCCACCTCCGCGTCGTCCACCACCACGCCGTCGCGGTACCAGCCGTAGATGCGGCCCACGCCCACCATGCCGTGCGAGGCCAGCTCCGCGGCGCGCAGCGCGCCCATGCTGCCACCGCCGAACACCGCCACGCCCGCCTCCATGGCCGCGAGCAATTCGTGGTGCCACACCGACGGCTGCGCCTCGAAGACGCCGTCCACCAGCACCAGCGCGCGGGGCTTGAGCGACAGCGCCCGCCACACGTCGCCCTGCCGCGCCGGCGGCAGCACCGTGCACGGCGCCAGCTTGTGCGCCTCCGCCGCGGGCAGCGACGGCCCCAGGAACACCACCAGGTCTTCGGCCCGCCGCTTCACAGGAGCTCCGATACGCGCATGCCCGGCACCACGACCTTCCATACGTGCAGTCCCGGCAGCGGCGCGTCCAACGCCAGCGCCGCCACCCGCGCGAAGCCCGCGCGCTCCAGGCGCGTCAGCACCGTGCGCACCCGCGCCGCCACCGTGCGCGTGCTCCGGCTGTCCACCTCCGGCATCGCTTCCGCGAGGTGCCGGGGCCGCACCTCCGCCAGCGCCTGGGCGAACCCCAGCGCCGCGTCGCGGTCCGCGGCCTCCACGTCCTCGCGCGCGCCGTGGATGTCCGTCAGCCGCGACTGCGCGGCCTCCAGCAGGGCCTTGAGCAGCGCTTCGTCCCGCTCCAGCGCGCACGCATAGCCCGCGGTGAGCGGCACCGGCCCCTCCTCCGCGTCCACCAGCACCGCGGCCGCCACCGGCAGCCCCACCGCCCCGCGGCCACCACGCCCACGGGGCGCGGGCGTCACGTCGAAGAGGTGGACGCGAAACCCGCGCGCGTGCAGCGCTTCGCACAGGGCGGCCGTGCGCGGCGCCCCGTCCCGCAGGCTCTCCGGGCGCACCATCCGCTTCACCACGCCGGCCTCCGTCCACCCCTCCGGCAGCGCGCGCGAGAGCTGGTCGCGCTCGGTGGCCTCCAGCAGCGCGTGCAGCAGGGCGCGCTCGGAGTCCGGGTGCGCCCCCGAACCGTTCGTCGTCCAGCCCACCGACACGGGCCCCAGCTCCACCGTCCCCGAGGGCGGGCAGAACACCCCCTGCGCGGGCACCCAGACGGGCCGGTCGCCGCGCGCGTCCCTCGCCTCGCACCACGCCAGCCGCACGGCCGGCCCCGCGAGCCTGGGCACCGCCACCTGCCCCGCGGACCCCAGGGACTCCACGCCCCAGACGGGGTCGCCCGTCCGCGCCAGTTCCTCCCGGGTGCCCCAGCGCAGCCGCTCCGGCCGCACCGTCTCCGCCGCCCACAGCTCCGCGGTCTCCAGGAGCGCGCCCCGGGCGGCGTCCTCGAAGGTGAGCCCCTTGCCGTTGCAGACCTGGAGGACGTGGCCCCCGGGCCGCACCGCGCAGGCCACCTCCACGCCCGTGCGGTCCAGGCCGGTGACGCGCGCCACCCGCGTCACCCCCAGGGCGGTGGCGAGGGACGTACGGAAGGCGGCATCGTCTGGGTCGGTCCTGGCAGGCAACACGATGGGAGACCTTAGCCAGATTCCCGACAGGCGGGGCGACCGGCGCGCCGCGGCATGGGATGGCCGGGAAAACGTGGTAGGGGAAGGCGACCCCGCTGCCCCGGGAGGAGCGCGCACCGCATGATTTCCGTCGGAGAACTCGCGCCAGACTTCGTCGCGACCGACTGCCACGGCCAGGACGTGCGGCTGTCGGGGCTGCGCGGACGGCGGGTGGTGCTCTTCTTCTTCCCCCGCGCCTTCACGGTGGGGTGCACCATCGAGAACCGGGCGTTCCGGGACAACCACGAGCGGATCCGCGCGCTGGGCGCGGAGCTGGTCGGCGTCTCCGTGGACACCCTCAGCACCCAGTGCGACTTCGCCGAACAGGAGGGCATCCACTTCGCCCTGCTGGGGGACGACGAGCGGCGGATCAGCCGCTCCTGGGGCGTGCTGTGGCCCCTGCTCAACGTGGACCGGCGCGTCACGTTCATCATCGGCGCGGATGGCACCGTCGAGCACGTCATCCAACACGAGGTGCGCGTCTACCGGCACCTGGACGACGTGCTGAAGTACCTCCAGGCGAATCCCCTCCCTGGCGGCCCCAGCGCGGCGGCCTGACGCCCCCCGCTGGACGCACGCGCGTCGGGTGGGCCCTCTGGCGGGTTCCCCGGGCCCGCGCCTGCTCCGGGACGGCCCCCTGCCCACCTGCCGGCCTGCCTGGCTCCGGGCTTCCCGCACCTTCGCGGGGCGAAATGCCCCGGAAAATAACCTCCTGTCCCGTGGCGGGTTGGAGCCCCTGTGAGCGGACGGGTCCTAGGACTGGCGCGGCCCGGGCAGGGCGCGGGGGCCCCCACGGACGAGGCCCTGTGCGGGGCCTTCCTGGCGGGGGACGCGGCGGCGTTCGGCCAGCTCTTCGAGCGGCACCGGGGTCTCGTCTTCGCGCTGGTGCGCCGGTACACCACCAGCGCGGAGGACGCGGCGGACCTCACGCAGCAGGCCTTCCTCCGGGCGCTGGAGGCCTCGCGCCGGGTGTTCGCGCGCTTCAACCCCGCCACGCCCGCGCCCTTCCGGCCCTGGCTGGTGCGCGTGGCGCTCAACCTGGCGAAGAACCACGCGCGCCAGGGCTTCCGCTGGCGGCCGGTGCTGGTGGAGGCGGTGACGGACGACGTGGCGGGCGACGTGGGGGAGAGCGTGGAGGCCACGCTGGAGCGCGCCCAGCGCGGACAGCAGGTGCGGAAGGCCGTGCTCGCCCTGCCCCGGCGCCAGCGCGAGGTGCTGACGCTGCGGGTGGACGGCGGACTGCCGTTCAAGGACATCGCCCAGACGCTGGGCATCACGGAGAACAACGCGAAGGTGCAGTTCCACCACGCGGTGAAACGCTTGAAGGCCGACATGGCCGTGACACCAGGGGAGAAGCCGTGATGGGTGCGTGCGTGGAATACGAGGAGCAGGCGAGCCTCCACGCCGCCGGGGCGTTGGAGGGAGAGGAGGCCACGCGCTTCCGCTCCCACCTGGAGTCCTGCGCGGCCTGCCAGGCGGAGGTGGCGTCCACCCAGGCCCTGCTGGGGCTGGTGGCGCTGCCGCCCCAGACGGCCATCGAGGCGCGCGCGCAGGAAGGCCTGGGCGCGCGGACGCTGTCGGCGTGGCGCCGCGACCAGGCGCGCCGGTGGATGGGACGCCGGGCCCTGGGTTCGCTTGCCGCCGTCGCCGCGGTGGTGGCGTTGATGCTGGGCCCGTCCGCGCTGGAGCGCCTGAGGGCCCCCCGGGCCGTGGCGCCGGACACGGGCAGGGTCGCCCAGACCGCGGCCCCCGGCGACGACCTGGACGCGGAGACGGTGGCCGCGTTCGAGGCATGGGCCGGGCTGGAGCCGCTGGACGCGGACGCGCTGGCGTCCCTGTCCGACGGCGAGGACGAGCTGGTGGACGGGGACTTCGACCTGGGAGAGGCACTGTGAAGACGCTGAAGCGGATGACCGTGGCGCTGGTGTTCGCGCTGCCGATGCTGGCCCTGGCGCAGCCCGACAGGCCGGGGCCCGGCGCGCGCGACCCCGACCGCATGGCGAGGGCCGAGCAACGGCAGCGCCTGCGCCAGGTGCTGGAGCTGGCGGACACGCTGGAGCTGGACAGCGCGCAGGCGCTGAAGATGGATGAGACGCTGCGCCGCTTCGAGGACCGGCGCCGGCCGCTGCGCGAGCAGGTGCGGGACTCGGCGCGCACGCTGCAACGGGCGTCGCGGGGCGACAGCGCGGCGCAGGGCCAGGTGGACGCGGCGGCGCAGAAGGTCTTCGACGCGCGGGCGCAGATCGCCGCGCTGGACCGGGAGATGTACCAGGCGCTCGCCAAGGACCTGCCCCCCCAGAAGCGCGCGCGGCTGGCCATCGTCCTGGCCCGCTCCGAGGGCGCGAAGTGGCTCAAGGGCAAGAGGGAGAAGGGACCGCACGGCGACTGAGACGTCCCTCCCCGGGGGCGGAGGCGGACGGACGGGCAAGGCCGGGACATCCCCCTGGCGCATCCCCAGTGTCATGGGACCTACCGTGTCCCGTCCCAAGGGGCACTCCCCACTCCCGAGGAGTCCGCCATGCGCCTGCTGTCCCGTGTCGTTCCCGTGCTCGTGGGGCTGGGGCTCGCGTCCTGTGCCGGCGTCGATGTCGGCACCAGCTACGACCCCGCGGCGGTGGAGCGGATTGAGGGCTTCCGCACCTATGCATGGCTGTCTCAACCCCAGAAGAGCCAGGACTCGCGCATCAACAACGCCATCACCGACGCCCAGGTGAAGGAGGCGGTGGACCGCGACCTCCAGGAGCGGGGCTACCGGAAGGTGGAGGCGAACCCGGACTTCCTCATCGGGTGGCAGGGCGCCATCGACACGCGGCTGTCCGAGGAGTCGGTGGACAGCTACTACGGCTACCCGTGGGATCCGTTCTGGGGTTCGTTCTACGGGCCCTACGGAGGGGGACAGACATACCTGCGCCAGTACGACGTGGGCACGCTCATCCTCGACGTGGTGGACGCGAAGCAGAAGACGCTCGTGTGGCGCGGCACGGCCCAGACGGACCTGGGTGACAGCCCGAGCATCCAGAGCACCGGCAACAAGCTCGACGACGGGGTGAAGAAGATGCTGGAGCGCTTCCCGCCCAAGCCCGAGAAGCCAGACTAGGCCCGGCCCGTCAGCGGGCCCGCCGCAAGGCCCGCGCGAGCCCCCACGCGCCCAGCAGCCCTCCCGCGCCCACCAACACCACCAGCAGCCCGAGCCAGAGGAAGATCCGGTCCACCAGCGGCCCCAGCCGATTGAAGGCGTGGTCCACCCAGCCGCGCGCCAGCCCGTCCACCTGCTGGAGCGCGGCGACCCGCTCCGCGTGCAGCGCGTCCACCACCGCCTGCCGTTCGCGGCCCACTTCCGCGAGCACCGCCTCCCGCTCGCGCGTGACGAAGCCCTGGAGGTCCAGGCGCTCGGCGTGGAGGGCGTCCAGCACCGCGCGCCTTTCGTGGGCGATGAGCGCTGGCGTGTTCGCGGCCACCGTGCCCACGCGCTCCAGCAGGTCCACCGTGCGGCCCAGCTCCGCCAGCGAGGACTGGAGCAGGGGTGAGTTCAGCGCGTCGTCCGCGACCAGCTCCGCCTGCCAGCGGGCCTGTCGGGGCAGGCTGGTCGCGTAGAGGTCCACGCGCGCCGTGAGGTCGCGGGTGTCCTCGACGAGCCCCGCCGCCGTGGAGCGCAGGCCGCCACCGGACGCCTCGGTGACGGAGGCCAGCAGCGGCGCGGTGGACACGCGCGTGACCAGTGGTCCCGTCAGGGGGTGCTGCGCGGCCCAGCCGTGCACGAGCTCCCGCGCCCGCGACACGTCCTCCCGGCCAGTCACCTCGCGCCACACGGCCTCCAGTTGGGACTCCATGTCCGCCAGCGCCTCCTGCGCGTGCGACATGAGCTCCGGCGGAGCCCCCTCCGCGTAGCGGGGCAGCGCGTCCTGGATCTGCGCCAGCAGCGCCCACGCGTCGAGGAGCGCGGCCACGGGATCCGGTTGGAAGAGCACGCTCTGCATCGTGGGCACGGCGTTGGCCTTGAAGCGCAGCATGGCGCTGGACACCCGGGGGGAGTCGGAGCGCACGGAGAGGTCGTCCGCGGTCGCCTCCAGCAGTCCCGAGAAGCGCCGGGCCAGGTCACGCACGCGGACGCGTAGCGCCGCCACGGACACGTCGGAGCGGCCCACGCGCGCGGTCAGCTCCGAGCGCTGGGGCCCCAGCCCCGCGCACCCACCCAGGAGCGCCGCGAGCAGCAGCACGGTCACGACGCGGAGGGAGGAGACAGGGGACATGGGCCAGCCCCCAAGCTGCGCACGTCCGGACGAACAGCCGAGCCGCCCCCGCGAACGAATCCCTCGTCGGAAGTCGGACGGTTCCAGCGACAGCGGGGCCTCGCATCCCTCGGCTCCCACCAAGGCGCCTCACGCCGGGAATGAAGCCCGCGTCGGGCGACGCGGCACCGCCTCCGCCCCACCCCGGCGCGGACCCGCGACATCGGGCCCGGCACCGGGAGGCGGACGTCACTTCTCCGCGAGCGCCTTGTCGAGCGCGGCCTTCAGCTCCGGGCTGTCCGGCGTGACGCTGCTGGGGAAGACGGCCTTCACCTGGCCGTCCTTGCCCACCACGTACTTGTGGAAGTTCCACTTGGGCTCGCCGTGGTCCTTGGCGAGGAAAGCGTAGACGGGGGACTGGCCCTCGCCCTTCGTCTTCACCTTCTCGAACATGGGGAAGGTGACCTTGAAGCGCAGCTCGCAGAACTTCGCGATCTCCTGCGACGTGCCCGGCTCCTGCCCGCCGAAGTCGTTGGACGGGAAGCCCAGGACGACGACGCCCTTGTCCTTGTAGCCCCGGTGCAGCGCCTCCAGGCCCTTGTACTGCGGCGTGTAGCCACACTCGGACGCGGTGTTCACGACGAGGGCGACCTTGCCCTGGAAGTCCGACAGCTTCTCGGGCTTGCCGTCCAGCCGGTTGGCGGAGAGCTGATGGAAGGACATGGGGGCTTTCTTCTCCGGCTTCGTGTCCGCGGCGGAAGCCGCCGTGGAGAGGCAGAGCACCGTCGCGACGGTGAACAGCAGTGGGGTTCGCATGCGGGGGGCAGGATGCCGGAAGGGGTTCAAGGTTTCACCGTCCCCGCGAAGCCACGCGGGCCTTGGGTTCTTCAGTGGAAAAAACCGTCTTCAACACCCGGCCCGTGGGCGTCTTGAGCTTCGCCACCTCGCGGGGCGTGCCCTCGCCCACGATGCGGCCACCGCCCTCGCCGCCCTCCGGCCCCAGTTCCACGACGTGGTCGCCCGCGGCGATGACGGACGGGTGGTGCTCGATGACGACCAGCGTGTCGCCCCGGTCCACCAGCCGGCCCAGGAAGGTGATGAGCTTCTCCACGTCGCCCAGGTGCAGGCCCGTGGTGGGTTCATCCAGCACGTACAGCGTGGGCTCGTGGCGGGACGTGGCCGTCAGCTCCGCGGCCAGCTTCAGCCGCTGCGCCTCGCCACCGGACAGCGTGTTGGAGCCCTGCCCCAGTTGCAGGTAGCCCACGCCCAGGTCCGCCAGGCACACCAGCGGCGCGGCCACCTTCGGGATGGAGCGGAACACGTCCTTGGCCTCGTCCGCGGACAGGCGGAGCACGTCGCCCACGGTGAGGCCGTGGTAGCGCACCTCCAGCGTGGCGGCGTCGAAGCGCGCCCCGTTGCAGGCCTCGCACGGCGTGACGACGTCCGGCAGGAAGGACATCTCATGGGAGATGGCGCCCTGCCCTTCGCACACCTTGCAGCGGCCGCCGCTCGCCGTGTTGAAGGAGAAGCGCGCGGGCCCGAAGCCGCGAATCTTCGCCTCGGGCGTGGCCGCGAACACGCGGCGCAGCTCGTCCCAGATGCCCAGGAACGTGGCCGGCACGGAGCGCGGCGTGCGGCCGATGGGCGACTGGTCCACCGACAGCACCCGCTTGATGGACTCCACGCCCTTCAGCGAATCGAACGCGCCGGGCTTCGACGTCACCAGCCCCAGCCTGTCGCGCAGCGCCGGGTAGAGCACCTGACGGATGAGCGTGCTCTTGCCGGAGCCCGACACGCCGGAGACGACGTTGAGCCGCCCCACCGGCAGCCGCAGGTCCACGCGCTGGAGGTTGTTCGCGCGCGCGCCCTTCAGCTCCACCCACGCCTGGGGCTCGCCGCGTCCGGAGGGAGGCCGCACCTGCGCGGCCCGGAGCGCGAGCGCGGTGGGCGACTGCGACTCCAGCACCACGTCCGGAGGGCCCTCGGCCAGGATGTGGCCGCCGCCCCGCCCGCCCGTGGGCCCCAGGTCCAGCAGGTGATCCGCCGCGCGGATGGTGTCCGAGTCATGCTCCACCACCAGCACCGTGGAGCCCGTGTCCACCAGCGCGCGCAGGTTGTCGAGCAGCCGGTGCGTGTCGCGCGGGTGCAGCCCGATGGTCGGCTCATCCAGCACGTACAGCGCGCCGGTGAGGCCCGCGCCCAGCTGCGCGGACAGCCGCAGCCGCTGCATCTCTCCGCCGGACAGCGTGGCCGCGTTGCGGTCCAGGGACAGGTAGCCCAGGCCCACGCGCTCCAGGAACTCCAGCCGCCGCAGCATCTCCTGCCGGGCCGTCTCGCCCAGCAGCGCCCGGTCCCCCTTGAGCTTCCAGGTGCGCACGCGCGCGAGCGTGGACGTCACCGACGCCTGCACCACCTCGTGGTAGCGGGCGCCCTCCAGCCGCACCGCGCGCGGCATGGGCGCCAGCCGGCTGCCCCCGCACGTCCGGCACGGGGCCGTCTCCCCCTCCGCCATCGCCGCCGCGCCGCCCTGCACGCCGGTGCCTTCGCACGACTCGCAGCGGCCCTGCTTCGTGTTGAAGGAGAACCAGCGCGGATCCAGCTCCGGCACGGCGGTGCCGCACTTCGGGCAGGTGCGCTCGCTGGACAGGAGCGTCTCCGCCTTGCCCGCGCGGACCTTCAGCGCGCCCTTGCCCCAGTTGAGCGAGGACTCGAACACCTCGCGCGGCAGCTTCGCGAGCTTGCCCTCGTACATCACGAGGTCGATGTCGTGCTCCTTCGTCTTCGCCAGCCGGGGCGGGTCGTCCGTGGACGCGAGCGCCCCGTCCACGATGGCCTGCGTGATGCCCGCGCGCGCCGCCGCCGTGAAGACGTCCAGGTACGTGCCCTTGCGAGCGCGCACCGCGGGCGCCAGCACCTGCCCGTCCCCCTTCGTCGCGGTCACCTGCGCGAAGAGCGCCGCGGGCGTGGTGGCGCCGATGGGCGTGTCGTCGTTGGGGCAGTGCGGCTCGCCAATCTTCGCGTACATGAGCCGCAGGTAGTGGGCCACCTCCGTGACGGTGGCCACGGTGCTGGTGGCGCCCGCGCGGGACGTGCGCTGCTCCAGCGCCACGGTGGGCGGGATGCTGCTGATCCGCTCCACGTCCGGGCGCGGCAGCGTGGGCAGGAACTGCCGCGCGTACGGCGTCAGCGTCTCCAGGAAGCGGCGCTGCCCTTCGGCGAAGACGACGTCGAACACCAGCGAGCTCTTGCCGGAGCCGCTGGGCCCCGTCACCACCGTCATCTTCCCCAGGGGGATGCGGCATGACACGTCCTGGAGGTTGTGCTCGCGCGCGTGCTCCACCTCGATGGCGGGCGGAGCCTCCTTGCCCGGCTTGCGCAGCTTCACCGTGCGGGCCAGCGGCTTGCCCTCGCCCCGGAGCGCGGCGGCGGTGGCGCTGCCCTTCACCTTCGCCACGTCCTCGGGCGTGCCCTCCGCCACCAGCCGGCCGCCGTCGCGACCGCCCCTGGGCCCCAGGTCGATGATCCAATCCGAGCCCTTCATCACCGACACGTCGTGGTCCACCACCAGCACGCTCGCGCCCCGGTCCACCAGCGCGTGCAGCGACGCCATCACGTGGCGCACGTCCTCCGCGTGGAGGCCGGCGCTCGGCTCGTCGATGAGGAACAGCGTGCCCTTCGCGTCGCTGGCCAGCGCGCGCGCCAGCTTCAGCCGCTGCGCCTCGCCGCCGGACAGCGTGGACAGGGGCTGGCCCAGGGGCAGGTAGCCCAGGCCCAGGCGCTGCGCCGGGCCCAGGGTGCGCTTGAGCGCCGCGTCGTCGCCGAAGTGCTGGAGCACCTCATCCAGCGTCATCTCCAGCACCTGCGCCACGCTGTAGCCGTGGTGCCGGACGGCGAGCACCTCCTCCTTGAAGCGCCGGCCCCGGCACACCGCGCACAGGAGGGCGACGTCCGCGAGGAACTGCATCTCCACCGTCTCGTAGCCTTCGCCCGCGCACGCCTCGCAGCGGCCCTTGTCCACGTTGAAGGAGAAGTGCGCGGACGTCAGGCCGCGCACCTCCGCCTCCGGCTCCGACGCGAAGCGCTCGCGCAGCCGGTCCCACGCCTTGGTGTACGTGGCCGCGTTGCCGCGCGACGTGCGGCCCAGCGGGGACTGGTCCACGAAGGTGATGGCCTCCACCTGCGCGCCGCCCTCCACCGCCACTACGTCGCCGGGGGCCTCCACGTCCTTGACGCCCAGGCCGCGCGCCAGGTGGCGGTAGAGCACCTCGTCCATCAGCGTGCTCTTGCCGGAGCCGCTGGGGCCGGTGATGGCGCACAGCACGCCCAGCGGCACGCGCACGGACACGTCCTTCAGGTTGTGCTCGCGCGCCTCGCGGATGACCAGCTCGCCCGTGCGGGCGCGCGGCTTGCGCGGCGCCTCCGTGCCCCCCGCCAGCATCCTCCCGGTGGGCAGGTCCTGACGCTTCGCCAGGGCCTCGGGGGTGCCGTCGAAGCACAGCGTCCCGCCGTGCCGGCCGGCGCCCGGGCCCAGCTCCAGCACGCGGTGCGCGGAGCGGATGACCAGCGGATCATGCTCGATGACCAGCGCGATGTTGCCCCGCTCCGCCAGCTCCGCGATGGCCTCCGTGAGCGGCGGCACGTCCCCCGGGTGCAGGCCCACGGTGGGCTCGTCCAGCACGAAGAGCGCGCCCGTGAGCGACGTGCCCAGCGCGGCGGTGAGCGACACGCGCTGCGCCTCCCCGCCCGACAGCGTGCGCGCGGGGCGGTCCAACGTCAGGTAGCCCAGGCCCACGCGCTGCAGGTAGCGCAGGCGGCCGGCCAGCTCGCGCCGCGCCAGGTCCCCCTGCCCCGTGAGCGTCTTCAGCGCCTCCAGGCGCGTGAGGCCCTCCGTCAGCTCCAGCCCGTGCCAGCCCGGCAGGTCCAGGCCGCCCACGCGCCATGCGCGGGCCTGCTCGTTGAGCCGCGCGCCGTGACAGTCCTCGCAGAGCGTGTACGCGCGGTAGCGGGCCAGCAGCACGCGCACGTGCATCTTGTACGTGCGCCCCTCCATCCACTTGAACCACGCGCGCACGCCCGGATAGGCGCGGCCCTCGTCGTAGCCCCCGGAGCCCTCCAGCACCGACTCCCGCTGCGCGGCGGTCAGCTTCTCCCACGGCTTGTCCAGCGGGATGCCCTTCTGCCGGCACCAGCGCTGGAGCATGTCCCGCTCCCAGCTCGTGGACTGGCCGGACCACGGCCGGATGGCGCCCTCCGACAGGCTCAGCGACGGGTTGGGGATCACCTTCCCCCAGTCGATGCCGATGGTGCGCCCGAAGCCGCGACATGGCGCGCACGCGCCCACCGGGCTCTGGTAGCTGAAGAGGCCCGGCCGCGCGGGCTCGAACTCCCGCGCGCACTTCGGACACACCAGGCCCCGGCGCAGCCGCTTCGGCGCGGACTCCGGCAGGTGCAGCAGCGCCTCGCCGTCCGCGCGCGCCCACGCATCCTCCAGCGCCTGGGTGACGCGCGACAGGTTCGCGTCCGACAGCTTCACCCGGTCCACCACCACCTGCGCCACGCCCGCGGAGTCGGTGGCCTCCCCCGGCTTGAGCGTCTCCAGCTCCTTCACCTCGCCCTGCGCCATGAGGCGGTGGTAGCCGTCCTTGAGCAGGCGGGCCCTGGCGTCCAGGAACGCGGACGTGTCCGGGATGCGCACGGGGAAGGTGAAGACGCCCGTCGCGTCCGGGTGCTCGCGCAGGGCGGCCTGGGCGGCCACGCGCGCGTCGGTGCGGACCGCCTCCAGGCCACAGTCCGGGCACACCGGCATCGCTTCCCGGGTGAAGAGCGCGGACAGGTACGGCTCCACGTCCGCCAGCGTCGCCACCGTGGAGCGCGAGCTCTTCACCGGCGCGCGCCGGTCCACCGCCACGCCCGCCGCCACCGGCTCCAGCGCCACCATGGGCGGCCGCTCCAGCCGCTCCAGGAACTGCCGGGCATACGGGCTGAAGCTCTCCACGAACCGGCGCTGGCCTTCCGCGTAGAGGGTGTCCAGCGCGAGGCTGGACTTGCCGCCTCCGGACACGCCCGTGATGCAGACGAACTCCCCCTCCGCCAGGTCGACGGAGAGATCCTTGAGGTTGTGGGTGCGGGCGCCGACGAGGTGGGTCTTGTGCATGCCGGCCGGAGGTTTAACGACCTGACACTCCCGCGCCAATCACAACATGGAGGACAACACCGGCCGGAGTCCGACGCCCGGGTGGGTTGGGCGGGGGGCAGGCGGGCTGCTACAAGGATGGACGGGTGCATCCCCGACGCAGCACGCGCGGGAATGCCGGCCCGGGTTTCACAAGCGGGGGTTGCGATGTCCGACGACGATCAGGCCCACAAGGCCCGGACCGACGAGGCCCTGCGCCGCGCGGGGGCTTCGCTGGTGCTGCTGGAGCTGGGCGGCCACACCGCCACGGGGTTCGTCCTCACCACGGAAGGCCACGTCGTCACCAGCCTCCACGCGGTGGCGAGCGCACGCACCATCACCGCCGTGCTGCCCGACGGGCTGCGCACCCAGGTGGTGCAGGTGGCGGCGGTGGACGAGCGGCGCGACCTGGCCCTGCTGCGGCTGTCCGTGCCGGACCTGGTGCCCGCCCTCCCGCTGGGGCCCGCCACGCTGCCCACGGAGGGCGAGTCCCTCCAGGTGCTGCACGCCCGCCCGGGACGTGGGCCCGAAGCCCGCGCGCTGGAGGTCCGCGCGGTGCAGGTGCTGGGGGACTGGCTCACCCTGCTGGAGCTGTCGCGCACCCTCCCCGAGGACGCGTCGGGCGCGCCGGTGCTGGACGCGCGGGGGCAGGTGGTGGGGCTCGCCACCGCCGCGCTCGCCAACGGTCGCGCGCTGGGGCTGGTCATCCCGGCGCGCTACATCGCGCCCCTGCTCGTGTCCCCGGGCCCTCCGCGCCCCCTGTCCGCGCTGGATGCGCCCCGGCAGCGCGCCACCCGCGTGCGCCACGTGCCCCAGCACCCGGTGAACCTGCTGGAGGGCTGCGCCACGCCCTCGGTGGAGTCCGTGGCCGCCCTGCTGGGCCACGCCATCAACGTGGGCGCCCCCGCCTACAACCGGGGCGACGTGGAGGGCTGCTACCGGCTCTATGCCCACACCGCCGAGCAGCTCATCGACGAGCGCGACGACTGCCCCGGCGTCCAGCGCGCGCTGCGCGACGGGCTCCTGCGGTGCGAGGCCCTGCGGGACGCGGAGGACCGCGCCTGGGCGCTGCGCGACACCTTCGACGGGCTGATGGACGTCATCGGCCGCTGGCGCCACGCGCGGCCCTCCCAGCCGCCCTCGCTCGCCCGGCGCCCGCCGCCCAAGACGTACCTCAACTAGCGGCGGGCCTCAGGCGTCGTTCCAGCGGATCCGCAGCGAATAGCCCTGGGGCGCGCGCTCCAGCACGTCCACGCGGGGCAACACCCGCGTGCGGCGCAGCACCTGCTCCACCACGCCCGCCACGAAGTCCGGCAGCGGATCCGCGTCCACCACCGTGGCCCGCCACTCGCGCGCGCGCACCGCCTGCAGCACCAGCTTCATGTCCTCGCGGCCCGCGCGCAGGTACGTGGGCAGCCGCGCCAGGCACCGCTCCACGCCCAGCAGCGGCGCCGCCGTGGCGAAGATGCGGCCCACCAGCGTCTGCGCGAAGCCCTCCACGTAGTGGGTGCCCAGCACCCGGTTGGCCTCCTCGCCGGCCAGGCCCGGACACGCGTGCCGCCGCGCCACCGCCAGCGCCGCGCGCCAGACCTCCAGCGGGAAGTACTCCTCCGCCGACTCCAGGTCGTACCCCACGTCCCGCAGCGCCTGGGCGAACGACCCCGACGGCCGCAGCGCGTGCTGGAACAAGCCCTCGAAGTTGCGACGCGGCACCTGCACCGCCAGCAGCGACCGCCGCGGCGCTTCCGCCGTTTCCTGAATCCAAGACTCCATGCGCCAACCCCCCCAGGGTCCAGCCCCCGCCCGAGCCGGCCGGGAAACCATGCATCAGTGTATCAGTCCCCGCTTCCCCTCCCGCCAGGGCCCCTTTCTGTCCCGGCGGATTTTTCCAAACATTTCCGGCCTTTTTTCGCGCCATTCAACACTCGGCCGGTGACGTCCTGCGTCGGGGATTCCGGGAGTTCGAGTCCGCCTCGACCCCCACTGCAAGTAAAATCTGCGTGTCAAATGATGCATTCACCGGAACTCAACCAATGGTTTTCACTGATTTCTGGGAAGGCGTTTTAACTTTCGCAACCCATCGGAAACTCTGAAGTTGGCTCATGCGAGAATCCTTCATCCCCCTTGCAGTGTGAGTGACCCCATGAGCATTCGCCGCACCGAAGGTCAGACGCCCGTAACGCTCCGTCCCACCACTGAGACCGCGAAGGCCCCGGCGAAGGCGCAGAACGTCCTGCGCGTGAAGGACGGCTTCGAGTCCGTCAAGGGCGTGGGTGGCACCAACACCGCCGCGGCCGTCGCGGCCCCGACGACGACGCCGACGCAGGGCGCGGCCCCGGGCCGCCTCGCGCTGGACAGCAAGGAGGCCCAGTCGGCCATCCAGACGTCGCTGAAGCACCTCACGCCTCCGATGACGGCGTCGTCGCTGCTGGCGGCCAACAAGTCCGGCCCCACGCTGGCGCCCAAGAGCGTCGAGCGCGACGCGCTGGGCATGACGCACGTTCGCCTGGACCGCGTGCACGAGGGCGTGAAGGTCTACGGCGAGCAGCTCATCAGCCACCTGGGCCAGGACGGCAAGGTGAGCAGCGTCACCGGTGAGCAGAACCCCATCCCCGCGGGCCTGGGTTCGCAGAAGCCGAAGCTGGCGCCCCAGCAGGTCATCGACATCGCGAAGAAGGACCTGGGCGGCAAGCCGGACAAGCAGCCCTCCGCCGAGCGCGTCATCTACCAGGACGCGGAAGGCAAGTACCACTCGGCCTACCAGGTGGAGGTGACGCAGATCACCAACCAGGCCGAGCCCAAGAAGCAGAACTACATCATCGACGCGAACTCCGGGAAGGTCCTGGAGAGCTTCAACAAGATCCACGGCTACTCGCGCCCGCTGGCCGGGGGTGACACCCAGGCGACGACGGTGTTCGCGACCCCGAACGCGCCCATCCCGGACCTGGGCAAGGCCACGTCGAAGGTCACCGTCTCGAACGACATCACGGTCGACTCGCTCAAGCTGGACCTGGACATCAAGCACACGTTCAGCGGCGACCTCACCATCAGCCTGACCAGCCCGTCCGGCAAGACGGCCGTCGTGCAGAACCGCAAGGGCGGCGGCGTGGACGACGTGAAGGGCAGCTTCGACCTGTCCGCGTTCGCGGGCGAGTCGGCCAAGGGCGACTGGACCCTCACCGTCGAGGACAAGGCCAAGCGCGACACGGGCACCCTGCAGTCGTGGGGCCTCACCGTCACGGGCAAGGGCACCACGCCTCCCCCGACGGACCCCGTGGGCACCGCGGACGACAAGACGATGTACAGCGGCAACGTCGACCTGAAGACCACGAAGAACGCGGACGGCACGTACTCGCTGGAGGACTCGACGCGCGGCAAGGGCGTGGTGACCTACGACGCGAAGAACGCGAACACGGCCAGCGGCCAGACGAAGATCAGCGACGACAACGACAAGTGGGGCGAGGCCACCGACCCGGCGCGCGCCAAGGCCGGCATCGACGCGCACTACGGCGCGGCCGCGACGTACGACTTCATGAAGGAAGTCCTGGGCCGTGACTCCATCGACGGCGCGGGCGAGAAGCTCGTCAGCTACGTGCACGTGCGCAACAACTACGTGAACGCGTTCTGGGACGGCGAGAAGATGAGCTACGGCGACGGCGACGGCAAGCAGTCCGGCCCGCTCACCACGCTGGACATCGCCGGCCATGAGATCGCGCACGGCCTCACCCAGCGCACCGCCAACCTCGTCTACAGCGGCGAGTCCGGCGGCCTGAACGAGTCCTTCTCCGACATCATCGGCACGGGCGTGGAGTGGCACGCCGCCCAGAAGAACCCCGACGTCAAGTGGAACTGGACCGTGGGCGAGGCCGCGTGGACGCCGACGAACGGCGACCCGCACGACGGCCTGCGCTACATGAACGACCCGACCAAGGACAACTACTCGGTCGACAACTACAAGAACTACCCGAAGCAGACGGAGGTGCACGGCTCCAGCGGCATCTCCAACAACGCCTTCTACCTCCTGGTGGAGGGCGGCAAGAACCGCACCTCCGGCCTGGAAGTGAAGGACGGCATCGGGATGGAGGACGGCCTGAAGATCTTCGGCCGCGCCCTCACCACGTACATGACCCCGAAGACGAACTTCGCGCAGGCCCGCGAGGCCACCATCAAGTCCGCCACGGACCTGTACGGCGCGGACTCCAACCAGGTCCAGAAGGTCAAGGACGCCTGGACCGCGGTCGGCGTGAACTAGTCGTCACCCACGCTTCTTGAAGCACTCCGAGGCGGGTCCGGTGTCGAAGCCGGGCCCGCCTCTTCCTTTGCGTCAGGCGCGGTCAGCGCCCAGGCTCAGGCGAAGAAGCGCGTCAGCACCGCCACCATGCGGGCCACGTCGGACGCGGCGGCCAGCTCCCGGATGGAGTGCATGGACAGCATGGGGTTGCCCACATCCACCGTGCGGATGCCCAGCTGCCCTGCGGTGATGGGGCCAATGGTGCTGCCGCAGCCCAGGTCCGTGCGGGTGACGAAGTGCTGGGGCGTGACGCCGGCCTCCTTGCACAGCGCGGCGAAGTGCGCCCACGACTCGCCGTCCGTCGCGTAGGACTGGTTCACGTTCGTCTTGATGACCGGCCCGCCGCCCAGCTGCGGCTGGTGCTTGGGTTCGTGCATGGACGGGTAGTTGGGATGCACCGCATGCGCCATGTCCGCGCTCACCATGAACGAGCGGCGGATGGCGCGGTGGAACGCGTCCGCGCGGCCGTCCGCGTGCCCCTGGACGATGCGCTCCAGCAGGTCCTTCAGGAACGGCGACGCGGCGCCCTGCGCGCTGCGGCTGCCGCACTCCTCATGGTCGTAGAGCACCACGCCGCAGGTGGCCTCGCGCGGGCCGCCCGGCGACAGCAGCGCGGTGAGGCCGGTGTGGCAGGAGGCCAGGTTGTCCAGGCGGGGCGCGTGGAGGAACTCCCCGTGCAGGCCCGAGCGGGTGGACGGCTGCACGTCGTAGAGGCACAGGTCATAGCCCAGGAGGTCATCCGCGGCCGCCGTCACGCCCTCCTTCGCCAGCTCCTCCACCAGCAGCGCGCGCAGCTCCGCGGGGCCCGCGCTCTCCAGGCCCAGCACCGGCACCATGTGCTCCTGCGGGTTGAGCTTGAGGCCCTCGCTGTTGACGCCGCGGTTCAGGTGGATGGCCAGGTTGGGCACGCGCAAGAGCGGCCGGCGGAAGTCCACCAGGTGGTGCTCCGGGCGGCCGTTCTTCAGCACCACCACGCGGCCCGCGAGCGACAGGTCGCGGTCCGTCCAGGTGTGCAGCAGCACCCCGCCGTAGACCTCGACGCCCAGCTGCTGGTAGCCGTGGCGGTTGACGGGCGCGTTCGGCTTGAGGCGCAGGTTGGGCGAGTCCGTGTGCGAGCCCACCAGCCGGAAGCCGGTGGCGTCCACCGGCTTCGTGCCCAGCTGGAAGGCGGCGATGCTCGTGTCGCCGCGCACCACGAAGACCTTGTCCCCGGCCTTGAGGGACCAGGACTCGCGCTCGTCGAGCGCGCGGTAGCCCGCGTCGGTGAGGCGGCGCGCCGTCTCCCGCACGGCGTGGTACGGCGTGGGCGACGCGTCGATGTACTGGAGGAGGTCTCCGGCCTGCTTGTCGGTGTCGGTGGGGCTCATGGGCCCGGCACGCTAACGCCGTCCGGCCTCCATGCCACGTCCCACTGTCGTTCCCTGGACAGGCAGGCGTGCGCCCGACGGCAGGATGGTGGAGGAGGCGCGCGTCTTCGGCCCGGCGTCCAGGAACGTCCCCAGGAGCACCCAGCGGCGGGCGGCCTCCTCGCGGGCCTTCTTCGCCACCAGCGGCGTCGTGTAGTGCCAGAAGGGCAGCCGGTACACGGTGACGCCGCCCACGGTGCTGACCTTCGTCAGCTCGGAGAAGTGCCCGTCCTTCGCGTACACGAGGTACTGGTGGTCCACGGCGGGCAGCGTCAGGCTGACGTGCATGTCCACGTAGCCGTGGCGCGCGTCGTCCTCCTCCGGGTGGTGGTCGGTGTGCGGGCCCGTGTAGTCGCCGGGGCTGTAGCAGAGCGTCTGGATGCCCCACCCGCGCTTGAGCGCCCGGCCGCTCACCGCCGCCGCGAAGCCCGCGAACGTGTCCGAGCGCAGGAGCGCCACCAGCCCCAGGGCCTCCGCGGCCCGCCACGAGCGCGAGCGCCGGCTCTCCAGGAGCGCGGTGCGCACGCGCACCGTCTTGGGCAGCGCCTCCGTGTAGTTCTCCACCATGCCGGAGATGGAGTCCTCCGGGATGGGGTCCTCCATCGTCACCAGCGTGTCGCGCATCGCCCCGTCCAGCATGTCGCGGACCTGGGTCGCCTTCTTCACGTCGATGACGCCTTGCAGCGCGATGAAGGGACGCGTGGGGTCCAACAACGCGCCGCAGGTCTCGGAGTCTCGACCTTCGAGAATGCGACGGCCCTTGGGGGTGAGCAGGTCGGCGAACTGGGTGGGAAAGCGCGGGGCCATGGCGCGCACCATAGCGGCCCGGGGGCGGAACGCACGCGCCGGGGTGGCCGGGCACGGGGGCCAGGCAACTCCCCTGCTCGCCCGGGCGATAATCCGGTACTCCGAAATCCAGGGTAGAAGGTGACCATGACGTCCGTCCGCCGCCCCCCCACCGCCGCTCCCTCCGCAGCCACGACCCGCACGCAGGCCCCGGCCGCGCAGACGACCCGGTCCAATCAGGTGACGCAGGTGTCGCGCGCGGAGGTGCTCAACCGCGCGGAGCTGGCGCGGGTGCGCTCGACGCAGCCGCCGGTGGCGCCGACGCCGGGCTCGTGGCGGGGTGGCGCGAACACGGAGGTGGGCCGCGCCATCCAGACGATGCGCTCGCGGCTGGCGGACGTGAACATCAGCATCAAGGGTGACACGCCGCAGAGCCTGTTCGACCGCGCCATCCTGGACAACAAGCACGTCACGAACGAGCAGCTCGTGGAGATGTCCAAGGTGACGCTGGAGCAGCTGGCCACGGACCCCAAGGACCGCGCGAAGGTGCTGCAGAAGGTCCCCAACGCGCGCGAGCTGCCGGTGCACAAGTTCACCGTCGCGATGCTGTCCGCGGTGACGGGCATCGACCGCGCGAAGCTGTCGGAGGCCTGTCCGGACCTGGGCCTCACGGGCGCGCCGGGCACGCCGCTGCTCTACGCGGCCAAGACGGAGCGCATGCAGCGCTCCACCGCCCTGCACGACTTCACCGACTACATGCGCGGCGCGGGCGTGAAGGGCATGAACAAGGCCGTCTGGGGCGTGGAGAACCGCATCCTCTCCGCCATCGTCTCCGCGGCGGGCGGCGGCCGGTACTGACGTCGTCGTAGCAGCCGGGTCCAAGCGCAGGAGGCGGCACGAAGCCCCTCCCGCGCGGGCCGCTTCAATCCTCGCCCGCGCCCCCGGCAAGCCGCTGCCGCGCGGATTCCAGGCGCTTCCCGCGCACCTTCGCGGCCAGGTCCAGCAGGTGCCGGTCGCGCTGCCACTTCTCGCGCGTCTCCACGTCCACGCCCTCCCAGGCCGTCTCGCAGCGCTCCATCGCGCGGTGCAGCTGCGCGAGCGCACCGCCCAGCGCCACGTGCACGCCCGGGTCGCTGGGGTCCTCCTTCGACAGGGCCCGCATCAGCACCGCGACGGCGACCAGCTCCTCGCGCAGCGTCACCGGCCAGCCGCACCGCCGGCCCACCTTCAGGAGCCAGCCCAGCACCGCCAGGTTGACGTGGCAGTCCTCCACGGTGCGGAACGGCCGCAGGTAGCGCGTGTAGCCGTCCCCGGGCAGCACGTCCTCCGGGGCCACGGTGACGCCCTCCAGCCGCAGCGCCGCGTGGGGCACCTCCGGCACGAAGTCCAGCGGCGGCAGCGGCTCCACCTGGACGCCCGGCTTCTTCGCGTCCACCACCACCATGCGCAGGCGGTTGCGCCCCTGCGCGTCGCGGCCCTCGGTGGCCACCACCAGCAGCAGCTCCGCGTACGGGCCCAGGGTGACGTAGGTCTTCACCCCCTCCAGCTTCCACCCCGCGCCGGAGGGCGTGAGCGTCGTCCCGATGGCGTTGGGGTGGCCTCCGCCGGACTCGGTGGCGCAGAGCGCGACGCGGCGGTCCGCGGGGAGCTGGGGGAAGAGCGAGCGCAGCGCGGCGTGGTAGCCGGAAGCGAACGCGTACCCCAGCCGGTCCGTCCGGAACCCGCTCGCGAGCGCCAGGTCGGCGGGGAGCGGGAAGCGCGGCAGCACCGTGAGGTGCCTTCGCCACCAGGCGTCCACCGAGTCGAGCGAGGGAGAGTCGGGGGCTTCGGTGAGCAGGAAGCGCAGGACGTCTTTCACGCTTCCCACTCTAACGCCCACCCCCGCCACGCGCGCGACCGTTTGGCGGCCTTCAGCTCGCCGCGCGGCGACCCCGGCCCGCGCCCTTCGCGCCCTTCGCACGCTGGGTGCCCCGCTGCGGGCCCGCGGCGGACTTCGACGAGGAGGTCTTCCGGGACTTCGACTTCGAGGCGGCCTTGGAGGACGACTTGGACTTCGAGGCGGACTTCGGAGCGACCTTGGAGGACGTCTTCGACTTCGAGGCGGCCTTGGACTTCGACGGGGCCTTGGCCTTGCTCGCGGGCTTCTTGCGGCGCGCGGGGGCCTTCTTCTCCGGGGCGAGGATGGTGCCCCGGCACGAGGGCGTGCCACAGCGGCAGACGTAGAGCCCCTCGGCGTCGTCGCCCATCTCCGGCGTGCGCTCGTAGGCGTAGTCGTACGTCAGCTCCTCGCCCGGTTCGATGGCGCGCAGCGCGTAGATGTGGATGTGGCCCTTGTCGATGAGCGACTGGCAGTTGGGCTCGCACGAGTGGTTGATGTAGCGCGACTCGTTGTGCAGCGTGCCCGCGTCCAGCACCGTGTCGTCGTCCAGGTTGAAGAGGAAGGTGTGGTGGCGCTCCATCGACTCGTCGTCGTAGCGCGTGTCCGCCTGGGCCTGGGTGATGCGCTCACCGATGTACTCGATGATGCGCGCGCCCTTGCGGATGCGGCGGGTGGCGAAGGCTCCGAGTCCCTGGATGGGGGACTGGCGCAGCTCGAAGGGAATCGACGGGGTCGGCTGGAAGGATGGAGAAGTCATCATCAGGGAGGGGCGCGGCTGGGGCGGGAGGCGTGTTCAACCAGGACGCTGCCGTGAGGCGCGGTGTAGCGTGCCGCAGTCAAGCCCGCGAAGAAAGGCACTCGATCATGCGGTGGTGGCTCGTGGTGGGAGCGGTGAACGCTTTCCTGTCCGTGGGGGCGGGAGCCTTCGGGGCGCATGCGTTGCGCGCCCGACTGCCCCAGGACCTTCAGGTCGTCTTCGAAACCGGCGCGCGCTACCACATGTACCACGCGCTCGCGCTGGTGGCGGTGGGGCTGCTGGGCGTCACGCGGCCCTCGCCGCTGCTGTCCGCCGCCGGGTGGGCGATGCTCGCGGGCATCGTCCTCTTCTCCGGCAGCCTCTACGCGCTCGCCCTCTCCGGGGTGCGCGTGCTGGGCGCCGTCACCCCGCTGGGCGGCCTGGGCTTCCTCGCGGGCTGGGTCCTCTTCGCCGTGGCCGCGTGGCGGACCGCGCCGTGAGGACGCGGCCCCTCGCGCTCACTCCTTCAGCAGGGGTGGCAGCGGGTAGATGAGGTCCAGGTCGCGGTGGTTGCGCAGCCCGCAGGCCTCGCGCTGCACGGTGAGGTTCCAGCGCAGGCGCTCCGCCTCCTTCCAGAGCGCGCGGTACGCCCCGTAGCGAGCGGCCCGCGCCGCGCTGGACAGGGCGCGCAGCTCCCGCTCGGACTCGGCCAGCGCCGCGAGGGCCTTCTCCAGGCTGTCGCCGGAGCGGCGCAGGCCGGAGGCGCGCTCGCGCTGGAAGTCCACCTCCACGGGCAGCAGGGTCTCCACCTTCACCGGACGGGCCATGGCCTTCCGGATAACAACGACGCCGGGGGCCCGCATCGCCCTCCGGGCCCGGCCGGGGCCCCCTGCCCTCGCGCCCACCGGACAGGCGGCCGGGCCACGGTCCGGGGGAGCGGAAGGCCCCGGGTGGAAACCGGCGTGCGAGTCCGCACCCGACCCGCTAGGTTTGGACTCCCAGACCCGATGAAGACGCTCCACCGCCCCACGAAGGACGAGCTGTTCGCCGCCACCGGCCGCACCGTGCCGGACCTGCTGGCCCCGGGCATGCGGGTGCTCTTCTGCGGCATCAACCCCAGCCTCTACTCCGCGGTGGTGGGGGTGCACTTCGCGCGGCCGGGCAACCGCTTCTGGCCCGCGATGCACCTGGCCGGCTTCACCCCGCGCCGGTTCCTGCCGTCCGAACAGGGCGAGATGAAGGCGCTCGGCCTGGGCATCACCAACGTGGTGGACCGGGCCACGGCGTCCGCGGACCAGCTGGAGGCCCAGGAGTACGTGGAGGGGCGCAGGAGCCTGGAGCGCAAGGTGAAGCGCTACCGCCCGTCCTTCCTCGCGGTGCTGGGCCTGGGCGCGTACCGGAGCGCCTTCGCCAGGCCCAAGGCGCGCTTCGGCCACCAGGAGGAGACGCTGGGGGACACGCGGCTGTGGGTGCTGCCCAACCCGAGCGGCCTCAACGCCAGCTACCAGCTCCCGGACCTGGCGCGGCTGTTCGGCGAGCTGCGCCGCGCGGTGGACGCGGGCTGAAGCCGCGTCACTTCAAGAGACCGGCCTCGCGGGCCACCCGCGAGACGACGGGCAGCACCTGGTCGAAGGCGGCGGCGTTGCACGCGAGCAGGCCCCGGCGGTTCTGGAGCTCGGAGCCGTCGTAGCGGTACGGGACGCCGGCCAGGTCCGTGAGGACGCCGCCCGCGGAGCGCAGGACGGCCTCTGGCGCGCAGTTGTCCCAGCGGTAGCTCTTGTCGCTGGCGTGCACGTAGAGGTCGCAGCGGGCCTCGGCCAGCAGGCCGCACTTGAGGCCCACGGAGCCGGACTCCGTCTCGCGGGTGATGCCCAGTTGCTTCACCACCCCATCCGTCACCTTCGAGCGGTGCGAGCGCGACACCACGAGCCGCAGCGCGGCCGGATCCGCCACGTCCGACACCCGCAGCGCGCGGCGGCCCTGGGGGTCCTCCACGAAGCCCTGCTCGCCGACGACGCCCGAATAGAGCACGTCCCCGACGGCGCGGTAGACGACGCCCAGCGCCGGCCTGCCCTCCACCGCGAGCCCGACGTGGACGGCGAACTCGCCGTTGCGGTTCACGAACTCCTGCGTGCCGTCGAGCGGATCCACGTACCAGCAGCGCTCGAAGCGCTTCGCGTCGGACGCGTCCTCGTTCTCCTCCGCGACCACGCCGTCGCCCGGGAAGGCCTTGCGCAATTCGCCCACGAGGAAGGCGTTGGCGCGCTCGTCGGCCAGGGTGACGGGCCCCGCTCCGCCAGACTTCTGCGTGACGGAGAAGTCGGTGGCGTAGACCCGCAGGAGGATGTCACCAGCCTGACGCGCGATGCGCCGGGCCACTTCGAGCTCAAGGGCGAGGGCGGGCATGGGGTGGCGCGAGTGTGCCCGCTCGGCGTGGCTTTGGAAACCAATGGGAAGGAAGGCTTCGACAGACGCGGCCCGGGCGGCCCATCCTTGGGCTCCCACTTCGCCGCCTGGAGTCCGCATGCCCGTCGTCATCCGTCCCGCGAAGGCCCTGGACGAACCCGCGCTGGGCCGCATGGGCGCGGCGCTCGCGCGCCAGCACCACGGCTTCGACGCGCAGCGCTTCATGGTCCCCGACGACGTGGAGTCCGGCTACCGCTGGTGGCTGGGCAAGGAGGCGCGCCGCCCCGGCGAGGCCGTGGTGCTGGTGGCCGAACTGGACGGCGAGGTCGTGGGCTACTGCTACGGCCGGCTGGAGGGCGTGGACTGGAACATGCTCCTCGACAAGCACGGCGCCCTGCACGACATCTGGGTGGAGGCGAAGGCGCGCGGCACCGGCACCGGCCAGCTGCTCGCGGAGGCCATGGTGCAGCGCCTCACGGAGCTGGGGGCGCCCCGCGTCGTGCTCTCCACCGCCGCGAAGAACGAAGCCGCGCGGCGCCTGTTCGAACGGCTGGGCTGGCGCCCCACCATGGTCGAGATGACCCGTGAGACGCCGCCCCGCCCATAGCCGCCCTTCGGGCCCCCCGGCCCTGCTGGAGGCCTCCACCTCGGCGTGCGTCGACGGGGGCCCCCCATGGCCCCCGGGATGACCCGCCCCGTCGAAACGGCGGAGCCCCGGGCGGACAGGCCCGGGGCTCCGGTGGTGCATCACGAACGGCGAAGGGGCCGCCCTACTTCTTCTGTTCCTTCACCCACGAGTCCTTCAGCGTCACCGTGCGGTTGAAGACGGGCGCGCCCGGCTTCGAGTCCACCGCGTCCGCGCAGAAGTACCCCAGGCGCTCGAACTGGAAGCGGTCCCCGGGGTTCGCCTGCGCGAGCGACGGCTCCACGCGCGCATCCGACACGACCTCCAGGCTGGCCGGGTTGATGAACGCCTTGAAGTCCTTCTCCTTGTCCCGGTCCGGCTGCTCCACGGAGAAGAGTCGGTCGTACAGCCGCACCTGCGCGACGGGCGCGGTGCCCGGCACCCAGTGCAGCGTGCCCTTCACCTTGCGGCCGTCCGGCGAGTCCCCGCCGCGCGTGGCCGGATCATACGAGCAGCGCAGCTCCGTGACGTTGCCGGCGGCGTCCTTGATGACCTGCTCGCACTTGATGAAGTACGCGGAGCGCAGACGCACCTCCTTGCCCGGCGCCAGGCGGAAGAAGCCCTTCTCCGGCACCTCCTGGAAGTCGTCCGCCTCGATGTACAGCTCGCGCGTGAAGGGCACCTTGCGCGTGCCCAGCTCCGCCTTCTTCGGGTGGTTGGCGACCTCCAGCTCCTCGGTCTGCCCCTCCGGGTAGTTCTCCACCACGACCTTGAGCGGACGCAGCACCGCCATGGCGCGCGGCGCCGTTTCGTTCAGGTCGTCCCGGATGGACAGCTCCAGCACGCCCATGTCGATGAGGCTGTCGGACTTGCTCACGCCGATGCGCCTGGCGAAGTCGCGCAGCGACGCGGGCGTGTAGCCCCGGCGGCGCAGGCCGCTGATGGTCAGCATGCGCGGGTCGTCCCAGCCGGACACCAGCCGCTCCGTCACCATCTGGAGCAGCTTGCGCTTGCTCATCACCGCGTAGGTGAGGTTCAGCCGCGCGAACTCGTACTGGTAGGGCCGGTCGCCCTTGATGAGCGCGTCGACGATCCAGTCGTACAGCACGCGCCGGTTCTCGAACTCCAGCGTGCACACCGAATGGGTGATGCCCTCGATGGCGTCCGACAGGCAGTGCGCGAAGTCGTAGAGCGGGTAGATGCACCACTTATCGCCCGTGCGGTGGTGGTGCGCCTTGCGGATGCGGTAGATGGGCGGATCGCGCAGCACGGGGTTGGGCGAGGTCATGTCGATCTTCGCGCGCAGCGTGTGCTTGCCGTCCGGGAACTCGCCCGCCTTCATCCGGCGGAACAGGTCCAGGTTCTCCTCCACCGTGCGCGTGCGGTACGGGCTGTCCCGGCCCGGCGTGGTGAAGTCACCGCGGTACGCGCTGATCTCCTCCGGCGACAGGCTGCACACGTAGGCCTGGCCCTGGGAGATGAGCTGCTCGGCGAAGGCGTAGAGCCGGTCGAAGTAGTCGGACGCGAAGAAGCGCCGGTCGTCCCAGTCGAACCCGAGCCAGCGCACGTCGCGCTGGATGGACTCCACGTAGTCGGTGTCCTCGGTGAGCGGGTTGGTGTCGTCGAGGCGCAGGTTGCACTTGCCGCCGTACTGCTGCGCCAGCCCGAAGTTCAGCGCGATGGCCTTCGCGTGGCCGATGTGGAGGTAGCCGTTGGGCTCGGGCGGAAAGCGGGTGTGCACGCGACCGCCGTGCTTGCCGGTCCGCCGGTCCTCCTCGATGACCTCCTGGAGGAAGTTGAGGCCCTGCGTCTCGTTCGTGGTCGTCATGATGGGGATGAATCCTGTTGAAGCCGGACAGGGCGGGCAAGATCTTCCTGACCCGGACCTCCGTCCTTCCTCTTTTAACCGGGACGGCGTCAGACGTCCGCGAGCAACGATTCCCAGGCCTTGAGGGCCCGCTCGGAGGACAGCTCCTCCGCCCGGACCAGGGCCCTTGCCCGCAGGTCGTCCCGCCAGGCCGGCTCCTTCACCAGCCGCCCCAGGGCGTCCGCCATGGCCGCGTCGTCCCCCAGCGGCACCAGCACCCCTGCCCGCCCCCCGTCCAGCGCCTCGGCGGGACCGGACGGACAGTCCGTGCTGACGATGGGGCAGCCCAGCGCGAGCGCCTCCAGCAGGACCATGGGCAGGCCCTCGAAGCGCGAGGACAGCGCGAACGCCGTCGCCCGCTTCATCAGCGCATGCGGGTTGTCCGCGAAGCCGGGCATGAACACCGACGACTCCAGGCCCAGCTCCTTCACCAGCGCCTTCAGCTCCTCCTGCAGCGACCCCACCCCCAGGATGAGCAGGTGCGTGTCCGCCCCGGCCGCCTGCATCCGGGCATGCGCGCGGATGAGCACGTCGAAGGACTTCTGCGGCTCCAGCCGCCCCACGGCGATGACCACCGGCTTGCGGAACACGGCCTCCGCCCACGGCGGCAGCGGGGCGTCCGCTTCAGCGCGGATCCGCGCCGCGTCCACGAAGTTGGGGATGACCTCCAGCCGCTCCCGCTCCACGTTCACCAGCTCCGCGAACGCCTTCGCGGAGTCGTAGCCACACGCCACGATGCGGTCCATGCCCGGGTAGAGCACCTTCAGCCCCCAGAGCTGCCGGCGCGGCTGCTCGCGGTGGAAGGCCCCCCAGTCGAAGTGCACCATCCCCAGCACCGGCTTGCCCAGCATCGCCCCGGCCATCCGCGCCAGCAGCGCCGCGCGGCCCTCCTGCCCGGAGACGATGATGTCCGCCTTGCGCGCCTCGTTGAACAGCTTCCAGAGCATCCGGGGCAGCTCCCAGCGCCGGTACGCCTCCACCCCCACGCCCCAGGAGATGGGCACGTCCGCGGGGATGCGGTCGCGCGTGTCCGGCGGCGGAGGCCCGTGGTGGAAGAACAACGACGGCTCGAACCGCTCCCGGTCCAGCCCCGCCAGCACGTTGCACACCGAACGCTCGATGCCGCCCGTGCCCATGAAGACGAGCGTGAACAACACACGCCGCCTGCCGGGCTCCAGTGCCGAGGCCGTCATGTCTCGCTGCGCCCTCAGGTTCAATGTCTGGGTTTCCCGGAAAGAAACGATTTCCACCCTCCGTCTGGCGCTCGAACGCCCGACGGGCCCACCCTGTGGAGGGGCTGTCGATCCTTAGCCCACACACCCCGCCATAGGTAGCGAAGGCCGTGCGGTCGCGCCAGTCCGTGGACAATTGATTGGCGTCAAAGTTTTGGATCTCCATCGTTGTGTCTCCCCTGAATTGAAACACGCGCCCGCCAGGCCGGCGGGCGGGTTCGGGAAACCGGCACCGCTCGGGCCGGAAAATCGGGCCCTGGCGCGGCGCCCGCTGAACGCCAGGGGGCTCCTGGCCTAGGCTTCCGCGCCAACCCCGTGAAGACGACCCCACGCCCCCTCCGCCCTGTCCGGATCCTCGCGTTCGCCCTGGCGGGTGTCCTCGCGCTGGCCGCCTTCATCGCGCTGCGCAACGTCCGCGCGGCCCACGCCGTGCTGCACCCCGCGCGGCAGGCCCTGAAGCCGCTGGGGGCCGCGACGCTCGCGGCGCGCACGGACGTGGCGCTGCGCACGCGCGACGGGCTGACGCTGCGAGGCTGGTACGTGCCGTCGCGCAACCGCGCCGCGGTGGTGGTGATGCACGGCTTCGCGGAGAACCGCGCGCAGATGCTCTTTGAAGCGGAGGCGCTGTCGCGCGCGGGCTACGGCGTGCTGCTCTTCGACTCGCGCGGCCATGGGGAGAGCGACGGCGAGCTCGTCACCTGGGGCGACCGCGAGCGGGAGGACCTGCGCGCGGCGGTGGACTTCGTGGCGGCGCGCGCGGACGTGGAGCCCTCGCGGCTGGGCGTGCTGGGCTTCTCCATGGGCGGCACCACCGCGATGCTGGGGGCGCTGGAGGATGCGCGCCTCAAGGCGGTGGCCGCGGCGGGCGCGTATCCGTCGCTGGTCGCGGACACGCGCTACAGCTACGGCCGCTGGGGCCCGCTGAGCGTGCAGCCGGTGCTCTGGACGATGCGCCTGTCCGGCGTGGACGTGGACGCGGTGGACCCCATGGCGCGCCTGTGCGAGCTGAAGGGCCGGCCGCTGCTGCTGATCAACGGCGACGTGGACGCGTACGCGCCCGCGTTCCTCCAGGACGCGCTGTTCCAGGCCGCGTGCGAACCCAAGGCGTACTGGGTCGTGCCAGGGGCGCACCACGGCGAGTACGCCACGAAGGCGCCAGCGGAGTACGAGCGCCGCCTGCGCGCCTTCTTCGACGCGGCGCTGCTCGGCGGCCCCTGACGCCCCCGGGCAGCGCCCTCCTTCTCAGGGCGTGTCGGGAGACTCCGGCGCGGTCCGCCAGTGCGGGGGCTCATCCATCGCGGGCCGGCCCTCCAGCAGTTCGTGCGGGCGGAAGGCGGCCTTGTAGCGCAGCGAATCACACGCGAGCACGCGGTAGCCCAGGTACACGTACGGGATGCCCCGCTCGCGCGCCAGCTCCACCTGGAACAGCACGCTCGCCTTGCCCAGCGACAGCCGCGAGAAGGCGGGATCATAAAAGAAGTACACCGCGCTCCACGCGCGCGGCATCTCGTCGCACAGGCCCAGGCCCACCAGCTTCGGGCCCGCCGGGTCGCTGTCGTCGTACCAGGCCACCTCGCGCGCGGACGGGTGCGGAAAGGCGAACTGGAGCGAGTACTCGCGCGCCCCCAGCTCCGACGCGTCCCACTCACGCACCTGCTCCCGCTCCGCGTGCCAGGCGCGGTAGAGCGCCAGCCGCTCCTCGTCCACGCGCGGCGGCCCCACCTCCACGCGCAGGTGCGCGCACGCGGCCCGGGCCCGGCGCTGGCTGCGGTTGGGCCGGAAGTCCTCCACCGACACCCGCAGGGACACGCACTCCTGGCACGACACGCACGCGGGCCGGAAGTACTGCGGACCGAAGCGGCGCCACCCCCGCACGAGCAGGTGCTCGTATTCCCGGGGCGTGACGTTGCGCATCAACAGCGTCTCCAGGGACGCCTCCCGCCCCGGCAGATAGCTGCACGGACGCGGTGTTTCGATTTCGTGTGCCACCAGGAGCGCCATCGGTGTTCCTTTCCTGTCGGCCCGGCGACGCCACGTCAAGCAGTGCCTGCCTGCCCGGCGACCCACCCGCTGTCGGGAACGACCCAACCCGACCGCCCGTTCCGTAGAGAGGGTGGCACAGCGACTGCAAGTCAACGGCGGACACCGTACCGCTTGCGGAGAGGATGAACGCACATGGCCCGCGAGGAACTGCATCCCGGATGGCTGCCGCTCGACCCGGTCGAAGAGGCCGACCTGTCCGCTCACGGTGACGCCTTCCCGGAGGAGGACGCCCCGCAGCCCTTCGTCGCCTCCCTCCGGGACCTGCCCGTCGAGGACGCATCCGATGCCGCGTTCGACGAGGATTTCGACTTCGCCGTGGCCAGCTTCTGACGCATGCGGGCGGGCGGCCACGCTGTGGCAACCGTGTCGTACCCGGACAGGAAAACCTGCCGGCTCCACCGCCCGTGACGCAGTAGAAACTTCCGAGAAACCGCGAGGAAGGTCCTGACGCCCGCCCTGCCCTGAAGCAGGCGGGTGAGCGCGGACACAGGGCGGAGTGCCTCCGGGTGGCGAAATGCCCCGCGCGCGGCCTGGAGCCCGCCGGCTCGCTTCTCAGTCGTGGGCCGCCACCGGTATAAGTCCGGCATGTCCCAGATTGACGTCTCGGTGGTGATGCCGACGTACAAGCGCGAGAAGGAAGTGGTGGAAGCCATCCACTCCGCGCTGCGTCAGGAAGGCGTCCAGGTGGAGGTGCTGGTGCTGGACGACTCGCCCGAGGGCACCGCGCGCCAAGCGGTGGAAGGCCTGGGCGATGCGCGCGTGCGCTACTTCAAGCAGGAGGTGCCGTCCAAGGGCCGCCCCGCGCTGGTGCGCAACCACGGCGCCACGCTGGCCCGGGGCCGCTACCTGCACTTCCTGGACGACGACGACCTGCTGGCCGAAGGGGCCCTGAAGGCGATGGTGTCCGCGCTGGACGCGCGGCCGGACGCGGGCGTGGCGGTGGGCTGGGTGGTGCCCTTCAGCGAGGACCCCGAGTGGCTGGAGGACAAGAGCCGCTACTTCGAGCGCGTCGCGAAGGTGGGCGCCACCACGCCCAACAGCGCGTGGACGGTGGCGCACATCCTGTTCCTGGGCACGCTGTACGTGAACTCCGCGTGCATGGTGCGCCGCGACCACTTCCAGCCCCTGGGCGGGTTCGATCCGAACATCCCCGTCTATGAGGACGTGGACTTCTACATGCGCGGCATCCGCCGCTACGGCCACGTCTACGTCGACCGCCCCATCCTCAACTACCGGGTGGGCAGGCCGTCGTTGATGCACGACCTGGGCAAGAAGGGCGAGAAGGTGGAGAAGTCCGTGGCGGAGTCCAACGCCATCATCCACAACAAGTACCGGCGGGAGTACGGCGAGTTGGAGTACCGGCTGCTGCAGCTGGCCACGCGGGCGCTGAAGAAGCGCTTCGGGCTGACGCGCTACCTCCCCCTCAAGCTGCCCCGCGCCTCCTGAAAGGGCCCCCACCGTGAGCCTGCGTCGTCGTCTCGTTGGAACCGCCAAGCGGCAGTTGAAGCAGACCCTGGGGCCCGTGGTGCAGCGCGCGATGGCCCCCGCGCGCGCCTGCCTCCCCCCGGAGACGTGGAGCCTGGAGTCGCGCCCCGGCCACGGCCTGTTCCTGGAGGGCGTGTCGCTGACGGAGCTGGTGAAGGAGCACGGCTCGCCGCTGCACGTCGTGCACCTGGCGGCCCTGCACCGCAACGCGGCGGCGTTCCAGGCGGTGCCCCCGGGCGCGGCGGGCGGCTGTGAAGTCTATTACTCCTACAAGACCAACCCCGTGCCCGGCGTGCTGTCCGCGCTGCACGCACGCGGGGTGGGCGCGGAGGTCATCTCCGCCTACGAGCTGTGGCTCGCGCTCAAGCTGGGCGTGGCGCCGGAGCGCATCGTCTACAACGGCCCGGTGAAGTCGGACGCGTCCATCCGCGAATCCATCACGCGCGGCATCGGCCTGCTGGCGGCGAACCACGTGGAGGAGCTGGACGTTTTTGCGCGGCACGCGCAGGAATTGCGCAAGCGTCCGCGCGTCGCGGTGCGGGTGACGACGGCGCAGGGCTGGACGTCGCAGTTCGGCACGCCCATCGCGGGCGGCATGGCGCTGGCCGCGTACCGCAAGGCGCTGGCGGCGGGCACGCTGGACGTGGTGGGCCTGCACGCGCACCGGGGCGAGCTCATCCGCACGGAGGCGGAGCTGGAGGGCTTCGTCGGCTCCGTGCTGGACTTCGCGGACACGCTGCACCGGGAGCTGGGCCTGGACCTGGAGGTGCTGGACCTGGGCGGCAGCCTCTGCACGCCGACGGTGGAGCACATCGAGCAGCGGGACTGGCGGCTCAACCTCACCTTCCAGCGCGACCTGCCCGCGCCGGACTTCGCGGCGGCGCTCTCCATCGAGCGCTACGTGGCGAAGGTGGTGTCCCAGGTGGAGGCGCACTACGCGAAGAAGGGCCGCGCGCGTCCGCGCATCTTCCTGGAGCCGGGCCGCGCGATGACGGGCAACACGCAGCTCTTGCTGGGCCGGGTGCACGCGCTGAAGGACGGCGGCGAGCGCACCTGGGCGGTGCTCGACATGGGCATCAACCACGCGGAGTGCGTGCGCAACGAGTACCACCAGCTCTTCCACGTCGAGCGGCCGGACGCGAAGGCGCACCGGGCCTACACCGTGGTGGGCCCCATCTGCACCCCGGGCGACACGCTGTACCACGCGGTGCGGCTGCCGGAGCTGAAGGTGGGCGACACGCTGGCCATCATGGACGCGGGCGCGTACTTCGTGCCCTTCGGCACGTCCTTCTCCTTCCCGCAGCCCGCCATCGTCAGCGTGGAGGGCGGCAAGGTGCGCGTGCTGCGCCGGGCGGAGACGAACGAGGACCTCATCACCTTCGATGGAGAGGTCCCCGCGGCCTCGCGCGCCGCCAGCTAGCGAACGCCCGTCCGCCGCGCCTCAGCTCCGGTTGAAGACCATCATCCGGAGGAAGGCGCGGGGGTGGCGCGCGGACCCGTAGGCGATGGTGGCCAGCTCCACCGCCGCGGGCATCATGTCGTCCCGGTCGATGAGCGGATCCACGGCCTTCTCCCGGTGGGTGGTGAGCCACTGCCGCCACTGCCGGGCCTCGCTGGCCGGCAGCGCGCCGGACAGCCGCTGGAGGTTGAGCAGCATCTCCAGCGCGATGCGGTTGCAGAACACCTCTTCGTCGTGCCGCGCGCTGACGGCGCGCGCGTCCGCCACGGCGCTCGCGAGGGCTTCCCGGTCGCCCGTGGCCGCGTGGTACGCGAGCAGCGGCAGCGGCAGCCCGCGCGCGATGTCGAAGCCCATCTGCCCGTAGAAGCGCGGGTTGAAGTCGATGAGGAGGTAGGAGTCCTTCGTCTGGATGAACTCCACCTCGAAGACGCCGTGGTAGCCCAGGCGCTTGCACAGCCGCGTCAGGCCCGCGACGAGGTCCGGGCGCAGGGGCGCGGACTCGAAGCAGACGCCCACGCCCAGCTTGCGCGGGCGCTGGAGCACCTTCATCGCGGCGCGGGCCTCGAAGAGCTCGCCGGACTCATCCACGAAGCCGGAGAGGCTGTAGATGCCCTCCGCGGCCTCCGGGTGGAACTCCTGCACCATGGGGTTGACCACGGCCGGGTCGAACTTCACGAGCATGGGCGCGTACGTGTCGCGGGCGAACTCGCGGTACTCGCGCGCCAGGTCCTCCGGGGACGTCACCGGCTGACCCTTGCGGTGGGTGGCGTGGAGGATCTGCGTGGTGGGCTTGAGCAGCACCGGGAAATTCGCCTCGCGGCGCACCTGCTCCATGTCGGCCTCCGACTGGGGGAACCAGGTGCGCGGCAGGTGCAGGCCCACCTCCGTGCCCACCTCGTAGAGGCGGCGCTTGTTGAGCAGGCCGTACACCGCGTCCACGCCCGGGTCGTAGAGGTGGAAGAGGCCCTCCAGCTTGGCGCGGTGCGCGGAGATGAGCCACGCCAGCTCGTCGCTCGTCGGGTAGAGCACGTGCTTGACGGGCTCGCGCAGGCCGAAGTCCACCAGCCACTGGAGGAAGGCCTCCGGCTGGGACTCCGGCGGGCACTGCACGCGGCGGCTGACGAAGCGCGAATAGCTGGCCGGGCCCAGCCGGCCGGTGTCCGCCACCGTCACGTCCACGCCATGGCGGCCCAGGCAGCGCGCCGCGGCCAGGGTGCCGTAGAAGTTGGCGGAGAACAGCAACACGGGGGCGCGCGCCGCGATGACTGCCGCGGGGGCCTCGTTGGAGACGGCCGCCTCTTGCATCTCATGCTCCAGGTTCGCGGGGTCGGCCTCGCCGCGGGGGCGCGGGGAGGGACGACGAAGTTGTCGGAGACGCTGCGCGAGGCGGCCCGCGCCCGCATCGGGGGCGGTCGGACCGGCGGCCGGAGTGCTGGCCATCAGCCCCGCGGTGAGCAGCGTCAGAAGGTGCCTGTTCATGTCGAGCCATCTGCCTTCCGGAAGCCCGGGGGACCCCGGAGGGCAATTCGCGACAGAATACCTTTTCCCGCTGCGCTTGCGACCGCTCCCGGAGACGATTGCTCCTCCAAGCAATGGGGTTTCCGTCAGGGCGGAATGCCGCCGGGCGGGCTCCAGCGCAGGCAGCCGTGGGTCAGCAGCCAGGCCTCGGTGGCGACCCCGGGAGTCGTCGCCGCGAGCCGCAGGACGGACTCCGCGAAGGCGTCTGGAGGCGCGGTGTGGCCGGCGGCTCGGGCGGCCTTCCAGGCGGAGTCCCAGGCCTGGAAGAAGGCGTGCACGGGCTCGCCCGGACGGACGCGGCGGCGCAGGTCGCGGGGCAACCAGTCGCGCAGCAGCAGCGGCGCGAAGCCCCGGGAGAAGTCGGTGTGGAACAGGAGGCCTTCGCGCACGGGGGGCGCGTCATCCGGAGCCCGACGCAGCAGGTGGGCCACGAGCACCGCGCCGTCCGTGTCCGAGCTGCCCTCCACGAGCAGACCCGACGGCAGCAGCGGACGTGAGAGCGCGTGGTGCACCTCCGGGATGCGCTCCAGGGGGCCCTGGCGCAGGAGGTTCATGGCGCGCACGACGCGGACGGGCTCCTCCTGAGACAGGGGCAGCGCGAAGCCGCCTTCGCGAAAGTGCGTGCGCGCATCCGCGTGGGCGCGCGCGGCGGCCTGGGCGCGCTCCGCGTCCAGCTCCACGCCGACGACGACCAACTCGGGGTGGAGCGCGCGGAAGGCCGCGGCGCTCTCCAGCGTCGTCCACGGATGTTCGCCGAAGCCCACGTCCACGAAGACGGCGCGGGCCCAGGCGTCGTCCTGGCGCGTGAGGAGCGCGCCCTCGAAGTGGCACAGGTACGCATCCAGCGCGCGCAGCCGCCCCGGAGCGGTCCGTCCCCGCGTGCGGATGTCCAGGTCGGCCATCCCCCTGACATGGGCGAGCAGGACCGGGGCGTCAAGGTCCCCCATCCGTTCCGGGACTTGCGCCACCGGGCCGCCGCCACCGCGCCCGCCTGGATTTTCGTCCATTCCGCGTCGCACCTAGAGTCCTGGTCCTGTGAGCGACCCGTCCGCCAGTTGCCCCCGCTGTGGCGCCCCCCGTGCGGCCGGGCCCGAGTGCCCGAGCTGCGGCGTCATCTACCTGCGCGCCGAGGCCCGCGCCGCCGCCCGGAGTGCTGAAGCACGCGACGCGGCACAGCGGGACGCGGCCCTGCGCGAGGTCGAGGACCGGCGGCTCGCGTTGCGCGAAGCCCTGGAGGGGCACGCGGCCCCCACGTTCGTCCCGCCCCACATCGAGGCCATGCCCGACCTCGCGACGCCCGACATCTTCGACGGCGGCGACGTGGCGCGAGAGCGCTTCGAGGCCCGGCTGCGGTTGTGGGTCCTTCCCGCGGCGCTCCTCGTCGCCTACCTCGCGGTCCGTTCGCCGGGCTTCCACGCCTTCCTGCGCATCGTCCTCACGATGCCGGTGCACGAGGTGGGGCACGCCGTCACCGCGTGGTTCTGCGGCTTCAGCGCCACGCCCTCGCTGTGGGTGACGAGCGTGTCGGAGGAACGCTCGGTCTTCATCCCACTGGCCCTGACGGTCCTGCTGTCAGCCCTCACGTACCAGGGCTGGAAGCGGCGTCAGTGGACGTGGCTGGGCGTGGGCGCGGTGCTGCTCCTGGCCCAGGCCGTGGGCACGCTGGGCCTGGACCGCATGCAGGGCCGGGCGATGATCACCTTCGGGGGTGATGGGGGAATGATGGTGCTGGGCGCGGCGCTGATGGCCACGTTCTACGTGCCCCCGGAGCACTACCTGCGCAGGCACGCGCTGCGCTGGGGCTTCGTCGTCATTGGCGCGGCGGCCTTCATGGACGGCTTCGAGCAGTGGTGGGCCGCGCTCTCCCATGTGGAGCGCATCCCCTTCGGCGCCATCGAGGGCGTGGGCATGAGCGACCCGAGCAAGCTGGTGCAGACCCACGGCTGGAACATCAGCCACCTCATCCGCCGGTACGTGGCGGTGGGCAGCACCTGCCTCGTCGCCCTGGGCGTCCTCTACCTGGGCGCCCTCTGGCGCGTGCGCGGCTTGCTGCGCGGCGGCGGCGCGGAAGCGGGCTGACGCCAGTCCCCGAAGGGCCACTCGAAGCCGGGCGTGGGCCGCACCTCCGGCGACCGGGCCCCCCGCCACTTCAGCGCCTCACCGGGCCGCAGGAGGAGCGCCTTCGGTCCCTCGCCCTTCTCCGTGCGCACCTCCGCCAGCCGCTCCGGATACGGATCCGCGTCCGGGTTCTCATCCAGCGAGCTGGCGCCCGTGACGGGCTCCCCCGGATAGCCCTCGTAGCGAGGCCCCATCCCCTCGCGCCAGTACCAGGGCGCGCCGCCGTCCGCGCACGGCACCACGTAGCGCGCGCCCAGGAGCGCGCCGTAGCGCAGCGCCTCCTCCGGCCCCGCCATCAAGCGCTGCGGCGTGGTGAGCGCGTCGCGCGGCACGTTGACGAGGAAGGCATCCAGCGTGGTGAAGCCGAAGAAGATGGGCGGCAGCCGGAAGCCGCGCACGCCGCAGAAGAGCACGTCCACCGGGCCCTGCGCCTTGCGCACCGCGCGGCACACCGCGTCCATGTCCCCGCGCACGTCATGGCCCGCGTCCGCGAAGAAGGCGGCGGAGAAGTCCGGCGTGCCGAGGTGCCAGGTGTTGCCCTCGTTGAAGAGGCCCGGGTGCGGCCCCTCGCCGTCAGTGGGCTGCTCGCCGTGGAAGGGCAGCGCGCGCACCGTCACGTCGCCCACCTGCCGCGTCTCGCCCCAGCGCAGGGGCTCCACGCGCGTGAAGCCCAGCTGCTTCAGCCGCAGCGCGCAGTCCGTGGAGAAGAGACTCTCGCGCGCCACCGTCGGCACGAAGATGCGCGTGTCGCGGGGCAGCGGCAGCAGCGAGCCCAGGTGGAAGTGGTCGCCGTGCGAATGGGTGATGACCACCGCGTCCACCCGCCCCAGGTCGCCCGCCTGCATGGGCGCGTAGCCGGGCAGGTCCGCGTCCCCGGCGGGGCGGAAGTACGGATCCACCAGCACGCGCCCTTCCCTGCCCGCCACCAGCACCGTGTTGTGCCCCACGAAGAGGGCCCCCGGGCCGGGCACGTCCACCGGGCCGTCATGGCGCACGAGCCAGCCGGCCTGCGACAGGTCGCCCAGCAGCCCATCCACGACCGGGACGACGGACAGGCCCCGCAGCTCCTCCGGCGTCGCGCCCCGGGCGAGCGCGGCGAACAGGTCCGCCACCACCGGCCAGTCCTTCGCGCGCACCGGCACGTCCAGGCCCAATGACTCCTGGCGCAGGTGCAGCACGCGGGGACGGTGGCCCAGGGCATCCGGGAAGAGGACGTCCTGGCGCAGCACGCGCCGGCCCATGCGCCGCTTCGTGCCCACGCACAGCGCGGCATAGCGGGGCGTGTCCTCCAGCCAGCGCACCAGCGCGTCCGCTTCTCGCAGCGCACCCTCGCGGCCCAGCGCGGCGATGTGCTTCTTGAGCGGAAGCTGCGCGCGGCGCACCGGACGCGCGGTGGGCCCCTGGATGCTGCACCCCAGGTCCTCGTGGTGATCCGCCTCCGTGCGGGCGGACGCGAGGACGGCGAGGCTGACACCACGGTGCAGGGTGAGGCGCATGCACCGCGACGTCGCATGGCGCGGCTCCCTCCGCAAGGGCCGGCGCGCCTCACGGCGGAGTCGGCGACGGGCCGCCGGGCCGCCCGCGTCCCTGGGGGAGGCGTCCGGTTGTGGGGGGCCGGGGAACGCCGCTACCCTCCCCCGCACCCATGGCCCACCCCGCCCAACCGCTCCCCCCGGAGCCCTCCCCCACCTTGTCGCCCGCGTCCGAGGCGGTGACCCCGCGCTTCCGCTTCCTGCCGGCGGTGAACACCTGGAAGTACCACCTGCTGCTCGCCACGGTGGCCATCCTCATCCTGGGCCCGCTGGGCGGCGTGGCCGCGTCGTACATGAACTTCAGCCTGGGCTTCTTCGTGGCCAGCCAGGTGCTCTCCGGCATCCTCGGCAGCGTCGTCACGTACGGCTACGGCGCGGAGGGCAAGCACGGCGCCAACTACATGCAGACGATGGCCGCGTCGGTGGCCTCGCTGTGCGCCATGTCCGTGCTGATCCAAGCCATGGTGTGGCTGGGCATGCCCCAGCCGCCCGCGTGGCAGCTCATGCTCTTCGTCGGCTGCGTGGGCATGTTCGGCGTGGGCGTGGGGATGCTCTACACGCCGCTGCTCGTGGACCGGCTCCAGCTGGACTACCCGTCCGGCTACGCGGTGGCCAACATCCTGCGCGCGCTCACGGACAAGCGCCTGCTCAAGGCGTCCATCGCGAAGCTGGGCGGCGGCACCGGCCTGGGCATCCTCGCCGCGTTTCTGACGGAGAAGGTCGCGGCCGTGGCCGCGCTGAGCGTGAGCAGCTCCACGGTGGGCGCCGGCATGGTGGTGGGCAGCCGCATCACCGTGCCCGCGATGTGCATGGGCCTGCTGGGCTTCGCCATCACCCCGTTCCTGCAGGGCATCGGGTGGCTGGGGCCCGATGATCCGTACCGGAAGATCGGCTTCCTCATCTCACTGGCGATGATCTGCGGCGCGGCGATGGTGGACCTGGCGCTGCTGGCGGTGCAGGCGGTGGCGCGCATCCGGAGCCGCGCGCAGGCGCCGGTGGACGACGAGCCGGCCTGGAAGAAGGTCAACGTGCCCCGGCTCATCGCCTGGGTGGTGGGCTGGGGCGCGGCGGTCGTCGTCGTCGCCACGCAGGTGCTGAACCAGCCCGCGGGCTTCATCATCTTCGGGCTCGCGCTGTCGCTGCTGTTCGTGCTCATCAACGGCATCGCCTACGGCATCAGCGACAACAACCCCATCTCCAGCGCGTTCGTGATGTCGGTGCTGCTCATGTCGCTGCTGGGCCTGAAGGATCCGCTGGTGGGCCTGATGGCGTCCTCCATCCTGCTCATCTCCACGTCGGTGGGCTGCGACATGCAGCAGGACCGCTCCACCGGCTGGCGCCTGGGCACCAACCGCGTGGTGCAGTTCCGCTACCAGGTGCTGGGCATCTTCATGGGCGCGGTGCTGTGCGTGGGCCTGGCGCGCGTGTTCATGGGCGCCTACCCGGTGCTGTCCATCAACCAGTTGGATCACCCCGACACGCAGGTGGGCCAGTGGGGCAGCGCGATGACGTACAAGTTCGTGGGCGCCATCCGCGACCTGGGCGCGCTGTCGGAATACAAGGTGAAGGCGCTGCTCATCGGCCTGGGCATCGGCTTCACGATGGAGGTCCTGCGCAAGGTCATCCGGCGTCACCCGGCGTACCTGCGCTTCGTGCAGGGCTCGCGGCGGGGCTTCGCGGCGGGCTACGTGATGGACTCGGTGGTGCTGCCGAGCCCCTACGCGGCCGCGTTCGGTGGCTTCATCGCGCTGCCGGCCACGCTCTGGTTCGGCGTGGGCGGCGTGCTCACGTCGCTGTTCAACACCTTCTCCAAGCGCTTCACCCGCGAGCCCGCGCCGGGCGAGGCGGTCCTCCCTGAGGACATGAGCACCATGTCGCTGGTGGGCGGCGGCCTCATCGCCGGCGAGTCGCTCTTCTACCTGTTCCTGGGCCTGTTCGGCCTGCTGGCGCTGCTGAACTGACGGCCCCTGTCGTCCCGGCGCACGGCTTGACTTTCCGTGCGTCCGGGAGCACTTCTTGTCCCGTGAGCCTCTTCATCACCACCACCGCGACCACGACCACCACCGCTTCGGCGGGAGTGGGACCGGTGCGCGTGTCGGTGGTCTGACGAGCGCACGGTTTCCCGCCCCGCCGAGTTCCGGCCGGGGCGACCGTGCAAGCACTCACGCCCCGTGTCCGGCCCCGGCTCCCCACCCGACCGACACACGGAGACACGACGATGCTCGACGAACATGACCACCGCGCGCTGGGCCAGCGCCTGGACCTCTTCCACCTGCAGGAAGAGGCCCCGGGCATGGTGTTCTGGCACCCGCGCGGACTGATGCTGTACCGCCTGCTGGAGGAGCACGTCCGCCATCGCATGCGCGACGAGGGTTACCAGGAAGTCCGTACGCCGCAGCTGTTCTCCCAGCCGCTCTGGGAGCAGAGCGGCCACTGGGAGAACTTCCGCGAGAACATGTTCTGCCTGCCCGAGGGCGACCGGCACCTGGCCCTCAAGCCGGTGAGCTGCCCGGGCCACATCCACCTCGTGCAGCGCATGGCGCCCAGCCACCGCGACCTGCCCCTGCGCCTGGGGGAGTTCGGGCTCGTGCACCGCAGCGAGCCCAGCGGCGCGCTGCATGGGCTGTTCCGCCTGCGCCAGTTCACGCAGGACGACGGCCACATCTTCTGCGCTCCGGAGCAGGTGGAGGCGGAGGTGGTGCGCTACGTGAAGTCGCTCAAGGCGTTCTACGCGGGCTTCGGCTTCGACGCCGTGCAGGTGGCCTTCTCCGGGCGCCCGGCGATGCGCGCCGGCAGCGACGCGCTGTGGGACCAGGCGGAGGCGTGGCTCCAGTCCGCCGCGCGGCAGGCGGGGCTCCAGTTCGAGGAGCAGCCGGGCCAGGGCGCCTTCTACGGCCCCAAGCTGGAGTTCGTGCTCCAGGACCGGCTGGGCCGCGCGTGGCAGTGCGGGACGATCCAACTGGACCTGGTGCTGCCGGAGCGCTTCGACCTGCACTACGTCGACGCGGCCGGCGCACGCATGCGCCCGGTGATGCTTCACCGCGCGCTGTTCGGCAGCCTGGAGCGGTTCATCGGCATCCTGCTGGAGCACCACGGGGGCGCGCTGCCCGCGTGGCTCGCGCCCGAACAGGTGGTGGTGGCCTCCGTGGGCGCGGGGGCCGCCGCGTACGCGGAGCGGCTGGCGTCACGGTTGAGACAGGCGGGCTGTCGCGCGAGGGCGGACGTGCGGGACGAGTCGCTGTCGAAGAAGGTGCTGGGCTCGCACGAGGCCGGCGTGCCCTTCCTCGCGGTGGTGGGCGGCCGCGAGGTGGAGGCGAACAACGTCCGCCTGCGCCAGCGCGACGGCGCCCAGCGCGACCTGCCCTGGGATGAGGCGGTATCGTGGCTGTCCGCCGCGTGCCAGCCGGCCGTGGCGGGCTGAAGCCCGGCGCGACGCACGATGACGGGCCCGGTGTTCCCCACCCCGGTGGGGGATGCCGGGCCCTCTTCACCAGCGGCTCACGAATAGATGCTCAGGTGCTCCAGCAGCTCCCCGGGGCGGATCAACTTGCCGGGGATGGAGGCCACGTCGTCCATGCTGAGGATGCCCACCGCGTGGCGGTCCTCGTCCACGACGACCAGCCGGCGCACGCTCTTCTCCTCCATCAGGAGCTCGCCGGCATCCAGCGTGTCGTCCTTGGAGCAGGTGATGACGGTGGGCGTCATCGCCTCGCGCACGGGCGTGACGTTGGGGTCCTTGCCCAGCGCCGTGGAGCGCACGGCGATGTCCCGGTCCGTCAGCATGCCCACGAGCCGGCCGTTCTCCGTGACGGGCAGCGCGCCGATGTAGCAGGTGCGCATGCGCTCCGCGGCGGTGCGCAGGCACTCATCCGCGTCGATGGTCTCCACGTCCTTGTGCATCAGTTCCGAAATCCGCATCGGTACCTCCTCCAGAAGGGCGCATCCCCATGCGGAGGTAGAACCCCCATCCCCCCTTGCTTCGTGGCCCACACCTTTCCAGGTCCGCACGGTCGTGCGGTGCCCTTCCCGGACGGCGGCCCCCCGCCTGCTCCCCTGCTATACGTTGCGACGGGAATCACGCTGGAGCATCCAAGGCCGTGTCTGGGCAGGCGCCCGGAACCGTGGAGGAGGACCCATGACGGACAAGCTCAATCTTTCCAATGAAGAGTGGCGCAAGCGCCTCACCCCCGAGGAGTTCGACGTGCTGCGCCGCCACGGCACGGAGTACCCGGGGACCGGCTGTTTCCTGGGCACCAAGACGCCGGGGACCTACGTGTGCGCCGGCTGCAACAACCCGCTGTTCCAGTCCGGGACGAAGTTCGAGTCCGGCACGGGCTGGCCGTCCTTCACCCAGGCCCTGACCCCGGACTCGCTCACGGAGATCCGCGACGTGTCCCACGGGATGGTGCGCACCGAGGTGCGCTGCGCCCGCTGCGACGGCCACCTGGGCCACGTCTTCCCGGATGGCCCGCCGCCCACGGGGCTGCGCTACTGCATGAACTCCGTGGCCATGAAACACGTCCCCGAGGGAAATCCCCTTCCACCCGTCCTCACCTAGGCAACAATCCCTCTCACTCGCGCGCCCCCGGTACCTCCTCCAGGGCTGGGTGCGGAACGTGACCACCCCCCCGAGATTGCTTCACCACGCCAGTCCTCGCTCGGCGTGCGAGCAGCTCGGGTGACTGGAGCAAGCAACCCGTCCCGGGCGGCGAACTCCAGCAAGCGAGGCCCGAAGCACTTTCCCTCCGAAGGTGGAACGCGATGAGATGGCAATGGACGTGGTTGCTGGCGGCGATGACCCTCGGGTTGGCCTTGAGCGGGGGAGCCTTCGCCGCGTCGCCGGCCGAAGCTTCACCGCCCGCGATCACCACGTGGATCTACCGGAACAAACTGGTGCTGCCCTGGCAGGACTACACCTGGGCGAAGGAACACTCCCTGCGCAACACCAGTCCCGTGGCCTCGGGCACCTACTCCATCTCCGTGAAGATGGGCCCGTGGGAGGCCCTCTACTTCGCGCACCCGGAGCTGACCATCGCGGCCGGCGACACGCTGGTGCTGAAGGTGAATGGGGGCAGGACCGGCGGTGACGCCGCGCTGCGCGTGCGCGCCGTCATCGGGACGCAGCAGCCGGTGGGCGTCCCCCTGGGCCCCACCTGCACGGGCGGAGCCATCCCGGCCAACAAGTGGACGACCTGCCGCGTGCCCCTGTCGAGCCTGGTGCCTGCCGGTTCGACCCGCATCACGGGGCTCTGGATCCAGGAGGACCGCGGCAAGGGCCTGCCGCCGCTCTACTTCGACGACATTGGCGTGGAGGCCGCGTCCACGCCGCCTCCGCCGGTGGTGAGCGTCGCCGTCAGCCCGACGGACGTCATCCTGGTCCCCGGTGGAACCCAGGCCTTCAGCGCCACCGTGACGGGGACCCCCAACACGGCGGTGACCTGGTCCGTGCCGCAGGGCCCGGCGGGAGGGACGGTCAGCGCCACCGGCGTCTACACGGCGCCAGCGACGCCGGGCACCTTCAACGTGGTGGCCACCAGCAACGAGGACCCCCGGCAGAAGGCCACGGCCTTCGTGGTGGTGCAGGCGCCCACCAGCCAGGGCAAGTGGGTGTCGGGCTATTACACGGGCTGGAACGCGGATGAGTACCCGCCGGAGAAGGTGGACTTCACCGCGATGACGCACATCTTCGTGGGCCGGGCCATCCCCCGGGCGGATGGGACGCTCAGCACCCAGTTCGACAACGATGAAGGCCCCGCCATCGCGCGGCTCCTGTCGCAGCGCGCTCACGCGGCGGGGCGCAAGGCCGTCATCATGGTGGGCGGCTCCGGCGAACACGACGGCTGGGTGGGCGCGGCCTCCGACGCGAACCGGGCGGCCTTCGTCAGCAACCTGCTCAAGGCCGTGGACGACTTCGGCTACGACGGGCTGGACATCGACTGGGAGCCGGTGGAGGTCGCGGACCGGCCGCGGCTGCTGGCGCTGGTGCGGGCGCTGCGCGCGGCGCGGCCGAACATGCTGCTGACCTTCCCCATCCATTGGATCAACACCAACTTCCCCGAGGACGCGGACCCCTGGTACGCGCAGCTCGCGCCCTCATTGGACCAGGTCAATGTCATGACCTACGAGATGATCGGCCCATGGGACGGGTGGCAGTCCTGGCACACCTCCGCGCTCACGGGAGAGGCGGGCATGCGCCCCACGTCCGTGTCCTCCAGCCTGGCGGCGTGGGTGCAAGCGGGCATCCCGAAGGAGAAGCTGGGCATCGGCATCCCGTTCTACGGGCTGGCCTGGCGCAACATCACCGGCCCCTACCAACCCTTCACGGACTGGTCCGACTACGTGGGGGGGGACAACTCCTTCAACTACAAGAAGATCCTCGGCTATGCCCCGCGGGGCACCTACCACTGGGACCCGCAGGCCCAGTCCAGCTACCTCACCTTCGCGCGCGGAAGCGAAGTGGAGGACGGGACGGTGAGGTGGATCTCCTATGACGGCCCGCAGGCCATCGCGGCCAAGGGCGCCTTCGTGAAGGAGCAGGGCTACGGCGGCGCCATCATCTGGACCGTGAACCAGGGCTGCACCGACCCCGTGACGGGCGCCAACCCGCTGCTGGACGCGGTGAAGGGCGCCTTCCTCCAGTAGCGAAGGAAGGCCCCTCCGGGCTCCGCGTCACCCCAGGGTGGCGCGGGCGTTGCGGAACATGCGCATCCAGGGGCCGTCCTCGCCCCACGCCGTCGGGGCCCACGAGTGCTGCACGGTGCGGTGCACGCGCTCCGGGTGCGGCATGGTGACGGTGAAGCGCCCGTCCCGGGTGGTGAGCCCCGCGATGCCCAGCGGCGAGCCGTTGGGGTTGGCCGGGTACTTCGCGGCCACCTGCCCCCGGTTGTCCACCCAGCGCGTCGTCACCAGCCCGGAGCCATCCACGCGCGCGGCCTCCTCCGCGCTGGAGAACTCCGCGCGCCCCTCGCCGTGCGACGCGACGATGAGCATCCGGCTGCCCTCCATGCCCCGGTAGAAGAGCGACGGGGACGGGGCCACCTGCACCGTGCTCAGCCGGGCCTCGAACTGCTCGGACGCGTTGCGCACGAAGCGCGGCCACGCGTCCGCGCCGGGGATGAGCTCCCGCAGCTGCGCGAACATCTGGCAGCCGTTGCACACGCCCAGGCCGAAGCTGTCCGGCCGCGCGAAGAACTGGGAGAAGGCGTCGCGCGTGCGCGGGTTGAAGAGGATGGACTTCGCCCAGCCCCCGCCCGCGCCCAGCACGTCGCCGTAGCTGAAGCCGCCGCACGCCAGGATGCCGCTGAAGTCCTCCAGCGACACGCGGCCCGCCAGCAGGTCGCTCATGTGCACGTCCACCGCGGTGAAGCCCGCGCGGGTGAACGCCGCCGCCATCTCCTGCTGGCTGTTGACGCCCTGCTCGCGCAGGACGGCCACGCGGGGCCGGGCGCCCCTGGCGATGAACGGCGCCGCCACGTCCACCGTCGGGTCGAACGTGAGCACCGGCGACAGGCCCGGGTCCTCCGCGTCGCACTTCGCCGCGTACTCCTCCTCCGCGCAGGTGGGGTTGTCGCGCAGCTTCTGCATCTCGTAGCTGACGCGCGACCAGGTGCGCTTGAGCGCCAAGGTGTCCTCGGCGAGCAGCACCTGAGCCCCCTGCCGCACGCGCACCACCTGCGCCTGCGTGGGCCGGCCCAGCTCCTGGACGTGCGCGCCCAGGCCGTGCCGGGCGAGGACTTCCCGCACCGTCGCCACGTCGCCCGAGCGCACCTGCACCACCGCGCCCAGCTCCTCGTTGAAGAGGGCCGCCACGGCGTCACCGCCCAGCGCCACCACGTCCACGTCCACGCCGCAGTGGCCCGCGAAGGCCATCTCCGCGAGCGTGGCGAAGAGCCCGCCGTCGGAGCGGTCGTGGTAGGCGAGCAGCAGGCCCGCCGCCTGGAGCTCCTGCACCCCGGCGAAGAAGCCCTTGAGCCGGGCCGGGTCGTCCACGTCCGGGCACTCCGGGCCCACCTGCTGGTGGACCTGCGCCAGCACGGAGGCGCCCAGGCGCTGCCGGCCCGCCGCCACGTCCACCAGGAGCAGCCGCGTGTCCTCTCCCACGTCCACCAGCTGCGGCGTGAGCGCGCGGCGCGCGTCCAGCACCGGCGCGAACGCGGTGATGACGAGCGACAGGGGCGACGTCACCGCCTTCTTCGCGCCGCCCTCCTGCCACTGCGTGCGCATGGACATGGAGTCCTTGCCCACGGGGATGGCGATGCCCAGCGCGGGGCACAGCTCCATGCCCACCGCGTGCACCGCCGCGTAGAGGTTCGCGTCCTCGCCGGGGCTGCCCGCCGCCGCCATCCAGTTGGCGGACAGCTTCACGTCCGACAATTTGTCGATGCGCGCCGCCGCCAGGTTCGTCAGCGCCTCGCCCACCGCCATGCGCGCGGAGGCCGCCGCATCGATGAGCGCCAGCGGCGTGCGCTCGCCCAGCGCCATGGCCTCGCCGGTGGTGGACAGGATGGAGGACAGCGTCACCGCGCAGTCGGCCACCGGCACCTGCCAGGGGCCCACCATCTGGTCGCGCGCGGTGAGGCCTCCCACGGTGCGGTCACCAATGGTGATGAGGAACGACTTGTCCGCCACCGTCGGGTGCGACAGCACCGCGTGCGCCAGGGCCTTGCAGTCCTGGGGCAAGGAGAGCGGCGCGTGCTTCAGCGGCCGGGACACGCCCTCGCGGTGCATGCGCGGCGCCTTGCCGAAGAGCACGTCCATGGGCAGCGCGATGGGCGTGTCCCCCAGCTCGCGGTCGGTGAGCGTGAGCACCTCTTCCTGCGTGGCCTCGCCCAGCACCGCGAAGGGGGCGCGCTCGCGCTCGCACAGGGCCTGGAAGCGCGGCAGGTCCTCCGGCGCCACGCCCAGCACGTAGCGCTCCTGCGCCTCGTTGCACCAGATCTCCACCGGGGACATGCCCGGCTCGTCGTTGGGCACCTCGCGCAGCTCCAGCCGGCCGCCCAGGCCGTTGTCGTGCGCCAGCTCCGGCAGCGCGTTGGACAGGCCGCCCGCGCCCACGTCGTGGATGGAGCGCACGGGGTTCGCATCCCCCAGCATCCAGCACTGGTCGATGACCTCCTGACAGCGGCGCTCCATCTCCGCGTTGTCACGCTGCACGGAGGCGAAGTCCAAATCCGCCGCGCTCGCGCCCTGCGCCATGGAGGACGCCGCGCCGCCGCCCAGGCCAATCAGCATCGCGGGGCCGCCCAGGACGATGAGCTTGTCCCCCGCGCGCAGCAGGGCCTTCTTCACGTGGCCCGCGCGGATGTTGCCCATGCCGCCCGCCAGCATGATGGGCTTGTGGTAGCCGCGCACCTCCACGCCGGTGGGCGTGGGGACGTGCTGTTCGAAGCTGCGGAAGTAGCCGCACAGGTTGGGCCGGCCGAACTCGTTGTTGAACGCGGCGCCGCCCAGCGGGCCGTCCAGCATGATGTCCAGCGCGGACACGATGCGCTCCGGCTTGCCGTACGGCACCTCCCACGGCTGCGTGTAGCCCGGGATGCGCAGGTGGCTGACGGAGAAGCCGGTGAGCCCCGCCTTGGGCTTCGCGCCGCGCCCGGTGGCGCCCTCGTCGCGAATCTCACCGCCCGCGCCCGTGGCCGCGCCCGGATACGGGGAGATGGCGGTGGGATGGTTGTGCGTCTCCACCTTCATCATGATGTGGGCGGGCTCGCGCACGGCGCCCCACTCGCGCGCCTCGCCCTGCGGGAAGAAGCGCTCCACCTCGAAGCCCTCGATGACGGCGGAGTTGTCCTTGTACGCGGACAGCACGCCGCCGGGGCTCGCGGCGAAGGTGTTCTTGATGGCCTGGAAGAGCGAGCGCTCGCGCGGCGCGCCATCCAGCGTCCACGACGCGTTGAAGATTTTATGGCGGCAGTGCTCGCTGTTGGCCTGCGCGAACATCATCAGCTCGACGTCCGTGGGGTTGCGCTTCAGCGCCGTGAAGCGCTCCACCAGGTAGTCGATTTCATCCTCCGCCAGCGCCAGGCCCAGCTCGCCGTTGGCCAGCGCCAGCGCGGCCCGTCCTCCGCCCAGCACGTCCACGCGCGTGAGCGGCCGGGGCGCGTGCGTCTGGAAGAGCACCGCCGCGTCCTCCATCCGGGAGAGCACCGCCTGCGTCATCCGGTCGTGGAGCACCGCCTCCACGCCCTGGGCCTCCTCGGCCTCCAGGGCCCGTCCGCCGGGGCCGGTGAGGAAGAACGCGACGCCGCGCTCCATGCGCCGCACCTGGGAGAGGCCGCAGTGGTGCGCGATGTCCGTGCCCTTCGTGGACCAGGGCGACACCGTGCCCGGACGCGGCACCACGAGCAGCAGCGTGCCCGTGCGCTCGCGCTTCGCCGCGCGGGGGCCGTACTCCAGCAGGCGCCCCAGCCGCTCCGCCTCCGCGTCCGTCAGCGGCGCGGAGGTGTCCGCGAAGTGCACGTACTCCGAATAGAGGGTGGCCACCGTGGGCACCCGCTCGCGACAACGGACGAGCAGCTTGGCGAGCCGGAATTCGGAGAGGGCCGGAGCCCCGCGCAGCGTGAGCATGGAGGACCTTGCGAACGGGTGACGGGAGGTAACAGCGGGGCCGTCCTTATCATCGCGCCCCGCGTCACAACGCCCGGACTTCGCGGCCGGATGGCTGCCCCCCGTCCAGGTGGGTGCACCGCCGCCGACGTGGGCCTGGGTGATCCGTCCATGGACTCCATGTCTTCCGCGACCCCTACTGACAGTCAGCGGCCCGTGCTTTCCTTGGAAGGCTTTGAAGCAGGGCTTCATCTCCAACGGGGGTAGATCCATGACGCGTAGCAGCCGCTGGCTCCTGGCCGGCCTGACGTTCACCTTGTCCGCCTGTGGCGCTGGAGGGCCGGACGCGCAGGCCCCCGCGCCTCCGCCTTCCGGGCTCATCAAGTTCGCCGGCCAACGGGACGAGGCGTCGGCGGTGCTGGCGTCCCTGGCCGGTGTGCAGGTGCTGAATGCGCACAAGGATGGTGTCCCGTCGTTCCTCCAGGGGGAGCTGGGGGCCACGGGCCGTCCCATCCCGGGGGCCTCGGCCAGGCAGGCGCATGCGCTGCTGGAGCCCACGCTGGTCCGGGTGCTGCCCGTCTTCCGGCTGAATCCGAAGGACGTGACGCCCGTGGGCATTCACCGCGACGGGCTGGGCCACACCCACGTGCGCTATGCCCAGGTGAAGGCGGGCCTGCCGGTCGTGGGCGAGGAGCTGCTCGTGCACCTGGACCCGGCCGGCCGGGTGTACCTGGTGAACGGCACCGCGCGCGATGGTGAAGGGACCCTGGAGCCAGCGCGCATCTCCCCGGAGAGGGCGCGGGAGGCGGCCCTGGCGGCGACGTCCGGAGGCCAGACGGCGGCGGCACCCCGGGAGGTGTTCGTGCGCCCGACGCCGGACGCGGCCCTGGTGCGGGCCTTCGAGGTGGTGGTGTCCGGCGTGGCCCCGGACGGCTTGCCGGTGCGCGACCACGTCTTCATCAGCGCGGCGGACGGCGCGGAGGTGCGGCGGACCTCGGAGATCCACACCGCTCTGGACCGGAAGGTGTGCTCGGTGGGAGGCCCGACGAACGGCGTGTGCCGTCTGGAGGGTCAGGCCGCGACCGGCGACACGGTCCTCGACACGACGTACGAACACCTGGGCCTCTTCTACGACTGCTTCCAGCAGAACTTCGCCCAGGATTCCTACAACGGAATGGGCGGGCCGCTGAGGGCGGTCGTGCACTACGACACGCAGACCCCGAACTCCTACTGGCTCAACAACGTGGTGGTGTGCAGCGACGGCGACGGCGTCTCGTCGGGGACGCCCTGCATGGATCCGGACGTCGTCGTGCACGAGGTCACCCACGCGGTGACGAGCCTCTCCTCCAACCTCACCTATTCGGGTGAGTCTGGCGCCCTCAACGAGTCGCTGTCGGACATCTTCGCCGCGACGTGCGGGAGCTGGGCGTCTGGCACCTGGAGCGCCTCGACGGGCGTCTGGCACATCGGAGAGCAGGTCATGACGCCGAACACGCCCGGGGACGCCCTGCGCTACATGGACGACCCGGCGCTGGATGGCGCGTCGGTGGACCACTACGCCCAGCTCAGCCCCGGCACGCCGGTGCACTACGGCTCGGGCGTGCCGAACCTCGCGTTCAAGCTGCTGGCCACGGGCGGCGTGCACCCGAGGGGCAAGTCGACGGTGAACGTGCCGGGCATTGGCGTGGAGGCCGCGGCGCACATCTTCTACCACGCCAACCGGAACCTCTTCGTCGCCAACACGAACCTTGACGCGGCCAAGACGGCGACGCGGTACTCGGCGCAGCTGCTGGGCTACAGCACCGCCATCCAGGACGCGGTGGACGCGGCGTGGACAGCCGTGGGCGTGGGCGTCCCGCCCCCGCCGCCGCCCTGCACGGTGCTGCCGAACAACACCACGGTCTCCAACATCTCCGGCCCGGCGGGCTCGCAGCAGTACTTCTGCTTCGACGTACCCGCGAACACCGCCGCCTCCGTGAGCGTCTCCGGGGGCACCGGGGACGTGGACCTCTACACGCGCTTCGGGTCCGCGCCCACCGCGACCGCGTACAACTGCCGTCCCTACCTGAACGGCAACACCGAGACGTGCAGCCTGGGCACCCAGGCGAACGCGGGCCGGCATTGGATCCTCTTGAGGGCCTTCACGGCCTTCAGCGGCGTGTCGCTGTCCGTGAGCTACTGACGCACCAGGGCCTCCCGCCTCCACCGCGACCCGTGCGCGGTGGAGGTGGAGGTGGAGGTGGATGCAATGGGGGCGCACTCGCGGCTGTGACTTAACTTCCGACCATGGCCGCGCTATCACTTTTTACCGTGATAGCTGCCAGCCACCAGCAGCTCGCCGCGAGCGCCGCCGCCATCCTCGCCCTCGCGGGCTGCGGCTCGGCGACCGTCGGCACCGTCGGCCCCCCCCGCGTCCGCGAAGTGGACGAGCCCACTCATGCCCAGCCCGGCCGGCGGCCAGGTGCGCACCACCTTCTACTACGGGCCCTGGCAGTGCAGCGCCGCGTTCATGGCCCGCTGCGAATCGAAGTGCGCAGCCCAAGGCCACGCGCTCATGGGCTGCATGTGGCTCGCCGACATCAAGGGCGACTGGCAGGGGCGATTCATGCTGATGCCCGCGGAGGCTGGTGGGCGCCTCGCCGTCACCCACTGCTGCTGCGACTACCCGAAGGTTCCAGACCTTCAGTGGCGTCGGAACACCTGGGACAAGGCACGCAGGGGATTCAGGCGCGAGTGGAGCTCGGAGTTCGGGGAATGGCCCAGCACGTCCGGCGACCTCTGGACGGGCCATCACGTCTTCGACCTGGCGCACGGGGGAGCACCGACAGCCCGCGACAACGTGCTGCCCGTCCCTGACTCCGTGCACAAGGCCTACAACGCCGAGTACCCCGCCTGCTACGCCCCTGGTGGCAGATGGCTGACGCCGGGCCCTGAGCGCCCTTACGCTGATTGAGGAACTGCCATGCCCATGGAACAGCTGCTGGCCGAGGTTTCCCGGCTTCACTTCCCCAATCCGCCCGCGTCGCCCTCGCAGGTAGCCGCCTTTGAAATGCGCGTCGGATGGAAGCTCGACGACGATCTTCGCGCCTTCTACCTACGCTGCAATGGGGCTGCGCTGTTCGAGGCGCCACCGGAAATGAACTACCGCATCCTCCCGCTCGAGCGAATCGAGCGTGCCCGCGTCGCCATCAGGGGCCGCGATGAGAACGAGGACGGCTCGCCGTCGCACTTCACCCTGGTGGATATGCAGGACACCAACTTCGTCATCGTGGACGTGGCCCACCGCGAGAACGACCGCTACCCGCTGCTTGACGCCTTCCACGAGACCTCCCCTGACGAGGCGCCTCGCATCGCCTCCTCGTTCAAGGAGTTCCTGGCGAAGGCATTGAGCAGCGGCAACCGCTCCTTCTGGTTGAGCAGCGATCCGCCGGAGGGCTGAGCGGTTCCGGTTTCTCGCCCTCATTCGAGAGGGAAAATCGGAACCAGCGGTGGTTCAGGCGGCGCGGGCGACCGTGGACGCGCCCTCCTCCAGGCGGCGCGCGGCGGCCTCGCAGTAGCGCTCCGCGCGGTACCTCCTCCCTCCGGTTGGCGCCCACTCGGACCTGACGACGAGCTGCTCCGAATGCTCCTCCCCGACGAGGAAGCCTGAGCGAACATGGAGCCCCTGTCGCACCGGGAACTGGCCTCCTTCCGGGCCCTGGGCGAAGAATGCGCGCCCGGGGCCCCCGTGGGTCCCTGGAAGGCACGAGGCCATGCGGGACGAGCGCGTCATCTTCGGCAACACCGTGGACAGCCTGTACCGCAAGACGCTCCTGCCAGAGCTGCCGGAGGCCCTGGTGGGCCGGCTGCGCGCGCGGGGCCTGGACCTCAAGGCCCCGCTGCTCGCCGCCTATCCGCTGGCGACATGGGTGGAGTGCCTGGACGACGTGGGCCGCACCCTGCACCCCTCCCACCCTCTGGACGCCGCGCGGCGCCTGCTGGGCAGGCGGATGATCGAGGGCTACGCGCAGACCCTGATGGGCGGCGCGGTGCTCACGCTCGCGAAGGTGGTGGGGCCCATGCGCTCGCTGGAGCGCATGCAGCACAACTTCCGCAGCGGCAACAACTTCACGGAGACCCGGCTCACCGTGCTGGGCGCCAACCAGGTGGACCTCTGGCTCAACGAGCCGGAGCTGCTGGAGGGCTTCGCGGAGGGCGTGCTGGAAGAAGGCCTGTTGCGCATCGGGGTGCAGGGCCTCACCCTGCACCGCACCCGCCACTCCCCCGACGCCGTCACCTACCACCTGGAATGGGCCGCACGGGCCTCCTGACACCGCACGCACGCCATGTCCTCCATCCTTTCGACCCTGCCCGCCCTGTACCGGGACCTGCTCCCGTCCTTCTTCCAGAAGGAGGCGCCCACGGAGACGAAGGCCACGTGCGCGAAGTGCGCGATGAGCCGCACGTCCGCGCAGGCCACCGTGGAGTCCGTGGACGGCGTCGAACACCTGTTCCGGCCGGACACCAAGTGCTGCACGTACTACCCGCGCCTGCCCAACTACCTGATTGGCGCGCTCCTGTCGGATGACTCGAAGGAGATGGCGGAGGGGCGCCGGCGCATCGAGCAGAAGATCGACAGCCGCATCGGCGTGAGCCCCCAGTGGGTGAAGGCCCCCGCGAAGTTCAACCACCTGTACAAGAACGCGCACCAGTTCTTCGGCCGCTCCGCGAACATGCGCTGCCCGTACTACGCGCTGGACTCCGGCGGCTGCACCATCTGGGCGTACCGCGAGTCGGTCTGCTCCACGTTCTTCTGCAAGTACGTGGCGGGCGCGGACGGCCGGCGCTTCTGGATGTCACTCAAGACGTACCTGACGCTGGCGGAGTTCCAGCTCTCCCGCCACGCGCTGCTCCAGCTCATGCCGGAGTTCCTGATGGACGGGCGCGACAAGGCGGAGGTCGCCACCGTCCCGCTCACCGTGGAGGACCTGGACGACGCGCCCCCCCTGCCCAAGGTGTACGCGGCCCTCTGGAAGGAGCACGCCGGCAGGGAGCGCGACTTCTTCCGCGCCTGCTACGACGTGGTGCGGCAGGTGCCCGCGGAGGGCCTGGACCGGATGCTGGGCCTGGATGGCACCATCGAACTGAAGGTGCTGGAGAAGCTGCACACGCAGGCCACCGCGCCTTCGCTGCCCCGCGTGCTGCGCTTCAACCCGGACGCGACCGTTG